>CAYVKH010000052.1:0-21147 GCA_964451965.1 uncultured Opitutaceae bacterium
TCGTCACGTCGGTGATGTTGATACCCCAGTTCTTCTGGGCCAGTATGATCATAGCCGCCACCTGCTCGGCGTATTCGTCGTACCCGTCCGCGCGCAAAGCGCCGCCCCAGTCCACGGACCGGTTGGTCTTGAGGAACTCGCCGGGAGAGAGCACCGTCAGGAGAAACCGCTCCACGCCGCGCTTCTTGAACTCCTGCGCGAAGGTCATTCGGTCGTTCATAGTGGCGGTCTTGAAAGCGGGCCAGTTGAAGTGGTTCGGATCGTCGTCATCGTTGACCGGCTCCACGTCCGAGGGAGCAAAGATACGCAGGATGCTTAGTCCCAGGTCGTTCACGGCCATGTCGAAAAAGGCGGGATCGCGATACTCGGGCAGGTCCTGATATTCGTTCCACATGGTGCCGAACCCTTGGATGGTCTGATGGGTGGTCTGTGCATCCACCTTCACTTCAACCGTGCGCCCGGCCAGAGCGGGAACCGGTGACGCCTGCTGCGCGGCGCCGATAGAGCCCAGGGCGAGGAGTATGGCGAATATACGGTGCATAGGGTCTTTTTGTGCGACAACCGACGACATGAGGAAAGCTTGCTGCAGACGCCAGGATCTACATCGTAACTGTATGGTTACTACAGCGACGGACAATAGCAACTTCAGAATGGAAAAGTTCAAAGCGAGTGCGCCATGTTTGTCACCGGCTGACGATCGGACTACAACTCTATGGCTGGCGGCGGAGCGAACAGTCGACCTCCATGCTTTGTCCTCCTTCTCCCCCAACGCCTTTCCTCCGTATCGGGACTCCCCGCTGACCCTGCACTAGTTCTAGGTTTATCCGCAACCGCATCGAGAATCATGAATCACTCCCTGCTCACGATATCCGCCGCCCCATTTGTTGTATGCTCAGCCCTGGCCGGGTCAACGTCGCCTGCTCAAGCAGACATGCCACCCTATCGGCGCTCCGATCTGCCTTTTGAAATGCGTACCGCCGATCTCCTCGGCCGCATGACCCTCGCGGAAAAGATCGACCAGCTCCACCAATACGGAATACCCGACACCAACCCAAATAACCTAGCAACATGCGCCGATGAAATCCAGCCCACCTATGGTTCGTACATTATTGGCGGCCCGTGGGCAACGATGCTGGCGACCCGCAACGCCATCCAGAGCCGCGCCGTCACCGGGTCACGGCTCGGCATCCCCGCGTTATTTGGCGCAGACGTGATCCATGGCTATCGCGCCATCACGCCCATTCCGCTCGCACAGGCCTGCTCTTGGAATCCCGCCTTGGTCCAGCGCGGCTGCGCCATGGCAGCAGCGGAGGCGAAGGCGCATGGCATCGATTGGACTTTTGCCCCGATGGTGGACCACTGCGTCGACCCGCGCTGGGGCCGAATTGCCGAAACATTCGGCGAGTCGCCATACGCCTCGGCTGTTTACAGCGCAGCCTCGGTACATGGCTTCCAAGGCTCGCAGCTCGGCGGTCCCGGCTCTATTGCCGCCTGCCTGAAGCACTACACGGGCTACGGCGCCTCCGAGGGCGGCCGCGACTATTCTTATACCGAGATCGACACTCAGACCCTCTGGGAAATGCATCTGCCACCGTTCGAAGCCGGCGTGCGCGCAGGCGCCCGCTCCGTTATGAGTGCGTTCAATGACCTCGCCGGCGTACCCGCCAGTGCCAATCACTACACGCTTACCGAGATCCTGCGTCACCGCTGGGGCCTCACCGGCCCCGTGGTCTCTGATTGGAAGGCCGTGCTCCAGCTCACTTACCAAGGCTACGCCGCCGATGAGGCCGACGCAGTGCAGAAGGCATTGGCCGCCGGTGTGGACATCGACATGAACGACGGCCTCTATCGCAAACATGCCGCCGCCCTCGTGGCTTCCGGCCGCTTGCCAATTGCAGCCGTGGACGAGGCTGTCCGCAGGGTGCTACGGCTCAAGTTCGAACTCGGGCTCTTCGATCATCCGTTCACTGAGTCATCAGGCCTCACCGCTGCCGCACCGAACCCGGCGCAGCTCGATCTCGCCGAGGAACTCGCAGCCCGTTCCATTGTGTTGCTGAAGAACAACGGCGTTCTTCCGCTTGCCGCCACCGTGAAACGCATTGCGCTTATTGGCCCCCTCGCGCGCGACCATGGCGCCCTGCTTGGCTCGTGGTCACAGCAGGGTCGGCCTGAGGAGACACCCAGTATTGAGGACGCGCTCAAACAGTGCCTTCCCGCCAAAGTCACCCTCCGCACTGAGCCAGGCTGCGCGGTCGACGGAAAGGGCACGGATGACTTTGCGGACGCGATCGACGCCGCCCGCGAGTCGGACCTGGTGATCCTTTGTGTCGGCGAGGCAGCCTGGATGACCGGTGAGAATGCTTCTCGCTCCACGCTTCGCCTCGCTGGCCGACAGGAGGAACTCACCCTTGCCGTCGCTGCCACCGGCAAGCCCGTCGTGCTTGTTGTCGTGTCAGGCCGGCCCGTTGAGATTCAGGATTTTGAGGAAAAGATGGGTGCCGTTGTGGCCGCTTGGCAGGGAGGTAGCCGCGCCGGCGCCGCGCTGGCAGACATTCTGCTTGGCCGCCGCAATCCCTCTGGCCGTCTGGCTGTAACTTGGCCACGCACCACCGGCCAGATCCCAATCTACCACAACATGCGCCCTCGTGCCCGCCTCGGCGACCAGGGCGCCTATCAGGACATACCTGCAACGCCCCTCTATGAATTTGCTTCCGGCCTTAGCTACAGCACGTTCACCTACAGCCCTATTCGAATCGACCGAACCGAGGTCGCGGAAGGTGGCAAATTGGTCGCCGAGGTCACGGTCACCAATAACGGAGCATTCGAAGGCACGGAAACGGTCTTCTGGTTCATCCGTGATCCAGTCGCCAGCATCACTCGGCCGCTCAAGGAATTGAAATTTTTCGAACAGGCCTCACTTGCCCCTGGAGCCAGCCGGGTGTTCCGCTTCGAGATCGAACCGCGACGCGACCTCTCCTTTCCCGACGCCGACGGGCGCCGCGTGCTCGAGCCCGGCGCGATCGTGCTGATGTCCGGGAACCGGAGCGCGACTTTCCGCGTGGTTCTCTAAGACCGCCTATTCAAGAAAAGCCAATCCTCCACTGATCAACGCAGTTAGACGCTAGACCCGCAGACCCAGATCCGACCCGTTAGGTTCGTGTTAAATAGGAAATGGTGGAGCAGATCGGGATCAAACCGACGACCTCGTCGTTGCGAACGACGCGCTCTATCAACTGAGCTACTGCCCCGTGGGGAAGGGAATTTATCTAAAATCCCTCGCCGCCAAGTCCACTCCAATCTTCCCGGACCGCCCTAGGCCGTCCGGGAATGGTCCGATTCGCTGCCCATCCGCGCAAAGATCATCTTCCCCGCGCCGGTCGGCAAAAGGCTTATGATCTCGACGCCGACATGCTGGCCGATGTGGGGCCGGCCGCCGGTGACCACAACCATCGAGCCGTCTGCGAGATAGCCGATTGCCTGGCCATCCTCCTTGCCCGGCTTCACAAGCTCGATCTCGAGCCGCTCCCCGATCATGAGCTCGGGCTGCAGCGACTTCGAAAGCTTGTTGAGGTTGAGCCAGGGCACGCCCTGGAACTCCGCCATCTTCGCAAGGTTGTAGTCGGTCGTCAGGAGCTTCGCCCTCATGGACTGGGCGAGGAACACGAGCTTTGCGTCCACGTCCTCCTTCTTCGCGACCTCGCTCTCGGTTATCCGGATGTCGAGGGTCTTGATCGCGCGCAGGGCGTTCAGCACGTCCAGGCCCCGGCGCCCGCGCGCCTGCCTGAGCGGATCCGTCGAATCCGCGATCGACTGGAGCTCGTTCAGGACGAACCGGGGTATCACGAGCGCCGCGCTCAGGAAGCCCGTCTCGCACACCCGGGCGATCCTGCCGTCGATCAGGACGCTCGTGTCGACGACCACGAGGGGAACGTCGACCTCGTGCGGGACGAACCGCACGTAGGGTATGACAAGGTTGAACTCGTCCTTCCCCCGGAGGGCGATCACGGTGCCGAGGTAGGGGCAGATCATGAAGAGCGCCAGCCGGGCGAGAAAGATCATCTCCGGGTCCCCCTCGGCGAAGAGCGGCGAGGTCGCCACCAGGCTCGCGATGATGGAGCCGACCGCGATCCCGAAGGTCAGCGCGGACAGGCCCCTGAGGGAGAAGCCCTTGAGCATCACGTCGACCAGGACCACCAGGGCCCCGATGAAGAACCCGACGGAGGCGGCGGTCACCCGGTAGGCGTCCCATTCGCGGACCGTGTAGCAGACAAGCCAGCCCGCGGCCGTGCACAGGACAATGAACACTATCCGGATCGGGAGCAGCGTCTTGTTCATTGTGCCGGAGCGACGCCTTTGCCGACCAGGAGGTATACAACGAAGGGCGCCGCGATGAACACGAGGGCAACGATGACGATCAGCGCGCGGATGCGGCGCGCGCGCACATCAGGCTTTGCCAGCTCGTGGGGGTTTGTATCCATCTTGACGGGAATTCAGCCAACCCGAGCGCTGGCAAAAACGCAACCCCACGAACGGCTCGACAGAAGGGGTGGATTTTGCGTCTTTTCGGAGTCAATGATGGATCAGCTCACTATCCTTGCGCCTGGGCTCATAGGGGGCTCCGTGGCCCGCGCCGCGCGGGCCAGGGGCGTCGCCCGCAGGATCGTCATCTGGGCGAGGCGCCCCGAGACGAGGCTCGCCCTGGCCGAGCAGGCCTGGTGCAGCATCGCGTGCGAGACGCCCGAGGAGGCCGTCAGGGAGGCCGACATGGTGGTCGTGGCGGCTCCGGTCGACCGGATCGTGGCCCTTGTCCGCCAGATTTCCATGCATGTGAAGGCGGGTGCGGTGGTCTGCGACGTGGGGAGCGTGAAGGGCGAGATCTCCCGGCTGGGCCACGAGGCCCTCAACGTGAAGGCCCACTTTGTCGGCGCCCACCCGATGGCGGGCTCCGAGAAGTCGGGCTGGGAGCATGGGAAGGCCGACCTCTTCGAGGGGCGGCCGTGCTTCGTGACCCCCGCGGGCTCGACCGACCCAAGGGCGGTGGCCAGGGTCGTCGCCTTCTGGCGGGACCTGGGGGCGGAGGTCGTCACGATGGACCCCGACAAGCACGACGAGATCGTCGCCCACATAAGCCACCTGCCCCAGGTGCTCGCATCCGCGCTGTGCGCCTACCTCTCCACGCGGGACCCGGCCTGGCGGAACTTCGCCGGCGGGGGCCTGAGGGACGCCACTCGGATCGCGGCGTCCGATCCCAAGCTCTGGAGGACGATACTCGAGGAGAACAGGGACGAGGTCCTGCGGGCCCTGCGGCATTTCCAGGACGACCTCCAGGGGTTCCATGCCGCCCTGGCGAACCGCGACTTCGTCGAGGTCGCGGCCAGGCTCGAGCGCGGCCGGGCGTACCGCGACAAATTCCGACCCGCGCCGTGACACAGCCACTCCCCGACATCCTTGCAGTGAGGCCGTTTGAGCGGCCGGTCCGCGGCGGCGTGGCCCTGCCGGGCTCCAAGAGCCTGACGAACCGCGCGATGCTGCTCTCCGCGCTCTGCGACGGCCCCGTCACGCTCGCGGGGGCGCTCTTCAGCGAGGACACCCGGATCATGGCCGAGGCGCTCCGCCGGCTCGGCTTCGCCGTGGAGGAGGACGAGGCCTCGCGCCGAATCCGCGTCGAGGGGCTCGGCGGAAGGATCCCGGCGTCCGAGGCGGACCTCTTCACGGGCCTCGCGGGCACGGCCACGCGCTTCCTCACCGCCCTCTGCGCGTCCTCGAAGGGCGGCCTGTACAGGATCGACGGGGTGGCCCAGATGCGCAGGAGGCCCATGAAGGGGCTGATCGACGCCTTGCGCGCCATGGGCGCCGACATCCGGTGCACGGGCTCCGAGGGATTCCTCCCCCTGGAGATCCGCGCCGCGGGGCTGCGGGGCGGACCGGTCGCCGTCAACGCCGCCGAGAGCAGCCAGATCCTCTCGGCGCTCCTCATGGTGGCGCCCCTCGCCGAGAGGACCGTTGTGGCGACGCCGGCAGGCGGGACGCGGATGCCCTTCGTGCGGATGACCACCCGCCAGATGGCGCAGTTCGGCGTTGCCGGCGCCAGGGCCGACGAGGGCGCCGGATCCATGGCGGTGGACCCGGCGGCGTACCGCTCGCCGGGCTCCTACGCGGTGGAGCCCGACGCGACCGCCGCCAGCTACTTCGCGGCTCTGGCGCTTGTCGCCGGCGGATCCCTGCGGCTGGACGGGCTCGTCCGCGCGGGCGCAAGCCTCCAGGGCGACGTCAGGTTCCTCGATGCCCTTGCCAAATGCGGGGCCGTCGTGGAGGTGGTGGAGGACGGGATCTCGGTCTCCTTCGCGCCGTACGGGCGCAGGCGGGGGATCTCGTACGACTTCTCCGAGTTCTCGGACACGTTCCTGACGCTCGCAGCCGTGGCGCCCCTCCTCGAGGGGCCCACGAGGATCCAGGGGATCGCCCACACGCGCAAGCAGGAGACGGACAGGGTCGCTGGGATGGCGGCCGAGCTCAGGCGCCTCGGGCAGGAGGTCGTGGAGACGGAGGATTCCCTGGAGATACACCCGAGGCCGCTGCGAAAGGGCGTGACAGTCGAGACGCATGGGGACCACCGGTTTGCGATGAGCCTCGCGATCCTCGGGTGCCGCGACGTCCGGGGCGACGGGACGCCCTGGCTCTCCATCGGCGACCCGGCGTGCAGCGCGAAGACGTTCCCGGGGTTCTTCGAGCTGCTGGACGCCATCCGGGCCAAGTCCTCGGAGCCCTGACCGCCCGATGCCCGGCAAACCCTTCATCATCGTCGCGATCGACGGCGGCGCGGCCGCCGGGAAATCCTCGACCGCGAACGCCCTGAGCAGGCGGTTCAACCTGCTGCACGCGGACACGGGCTCCTACTACCGCGCCGTCACGGCCGAGATGCTCCGGCGCGGGGCGTCGCCCGGCGACCTCGGCTCGGTCAAGGCCGCGCTCGCCGACCTCCGGCTCGGCACGAGGATCGAGGGCCGCACGGCCCAGATCGAGATCGGAGGGCGGTCGCCCGGGGCCGAGATCAGGAGCAGGGAGGTCAACGAGGCCGTCTCCCATTTCGCGGCGATCCCCGAGCTCCGGTCGGCGCTCCTCGCCTACCAGAGGGGGCAGGCCGCCGCGGCGAGAAAGGGCGGGTTCGCGGGGCTGGTCATGGAGGGGCGCGACATCGGCTCGGTGATCTTCCCGGACGCGGACTTCCGCTTCTTCCTCCACGCGGACCCCGCCGAGCGCGAGCGGCGCCGCGTCAAGGAGGGCCAGCAGGACAGGGTGGCGGAGCGCGACCGCATCGACTCGACCAGGAAGACGGCGCCGCTCTCCCAGCCTGCCGGGGCCATCCCGATCGACACGACCCTGCTGACGATCGCGGAGGTGGCGGAGCGGATGGCGTCCGTCATCGCCCGGCGCCTGGAAAGCGGATGAGCCGCAAGCACACCCACCTCGAGATGGAGCCGGTCTACGGCTTCTTCTGCGGCCTCTGCACCCTGGTCCACCAGGCGTTCTTCCGCGGGGAGGTCGCCGGCCTCGAGAACCTCCCCGAGACCGGCGGCTACATCGTCGCGGCCAACCACGCTAGCCTACTGGATCCCCCCATCGTGGGCCAGTTTCTCCCCCGTCAGGTGAGCTTCTTCGCCCGGAAGACGCTCTGGAAGCCCGGACTTGCCGCGTGGTGGCTGGACGCCGTCGGGACGATTCCCGTCGACCGGGACGGCGGCGTGAGCCTCGACGCGATCAGGCGCGTCCTCCACACGCTCGCCGAGGGCAGGGTCGTCATCCTCTTTCCCGAGGGGACGCGCTCGCGAAGCGGCGAACTCCAGGCCCCGAGGCCCGGCGTCGGGCTCCTCGCGTGCAGGGCCCACGTGCCGGTGGTGCCCACGAGGGTGTTCGGGTCGTTCGAGGCCTTTGGCCGCGGCGGCAGGCTCCGCCTGGGTTCGCCGGTCTCGGTGGTTTTCGGGCAGCCGCTCTCCCCCCGCGAGTACGACCATCCCGGCGACGGCAGGGAGCGCTACGCGAGGACCGCCGAGCGCATCATGGGGGCCATAGCCTGCATCGAGCCCCCGCAGGCCCGCGTCCTCTAAAGCCCCCGGGCGGGCCTAGTCGAGGCCGGCCGCCTTGCGGGCGCGCCTTATGACCACCTTCGCGACCGAGCGGGCGCGCTCGGCGCCCTCCCTCAGGACCCGGTCGACGTAACCTGGGTCGGCGACGAGCTCGGCGCGGCGGGCGCGCGCGGGCCCGAAGAAGTCCCAATAGCGCTCGAACAACGCCTTCTTCAGGTCCCCGTAGCCGAGCCCCCCGGCCCGCAACCGGGCCTCGAAGTCCGCCGCGACGCCAAGCGGCGCGACGAGCCTCATGAGCTGGATGCAGATGTTCCTCTCGGCGTCGGGCTTCGGCTCGGCCGGCGTCCGGCTGTCCATGACGATCGACATGACCTTCTTGCGGAGCACCTTCTCGTCGCCGAAGATCTCGAGCGTGTTGCCGTAGCTCTTGCTCATCTTCTGGCCGTCGAAGCCCGGGACGACGGCAACGTCGCCGCGGATGACGGCCTCCGGCACGGTGAAGGTCTCGCCGTAGGTCTGGTTGAACTTGATCGCGATGTCGCGGGTCATTTCCAGGTGCTGCCTCTGGTCCTGGCCCACGGGGACGGCGTTCGTGTCGAAGAGCAGGATGTCGGCGGCCATGAGCACCGGGTACGCGAACAGCCCGAAATTCGGGGAGATGCCCTTAGAGGTCTTGTCCTTGTAGCTGTGGGCCCGCTCGAGGAGGCCCATCGGGGTCACGCTGCCGATGAGCCATGTGAGCTCGCAGACCTCGGGCACGTCGCTCTGGCGCCAGAACACGCTCTTCTGCGGGTCGAGGCCGCAGGCGAGCCAGTCGATCGCGATCCCGAGGGTCTTCGACCGCCGCTCCGCGGCGTCGGTGACCGATGTCATCGAGTGGTAGTCCGCGATGAAGTAGAAGCAGTCGCCGCCGGCCTGCGCCTCGATGGCGGGCCTCATCGCCCCGAAGTAGTTGCCGATGTGGAGCGTCCCGGACGGGGTGATGCCTGTGAGGGTGCGCATCAGAATCTCCGGGGGACCAGGGTGACCTGCTGGCGGACCCGCGCGATCGTCGACGGGGCGAGCACCCCGCCGAAGGCGATGGCCGGCATCACGAGAGAGCGGGGACCGAGGAGCGTCCCGGGGTTGAGGACGGCGTTGCAGCCCACCTCCGCCCCGTCGCCGAGGACCGCCCCGAACTTCTTGAGGCCCGTGTCCACGGCCCCCCCGGGGGCGTGGATGACCACGCTCTTCTGGTCAAGCCGGAGGTTTGAGCAGATTGCGCCCGCCCCGAGGTGGGCCCGGTTGCCGAGGATCGAGTCGCCCACGTAGTTGTAGTGCGGCGCCTGGACGCCGTCCATCAGGAGGCAGTTCTTGAACTCGGAGGCGTTCCCGAGGACGCACCGCTCGCCGGTGATGACGTTGCCGCGTATGAAGGCGCCGGGCCTGATCTGCGTCCCCGCCCCGATCCATGCCGGACCGATGAGGGTCGCGTGGGCCGGGAGCGTGACGCCCGCGCCCAGGTGGACGGGGCCCTCCAGGTGTACGCCGGCGGGAACCTTCGGGGGCTCCGGGCCGAAGCGGTGCGCCGCGAGGGCCGGCCCGATCTGCCCAAGCCAGTCCCAGGGGGCGGCATCCGCGCTGAAGAAGGCGCGGAAGGCGGCGAGGGAATCGGGGAGGGCAAAGTAGTCGGATGCCTTCAAGGAACCAGCAGCGTGCACAAAAAATCCGCCGGTTGACAGCGGCTTTTTTCGTGACCCCGGGGGCCGTGGGCGCGCCGTCAGGGCTGCGCCACGGGGGTCCAGCCGCTGTCCAGGTCGAACTGCGTCATCGCCGAGGCGATCTCGGCGCTCTTTTCACCCAGGTTGCACTCATAGACCCTGCCCCACTGGTTGACGATGAAGGTCATGATGCCGGACTCCCCCCAGTGCGCGGGATACGCGACAAGCGCGAATCCCGCGATCAGGTTGCCGTTGATGACATAGCTGTAGGCGCCGCCGGGGGCGGACTCGCCCTGCTCGGTCAGCACCTTGAGGAGGTAGCCGTGGAACGGCTGCGGGGCTCCCTCGGCCGTCTTCCGCCCGTATCCCTCGGCGCGGGCCTCGGCGACGAGCGGGCCGAACGGGCTCTGCTCCCCGCCGGCCGGCACGTGCCAGTAGAGGCCGTCCCTCGTCCCGGGCGTGCTCCTGAGCTTCATGGCGTACTTGAACATGCCGCTGCCGTCGCGGTCCTCGGACGCGTACTCGCGCTGGGCCTGGACGTAGGTCCGGCACACCCCGATGGCCGTGAGCTCGTCCTCGCCGATGCGCCTGCTTACGATCTCGTCCCTGCCCGAGGCGGTGTCGAAGAGCCACGCGCCGTCCCTTCGGACCAGGGGGATCGGCATGGGCCAGTCCTGGTCCCCGATGTCGACGACGAACAAGTCGTCCGTCTTCCGGACCAGCCGCGAGAACTGGCTGATGGACTTCGCAAACGCCGCGAACTCGATCGAGTCCTGCTTCGGGTCGCCCGAGAGGAGCCCCTTCACGTCCGGCCCGAAGATCGCGTCGACGGCGGCCCTGTCGCCGGCCTTCGTCGCGTCGGCGAGCGCCTTGACCGCCTCCTCGGGCGAGCCGAAGCGGCGCTGCGTTCCCGCGGCGCTCCCGGTGTCGGCGCGCAGCGGCGTCCCAGCGGAGAGTGCGAGGAGCGCGAGCAGGGCCGCGGCGGATATGATCGTGCGGGTCATCGGGATGGGAGGGTTCATGGCGGCGGGCCAGCCTGGCCTCTAGTGTCGGTCCTTGCCGCCGGCCGGTGCCGGCGCCGAACGGGACGGAGCCTTGCCCGCGGGGGCGGAGGCCCTGACGGGGGCCTTCTGGCTCGCGTGCCCCCTGGCGCTGTTGTCGCGCGCCTGCGTGCCGCGGCCGTAGCCGCCGAAGAGGGGGCTCGCCGGGGCCGGCGAGGACGGCCGCGCCGCCGCGGCAGGGCCGTACCCGCGATAGTCCGGGCGGGACCGCGCCGGTTCTGCCACGGGGCGCGCCATGGGGCGCGATCCGGGATTCGGGGCCCGGCCGGGGCCCCTGACCCCGGCGATGGGGCGCGGCGCCGGCTGATTCCAGGCCGGCCGAAAGTGGCTGCGCACGAGCTCACGCCCGCGGACGGGCTCGGGGCGCCATTGCCTGCCTCCCCCGCGCGAGTCCCTCCAGTCCCTGCGGTACGACCAGCCCGGATGCCACGGGCCGGCCCAGATCCCGAAATCGTCCCAGTCGCACTCGAAGCCGAGCCAGACACCCGCGGGATACCCGACGCCGAAGGAGAGGAACGGGCCCGAGTATCCCTCGGGGACGTCGTAAACGACCTCGGGGTCGTACGCGGGCGCGTAGATCACGTTCTGCTGCGCGGGCACGATCCGGATGTCGTCGCCCTCCATGTCGACCCGCTGCTGCGGCGTGTTCACGAGCGTCCCCGCGGCCCGCGCCCTGGCCCGCATCTGCTGGATCGACTTCATGACGTCCGCAGGCTGCACCGCGAACGCGGCCCCGAGGGCGCCGGTCCAGTCCGGGTTGGCGTTCATCCAGTTCAGGACGTCCGGGTAGTGTGCCAGCCCCTTCACGCTCGGGTCCCACGGCTGGGAATCGATGGCCGAGGGATCCCCGCTGGCCGCGAGGTACCGGGCCGCAAGGGAGATGTCGGCGGCCGCCGTCGCCGCCGGCAGCATGAGCGCGACCAGCGGGTCGGGATAGAGCGCGATGGGGGCGACGAGCTGGTCCAGCTGCTCCGGCGCGTACTCGGAGCCGCCCGCGCCAGGGTCCTGCGCGCCGAGCGGGGCGGCAAGGACCAGTGCGACGAGTGCGGTGAGAAGGGGTTTCACGGATGCCGATCTGCATAGTATGACTCCATTCGGGCCCCTTTGGTTGCGCGCGATGGCCAGATTCCTGCGGAAAAGGCACGAAAAAGCGGCTGGGAACCCTCCCGGCCGCCCTTCGTAAAATGGAGCGGGCGAAGAGGCTCGAATTCTCAATCATGGAATTTCAACCTGCACAAATCCAATGACTAAGGAACACCGTAATCCATCCAACATACGGATTCACATACATCCGTCTTTAGGTCCTGGACGCACTTAAAGTGGCTCGTGAACTGAATGTCCTCGGAATTCATTTTGGCTCACCGGGCGAAGTCCAAGGATCAGATCGATCCCAATGGAGAACCGTAAGGGCGAACGTCGCGCCGGCAGCATTCATAGGCGAACGTCGATGGCAAGTCGCGGGCATTGTCGTAGAAACGGACATGTTGTTCGCAGTGCGCACTCATGACGGGATGCTATTTGCATGGGAAGAATGTGCTCGCGACGCCGCTGACAGGCCTTCGATGATTGATGCGATGAACTCTGGAGGAGCCACGGCAAGCACATGGTCCGCCTGGCTCCGACGACACAGGAGCGAAGTTCTTGATCTTGCGGCGCTTGCCATGTCCCTTGTTTTGGCCCGCGCCTTCCGCGCCGGCATGCCAGCTTCGGCTATCCTGTGTGCGCTCGTCGTGGCCGCGTTGGTGCCCTTGCGCCCGGCAACATCAACGCCAACCCTATGGTCCGAATTCTGGTCGGCGCTGCCTCGCAGGATCGTGACGGTGATCGCCGTAGGCGCCCTTCTCGGGTTTGTCCTCAATCGGTCTCTGGCCGGCTTGTGGTTTGGCGCGATTTGGCCAGCCGTCGGCTGTCTGTTCGGATTCGATTGGCTGCGAATCGTAAACCAGATCCGGATGCTTACCGTCATGGTCTGGATGGCCAGCGTGCGCCTGTGCAGATCGGCGTGGCTGGGAATCGCGAATTGGTTCGAGAATCAGCACTGGATTCGCAATCCGACCTTGGGGGAATTCCTGAGGGTCATTCTCCTCTTTGGGGCTTCATTGTGGCTGATGCGGGGATTCGCTCGGCACACGCTTAACGGCACACCCGATGCGCTTTGGTACAGCAGGATGCTCGCCGACATGGTCGCCCAGGTACGCTCAGGGGTATTCCCGGTCTGGGCGGGCCAGAGCATCTTCCAGTTTAATGGCGCGATATACCCGCTGAGGGTGGCTCCAGCATTCGTCTACCTTGGCGCGTTGCTGGACAAGGTCACGCTAGGGACCCTCGGAGTATTTGAGCTTCAGAATCTGCTCCTTACGCTCATTGCTGTGGGCGCCATGGCGACGGCGTACCTCGGGTTGAGAGCCCTTTTGCCCGGGAAAAGATGGATCGCCGCCGGCCTTGCCGCCCTTTTCCTCTCGTGCCCGGGCGTTCTCGGGATCTCCTATAATACTGACCTTTACATGTCATGGACCACGGTACCGTTGGTTCCCCTAGTCTGGTTCGCCACGGTGCGCTCGTTTCAGGACCGCGGCGCCCTCAGAACGCTCGTATTGCTTGGAGCGTCGCTCGGATGCTGCTGGTGGGGCCATTCGCCGATCGCGCTCTGGTCCACCCTTATCGCCGGCGCCGTTCAGGCGGCCCGAATCTGCATTCAATGGCGCGATGGGGTATCCTGGTCGGCAGCAATTGCGGCCGTCCTCGTGTTCGGCGCAGTCGCCGCGTACCCCGTTGGTTCCGTGCTCCTTTTTCCCCCCGAGCCGGGCGTCGCGGCTGACTCGTTTCAGAAGGCCTCTGCGGGCACCATAGTCTACTTCCTTCGCGTGGCGTTTCCCGCGACATTTCTTCCGTTGAGCCCCGCCGGAAGGTCCCTGGCCGACTTCCAGCTCGGCTATTCGCTATGGGCATTGCTTGTCCTCTCGATATGGTCGCAGCGCGGCACGCGAAAGCCCAATGTTGCCGTGGCGCTCACCGCCGCGGCGGTCTTGGCCGTCCTCCTTCTTCCGATTCCGGGGGTTAACCTTGGCATCTGGTCCCTCGTTCCTTCGTTCGTCCGCAATATTACGGGGAACTGGGTTATGAACCGGCTCTATCTTCTTTTTGCCGCAGCAACGGTGTTTGGAGCAGCGTCCTGTGCGTCCGCAGGACTGTTCGACGGCCGCCGCCGCACTTGGATTCTGGCCCTTTTGATCCTGGGAGGATGCATTTGGAGTTTTTCTGAAGCGGGCAAGTTCGCATCTGGGTCGACAAAGCTGGCCAACACGGTCGAGAGTGCGGTCGACCTTCTCCTCCCGGAGAACATCTATATCACGAGCTATTCCTATCTCGTTTTTCCGGCAACTCCTGGCAGATTCACCCATGGGGTCGCTGATCCGAGCTTGGAGAACCGTCTTTTGGAGAGGAACTCGTTCAGACAGATCGTCTCGAATACGGGAGCGGCCACTGCTGCCGGCCACCTGGAGGCGGCTGGGGATTTTCGCCCTACTCCCGGCGGGCCTCTCAATTACCTTGATCTGAACACGGCGTTTCATGTCGAGCCATCGCGCTCTTACCTGATGGACTTCGATTTTCCGAGACCTGCCGATACAAGTGGAATACTGCAAATACACGGAGCGCATTTTTACCGCGAATATGCCCTTCCGGATTATGGCGGACCGAAGGCATTTGGCTCCGGCGGCGATCATGCGAATGTTCTTTCCGTCTGGTCCACGGCCGGTGCGCAGGACCTTTCCGTGCGATTTGTGCCGTCTTTGCCGTTTTCGGCCAATCAACCGGTCCCGTCCGTGGCGCATGTGCGGCTGATGAGCTATGACCGCGATTCACTTCCCGTGCGCGTCGACTCCTGGATTCCCTACCGGGCACACATCCGGAGCCCGTCGGCCGCATGGCTGGAGACACCGCGAATGTACCAGGTGGGGTACCGGGCAACACTCGACAGGAAGGCCGCCGAGGTCTGCAAGTCCCAGGAGGGACTCGTTTGCGTCGCTGTTCCCCAGGGCGAATCGAATGTCGAGCTGAGTTACATCGCCCCTGCAGGGTTGAAGCTTCTGTTCTGGCTGTCGTTTCTGGCGATCATCGGCACCGCTTTCTTCGAAACTGCGAATTGGATTCGTCACTGCCGAGTAGCCACTCTACCGCAGAGTTAGCGAAGTGTAGAAATTGGTGGCAAAGAAAGTGCCCGATGTACCAATGCTCATTCGACCACGACTGTCCGACAACCCACGCCTTCGGCCCCGTCAAAGCTTGGGGAAGTGCGACACAACATAGATCGACCCTGTCTCGGTAAGGTGGCCATAATCGAACGTTGTCAACCAGTCGGCCGAGCCACCGAGACGAACCAGGTACCCCTCATTCGAGCCCAGAATCGCACACGGCGACACGTACTCAGCTCCAGATTGCTCGGCGATAGCACGCAGCAAGGGATCGATCCGGATCGGTCCCTTCTGAAGCCTTATATACACGAGAGCTGCTTCCCCGGCCTGCCGCATACAAACAGCGGCTCGGGGATTTCCCCGGACGTGCCGGGAAGCTTAACCTTCAATCTCACCGGACCGTAGGCTGCTGGCTCCTCGACTGCGGAGCGTGGCCCCGAGCCAAGGCGGTTGAAGCCAAGTGAAACACAGACCCATGCCAGGCATACGGGCACAACGAAGTCAATCAGCACCAAACGAACTCCTTTCGGAACCCCTGCCCCAAATATGGCGAGTCGAGCTTTGCCTATCATCAACGCCTTATTGCGCGCGAACGGCTGCACCGTCGATGGAAACTTGGCCAAGGTTCGCTCTCATTTACCCGGCGCCCCATTTCGGTGAACGACAACCAATTGTTAGGTGACATTGCGGGCATTCTAGCGACACCCATCCGAGTTTAATTATCCACAAATGATACAGCCGCATTATTTGCGGGGCTCAGGAAAACGTTCCACGCTGAGGATTCGGCCCAAGAAAATGGATCCGCATGTGGATCCGCCGATCAAATTACGACCGATCGTGATCTGGTCGGCCCTGCTCGGATGACAGACGAAGTTCCCCTCAAGCGCCGCGCGCCCGTCCACGGCGACCCTGACCAGGTCGGATTTGTGGCTTGCGGAATCTCCGGGGTACAACGACTGGAAGGTGATCGCGACCCGGTGCGTGCGCGCATAGTCGACCTCGACCGGGCCGCCTTTCAACCCGCCGATTCCCCAGTGGTCGAAACCGAAGGCAACATGGGTGGCGTCTACGTAGCGCACATACACGAAGTCTCCCGCGCCCGTCAGCCCGGTCACCACAAGAGGCTCCTGCGTGCCCGGCACCCAGGAAGGGAACACCACGCTCATCTCAACGGCACCGAAACCGCTGCGAACAAGATTTGGAATGGCATCGGGACCCACCTGGCGAACTCCCGAGACTATGCCCGTAAACTGGTGGCTCGCCGCCGAGGATCCGTAGGCGTTCAGACCCACCACCGTGGTCTCAGGCGAGCCCGGGAAGAAGTCCTGATCGACGTTCAGGACGGTCCGGCCGTCGAAGATGACGACGAGGCGGTTTGGGATCGCCACACCCTTGTCAGACCCGGGCGACGAAGAACCGGCCATGGAACCCATCCATGCAATCACGGAGTGAGGGACAAAGGGGTCATAGAAAACGGATTCACTTTGGGGACCTCCCGCCCCGTAATGGTCGACCGCAAACCGGACGCGGTTCATTCCGTCGTAGATGCAGTAGAGGAGATCGCTTTTCATGCCGCGGCCTGTAAGCAGGAGCGGATCGGCCCCGGTAGGCATTGACGCCGGCAGGAATAGGGACAATTCGACAGGTGCGGACTTGTTGAAGAACGGCATCACGCTTGCGGGCTTTGCAAGCGGCAGCCGGGTCACGGCCACGATTTGGCCGGAGAACGCCTGAGCCATCCCCCCGGCAAACCACCTCTGCCGGCCGATCGACATATTCGCCGGGGAAGAGTCATAGCACTCAAGGGCCGTCCTCAGCACCTCGGCTCCATTGACCGTCACCTGGACATCCATTCTTGCCGCATCATATTGCTCGCGGGTCCAGCCGGAAAACACCGGATGCCCGAACGGCGGCAGTAGCGATCCGCAACGGGTCTCGACCACCAGCATGCGGTCGGCCGGGATGGCAAACTCCCGGCCTGTGAACGCGCCGGTCCCCGCGTGATAGAGACTGAGTCGTGCGCGGCCGGCAGGCAGATATTCTATCATTAGCCAGTCGCGCTGGTCCGGCTGGCGCCCGGTTTCGAATAGCGGCTCGGGAAGGCGCGGCGGTCGCTCGGGAACCCTCAATTCCAAGCGAAGACCGCCGAACTGAACGCCTTCGGCCCTCTGCAGGGCGTAGGCAGGCCAGTTGGCCAGACGCGCGACGCCCACAAGGACATCCTTTCTGGGAAGCCATTTTGCAAACGCCGCCAGGTTGAAGAATACGGAGATGGCCGCTGCGAGGATGATGACAGGCACGGCGAGCCGTCCCTTTCCAGGCACAGCGCACCGATCCGCGAGCGCAAGGGCCCCGATGCTTGCAAGTACGAGCCAGGCTTGGGCGAAATCGCATGAATAGCGGTACGCCGAGGCGAAAAAGCTCGCGAGAAACACAAGGTTTGCGAGAGAGGCGGCCGCCAGCGCGAGGGCAAACACCATTAGCCGCGTCCGCTCCCGCGACGGGCCGGACCTTTGGCGCACAAATGCCGCGGCTGCGAGCCAGCACCAGGGCAGATAGCGCAGCATGCCGTAGGGTTGGATTCCCTGCTGTGAAAAGAACGGAAAGTAGGACTGCCACAGCCCGAAGTTGAAGAGGTAAAGGGCCAGGTTTGGGAGAAGACGCTCCGGGGACATGAACTTGACGCCGTTCAACCGCTCGCCGGCGAGCGCGTAGTGCATGCCGAATTCCATGGTGGAGCCGAAGCGGGCCCAGTTGAACGCGAGAAGGCCCAGGCCGCATGCCGCGACAGGGAGAAGCGCGGCGAGTGAACCCTTCAGGAGCGCCCAAAGGCGTCCCACATGCGGTGAGCCATTTCCGAATGCATACGCACCGACAGGGACCAAGAGTGCGACGGAGCTCAGCAGGTAATTCGGGCGGGCACCCATCGAAAGGCCGAATAGGAGCCCGGCTGCGCCTATCCAGGCAAGCGCACGGGTCGATGAGTGGACGGAGCGGTATATCGCCGCAAGCATGAGCGCCTGCAGGAAAAGGGCGCAGGAAATGGGAACCTGGTAGAACTGCGGTCCCTCGACCAACAGGATGGCTGGCGTCGCCAAAGCCAGGCACACCCAGGAAGCAATCAGCACAACGGACGATGCGCGGGGAAAATGCCTGCGGCGCACCACGAGAATGAGCCCCATGAAGGTCCAGATCGCACCCGAGCAAAAAAGGGCGACGGACAGCGACTCCGATACGTACCGACCGGTGAGTGCGGCTATCGGCCAGAAGAAGATAACGACCGGCGTGACCCCAAAGTAGAGGTAGTAGTGTCCGTTGAAGAGCGACATGTCGTGTACCCTGTAGGGAGCGTTAGCGACAGGGTCGTAAGGGTCGGCCAGCGCCAGCAGGCCCGGCTTTGGGGCAACAGCCGCATAGAGGTGTCCCGCGCGAAACCCCGCAGTCTCAAGGTGATAATAGCCTTGGGGTTCCTTGGTGGTGAGGACCCACGGGTCTGTCGGCTGGAGCGCCGACCAGACATAGAAGCACCCAACAAGGAAACCCATGAGAACGCAGGCAACGGTCTCCATCCGCTTGACAGGAGGTTTGAGCGCTGGGCATCCGCCCGTGGGGAGGGCTCTCGCTGGCATCGATAAAGAGAATCGTTCCCGAAGACCGGCTGACAAGCCTCCGATTCGGGATGCCTTTGAACATCCCTCTGGCAATCCGGCTTACCGCAATGTGAAGGCTGGATCCAAACTCTAGCAACGGCTCAATGATCCGCTCCAGCGATGGCAAGGCTCTTATTCCGAAAGCGACGAGTCGGAGGCAGGCATCAGATCAGGTGAGTGGATCAGCCCTTTCTTCAGATTTCTCGTAACCAAACGAGTGGCCTAGTGGCAGACCGAAGTATCTGATCGCTGGATAGGCCCGACGCACCGTCCCAATATCGCGTAAATCTACGCTCCAGCAGGGAAAGCCCCTGCGTCACATACACACAGATTCGCACACATCTTTGGGTCGCAGACGGTCCTTTCCAGTCGCAGCCTGGCGCAACCAACTGAAAAATCGGGCTTACGCATCTCCATCCGTCTGTCGCACTTAGACGCAAGAAGACCCCAAGTGTCGCCACCGGGGGCCTTTGCTAGAATGGAGCGGGCGAAGAGGCTCGAACTCTCCATCATGGATTCCCAACAGGCACAGATCTAATGGCCAAGAAGAACCAGCTTCCATCCAACACACAGATTCACACACATTCAATACTGGGCCCTGGATACGAGCTAACCTAGCAGCGATCGACTCAGGTTTGGCGCCACGGCTGCCCAATTACCGAATGGGGACTGAAGGTCCGCGACAAGCGAGGGATTCAATGGAGCAAAGTTCGAGGCCACATCCCTAGACCTGAGCGAAAAGCCCCAATGTCTCTTCGAGATACGCGTGGCCTTGATGCCGATGGCACCCCGCTGTTTCCTCCCGCCGGCCCAAGCAAGAACCCCACCCAAGAAGAATAGTCCTCCACCGCCTTCCCTTTCAGATGCAAGAAGACCCAGGTGTCGCGACCGCGGGGCACCTTTCGGGTTGTCTCCGTCTATCCCTGCGATTGTTCTGAGATCCGGGAAGCTATTCTCGTCCGGGAGCGGATCACGAGCGTCAATCTCCATTCAATGAAAATCAGAAAAGCCCTGATCACCGCCGCGAATCCCCGGCAGCGCGAACTTCCCCTCCAGATGCTGATCGACCAGCAGGGCCAGTCAAAATCAGCCCTGCAGATTATTCTCGAGGAGGCGGCCGATGCGGGGGTCGAGGAGTTCGGCATCGTCGTCTGCCCGGGGGACGAGACCGCGTACGCCGGCGCGAGCGGGGCATTGCGCGGTCGCGTGCGCTTTGTAGCGCAGCACGATCCGCGCGGTTACGGCCATGCCGTGTTGTGCGGCCGCGAGTTCATTGCCGGCGAGACCTTCCTGCACCTGGTGGGCGATCACCTGCACGTGGCGAACGGGAAGGTCAGCTGCGCCCGGCAATTGATCGGCATGGCGGAGTCCGAGGATGCCCCAGTGTCCGCCGTTCAGCCGACCCATGAGAGCCTTCTGACGGCCTACGGAACGGTCGGCGGCAGGCTCGTCGGCGGCGAGCATCCGCTCTACCAAATCGAGACGGTGATCGAGAAGCCGACGCCCACCGTGGCCGAGCAACAGTTGCTGGTGCCGGGTCTACGGGCGGGCTACTACCTCTGCTTCTTCGGGATGCACGTGCTGCCGCCGGAGATCTTCGAATTGCTCGAGGAACAGGGCAAAGCCGCCGACCGGCCCCTGGGGCTGTCCCCCGCGCTGCATGCGCTGGCCACGCGCCGCCGTTATCTGGCATTCAACGTCGCGGGTCGGCGCTACGACATAGGAGCCCCCTACGGCCTGCTTTTTGCACAGCTGGCTCTCACCCTTGCCGGCCGCGATCGCGACCGAATACTGACCCAGATCGTGGAACTGCTCGCGATCCGCTAGCAGGCCGCCGGATCCCGATATAACCCGCCCCATGAGCCTCCGGGTCACCGACATCATCGAATCCGCGGCGGCGCAGACGCGGGACATTTCGATCGAGCGCTGGTGTGCCGGCCGGCCGGCCGCGGAGCTCCTGGCCGCCTGCGCCGAGCTGGAGAGCTATCGCCGGCAGCAGGCGAACCTGTACCGGCGCGTCCGCGCCCTTTTCTTTCTCGCGGCCATTCACCGCTATTACCTGCCGGCCAGGCCCGAGTTTCGGCGAACCGGCAGGGTGCCCTATGACGGCTTCAGCCGCATGCTGGAGCGCCGTTTTGAGGAGGCCATCAGCGGCTTTCTGCGCGAACAGGCTGCTCAGGGTGCCAACGAGACGCTCTCGAGCGCCCTAGCGGCGGCGTATCATGAGCTCGGGTTTCAGACACTCGCCGACCAGGTGCGCCGCACCGTGAGGGCCACGCGGGGCAACGCCTGGATGTTCCGCCTCGGCCACCCGCTGGACCAACCGCTGCGCGTCCGGCCTGAGTTGTTGCGCGCCGGTGATGACGGCGCGCCCTATCCAATCCTGCGCGAGCGCACCCCAGTCAGGATGGACCTGACGCATTGCGGCTGGAGCGACATCTTCTTCCTCGGGATGGATT
>CAYVKH010000053.1:0-20974 GCA_964451965.1 uncultured Opitutaceae bacterium
CCATCCTGCTCGTCGAGCACTCGATGAGGGTCGTCATGGGCGTCTGCCAGCGGGTGGCCGTCCTGGACTACGGCGTCAAGATAGCCGAGGGAACCCCGGAGGAGATCCGGAACGACCCCAAGGTGATCGAGGCCTACCTTGGGGAGCCGCACAGCTCCGGATGGGCCCAGCACTGACCCGAAGATGCTCGAAGTCTCCAACCTCTCGGTCTCCTACGGCGCCATCTCCGCGCTCCGGGGCATCTCGCTGCGAGTCGCCAAGGGCGCGATCGTAACCCTCATCGGGGGGAACGGCGCCGGAAAGACCACCATGCTCAGGACCGTTTCCGGGCTCCTGCGGCCCCTCGGCGGCAGCATCAGGTTCCTCGGGGAGGACATCACCCGGGTGCCCGCGCACAGGATCGTTGCCCGCGGGCTCGGGCACGTCCCGGAGGGCCGGATGATCTTCTCCAACCTGACGGTCGACGAGAACCTCTCGATGGGCGCTTACCTCCTGAAGGACAGGGCCGCGATCGCCAGGAACCGGGACTACGTGTTCGGAATCTTCCCGCGCCTGAAGGAGCGCGTCAACCAGACGGCCGGGACGCTCTCCGGCGGCGAGCAGCAGATGCTGGCCATCGGGCGCGCCCTGATGGGCGATCCGAAGTTCCTCATGCTGGATGAGCCGTCGCTTGGGATCGCCCCGCGGCTCATAAGCACGATCTTCGAAAAGGTGATCGAGATCAACCGGGACCGCGGGATCGCCATCCTCCTGGTCGAGCAGAACGCCAACCTGGCGCTTGAGATCAGCACCTACGCCTACGTGATGGAGACGGGCCACGTGACGATAGAGGGGCCGAGCGCGGATCTCCGGAACAACCCTCAGCTGAAGGCCGCGTACCTCGGCGGCTAGCTGCCCCCTACCGATCCATCGCCTCGGCCAGCAGGCTCTCAAGGTCCAGCCGGCGGGTGTACATCGCCACGGCCCCCTGCGGGTCGCGGGGCCACTTGTCGCGAGGGCGGTCCCAGTAGAGCTCGACGCCATTCTGGTCCGGGTCCCGCAGGTACAGGGCCTCGCTCACCCCGTGGTCCGCGGCCCCGTCCAGCGGTATCTTCGACGCCATCAGGCGCCGGAGGGCAACGGCCAGTTCCGAGCGGTTCGGGTACAGGATCGCGACGTGGTACAGGCCCGTCGCCTTGGGAGGAGGAGGCGAGCCGCCCAGGCTCTCCCAGGTGTTCAGGCCGATGTGGTGGTGATAGCCGCCCGCCGAGACGAATGCGGCTCCGGGGCCAAAGCGCTGCATGAGCTCGAACCCGAGGACGCCGCAGTAGAAGCCCAGGGCCCGGTCCAGGTCGGCGACCTTGAGGTGCACGTGGCCGATCCTGACCTCGGGATGAATCGGGGGGATGCTCGAAGGGTCGGGCATGACGTCGCCCCAACTATGCCGAATTCCTCGGTTTGATCAACCCGGACGGGGCGATTGCCGGCACCCCGCCCGCAGGGGGCCCCCTGTCCCGCGGTCACGAAGTGATCGCTGCCGGGGCTCCAACGTGCTAGGAGCGGCGTCCAGAAACCCCGATCCTCATGCCGTCCAAGACCCGCTCACCCGGCGCGCGCCTTCGCGCCGCCCTCAAGGCCGAGCGACCCCTCCAGGTGGTCGGGACGATCAACGCCTACTGCGCGCTCCTTGCCGAGCGGGCTGGCTACCGGGCGATCTACCTTTCCGGGGCCGGGGTCGCCAACGCATCCCACGGCGTGCCGGACGTCGGGATCACGACCCTCGAGGACGTGTGCGAGGACATCCGGCGGATCACGCGGGTGACCGGCCTGCCGCTGCTGGTCGACGCCGACACCGGGTGGGGCGGCGCCCCGATGATCCGGCGCACAGTCAGGGAGATGACGCGGGCGGGGGCCGCCGGCTGCCACATCGAGGACCAGGTCGGGGCCAAGCGCTGCGGCCACCTTCCCGGGAAGCGGCTCGTGACGGCTGCCAGGATGTGCGACCGCATCAGGGCCGCCGCCCAGGGACGCACGGATCCCGGCTTTGTCATCGTGGCCCGCACGGATTCGCACGCGGTCGAGGGCCTCGGCAGGGCCATTGAGCGAGCCCGGGCCTACGCGGCGGCGGGCGCGGACATGATCTTCGCCGAGGCGCTCACCACGCTCGGAGAGTACAGGGCGTTCGCCGAGGCGCTCGGGAAGGTTCCCGTGCTCGCAAACCTGACGGAGTTCGGCCGGACGCCGCTCTTCACGGTGCAGGAGCTGGCCTCGGCAGGGGTGGGGGTCGCCCTCTACCCGCTCGGGGCCTTCAGGGCCATGAGCAGGGCCGCCGAGACGGTGTACGCCGCGATCAGGAGGGATGGCACGCAGAGGTCGGTGGTCGCGGGGATGCAGACCCGCACGGAGCTCTACGACGTGCTGGGTTACGATGGGCATAGACGCGGGAGGAAAGGAAGAGGATGAGCAAGAAATCCGTCACGCTTTCCGGGGTCGCCGCAGGAAACACGGCGATCTGCACCGTCGGGGCCACGGGCAACGACCTTCACTACAGGGGCTATGACGTCACCGAGCTCGCCGAGCGGGGAACCTACGAGGAGGTGGCGCACCTGCTCGTCCACGGCGAACTCCCGGCCCAGGCCGAGCTCGACGACTACAGGCAGCGGCTCGCCGAGTACCGGCGGCTGCCCGCAGACGTCCGCGAGGCCCTTGAGCTCGTCCCGGCGGCCGCCCATCCGATGGACGTACTTAGAACCGGCTGCTCCGTGCTCGGCGCCATCTACCCCGAGAAGCCGGGCCACGGCCACGACGAGGCCCGCTGCATCGCGGACCACCTCGTCGTGTCGTTCAGCTCCATGCTGCTCTACTGGCACCACTACGCCCATGAGGGCCGCCGGATCGAGACGGCGACGGACGAGCCCTCGCTCGCGGGCCACTTCCTGAAGCTCCTCCACGGCCGGGCGCCGTCCGCCGCGCACGTCCGCGCGCTCGACCGGGGGCTGATCCTCTATGCGGAGCACGAGTTCAACGCCTCGACGTTCGCCGCCCGGGTGATCGCGGGGACGGGCTCGGACCTCCATTCCGCGGTCTGCGGCGCCATCGGCGCCCTGCGCGGGCCGAAGCACGGGGGCGCCAACGAGGTGGCGATCGAGATCGCGCTCCGGTACGAGACCGCGGACGAGGCCGAGGCCGACATCCGCGCCCGCGTCGCCTCCGGGGAGATCATCATCGGGTTCGGCCACCCGGTCTACACGACCTCGGACCCGCGCAGCACGATCATAAAGGAGGTCGCGCGCTGCCTGTGCGCCGACGGCGGGGCCCCCGGCCTCTTCGCCGTCTGCGAGCGGATCGAGGACGTCATGCGCGAGATGAAGCGGATGTTCCCCAACCTCGACTGGTACAGCGCCCCGGCGTTCCGCATGCTCGGCATACCCACGGCGATGTTCACGCCGGTCTTCGCGATCGCCCGCACGGCGGGCTGGGCCGCACACGTGATCGAGCAGAGGCTCGACGGCAAGATCATCCGGCCGAGCGCGGTCTACACGGGCCCGGCGCCGAGGCCGTTTGTCCCCATAGGGGAGCGATAGGATGCCGAATCCCCCGGAAACCCGAGCCGACCGGCCGCCGCCTGACGCCCTTCTCCTGAGGATCGCGGACTACGTGCTCGACACGCAGAGGGCCCGCGGCGCCCTGGCGACGGAGACGGCGCGGCTCTGCCTCATGGACACGCTGGGCTGCGCCTTCCTCGCGCTCGGCTACCCGGCGTGCACGCGGCTCCTCGGGCCCGTCGTGCCGGGAGCGGAGCTCAGGGGGCGCGGGGCCAGGGTTCCCGGGACCGCGCACGAGCTGGAGCCCGTGCAGGCCGCGTTCAGCATCGGCGCCATGGTGCGCTGGCTCGACTTCAACGACACCTGGCTCGCGGCGGAATGGGGCCATCCCTCGGACAACCTCGGGGCCATCCTGGCGGCGGCCGACTACGCGGGGCGCGGGGATGCGGCCCGGGCGCGGGAGCCCCTGCGCGTGAGCGACGTCCTCGCCGCGATGGTCCAGGCGCACGAGATCCAGGGCGTCCTCGCGCTTGAGAACGCTTTCAACCGCGTGGGCCTCGACCATGTGCTCCTGGTGCGGATCGCATCCGCGGCGGTCGCGACCCGGCTCCTCGGCGGGACCCGCGAGCAGGTCGTGAACGCGGTCTCCAACGCCTTCCTGGACGGGGGCGCGCTGCGGACCTACCGGCATGCGCCGAACACCGGCTCCCGCAAGAGCTGGGCGGCCGGGGACGCCACCAGCCGGGGCGTCTGGCACGCCCTGCTGGCCCTGAGGGGCGAGATGGGCTACCCGGGGGCCCTGTCCACGAAGACGTGGGGCTTCGAGGATGTCGTCCTCAGGGGCGGGCGCCTCGCCGTCCCGGAGCAGGGCTTCGGGTCCTATGTGATGGAGAACGTGCTCTTCAAGATCTCCTACCCGGCGGAGTTCCACGCGCAGACGGCGGTCGAGGCCGCGATCGCGCTCCATCCCGCGGTGGCCCCGCGCCTGGGCGAGGTCGAGCGGGTCGTCATCGAGACCCAGGAGAGCGGACTGCGGATCATCAACAAGACCGGAAGGCTCTCTAACCCCGCGGACCGCGACCACTGCCTCCAGTACATGGCGGCCGTGGGGCTCATCAAGGGGTCGCTCGAGGCCGGCGACTACGAGGACCGCGCCGCGGCCGACCCCCGGATCGACGCGCTCCGCGAGAGGATGGAGGTCGTCGAGAACCCGGCCTTTTCCCGCGACTACCTGGACCCCGCAATGCGCTCCATCGCCAACTCGGTCCAGGTCTTCTTCCGCGGGGGCTCCCCCACCCGGCGCGTCTGCGTGGAGTTTCCCGTCGGCCACCGCAGGCGCCGAGAGGAGGGCGCGCCGCTTCTCCTTCGGAAATTCGAGGCAGCCGTCCGCGGGCATTTCGGCGCCGGGCGTGCGGACGCGATTCTCGCGCTCTTCGCGGACAAGGGGAGGCTCGACGCCATGCCCGCGACGGAATTCATGGGGTCGCTCCTGCCCTAGTCGGCAAGATTCGCGCTTCGGGGCGTTGATTTTTGAATGGACTGCCGTAGGCTCACTGTCCCTTTTTTCGCTCACCCATGCCCACCGCCACCCCCCAGACCTTCGAATTCCAGGCCGAGATCAAGCAGCTGCTCGATATCGTCATCCACTCCCTCTACACCGAGAAGGAGATCTTCGTCAGGGAGCTCGTGTCCAACGCCTCCGACGCCCTGGAGAAACAGCGCCACCTGCAGGTCTCCGAGAAGGCCATCTACGACGACAAGCTCGACCTCGAGATCAACATAACGACCGACGACAAGGCCAAGACCTTCACCATACAGGACTTCGGCATCGGGATGACCCAGGCGGAGCTGGTCGAGAACCTGGGGACCATCGCCCACTCCGGCTCCAAGGCCTTCGTGCAGGCCCTGGGTTCGGGCGACCAGAAGGCCGCGGGCCTGATCGGGCAGTTCGGCGTAGGGTTCTACTCGGCCTTCATGGTGGCAAAGGCCGTCAGGGTCTACACCCACTCGTGGCGGGAGGCCGAGCCGGGGCAGCTCTGGACGAGCGACGGGACGGGAAGCTTCGCGATCGAGGAGAGCGCGGGCGAGCGCCGGGGCTGCAAGGTCGTGATCGAGCTCAAGGACGAGTGCTCCGAGTTCAGCCAGGAGTGGCGGGTCCGCGAGATCATCGAGCGCTACAGCGCGTTCGTCTCGTTCCCCATCAACCTCAACGGAAAGCGCATCAACACGGTCCAGGCCCTCTGGCTGCGCAGCAAGGCCGAGATCAAGGAGGAGGAGTACGAGGAGTTCTACAAGTTCCAGGGCCACGACTCCGAGAAGCCGCGCCTGCGCCTGCACTTCAGCGCCGACGCCCCCATCTCGATAAACGCCCTCCTGTTTGTCCCGAAGGACAACACCGAGAGGCTCGGGCTCACCCGCCTCGAGCCGGCCGTCGCCCTCTACTGCAGGAAGGTCCTGATCGACGCCCGGCCGAAGGACCTCCTCCCGGAATGGCTGCGGTTCGTCAAGGGCGTCGTGGACAGCGAGGACCTGCCCCTGAACATCTCGCGCGAGACGATGCAGGACCGGACCCTGGTCGAGAAGCTGAACCGCGTGATCACGAAGCGCTTCCTCAAGTTCCTCGAGGAGGAGGCGAAGGCGCGGCCGGACTCGTACGCCGACTTCTACAGGGAATTCGGCGTGTTCCTCAAGGAGGGCGCGGCCCTCGACTTCACCCACAAGGACGCCCTCACGAAGCTCCTCAGGTTCGAGTCCTCCCTGACCGAAAAGGGGAAGGCCACGTCCCTCGCCGACTATGTCTCGCGGATGGGGGCCGACCAGAAGGAAATCTATTACCTCGTCGGGCCGAGCCGGGAGTCGATCGAGGCGGGGCCCTACCTGGAGGGATTCAAGGCGCGCAACCTCGAGGTCCTCTTCTGCTACGAGGCGGTCGACGAGTACGTGATGAACAACGTCCGCGAATTCGACGGCAAGAAGCTCGCGGCGGCCGACCATGCCGACGTGAGGCTTTCGGAGCAGCCCAGGGCCGAGGGCTCGCTCGGCGAGGCCGAGACCAAGGCGCTGGTCGCCTGGCTCAAGGAGTCGCTGGGGGATCGCGTGGCCGACGTGCGGGCGAGCGACCGGCTGGTCGACTCCCCCGCCCTGGCGCTCAACGCCGACAAGCTCATGTCGCCCCACATGCGCAGGCTCATGAAGGCCATGAACAAGGAGGGGGCCCAGTCGCCCCTGCGGGTCGACCTCGAGGTCAATCCAAACCACGCCGTCATCAAGCGGCTGTCGGAGCTCAGGTCCGCGGCGCCCGAGAAGGCGAAGCTCGTGGCCGAGCAGATCCTGGACAACGCCCTCATCTCCGCGGGCCTCCTGGACGACGCCTCGGGCATGGTGAAGCGCCTCTACAAGATCCTCGAGTCGGTCTGAGGAGTTCCCAGGGCGGGGGCACAGGGCACGCCGCTGCCGCCCATCCGGCTGGGCCACCGCCCATCAGGACGGGGGTTCCCCCGGTCAATCTGGGATTGGCTTTCGCGGCGCTCCCGGGGTAATCTTGCGCAAACATCACAGCAGTAACACATCATGCGAAGACTATCCGTTCCCCTCGCGGGACTTGCCCTGCTCACAGCGCCGCTCCTTTCCCAAACCGCCCCTCCGGCAGACGAGACCAGGCTCCTCAGGTTCCCCGCGACCAACGGCAGGCAGGTCGTCTTCTCCTATGCCGACCAGCTCTACACGGTGGGGCTCGAGGGAGGCGTCGCCCGCAGGCTGACCGACGGGCCGGGCTACGCGGTCTTCCCGAGGTTCTCGCCGGACGGCGCGCAGCTCGCCTTCACAGCCCAGTATGACGGGAACACCGAGGTCTACCTGATGCCCGCCGACGGCGGCAGCCCGAAGAGGCTCACCTACACGGCGACGCTGGAGCGCGACGACCTCGGCGACCGGATGGGGCCGAACAACATCGTCATGGCCTGGAGGAACACGTCCCCCGAGGTCGTCTTCCGGTCCAGGATGCACTCGTTCGACCCGTTCAACGGCCAGCTCTTCTCGGTCGGCGCCGACGGCGACCTTCCGCGGGTGCTGCCCGTCCCGCGAGGCGGTTTCCTCTCGCTCTCCCCGGACGACAGCAAGATGGCCTACAACCGCATATTCCGGGAATTCCGGACGTGGAAGGACTACCGCGGCGGAATGGAGGACGACATCTGGATCTACGACTTCAAGACCGGGGCCATCGAGAACATCACGAACAACCCCGCCCAGGACATCATCCCGATGTGGGCCCCCGACAACCGGATCTACTTCCTGTCCGACCGGCTCTCCGAGGGGGCGAAGAGGCTCAACCTCTACAGCTACAACCTGGCGACAAAGGCGACCGAGCAGCACACCCACTTCAAGGACTTTGACATCAAGTTCCCCTCGCTCGGCGGCGGCGCCATCGTGTTCGAGGAGGCGGGCTACCTCTGGTCGTTCGACATCAAGGCGGGCGCCGCAAGGCGCATCCCGATCGTGGTGCGGGAGGACTTCGCCTCGTCGCGGCCCGCGCTGCTTGACGTCTCGAAGTTCGTCGCCGGCGTCTCCCCTTCGCCCGAGGGCAAGCGGGTCGTCGTGAACGCGCGCGGCGACACGTTCACCGTCCCCGCGAAGGACGGCGCCACGCGCAACCTGAGCCTCAAGGCCGGCGTCCACGAGCGCGACGCCGTGTGGTCGCCCGACGGCAAGCTGATCGCCTACGTCTCCGACGAATCGGGCGAGAACGAGCTCTACGTGAGGCCTCAGGACGGCTCGGGAGCCCCGGTGCAGCTCACGAAGGGGGCCGACACCTACTACTACAACCCGCTCTGGTCGCCCGACAGCAAGAAACTCCTCTGGTCCGACCGGCTCCAGCGCCTCAGGATCGTGGCCGTGGAGTCCAAAGAGGTCACGCTCGTCGACACCGCCACCGCCTTTGAGATCCGCCAGTACGCCTGGTCGCCCGACAGCAACTGGGTCGCCTGGACCCGCCCCGAGGACGAGTCCCTGACCAAGGTGTGGCTCTTCTCGCTCGAGGGCGCCGGGAAGTTCGAGGCCACCGACGGCTGGTACGAGGCCAGCTCTCCCTCCTTCAGCGACGACGGGAAGTACCTCCTCTATGCCTCAGGCCGCGACTTCAAGCCGACTTTGAGCGACATAGAGCTCGAGCACGTATTCAAGAACCTCGAGCGCGTCTACCTTGTGACCCTGGCAAAGGAGACCGAATCGCCGCTCAAGCCGAAGAGCGACGAGGTGGAGATCGCAGCGGCCGCGCCCAAGGCGGACGAGAAGGCGACCGCGCCCAAGACCGATGAAAAGGCGGCCGATTCCAAGGACGCCAAGAAGGACGCGGAGCCGAAACCGGTCGTGGTGAAGGTCGACCCGGACGGGATAAAGGACCGCGCGGTCGGGCTGCCCATCAAGGCCGCCACCTACGACACCCTCTCCACCGCGGGCGACAAGGTCTACTACCTGCGCAGCGACTCCAACGAGGACGGAGACGGGGAGGACGGCGGGGGCGCACCGAAGACGCTCGTCCTCTACGACCTGAAGGACCGGAAGGAGACCGAGCTCGGCGCCGCCAAGGCATATGAGATCACGGCCGACCGCAAGAAGATGCTGGTCGAGGTCGACAAGGACTACGCGATCATCGACCTGCCGACCGCAAAGATCGAGCTGAAGGACAAGCTCTCGTTCGCGGGGCTCGAGATGAACCTGGACCGCCACGCCGAGTGGGCGCAGATCTACGACGAGTGCTGGCGCCAGATGCGCGACTTCTTCTTCTCGCCGACCATGAACGGCGTCGACTGGCAGGCGATGCGCGCAAAGTACGGGGCCCTGATCCCCTATGCGCAGACGCGCTATGACGTCACGTACCTCATAGGCGAGCTGATCGGGGAAATCCACAGCGGCCACACCTATGTCGGCGGCGGCGACCGGCCCCAGGCCCCGCGGGTCCAGACGGGCCTCCTGGGCGCGGAGCTCTCCCGGGACGCCCAGAGCAGGGCCTACCGCATCGACCGGATCCTTCGCGGCGAGAACTGGGACAAGTCCGCACGCTCCCCGCTGACCGAGATCGGCGTAAACGTGAGCGCGGGCGACTTCATCCTGGCGGTCGACGGCAAGCCCGTCCGCGACATGTCCAACATCTATGCCGCGCTGGTCGGCAAGGTGGGCAAGCAGGTCGTCCTCAGGGTCAACTCCAAGCCCGCGGACGACGGCGCCCGCAATGTGACCGTCCTGCCGATCGCCGACGAGGCGCCCCTCTACTACGCGACCTGGGTCCGGCACAACACAGACTACGTGACGGAGAAGACGGGCGGCCAGGTGGGCTACATCCACATACCCGACATGGGGTTCCCCGGCCTCGAGGAGTTCGCGAAGCACTTCTACCCGCAGCTCAGGAAGAAGGCCCTCATCATCGACGACCGCGGGAACGGGGGCGGCTTCGTGTCGGCCATGGTGATCGAGCGCCTGTCGCGCCAGCTCATCTTCTTCGAGAAGGCGCGCAACGCGACGCCCCAGCCCGACCCCCAAGAAATGCAGCTCGGGCCGAAGGTCGTGCTCATGGACGAGTTCTCGGCCTCTGACGGCGACATCTTTCCCTACAGGTTCAAGAGCAACGGCATGGGCAAGCTGATCGGCAAGCGCAGCTGGGGCGGGGTCGTGGGTATCCGCGACAGCCTGCCGATTGTCGACGGCGGCTTCCTCAACAAGCCCGAGTTCGCGCCCTTCTCCAGGGACGGAAAGGAATGGCCCGTGGAGGGCCACGGCGTCGACCCGGACATCGTCGTGGACAACGACCCCGCGAAGGAGTTCTCGGGGATAGACCAGCAGCTCGACCGGGGAATCGAGGAGATCCTCCTCGAGCTGAAGGCAAACGGAAAGCCAAACCCGCCGCCGCCTCCCTGGCCCGACCGCAGCTGACGCCGCGCCGCGGGAAGGGTCAGAGCGTGATCGGGGCCCGCGCTATCGCGGCGCGGATCCCCCCGCGCCCGTCGGCGACAAGGACCGACTCCTCCACGCCGGGCCCCAGGACCCCGCGCAGCTGGGAATCCACGAGGGCCCCTCTGACGCGGCGCTCGACGACGTTGCGCATGGGCCGGGCCCCGAGCCTGCGGTGCCAGCCCTCGCTCACGAGGCGCCCGCACACGTCGGCGCCGGCGCGCACCCTGTGCGGGTGCCCGAAGCGCCGCGAGAGAAGGCCGGACTGCAGAGCGACCTCCTGGTCCAGCATCTTCCGGCACACCTGGAGCTGCACCTCTCTCGTCAGGTGCCCGAAGACGAGGATCGACGTGAACCTCGCGAGCACCTCGGGCCTGAAGTGCGCCGCGGCCTCCTGCTCCACGTAGCGGCGGACGGACGCGCGGGCGACCCCCTCCATCTCGATGACGCCGGCCGACCCGATGTTGGAGGTCGCAAGGACGTGGAGGCCCGACAGGTCGAGCGTCTCGCCGCTCGCGAGCGTGACGGCCGCCTCCTCGATCCCGAGGAGGTAGTCGGAGACCCTCGGGTGCGCCTTTTCGATCTCATCGAGGAGGAGGATCCGCCCGCCCGATGCCCTGAGCCGCTCGATCTGCGCGCCGAGGATCCCCTGCTCCCCCGCCGCGGCCCCCAGGAGCAGGGGCACGCGCTCCGGCGACGAGAACTCGGCGCAGTTGACCCGCGCGATCGCCTCCGTCCCGAAGAGGTGCCTGCTCGCGGCCGCCACCGCCGACGTCTTGCCCGTACCCGTGGGGCCGAGGACAAGGACGAGGCTCCTCGGCCTGCCGCCCGGGGTGTGCCCCATCTCCCCGGCAAGGAGCGCGTCGGACAGGCCCTCAAGGGCCTCTTCCTGGCCGAGCACCGCGCGCCCGAGCTGTCCGCGCAGCGCGCGGAACACGGCGAGGCGCCCGTCCTCTCTCGATGTCTCCCCCATGCCCCCGGGTTGTTGGACCACCGGGGTCCGCGCGTCAAGCGGCGGGCTTTCTGTTTCTCTCGCGCTCCGCGTACGCGGCCCGGATGTTGGGCGCCACGGACACGGTGAAGTCGCCGCCGCCTCCCGGCGTCACGACGACGGCGTTGCGCTGGCGCCGGCCGGCGATCTGGTTCTCGCGGATGAACTCCCGGAGCGAGCGGTGGAGCGCGACCGCCATGTCGCGCCGCCTCAGGAGAAGCGAGCCGCGCTGCAGGACGAGGAGCCCGAGCGCCCTGTAGCGCCCGCGGTCGGAGGCGGTGGGGTCCGCGGCGTCGAGGTCCGCCGCGTTCCTGCCGCCGGCCTCGCGGATCCGCACAAGCCAGCTCGCCCCCTGCCCGGGGGCCCCGGAGCAGCGCCGGCTCGTGAGCTTCATGCCGAGCCGCGAGGCGGCCTTGAAGAGCCCGCCCCTGTCGCTCTCCCGGTGGACCCTCACGACGACTCCCTTCCTCTTCATCCCCTGGACGATCTTTTGCCACCGCACGCAGTGGACCTGGACACCCAGCAGCGGATAAACCGGCAGCGGCAGGAAGTCGACGACGTCGGGCTCCGGCAGCGCCCGGGATGCGGCGACGGTCGCGGAGAGGCCCCGCGCAGGCATGCCACTCACTTTGGTCTTGTCATTCATGACGTTTTAATGAGATCGATTAGGGTATAATCCGGTTGAAAACGAGTGAAAACTTAGATAGCTTGATTAGACACGTTTAGCAAACGCTTTTTCTTCAGGTTTTCCCGAATCCCCCCATGACCCCCACCCAACGCCGGTCCGCCTTCGACAGGTTCTTCGCGTCGCTCGCACGGGGGCGCTCCCTGAGGCTCGGCCTCCGCTACCTGGGGACCATCCGCAAGCTTCCCCCTCCCCCGCTGCCCGGAGAGTCCCCGGGCGCGACCCGGTACTACCTCAATGCCGTCGCCGGGGACGACTCCAGCTCGGGGCTCGTGGAGCTCGGCGGCAAGGCCGACGAAGCCCTGAGGAAGGCGGAGAGGTGGGTCGAGACGGGCAAGGGAGCCGCGCCCGCAGCCCCGCGCCCCGCGCCCAAGCGGCGTAAGATAAAGCGTAAAGTTTGACTTGTCTAATATTCTGGGGCGTGCTCTGGTGCGCCTCCGATGAGCCCAGGCGGAACCGATGAACCGGAGCTGCCGCGCAGGCCCGCGAACGCCGGCCCCCGCGGGGCCCTCGCGCCCATTTCGCCGTTCACCCCCGCGCAGCGCTGGGTCGCGGAGCACCAGGTGAAGGTTTTCTGCATGGTCGTGGCAACGGCCTCGCCCCTGGCCTCCCTCTGGATGCTCGAGCGGGGGACCGCCGGCCTTCGGGAGGGGGTCTGGGCGTACTCGGTCGACGGGGCGGGGACCATCCACTACGGGCCCGTGAAGCCGGCCGACGCCCGGAGCGCGCTCTTCCGGGAGATCCTCCTGCAGGCGGCCCAGGCCTGCTTCACCCGCAACCCCTCCGGCCTCTCCTACCCCGAGGTGGCCCGGAGGATCTTCGTCGCCGACAGCTGGAAGGAGCTCGACGGGGACGTCCGGGAGCAGCTGCCCGAGCGCAGGCGCAGGAACCTGTACGATCACCCCGAAGTCGAGGGGATAGACGTCCTCGACGAAGGGGCCTCGCCCCGGTACCGGGTCCGCGGGTTCATCCTGCGCACCGGGGCGGTCGAGGGCCTTCCCTACCAGCCGGCCCCGGGCGAATTCCACCTTGTCGTCGAGCTGGCCCCGCAGGAGGACGCCATGCAGCAGGGGCGCTACCCCTTCGTCGTCGTGCGGCACAGGGCCGTGGTCCGGTGGCCGGGGGGGGCGCAGGCGCCATGAGGCCCGCGTCCCTGTGGCTCCTCGCCTGCGCGCCCGCGTTCGCCCGCCTGGGGGGCGCCCCGGAGCCCGAGCCCCCGCCGAGCATCGTCCGGATCGCGCTTCCAAGCGAGTCGGACGAGCGGCAGCCGCTCGTGCTGCCGACCGAGCCCGAGAACACGATCGAGGTCGATTTCCCCTGGCCCCTGGAGGACTGGGCGGGCCGCGGGTTCACCCCGGACGCCGAGAGGTTTGCCGGGGACTTCGTGATTGAGGCGGCGCGAGGCAGGGCGCGCATCTTCGTGACGCCGGTCGCGGCCGGGGCCCACCGCGTCCTGCACGTCGTCCTTGCGGAGCCCGGCGGCGCCACGCGAGGCGTTCCGATCGAGTTCATCCCGGCGCCGGCGGGGCTTGCCTGGCGCAAGGTCGTGCTTGGGGCCCCGCGGGCCGCCGGCGCGCCGCGGCCCTCGGTCTCCCTCTCAACCCTGCCTCCCAGGACGAGGCTGCGCGAGCCCAGCCCTGAGTCCGAGATCGGGCTCCTGAGGACCCTGCGCCTGATGCTCAACACGACGGCCGAGGGCGCCGGCGACATCGCCGCCGCCAACCCCTCCCTCGCCCTTGCGGTCCTCGGCGGGGTGCCCCGCAGCTTCGGGGATTTCACGATCGCCTGCAGGTTCGCGCTCAGGGACTCGACGACCGGCACCCTGGGCCTCTGCGCAAGCGTCGCAAACCAGACCCCGAGGAGGCTCCTGTTTGACCCGGGCAGCTGGGTCGTCCGCGCGGGGGACAGGGTCTATCCGGTGCGCACCGTGGACTTCGGCGGCGAGCTCGAGCCCTGGGCCACAGGGGCCGTATTCCTCGTGCTGGCGATCGGCCCCGACGGCGCGCCGACGCGGCTCCTTCCGGACAACGACTTCAGGGTGAGCGTGCTCCTTGCCGGGTCCGCGAACCCGCGCCCCGTGGAGCGGATGCCACTCGACGGTTTCGAGCCCCGATGACGGATGCGCCCACCGACACGCCGGCCTGGGGCCGCGTCACCCTCAGGGTTCGGCTGCTCCTGGCGGGCTCCATCATGCTGGCCGCCGCCGCGTGGGCATGGAGCAGGCGCTCCGGCGCCCCCGCGGCCCGGCGCGAGGAGCAGGTCCAGAGGCTTCCCGCACGGCTCGCCCCGGAGGAGCTGAGCCAGGCGGACGCCGACCGCGAGGCGCCGGCCGTCGCAGGCGGCTACCGCCGGGAGGTCGTTCGGCCCAAGCCGGTCCGGAACCCCGCCGAATCGGCGGCGCCCAAGGAGGAAGGCCCCGCCGACCAGCCGCCCGGCGGCCCGTCGAACAGGCGCAGGGACGAGAAGAAGACCCTGCCGGAGGTCTTCCAAATGCCCGCTGAACCGAAGACGGCCGCGCCCGCCGCACCGCCCCCCGCCACGGCGGACTCGCCCGCGAAGGAGGCGGCTTCGCCGGTAGGGGAAGAGTTCGCCCCGTTCGGGCGCCTGATAAAGTGCCAGCTTGTCGACACCCTGGACAGCGTCACCGCCCGGTCCGAGCCGATCGTCGGGATCGTGACCGAGGACCTCGACTGGAACGGTAGGGTGATCGTCCCGGCCGGCACCGAGGTGTTCGGCTACGCGAGGCCGGAGCCGGTCCTGGACGCGGCCGGCGTCGGGCGCCTCGTGGACACCGGCGAATGGACCCTGGTCCTGCCGGGGCGACCCGGCGGAGAGAACGGGCGGGAGCTCACCCTGAAGGCCCGCGCCGTCGACCGCCGCGAGGCCGTGGTCGCAGGCCGGGGCCGCGTGCGCTCCTGGGGCGTGGACGACGGCGCCGACGGCCTCGTGGGCTACGCCCTATCGACGCTCGACAACCGGGAGATAAAGCTCTTCGCATCCGCCGCGGCCAGCGGCATGGCCCAGGGGCTCGCGGCGGTCGTCCAGCGGCAGGAGCCGGCGTCGGGCGTGCCCGGGATCCTGGGGGCGACCCAGGTCGCCCCGACCATCGGCAACGCGCTCGCGGGGTCGCTGGGGGCCGGCGCCGCGGACGCCATGAACCAGGTCGCGGGACGGATCCGCGACGAGATATCGCGGCGCGGCGTCTATGTCCGCGTCCCGGCGGGCAAGGAGTTCTACCTGTTCGTCGAGCAGACCATCGACCCCAGGGCGGCCCAGATAGGGCTGAAGCTTCCCGCGGAAGGGCGCCCGGCGCGATGAGGCTGCAGATCTCTATCCTGGCCGCCGCCTCGGCCCTGATCTGCGGGTGCGCCTCTCCCCGCCGGCCCCAGGCGGGCCCCGGCGCGGAGAACGTCGGCGCGCCGAGCCCCCGGGTCGACCCGGGCATCCTAGGAGGAGGCGCCGACGGCCCCGACCCGCTCCATGATCCCGTCCGCCTTCCGGCAAGGATCACGCTGTCGGCCTGCTACCGGCTCGTGCTCCTGGACGGGCACCTGGTGCTCGTCCGCGAGACCGACCCGCAGGCGCTCCTGCAGGCGCCCGCCTCGATGCGGATCGTGGCGGGCGAGATCGCCCGCGGCGAGCTCGCCTACCAGCCCGGCCTCCTGCCCCAGGAGCTCGCGGCGGAGGTCGCGGCGAGCCGCGAGAGCTCGGCGAGGATGGACAATGCGCTGGAGGACGTGATGCGCCGGAGCCGCGAGCTCTCGGCGCAGGCGCTCGAGCTCCAGGCGCAGTCAAGCAAGCTCGCCGAGCTGCTTGGCGCCGCCCAGGCACGCGTGCGCGAGCTCGAGGCCGCAGGCCGCGCCGCCCTGCCGCCGGCGCGCGCCGCGCAGGGGCCGGGGGCGCCCGGGGACAAGGACACTAACTAATTAAGTTTGACTTGTCCAATATCGCGGCAGATAGAGCGCCCATGCCCTACCTCAACCGATACTCTTTCATTGGAAACCTGACGAAGGCGCCGGAGCTGCGCTTTCAGCCAACCGGCGAAAGGCAGGCCCTCTGCCTCCTCAACGTGGCCATCCACCGCGACTCGCGGGACGAGAGCGGGGAGAAGAGGACCCACACCACCTTCATCAACGACATCGAGGTCTGGGGGCCCTCCGGGGAGGCGTGCGCCCATTTCCTCACGCAGGGGTCGATGGTCCTCGTCGAGGGCCGGATGGACGTGGATCAGTGGAAGGACAGGCAGAGCGGCGCGAAGCGCTCGCGGATGAAGGTGGTCGCCGAGAACGTCCAGTTCCTGCGGATCAAGCGCCCGGAGGAGGAGGCGGAGCCCGGGCCCGCGGCGGAGTCCCCCGCCGGGGCGCCCGGCGGGCCGGCAGGGAAAAAGGCCGCGGCGCGGCGCCCCGGCCGGGCGGCGAGGGCCGAGGCGTGAGGGCAGCCGAGGCTATGAGGACCCTGGCGCCCGCGGCCCTGGCGGCGGCCGGGCTCGTCCTGGCGGCGGCGGCCCTCGGGCGGCTCCCCCTGCCCGGGCCCGTCCGTGCGGCCGGGATGCTCGCCCTACCCCTGGCCCTGCTCGGCGCCCTGAGGCGGGGGCACCGGCGCCTCGACGGCGCCGTTGACGCCATTGGATCCGGCAAGGTCGGACCATCGCTCCGGCACCTCCTGCTCGGGCAGCGCCGTAAGCTGGACGAGGCTCTTCATCGATGAGAAGTGCTGGCTCAGGTCGAAGTCCCCGCCGAGCCCGCCGACCAGGCGGTCGAAAAGGTCCCTCTTGGAGGCCTTGAGGGCCTGGATGCGCTCCTCCACCGTTCCGGCGGTCACCATGCGGTAGACGAAGACGGTGTTGGTCTGGCCGATCCGGTGGACGCGGTCGACGGCCTGCGCCTCCACCGCCGGGTTCCACCACGGGTCGAGCAGGAAGACGTAGTCGGCGGCGTGGAGCGTGATCCCGGTGCCGGCGGCCTTCAGCGACACGAGCATGGCGGCGGCCCCGGGCGCGCCCTGGAAGGCCTGGACGGGCTTCAGGCGGTCGAGCGTCATGCCGGTCAGCTCGAACCTCGGCAGGTCGGGGAAGTTCTGGACGAGCGCCGCCCGCACCCGGTCGAGCAGCATCACGAACTGGGAGAAGATGACGACCTTGTGGCCGCTGCCGACGATCTCGGCCAGCTTCTCGACCAGCAGGTTGATCTTGCCCGAGTCCGACAGCGGCGCCTTGAGCCAGGGCAGCATGTCGGGATCGCAGCAGGTCTGGCGCAGCCTGGTGAGGAGCGCGAGGAAACCAAAGGACTTCTCGCGCATGGCCGAGCCGACGTCGTCGCCCAGGCGCTCGAGCCCCTCCGTGCAGATCCTGGCATACTCGGCGCGCTGCACGTCGGTCAGCGGGCAGATGAGGTCCATCTCGACCTTCGGGGGAAGCTCCTGCGCGACCTCCTTCTTGGTGCGCCTCAGGATGAAGGGTGCCAGCTGCGCCCTCAGCCTGGCGAGCGTCCCCTCCCGGTCGGCGCTCAGCGAGGCCTCGAACGACGAGCGCGAGCCGAGGAGCCCGGGGAGGAGGAACCTGAAGATGCTCCAGAGGTCGAGCTGCCGGTTCTCGAGCGGCGTGCCCGTGAGCACGACCCTATGCCTCGCGCGCACGGCGAAGCAGGTCTGGGTCACCTTGGCGTCGGGATTCTTGATGAACTGCCCCTCGTCCAGGACCGCGTAGCCGAAGTCGACGCTGTCGAGCAGCGCGCGATGCTTCCTGAGCTGCGTGTAGCTGCACAGCCAGAGCACGGGATCCTTGCGCGACGTGAAATCGTTGCCCGTCTTGAGGACGTCCACCGCCATCCCGGGGAAGAACTTGTTGATCTCCTCCCGCCAGACCGGCACCACGCTCGCCGGGCACACGATGAGGCTCGGGCGCCCGGCCGCGGGCCTTGCCGCCAGGAGCGAGAGGACCTGGAGGGTCTTGCCGAGGCCCATCTCGTCGGCGAGCAGGCCGTGGCAGTCCACCTCGCACAGGTGGTACATCCACTCGACCCCCCGCCTCTGGTAGGGCCTGAGGATGGCCGCCAGCGCCGGGGGCGACTCGGGCGAGGCCAGGACCTGCTGGCGCCATGCCTCCATCTCGGGCGAGAGCGTGAGCTTGAGGCGCGCGTCGTTGAAAAGCGAGAAGACGAGGTACTGCAGGAGGGCGCCGCCGCCTTCCTGCGTCTCCTCGATGTTGCGCCGCCAGGAGCTGTAGGACTCCCATTTCTCGGCCGAGAGGGCGACGATCCCAAGGTTGGGGAGGATGACCGGCTGGCCCCCGCGCTTGAGGAGAGCCGAGACCTCCCCGTCCGTCAGCATCCGCTCCCCCGCCCTGAAGATCCACCGCAGGTTGAGCCCGGCGTCGTCCGACGCGCGCTCCGCGACCGCCTCGATCTCGACGCTTCGCGTCCCCTTCAGGAGGTTCGCCGCCTTGTCGTCGAGCTCGATCGAGAACACGCGCTTCCAGAGCGGCAGCGTCACCTTGAGGAAATTCGGTATCTCGACCAGCGACTCCATGAGGTAAGCCCCCGTGTCCTGGTTGTACTGGAAGTGCGCCTTGCGGGCGTAGGCCGCCAGGCCGATGAGCTTGGCGCGCTCGCCCGATGAAACGTGGCCGTTGCCGTTGCTCGCGGCCCGGGTGTCGGGCCCGAGCGCGGGATTGCGGGTCTTCTTGTCCGGCTCGACCCAGTGGGCCTGGAAGGCGAGGCCGGAGGACCTGATCTTGAAGACGAGGACAAGCGGACGGGACGGGCCGTTCAGCCGCGACACGGGCGCCGCGCCGGTCCCGTTCCCGGCTGCGGGACCCTTGCCGTTGCCTCCGTTGGCGGAACCCCCGTTCGCGGGCTGCTCCTCCGCGAGGGCGGCCTCGGCCGGAAGCGGCGAGATCTCGTCCGCCACAAGCTCCTCGATCTCGTGAAGTCCCGCGACCGCAAGGGCATGCGCGATCTCCCGGTCCGTCGTGGAGGACCGGACCGAAAGGGCCCCCGCTGTCCACTCGATGACGGCGTACTCGTCCTTCTTCTCGATGCGCCGGTGGATGATCGCGTCCCTGGCGGTCAGCTCGAGCTCCCGCACCTCCCCGTTCCTGTAGATCCTGCGGCCCTCGTCCAACTGGCTGGGGGAAAACGTCTCCGACCAGTCATCCGCGAGCATATCAAACCAGTATTCCAGCGAGTGTGGTGTGTAGACCCGTTTCGGACCGTGGGTTTGCATTTGCCTAAAAGGTTGAACGTAGAGAGCAGCCCCCCGGACGCGCAACAGTTTTCTCCACATATAAAATGTTGTCGGCTGCGGCGTTTGCAGCTTGCGCGCCCACATGAACAGGTTTGCCGTTGCGGCTCCGATATGTTGACCGACCCGCGCCAATCCGTTGCGGCGAGAGACTTGCCGAGTCGTGGGGTCGACACCGCGACGCCGCTCGGACGCGGCCCCGCGGACGGCGTTCCCCCGGCCCATATATGTGACGTTTTCGAGTCCGGCGCCATTCCAGCTTGCCCAAGCCGGAGGATGCGGCTCCTCAGTCCCCGATGCCACTGACAGCAAAGAATGGCTCCGAACGGCAGGGTTCGGCCGATCCCGGCCTCTACACGGCGCCCGAGGCGGAGCTTCTGGCGAGGCTCGGCTCCTCGGCGGGCGGCCTCACGGCGGAGCAGGCCGCCGCCAAGCTTGGCGAATTCGGGCCCAACTCTGTGGCGAGCGGCGGGCGCCAGTCCTTCCTGGCCGACATCTTCCACCGCTGCCGCAACCCGCTCGTCGTCCAGCTGCTGGTCATCGCGATCGTGTGCTACCTGACCGGCGACCCGACCTCGGCCGGAGTGGTCGGCGGCATGGTGTGCCTCAGCGTCTTCCTCTCCTACTTCCAGGAGTCCCGCTCGACCCGCGCCGTCGAGAAGCTGCAGACGATGGTGAAGACGACCGTCACCGCGATGCGCGACGGCAAGGAGGCGGACATCCCCCTGGAGGACGTGGTCCCGGGCGACGTCGTCGTGCTCGCGGCCGGCAGCCTGATCCCGGCCGACGTGCGCGCCCTTTCGACCAAGGACTTCTTCGTAAGCCAGTCGGCGCTGACGGGCGAGTCCATGCCGGTCGAGAAGTCCGCCGACGCGAACCAGCCGGCCGGCCGCGCGCCCTTCGAGTTCACGAACGCCTGCTTCATGGGCAGCAACGTCCTGAGCGGCTCGGCGCGCGCGGTCGTCGTGACCACGGGCAGCCGCACCTATTTCGGGTCCCTTGCGGAGAAGATGCTCTCCAAGCGCGCGCCGACGAGCTTCGACGAGGGCGTGCGCGGCTTCACCTGGCTGATGATCCGCTTCATGGTCGTCATGGTGGTGATCATGTTCTTCGCCTACGGCCTGCGGGACCACAACTGGCTGGTGGCGCTCCTGTTCGCCCTCTCGATCGCGGTCGGCCTCACCCCGGAGATGCTGCCGATGATCATGACCGTGTGCCTCTCCAAGGGGGCGCTCATGATGTCCAGGAAGAAGGTCATCGTTAAGCACCTTCACGCCATCCAGAACTTCGGGGCGATGGATGTCCTCTGCACGGACAAGACGGGCACCCTGACCCAGGACCACGTCGTCCTTGAGCGCTACGTGGACGTGACGAACCGCACGAGCGAGGACGTGCTGCGGTACGCGTACATGAACAGCTTCTACCAGACGGGGCTCCGCAACCTCCTGGACAGGGCGATCCTCGCGCACAGCGACCTCGACGTGGAGCGCAACTGCCGCAAGGTCGACGAGATCCCCTTCGACTTCAAGCGGCGCAGGATGTCGGTCGTGATCGACTACGAGGACCGCCACGTGCTGATCTGCAAGGGCGCGG
>CAYVKH010000054.1:0-20315 GCA_964451965.1 uncultured Opitutaceae bacterium
AAGATCTCCAACGAGGGCCGCTACCGGGTCTGGAAGGAGATCTGGATGCTCAACTACCTCGGGCGCGCCGCGCGCTACGATTGAGCGGCGCTCAGGCTGACCCGGCCAGCTGGCCGCAGCCTGCCGCGATGTCGATTCCGCGGCGCTGGCGCACCGTGCTCGGCAGCCCATAGTCCTCGGCTAGGATCCGCTGGAAGCGCTTTGCGGCGTCGCTGCGGGAGGGGGTGCCGCCGTAGCCGGCCGTCGGGTTCAGCGGGATCAGGTTGACCTGGGCCGGGAGGCCGAGGATCAGGGCGCCGACCGCGTGGGCGTGGTCGGCCGTGTCGTTCTTTCCCTCTATAAGCGTCCATTCGAAGAAGATCCGGCGCCCGAGCCGGGAGCAATAGTGGTGGCAGGCGTCCATGAGCTCGTCCAGGGGCCACCTGCGGGCGACCGGCACGAGTTCGGCGCGCTCATCCTGGGTCGCGGCATGGAGGGACACGGCGAGATGGACGGGGCTTGCCTCGTCGGCCATCCGCCTGATGCCGGGCACCACGCCGACGGTGCTGACGGTTATCCGTCCCGCGCCAAGGCACAGCCCGTTCGGATCGCGGATGATTTCCACGGCCCTCATGACCGCGTCGTAATTGTGAAGGGGCTCGCCCATCCCCATGAAGACGACGTTGCGCAGCTGGCGGGTTCCTGCGGGGGCGCCCAGGGCGCGCGCAATGTGGGCGACCTGCGACACGATTTCGGCCGGCTCCAGGTTGCGGCGGTACCCCATCTGCCCGGTGGCGCAGAACACGCAGCCCATGGCGCAGCCCACCTGGCTGCTCACGCACGCGGTCACCCGGCCCGTGAACCTCATGAGGACCGCCTCAATCCTTTCGTCGTCGGGCAGCCCGAGGAGGAACTTCCGCGTGAAGCCGTCGCCCGACTCGGTCTCGGCCGAGACAGGAAGGCATCCTATGCGCGTCTCGGCGGCGAGCCGCGAGCGCACGCGGGCGGGGAGCTCGTGAAGATCGTCCGCTGAGCGGGCGAGCCCGAGGTAGAGACAGCTCCAGAGCCGGTCGGCGTGGACGGGGCTGAATCCCCAGGATGCCACGAGCGCCCGAAGCTCGGGTCGCGTGAGGCCGTAGAGGTCGGTCGGCTTGGTGTCCAAGGGGACCGCCAATCAAGGCGGCCCGCTCAGGCGGCGCAAGGTGGATTGCCTTTCCGGCCGCGCGGCGCAGTCTGTTCGACCATGGATCTGGTTCGGAAATTCCTAGAGTGCTTCATCCCCCTTTTCGTCACGATCGACCCCATCGGGCTCGCGGCCATCTTCATGGCGCTTGGGAGGGACGTGCCTGTGGACAGGCGCAGGAAGATTGCCACCCAGGCGACCTGGACGGGAGGCATTGTGGCGCTCCTTTTCCTGCTGCTCGGGAGGAGCATCTTCATCGCCATCGGGATCGGCGAGGGGGACTTCGAGATCGCCGGAGGGCTCATCCTCTTCATCCTGGCGTCCCGGGAGCTGGTCCTGTCCCCGTCGCAGGACAAGATCAACCTGCCGGACGATTTTGGGGTCGTTCCCCTGGGAATGCCCCTCATAGCCGGGCCCGCGACGATCACGACGCTCCTCGTCATCTCCCAGTCCTTCGGCCTCACGATGACGCTTGTCGCGCTCGCCTTCAACCTCGGGCTGGTCGCCCTGGCTTTTGCCGAGAGCGAGCGCCTCGAGCGGATGATCGGACAGACGGGCCTCAGGGCCGTGTCGAAGATCATCGCCCTCCTGCTGGCGGCGATCGCGGTGCACATCGTGCGCCGCGGCTTCATCAATCCCTGACTGGGGGTTTCAGCCCGCGAAGGTCGTCAGGAGGCTGGCGTAGATCTTCGCGCTCGCGACAAGGTCCTTGATGCGGGCCCGCTCATCCACCGCGTGGATGTCTTCGCCGCCCGGGCCGTAGCCAAGCGTGGGGATCTTCAGGTGTTGCGCGAAGAAGTGGATGTCGTTGAAGCCGGTTGAGACGTTGAAGACGGTCGGCCTCCCGCGCACCCGCCTCACGCTTGCGGCCATGGCCTTGAAGAACGGGTGGCTCGGCTTGGTGAAGCAGGAGAAGTTCTCGGAAACCTTGGACACGGTGATCCTGCAGCCAGGGATCCTCCTTGCCGCGGAGGAAAGGTGCGCCCGCAGGTCGCGCTCGGCGGCGGCGTGGTCCTCATTGGCAATGACGCGCCGGTCGATCGAGAACGTGGCCTGGGCGGGGACGGTGTTGATCTTGGCGCCCGCGCCGCAGGAAAAGACACCGCCGATGTTCATGGTGGGACGCATCGTCTTTCCCTCGGGCGTCACGAAGGTCCTGCGGGCAAGCCGGCCCTTGTAGGCCTCCAACTCGAGGACGAGGGCGGCCATCTTCTCAAGGGCGTTGACGCCCTCCTCGGGCCTCGAGCCGTGCGCGGCGCGCCCGTGGACGGTGACCTCGAGCCAGAGCGTCCCGTTGTGGCCGCAGCACACCTCGTCCCCCTCCCCGCCCTCCATCACGACCGCAAAGTCCGGCCTGATCGGCGCCTCGTCGACGACCCAGCGCGCGCCGAGAAACGAGTCCGTCTCCTCGTCGGCCGTGAACGAGACCTCGATGTTCATGAGGGGCCGGGTCCGCGTCCTCTGGATCGCGTCGATCGCCGTGATCAGGCTGGCGATCGATCCCTTCATGTCGGCCGTGCCCCGGCCGTAGATCAAACCCTTCTCGACGGCGCCGCTGAAGGGGTTCCCGTGCCGCCACGTGCCTGAAACCGGGACGACGTCGTAGTGCGCATTGAAATGGATCGTCTTGCGGGCGCCGGGAGCCCGGAGCTTGGCCAGCACGTTGTAGCGCGGGTAACCGTGCTGCGCGGCGGGAAGGCTGCTTCTCAGGAGCCCGGCCGGGATCGTGAACCGCCGCGCCGAGAGGCCGATCCTTGCGAGCTCGCGGGTCAGGTAACCCGTCACGCCGTCGTAGTCCGCCCCCGGCGGATTGATGGTCGCAAAGCCCACGAGGCGCTTCAGCCGGCCAAGCAGGACCGGGGCGCTGCGATCGATGAATGTGTTGAGCCTGTCCATCAGGAAAGCATCGCGAATAGGGCTTGGGACGGGAAGCCCGGAATGGCGTGCAAACCGGGAGCACATTGTCTATCTTGCTGTGTATGAACGCTGAAGCGAAGCAATTGATTTCCAGGCTGGGGCTTTCTCCGCTCCCCAATGAAGGCGGTTTCTTCAAGGCGACCTGGACAAGCCCGAGAACCGGGCCCGACGGGCGCGCGTGCGGATCGGCGATACTTTTCCTGATCACGGAGACGGGGTTCTCGGCGCTGCACCGCCTGGGCACGGATGAGATATGGCATTTTCATGCGGGCGATCCGGCGGAACTGACCCAGATGGAGCCGGTTACGGGCTCGTGCCGGACCTGCATCCTTGGACCTGACGTGCGCGGCGACCATGCTCCCCAGGCAGTCGTCCGGGCTGGCGTCTGGCAGGGGGCGAGGCTCCTGCCAGGAGGCAGGGGATGGGCCCTTTTCGGGTGCACGCTGTCGCCGGCCTGGGAGGAGCGGGAATTCGAGCTTGGCCGGCGGGAGTCCCTCATGCGGGAGTTTCCCGCGCACGCGGGCATCATACGGGCGCTGACGCGCTAGGCGACGGGAGGATGTTTTGACAGTGCAACTTTGCGCGGGCAACGTGCCCGGCAATGAGCCTGGCCGACCTACGGACGGAATACTCGCTCGCCGGCCTGTCGGAAAAGGACGTCGCCCGCGATCCCTTCCGGCAGTTTGAGAAATGGTTCCAGGAGGCCGAGGCCGCAAAGATCCACGAGCCAAACGCCGCGGTCCTCGCGACCGCGGCCAGGGACGGGCGGCCGTCCGCGCGGATGGTCCTGTTGAAGGGCATCGATGGGCGCGGGTTTGTCTTCTACACGAGCTATGACAGCCGGAAGGCCCGGGAAATGGAGGCGAATCCCCGCGCGGCCTACGTCTTTCCGTGGGTCGGCCTTGAGCGCCAGGTGATCGTCGAGGGAGCCGTGACAAAGGTCGCGCGCGAGGAGAGCGAGGCGTACTTCCACAGCCGCCCGAGGGCGAGCCAGCTGGCGGCCTGGGCGTCGCCGCAGAGCTCGATCGTCTCCGGGCGCGAGGCGATCGAGGAGGCGATGAAGGCGGCGGAGCGGAAGTATTCGGGCGTCGAGGCGCCCCTTCCCCCGAACTGGGGGGGATTCAGGATCGTCCCGGAACTGGTCGAGTTCTGGCAGGGGCGCCGGAGCCGGCTCCACGACCGCATCCGCTACCGCCGCGAGGCAACGGGCGAGTGGGTGGTCGAGCGCCTGGCCCCTTAACGGGGCCCGCCGGCAACGAGACGATGATCTACCTCATGCGCCACGCCGACGCGGTCTCCGAGGAGGAGGACCCCGCCAGGCCGCTGAGCGCCAAGGGGCGCGAGCAGGTTGCACGGGTGTGCGCGTTCCTCCGCGCAAAGACGGGCTTCAAGCCGGAGGAAATATGGCACAGTCCGCTCGCCCGGGCGCGGGAGACCGCCGAGCAGCTTGCGCAGGGCCTCGGGCTGTCGGCCCCGCTTGTGCTGACAGCCGGACTCTGCCCCAACGACGATCCGGGCAAGATCGCGCTCAACCTCGAGTCCAGGGCGGGTGACGTGGCCGTCGTGGGGCATGAGCCGCACCTCGGCGTGCTGGCCTCGCTCATGGTCCGCGGCCCGGAGTGCACAGGGGTGTATTATCCCTTCCCGAAGGCGGGGATCCTCGCGCTTTCCCGCGAGGGGAAACGCTGGCGGGCCGAATGGCTCGTTCGCCTGCCATGAATCTCGATGTCCTGCCCGTGCGGACGGGCGGAGCGGCGGAGAACATGGCGGCCGACTTCATGCTCCTGCAGCGCTATGCGGGGGACGGCGCCGCGCGCTACCGGCACTACGAGTGGAGGTCGCCCTCATTCACGTTCGGGTACAGCCAGAAGATATCGCTTGTAAGGAGCCAGTTGCCGGCCGGCGGGGCGTTCGACCTCTGTCGCCGGCCGACGGGCGGCGGCATCGTTGACCACCGCGACGACTGGACCTACTGCCTTGTGATTCCGCGGGGCCACCCGCTCGAGGAGGCGCGCGCAAGCCAGAGCTACCGGGCCATCCACGAGGCGCTGGCGGGGGCGCTTGGGGAGGCCGGGGTCCCGGTCGCGCTCAAGCCCGTTGCCGAGCCGATGGCGCCCGGCGAGCCCGGAGGTCCCGCGGGCGTCTGCTTTGAGCGGGCGGAGATCTTCGACGTCGTCCATTCGGGGACCGGCGCCAAGATCGCAGGGGGCGCTCAGAAGCGGAACAAGCGCGGTCTCCTCTTCCAGGGCTCGATCTGGAGGCCGGCCGCCGGCGGGGGCTCGGTCGGCTGGGAGAGGTTCGGCGAGGACTTTGTGCGGCGGCTTGCGGCTGCGCTTGGCGCGGACGCCTCGGAGGCTCCTTGGCCGGAATTCGACGAGCAGGAGATGGAGGGCCTAGTGGAGCGGTACTCGTCGCCGGAGTGGATGGACTTCCGCTGAGGGGACCCGGGACAGGGGACCTGCCGCCGCCGCCTTTGCGCCCTACCCGACCGCGCCGAAGCCCCGCAGAAGGCTCCATATGCCCAACCCAAGGATGGGCAGGCCCGAGAAGCGCCCGCCCTGCGCGCCGAACGGGGCGAGCTTCTCGAGGAGGACAAAGACGGTGAGGGCGCCGATCCACCACAGGTTCATCACGCCGCCGACGAACAGAAGCATCATGAGGGCCCAGCAGCAGCCCAGGCAGAAGAGGCCGTGGGCGACCCCGAGGTACAGCCCGCCGGACACCCCGGACCTCCAATGCCTCGTGAGGAACTCCGCGGGCGACCGGCACGACTCCAGGCAGGCGCGCTTGAACGGCGTGAATTGAAAGAGGCCGGCCACCACGAGGAGGGCGCCGCCGAACCTGCTGTCCTGCGCGTCCATCATCGGCGACAGCAGCAGCCACTTCGCCAGCAGGCGCTGCAGCACGGTCGCCAAGAGGCTGAACACCGTCCAGACCAGGAGATAGCCGCCGGCGAAGGCGTAAACATGGGCCTGCGTCCGCGCGCCCTCGGGGCTCCTCCGGATGACGCTGGCGTACAGCAGAAACGCAGGGGCCGCGGAGGGCAGCATCATGCCCGCCATCATCACGACCCACATCGCGAAGAGCAGCACGAGGTGGGTCAGGTCCCACCTGGACGTCATCATCCAGGCGGCCGAACCCGTCATCGGGCCGTACATGTCAAACGCCATCGGCACGATCCAGGCCCAGCAGAGGACAATCGCGGCGACGAGGGCGCCGCCGATCAGCCAGCGGTCGCGGCGCAGGAGGGACTCAACGGTCGTTCGTGTGTCCGCCGGCAAGCCTGGGGATCAGCGGACCACGCCGTGCGTGCTCCAGTGGATGCGCGCCAGGTGGGCGTGGGTTCCGTCGAAATCGAGCTCGATCTGCCCTGGGGCCTTTGCGGTGCCGCTGACGAACTCGCTCTCCGTGAACTCGAATCCTGTGGGAAGCGTCACGCGAATCTGGTGATCGGCCTTGGTCATGGGATTCCGGATCGACTCTGCACTCCCCTCGATCAGGCCGGGCACGCTGACTTTCGCCGTGCGCGCCTTCATGTCGACCTTGAGGTCGATCGGCTTGAACACCGTCGGCAGGAGCCTCGTCACCGTCGTCGAGAACACCTGCCAGATCAGCTTCCCGGGCTCCGTCTCCCGGCCCTGCGACACCGCCTCCAGGGCGGCCCGCTGGCTCGCGTCGGCCCTGTCGTCGATGACCGACTGGAAGGTGCCGTTACCGAGATGGATCGGGCCCGGCCATGCCGCGAGGATTCCCCAGCGCAGGCCGTCGAGAGGCACGTCCTTGAACCGGCCCTTCTCGATCTGGACGAAGGTGTAGGCCCGGCAGTTCCCGTGGGTGGGGGCCCCGTTGAACTGGCACGGGCAGCCCCAGATGCAATTGCAGTTCGCGAATTCGACCCCCTGCATGAACCAGTCGGCAAGCTTCATGGCGGCTCCTTTTTGTTGGGACCGGGGCATTAGATTTAGGCATGGCCGCCATTTGCAAGCGTAATAGCCCCGGGCAGTCCGCGGCGCGTCCGGGCGGGAAGGGGGTGCGGGCCCGCTAGAAAGGCCAGAGTCGGAATACCCGGGCGACGATGAGCCACGCCACCAGGGCCAGGCCGAGCGCGGCGACAACCATGCGCCTCCTGTTCGCAGCCTCGTCCTCGTAGGGATCGGTGGTGAGGCGGGTGGAGTCCGGCGGGAGGACGCCCCTGTCGGTCAGCGCGACGCCCAGGGGCATGTTGATCTTGACGCGGCCGTTGACCGCCCATCCGGTCCCTTCGAGGAGCGGCCCCAGGTTCCTCTGGTGAAGCTTCAGCGCGGCGAGAAGCATCGACGGCCCGGAGATGATCAGCAGGGCCGCGGCGACCGCGACCGGCCACATCCAGGGCTGCAGATGGAGAAGCCCGCTGAAGACGCTCGTCAGGGCCCCTCCGATTGCGCCGATCGCGAGGCCGATGGCGGCGAAGATCCCGGCAAACTTGGCGATGTCGAACGACTGCGATTGCGGGGACGCTGGGGACGCGGGTCTCGCGGCGGCGGTCTCGAGGCCGCCCTGGACCGCCTTTTCCTTTGACACGGCGAGCTTCGCGAACTGCTCCCCGACGAACGAGGAGACCTTCTTGTACGGCGCGAGGAACGACTGTCGGATGCTGATCGGCGCGTCGGAAATCTTGACGATCGTGGCGTCCCAGTCCCTGCCGCCGCGGTCGTAGAAGACGCCGTTGCGGCCCACGAACAGGTAGTCGCTGTCACCCTGCGTGAAGGCCGCGGCGATCCGCATCGTCCTCCCACCCTGGCGGCGGCATTCGACATAGGCGACGTATACGCGGCTCATGGCCGCAAAGACGGAGTGCACCGCGATATCGTCGACCTGGATGCAGAGCCGGCACGAGCGGCTGTCCAGGTAAAGGGTGCCGGCCTGGAAAACCGCGGGTCTCGTCCTCGAGTAGAAGTCGAAGAAATTGACGAAATTCCGCAGGATCGCCCCCAGGTCCCTGTAGAAGAGGGCAAGGCGCTCGACATCCGCGGCCGCCGCGACCCTCGGCGCCAGCATCCGGTCCTCGCCGAACAGGTCCGCCAGGGCCCTGCGGCCCGTGCCGGCAAGGATGGCGTCGATCCTCTCGAGGCCCAGGCTGGCGACCGCGGACGCGGGCCTCGTCCCAATCCACGCCTCGTAGGGGCGGAGCCTCTCGCCAAGCGCCGCCCAGTCCGCGGGCGTGAGCGAGGTGATGCCGGTCCCCAGGAGGGGAACGACCGCGGCGGCATGAAGGCGGGCGAGGGCGGCGGCCCAGGCGGGATTGACCCCCTCGAGCAGGGGAAGCGGCCTGCCCGCCTCAATCCGCGCGAGTGGAATCGCCGCAAGCGCCGGGGACTCGGCCGCCAGTTCGCCGCCTGAAATCGAGCGGTAGTCCTCCTCATCGCGGTTCAGCCCGGCCGCCGCCGCAGGGTCGAACCCGGCCAGCTGGGTGCGCGCAAAATAGTCCGCCACCTTGGCGCGGACGGCAGCCACCGCCTCAAAGGCCTCCGCCGCGGAGGGCCCGATTCCGGCTGTGGCGGTCGAGCCGCCGGCCCCGTACCACGCCCTGAAGGCCTCGAGGTCCGAATAGAACGAGGCGACTGTCGTCTCTGTCACCTCCTTGAAGCGCGACGCGATGTCGCCGATGAGGGAGCGGGTTGCCTCGTCGGGGGCGGCCTCCGGCCTGAGGACGCCGTCACCCTTCAGGGGGCCCTTGGCAAGGGCCTTGGCGACCTCCGCCGCATCGGAGGCCGACACCGCGACGCCCTGCCCGCCCAGCCTCGAAAGGACCAGGCGCGCGGCTTCCGCCACGGCGCGGCCCTCGGGACCGTCCCCGATCGCGTCCAGCGGGAGCGTTCCCGAGCCCCGCAGCAGCGCGGCGGGGTCCTTCAGGCGGGCGCAGGCCCACGAGACCGCCGCGATGACCTCCGGCGGCCGGACATGGCCGTCACCATCGGTGTCGATGACGGCCAGGGTGCGCTCGTCGATCTGCAGGCCCTTTACCGGGCAGCTGAGCGCAACCCAGAGCTTCTGGTCCAGTCCACCCAGGTTCGTCAGGTCGGCGCCCGTCTCGAGCGAGACCTGGTCAAGCCCGCCGCTGCGGATGAATTTCCACGAATGGGGGGGCGAGGCCGCCTGGCTCATGGCCGCCATTGTCAGGAGGCGCCCTGACCTTGGCAATACCCGGGCCGCGCCAGCGTTATCACACACTCAAGGTGCCGGGTCTGGGGGAACAGGTCGAACGGCTGGACCGCCGCCGCGGCGTAGCCGGCCGCCATGAACACCTTCAGATCGCGCATCTGCGTCGCCGGGTCGCAGCTCACGTAGACGACGGCCCGCGGCGCGAATGCGAAGAGCTGCCCGAGAAAGGCCTCGTCGCACCCCTTGCGGGGAGGGTCGATCACCACCGCGGTTTCGTCGGCCGGGAACTCCAGGCCCGAGAAGATGGAGGAGGCATCCCCTGCAACGAACGAGACGTTGGATATCCCGTTGGCGGACGCATTCTCGCGGGCATAGGCGACCGACGACTCGCTCACCTCGACGCCGGCGACCCGCTCAAAGGCGCTGGCCGCGGCCAGTGCGAAGAGCCCGCTTCCGCAGTACGCGTCCACCAGGAAACGGGCGCCGCTCGACCGCGCCTGGTCGCGGACGTAGGCCGCGAACGCGGGCAGGATGAAGGGGTTGTTCTGGAAGAAGTCCCGGGCGAGGAAACCCAGGCGGAGCGTCTCGCCGGGTCCCAGGGGAACCTCCTCCGTGACCCGCTCCTCGTGGCTCGTCGTCACCGTTCCGCCCGCATCGCGAAAGAGGAGGGTCGCGCCCCGGGCGTAGGCGCCCTCTCGCGCCTGCCTGCGGATCTCGGCTCGGGCGGGCCCCAGGCGGGCGTTGATGGCCTCGGTTGCGATCTCGCAGCGGGGAACATCCACGATGTCGAAGCGTGTGCCCTGCTTCAGGAATCCGATGGCCAGCTCGGAATCGCCGCGCGGGGCGCTGAAATGGGGCGTGATCTTCGAGCGGTAGCCGAAGGGGCGGGGCGAGCCGATCACCGGGGAGACCGCGAGGGTGATCCCCGCCATGTGCTCGATGAGCTCGGCGACCTGGCGGCGCTTCCATTCCAGCTGCTCCTCATAGCGGAGGTTCTGGTACTGGCACCCGCCGCAGCGGCCGAAGAGGGCGCACCTGGGCTCGATCCTGCCGGGCGAGGGATCCAGGACCTCAAGGAGGTCGGCCTCCGAATAGTTCCCGTGGTTCCGGAAGACCCTTGCCCGGACGCGCTCCCCGGGGAGCGCGAAGGCGACCATGACCACCCATTTGCGCCCACCGTCCGCCCCCTCGAGGTCCACGCGCCCGAGCCCGACGCCCAGGTTTGTCAGCGTGGAGATCGATAGCTCGATCTCCTTGTGGTAGGCGAATGGCCTGTCGTTGAATTTTTTCTTTTTGGACACGGACCCCAACTACAATTCAAATAGGGCGATGCCCGTCGAGATAATCACCAGCCTGCAGAACCCCCGGTTGAAGCGCCTCATCCGGCTGCGCGACCGCCGCGCCAGGGACGAGGAGCGCGCCTTCCTAGTCGAGGGGTACCGCGAGGTGCGGCGCGCGCTCGAGAAGAAGGTGGGGCTCGATGAGCTGTATTTCTCGAGGGAATGGTTCCTCGGGGAGAACGAGCCGGCGCTGCTTGCCGCGGCCGAGGCCGCCGGGGCAAAGCTCTTCGAGCTGTCGAAGGACGCGTTTGCAAAGGTCGCCTACCGCGAGCGCCCGGACGGGATACTGGCGGTTGCGCCCCAGTGGCGGAGGACACTGGCGGACCTTCGGCTGGCCGCGAACCCGTTTGTCCTCGTCGTCGAGGCCATCGAGAAGCCCGGGAACCTGGGCACGATCCTAAGGAGCGCCGATGCCGCAGGATGCGACGCGGTGGTCGTCTGCGACCCGGTGACCGACCTCTTCAACCCCAATGTCGTCCGCGCCTCCACCGGCGTGCTCTTCTCGGTCCCCTGCGTCGTGGAGGAGGGCGAAAGGGTGCTTGCGTGGCTGAGGGAGCACCGGATGCGCACCGTCGCCACCACGCCCGCCGCAAAGTCCGCCTACTCCGACAGCGACCTTCGGGGCCCGCTGGCGGTCGTGATGGGGAGCGAGCAGTACGGGCTGAGCGAGTTCTGGCTCAAGAATGCGGATCTGTCCGTGCGGATACCGATGGCAGGCCAGGCCGATTCGCTCAATGTTGCCATGGCTGCGCTGATCACGCTCTTCGAGGCGGTGAGGCAGCGCGGCTTGCCGACCGCCTGAGGCCTCCAGGAGGGCCGGATGTCACCCTGATCCCGGTCCCGCCTGGCGCCGCAGCACCCGGACCAGCTCGGCGGTGCCCTCGGCCATGCTGATGCGCGGAACATAGCCCAGGTCCCTCCGGGCCGCGGAAATGTCGAACCAGTGGTCCTTCGCCAGTTCTGCGGCGACGAACCGGGTCATCGGGGGCTCGCCCTCCAGCGGCAGCAGGCTCCAGGCGACCTCGCACGCGCAGCCGATCGCCGTCGCAGCGCCGAGTGATATCCTCCGGGTCACGGGTTTCTCGCCGAGGGAGGAGAGCAGCCCGTTGACCCATTCCCAAAGCACGACGGGCTCGCCGTTCGTGATGAAATACGCGCGCCCCCCGGCAGGCGACGGCCGGACGGCCAGGGCCCTTTCGGCGGCAACATGGGCATCCGCCGCGTTGTCGATGTGGACCATGTCGACGCGGTTCCTCCCCTCCCCCACGATCCTCAGGCGGCCCGCGCGGGCGCGGGCCAGCAGGCGCGGCACGAGATGGGGATCGCCCGGCCCCCATATCAGGTGCGGCCGCAGCGCCACGGTCCCGAGCCCCGGGCAATGCGCCGCGAGCACCTCAGCCTCGGCGGCTGCCTTTGTCAGCGGATAGGGGCTCGGGCAGCGTGTCGTGAGCGGCAGGGACTCATCGACGCCGGCCAGGTCGCGGCCGTTGTACACGACGCTTGGCGTGCTCGTGTGGATCAGCCGGCTGACACCGTGAATGCGGCACCCGTCGATCACGGCGCGCGTGCCGAGCACATTGACCCTGAAGAAATCCGCGCGGCTCCCCCACACGCCCACCTTCGCCGCCGCGTGGAACACGGACTGCATCCCCCGGCAGGCCTCGCGCACGCCGGCGGCGTCCTCGAGCGAGACCCGGATAAACCGGACGCCGCGCGCCTCAAGGTCCGGCGCCGGCGTCCGCCCCGCCACGGCGACGGGACGGCCCTGCGAGAGCAGCCGGTCGACGATCGCGCGTCCGAGGAATCCGGTTCCTCCCGTCACGAGGGCGGGGCCCAGGGTGGAGTCGTCTGCCTTGGTGCCGTTCACGTCTTTGGGTGGGCCGCGGTTTCCCGGGAAAAGTCAGGCGGCCCGGTAGGCGCGCGCCGTCGCGGCCCACTTGGCGAGCGCCAGCCTGTGGATCTTTGCGTTGTGGCGGACGTCGACAGGAAGGCGCCCGAGGAAGAAGAAGGTCTTGATCGCCGAGGTGTGCGGACGGCCGAGCGCAAGGGTGCGAAGCTCCGCGACGAGGCCGAGGGCGTCGGCCTCCCCCCCGACGCGGGTCTCGACAACCATCGCCGGCCCGCCGCCGAGGGCGATCAGGGCGCAGCGCCTCGCGCGCGGGTGAAACCGGAAGACCTGCTCGCACGGCTCGGTGAACAGGGTGCCGTCCGGGGTCTCGACACGCTCCGCCTTGCGGCCGAAGAACCAGAGCCGGCCCGCGTCGTCAAGGGAGCCGCAGTCACCCATCCTGTGCCAGACCCCCCCCGGCACCGTCTGGTCGGCGATCTTCGCCAGGGCGGTGGCGTCCGGCAGGGCGTCATACTCCTTTGTCACGACGGGCCCGCGCACGATGATCTCGCCGACGGACCCGCTCGGAAGCCCGCTCCCGGGCCCGAACGCCGCGATGGGGCCGTCCGAGATGGGGATGATCCTCACCTCGACGCCCCGCACCGGGCGCCCCACGCATGCGCCGCTCGTCGAGCCCGGAGCGATCTCGTCGGCGGACACCGTGCTCACCGGCAGGGCCTCGGTCGCCCCGTACGGGCTGTGGAGGCGGCCCCGGGTGAGAAACGAGCCCGACGCCTCCCAAAGGTCGGCGGGGACGGGCGCGCCGGCGCACAGCACCCGGCGCAGGCTGGGAAGCCTGATATCCCTTTCGCGGCAGTATCCGGCGACCTTTCGCCAGAGTGTTGGGGAGCCGAACGAGTTCGTTACGCCCTCCTGGAGGATTGCCTGGACGATCTTCCCGGGATCGGCGCTGGCCGGCCGCCGCGGGTCCATCTCCGGGATCACGCTCGTCATGCCGAGCGCGGGGTTGAACAGCGCGAAGATCGGCAGGAGCGGGAGATCGATCTCCCCGGCCTCAATGCCGTACGTCTCGCGGATGAGGCTGACCTGGGCCTCGAACATGCCATGCTCGTAGCACACGCCCTTGGGGGCGCCCGTGGAGCCGGACGTGAAGAGGATGGCGGCAAGGTCGCCCGGCTCGGCGCGGGCCGCCTCTGCGGCCGCCCCGGCGGGCCCCCTCATAGCGGTGAGCGAGCCGCTCGCCGGAACGCGGACCCTGACGCTCCGGAATGCGCGCCGGCACACGCGGGACAGGATTTGGGCGAGCGGAACGCCGACAAGGGATCTCGGCCGCGAGCGCTCGACGCAGGCCAGGAAGTTTCCCAGCCCCATGCCCGGGTCGATGACGACGGGCACGGCGCCAAGCTTGAACAGCGCGAACACCGAGGCGACGAGGGGGAGCCCCGGCCTGACCATCACGAGCGTCCGGTCGCCCCGGCCCACGCCCCGCGCCCTGAGCGCCGCGCACCACGAGTCCGTCTCGGCCAGGAGCCCGGCGAAGCTGAGGGAAAGGTAGTCTATCGAGCCCGAGGCCGTCCTGCCCCGCGGGACCTTCAGCGCGGTCGCCCCTGGCTGCGCGGCGGCCATCCCGTCGAGATGGCGGGCGATGTTTGCATTCACACTCTAAGCGAGGGCGCCTCGGCGAGGAGGGAGGCCTGCCACGGCAGCAGGATCTCGCCCAACTTGCGGGGCGTTCGCGCGATCTGCGAAAGCTGCGACCGGTTGGCGATAAGCGTGGGCTCGATCGAGATCTTTGCGGCGATCTTGTCGCGCTCCTCCTTGATGCGGTCCAGCAGCGCGATCTCGGCCTGGGTGAGGGGCGAGTGGTTGGGATCGCGGCCGGGCCGGCGCGGGAGCGTGCGGGGGTCCCGCTCGAGGCCCTCTCGGACCGCGGCGGAAAGCGATCCGATGAGGCGCGCATGCCGCTTGCCCAGGTTCACGGAGGACAAAATCTGGTCCCCGGAGGCGCCCTCGTCCGCAAACATTGCCAGCTTCGTCAGCAGCTCGTTCGAGCAGACCTTGAACGGCGGGGTGTCGAGCCGAAGGGCCTGCTCCTGCCGCCAGTGCCATATGGCGTGCAGCACGGTCTGGCCCCGCGCGCGAAGGCGCTCGGACCTGCCGATGCGCCAGTCGTTCTCGTCTTGCGGGGCGAACCCGGTGACACCCGCCTCGATCTGCGCCCTGCACTGCTGCTCCATCCAGTCGAGGCGCCCCAGCCGCTTGAGCTCGCGGGCGAGGATGTCCCGCAGGGCGGGAAGGTACCACACGTCGAGCGCAGCGTAGTCGAGGAGCTTCGGCGTGATCGGCCGGCGGGACCAGTTCGCCTTCTGCCCCTCCTTGTCGAGCTTGACCCCGAAGTTGTCCTCGATGAGCGAGGCGAGCCCGATCCTGCCGCGGCCCAGCAGCTGCGCAGCCAGCATCGTGTCGAAGAGGCTCCTGGCCCGGAACTGGCAGAAGTCGTAGAGGAGCCGTAGGTCAAAGTCGCTCCCGTGCATCACGAGGTGCTTCTTCGCCAGGCGGGGCCAGAGCACGCCGAGGTCGATCGGGGCCAGGGCGTCCACGAGGAAGACCTCGCCGCACACGTAGAACTGCAGCAGGCACACCCGCACGCGGAACCGGTACATGTTGTCCGCCTCGGTATCCATGACGACCTCGTCCACCTGGTCGATGGCCGTGAGGAGGGGCTGGAGCCGTCCGGGCTGGTCGATGAGGCTGAAGCCGGAAATGCGGGGGTGCTGTGTCTTGACGCCAAGCAGGCGGCGGACCGGGTGCGGCAGAAATCGGGATATCATCTCAAGCTAGCGAAGCGTGGATAGGCGGGCCACCAAGGGCGATTCTTAAAAGCTGGGCCCGGCCCGCGGGCGCCTACCCCGCCCACGACGAGAGGAAGGCCGCCACGAGCTTCGGCAGGTCGGGGCTGTAGCCGCCCTCCAGGGAGGCCGCCGCGGGAAGCCCCGACTTCCGAAGCCACTGGCCGAGCAGGGCAAAGTCCTCGAGCTCAAGGCTCAGTTCCGTGATCGGGTCGTGGGCATAGGCGTCAAACCCGGCGGAGACCATGACAAGGTCCGGCCGGAAGTCGCACACGGCGTCGAGCGACGAGCGGAGCGCCTCCATGTGCTCCTTGCGCGGAGCCGAGGGGGGCATCGGCCAATTGCGACAGTTCCCCATGTCGTGAAGGCCGGTGCCGGGATACCCTGGGGACTGGTGCACCGAGCAGACCAGGAATCCCTCGCGGCCGAAGAGTATGGCCTCGGTGCCGTTGCAGTGGTGCGCGTCGAAGTCCCAGACGGCGACGCGCCCCGCGCCGAAGTCGCGCCGGGCGACAAGGGCGGCGATGGCCACCTGGTTCAGGTAGCAGAAGCCCATCGCCCGGCTGGCGGTCGCGTGGTGGCCGGGCGGCCGCATGAGCGCCATCGCCGGCTGCCCGCTCCTGTGCACGTGGTCCGCGGCCGCAAGCGCCGCCGCGACGGAACGGCGGGCGTGGTCCCCTATGTCCGGGAAATAGCCCGTGTCCGCGTCAAAGTCGGCCGGCACCTTCAGGCGGGCGAGATGTTCCGGCGTGTGGGCGAGGAGCAGCGTCGCGTCCGGGACATCGTCCATCGTCTCCCTCCAGGCCCATGAGGGAAACGCCTCGCGCAGGTGCTCCGCGGTCCTGGCGACGCGCGTGGGCCTCTCGGGGTGCTGATAGGAGCCGTATTCGGCGCACCGCGGGTCGTGGAGCAGGAGCATGGACATCGGTCGGAAGGGGCGGTCCCTGGTCTCCTGATTGAGTCGCGGGCTGCGCCTGCCTGTCAAACGCGGCGGGTCATCCGTGCGTCCCGGCGGCCTTTTCCCTGTCGCGCGCCCTGGCCCGCAGGTCCTCGGATGGGCACCCGCAGTCCCCGCCGCAGCCGGGCTTCCTGCCCTTGGCTAGGGAGCGCAGGACCAGCCAGACCGCGGCCGCGGCCACGATCAGGAGCGCTGCGAGTGTCTGGAGTTCGGGTGACATTTGCGGGTTAGAATCCTAGCGCGGTGCCTGCCTGGTACACAATGAACGACAAAATCCATGCAGCGCCAGTCATATAGGCGGTCTGGAAGATCGGCCAGCGCCAGGAGTTGGTCTCCCGGTGCACGACGGCGATCGTGCTCATGCACTGCATCGCGAAGACGTAGAAGATCATCAGGGTGAAGCAGACCAGCGGGGTGAAGAGCGTGCGGCCGTCCGGCCACCGCGCCGCGCCGAGCGCGTCGCGAATGGGCGCCGTGTTCCCCTTGCCGGCCTCGGCGTTGAAGACCACGCCCATCGTGCTGACGAAGACCTCGCGCGCAGCGAACGAGCTGATGAGGCCGATGCCGATCTGCCAGTCGAAGCCGAGGGGCCTGATGCCCGGCTCGATCAGGTGGCCCGCGCGGCCCGCATAGCTCTGCGCGAGCTGCTGCGTCGCCGTCGCCCCCTCGGGGGCCCTCGGGTGCGCCGCGAGGAACCAGAGCACGATGCTTATCGCCAGGATCACGGTGCCCGCGCGCCTCAGGAAGATCCCCGCGCGCTCGACCATGTGCAGGCATACGTCCCTCAGGCGTGGCAGCCGGTATGGGGGAAGCTCCATGATCATGAGGGGCGGCTTGCCCTTGAGGAGCGTGCGCTTGAAGAGCCACGCGAACCCGAACGCGCCCAGCGTGCCGAGCGCGTACATCAGCACCATGATGCCCACCTTCGCGGCCAGCGACACCCCGGAGCCCGGCAGCAGGGCGGCGATCATCAGCAGGTAGACCGGAAGGCGCGCCGAGCAGCTCATGAGGGGCGCCACCAGGATCGTGACGAGCCGGTCCTTTGGGTCCTCGATCGTGCGGGTGGCCATTATCCCGGGGATGGCGCACGCGTAGGAGCTCAGGAGCGGGATGAAGGACTTCCCGTTGAGCCCCACCCTGCTCATCAGCCGGTCCATGATGAAGGCGGCACGCGCCATGTAGCCCGTGTTCTCGAGGAGGCCGATGAAGAAGAAGAGGATCAGGATCTGGGGAAGGAACGTGACGATCGTGCCCACGCCGCCGATGATCCCGTCCGTGATGAGGTTCCGCAGGTCGCCCGCCGGCATCACGCCCTTGATCCAGTTCGCAAGCGCGGCGGTGTGGTTCCCGATCCAGTCCATCGGCGCCTGTGCGAACGAGAAGATGCTGACGAAGAGAAGCGTCATGACGACACCGAGGACCAGCCAGCCCCAGACCGGGTGGGTGACGACGGAATCGATCCGGTCGCTCACGCTCGGCTCGGACGAATGCGTCGAGTGGACCACCTCGGCCGCCAGCCTGCCGATCGCCTCGTAGCGCGAATTCACGAGCGTGCCCGCCCAGTCCATCCCCTCGCCCTCCCACCGCTTCTGCCACGACCTCAGGATCTCCTCGGTCCTCGTGTCGAGGGGCGTGGATCCCGAGACGCGCACGGAATCCTGGTCCGTCAGGAGGAGGAGCGCCTCGGCGCGCGCGATGAGCGGCGCCTTGCCCCCGTTCGCGACAAGCGACGCCTGGAGCTCGGCGACCGCGGAGGAGATCTCCGCCGGGATGTTCCAGGCATGGCGGGAGAGGGGCAGGTCGTGCCGGCTCATGGCGAGCTTCAGCTCGATTATCCCCTTGCCGTTCGACGCCTCGCACGGGATCACCGGGATGCCGAGCATCTGCTCGAGGCGCGCGACGCGGAAAGAGAGGCCAGCATGGGTCGCCAGGTCCATCATGTTGAGCACGAGGATGACGGGCCTGCCCAGGTCCAGCACCTGGTGGACAAGATAGAGGTTCCGCTCGAGGTTCGTGGAGTCGACGATGCAGAGGACCCGGTCGGGCTGGGGCGTATCCGTGCGCCGGCCGAGGAGAACGTCGCGCGTCACCGCCTCGTCCGGGGATCGCGCCGCCAGCGAGTACGCCCCGGGCAGGTCGATGACCGATATCGGCTGGCCGTGCTGCGAGTACAGCGTGCCCATCTTCTTCTCGACGGTCACGCCCGGGTAGTTGCCCACCTTCTGCTTCAGCCCGGTGAGGGCGTTGAAGAGAGTGCTCTTTCCGCAGTTGGGATTGCCGACAAGCGCATAGACAGGCGGCCTGGACTGGCCGGGAGCCTTGGTGGCCGCTGTCATGGGCTCTGGGGCGGGTCCTGGGGCTCCACCATCACGTGCTCCGCCTCGCTCTTCCTGAGGGTCAGGTGATAGCCCCGGACCTTGATCTCGATCGGATCCCCGAAAGGGGCGCACCTGACGAGCGTGATCCCTGTGCCCGGGAGCAGCCCCATCTCCCGGAGTCGGACCGAGCCTGAGCCCGTCTTCGGGAATTCGCGGACGATGGCTGACGCGCCGATCGGAAGGTCGGATAGCTTGACCGCCGCCGCCATGGGGTCCTCCCGCCGCTAGCGGCTGCCGATTCGCTCGACCAGGATCTGGCTGGCGGCCCGGTGGCTCAGCGCGATGCGCGTGCCGTTCACCTGGCACAGGATGGTGCGCGTGCCGACGAGCTTGGTGACAAAGGTGGATTCGCCGAAGCCCATTTCCCGGACCCTCTGGCAGAATTCGGAATCCCCCTTCAGCTGGCAGATGCGGCCCGTCGCGTGGGCGGGCAGCTGGCAGAGCGGAAACGGGGAGTTGATTCTGGGTCCTGGCATGGCGGGGAGTATTATGTAAGGGAACTGAGACTCAGTTTCAAGAAATTCCCGCTTATTTCGAGTTTTTTGGGTTTTTGCCCCAGCAATCTCGCAAGGGACATTCCTAACGAGAAAAGGTCAATTCTTGGCCAAAACACAAGAAAACGGGCCAAAAGAAGGGCAAATGACCTGAAAAATGGCCAAATCCACCCAAATGCGAGTCCAAGCTTCCGCGCATATGGTCATGAGCGGCCCGAACCACCTGGAACGCCACGACCGTTACCGGCGGCGCTTCTTCACCGTGAGCTGGGCGACCGAGAACCGGACAATCCCCTCGAGGCGCTCGATCTCGGCCTGGGTGAGTTCCTTGCCCTTGAGCGCATCCTCGGCGCGCTTCATCGCATCCTCGACCGCGTTCTCGTCGATCTTCTGCTCTTCGATCGCGCTGTCCGCCAATATTGAGACCTTCTCGGCGGTGACCTGCGCGAAGCCGCCCCCGACGCAGAGGCACTCGCTCACGCCGCCCTTGATTGCCCGGAGCTCGCCCGCGCCGACCTGCGTCATGAGCGGGACGTGCCCGGGAAGTATGCCCACCTCCCCCTCCACGGTCGGAATGACAACCGAGTCGACCGTCTCGGAATAGACCCGGGCCTCCGGGGTGACGATCTCGAGGATTAGGGGCATGGGGCTATTTCTTCCCGGCCGCGATGACCTCGTCGATGCCGCCCTTCATGTAGAAGTCGCCCTCGGGCACGTCGTCGAGCTGGCCGTCGAGGATCATCTTGAACCCGCGCACGGTCTCCTTGACGGGCACGTACTTCCCGGGCGTCCCGGTGAACACCTCGGCGACCGAGAACGGCTGCGAAAGGAAGCGCTGGATCTTGCGCGCACGGTAGACCGTCAGCTTGTCCTCGGGCGACAGCTCGTCGAGCCCGAGGATCGCGATGATGTCCTGCAGATCCTTGTAGCGCTGGAGCACGCGCTGGAGCTCGCGCGTCACGCGATAGTGCTCCTCGCCGACGATCGAGACCTCAAGCGCCTTCGAGACGGACGCCAGCGGGTCGACGGCGGGATATATCCCCAGTTCCGCGATCGAGCGCTCGAGGACGATCGTCGAATCAAGGTGGGCGAACGTGTTTGCCGGCGCCGGGTCGGTGAGGTCGTCGGCGGGCACATACACGGCCTGCACCGAGGTGATGGACCCCTTGTTCGTGGAGGTGATCCGCTCCTGGAGCACGCCCATCTCGTTCGCCAGGGTCGGCTGGT
>CAYVKH010000055.1:0-11225 GCA_964451965.1 uncultured Opitutaceae bacterium
CGGCGGCAAACTGCGCGAAGCGCGCAAGCGCCAGGGGCCGGTGGTGGTCGAACTGGTGTCTGGAATTCCCGGCCAGACGAGCCCGACCTTCGGGCCCGGAGCATGGGAAAAGACCTTCCGCAACACGGCGACCTTCTCCTCCGGGGCACTTACACTTACAGTGTCACTCCTTACACTTTGTTTTGTCAGAAAACAGGTACATGCATCGCCCGCGGATCGCCGGTTTAAACCGCCTTTACGGGCTTTCGGGGCCAAGGGGCTACCAGGAGATGGGCAAATGCAAGAAAGCCCGGGAAAGCCATTAGATTATCCGCCACTTACACTTGGTTTATTCGCACTTACATTTCAATTCGCGCACTTACATTTGTCATTATTCGCGTACAGAATCCCGCGTGGTCTAGACGGGAATCTGCGGCCGCTTCGGATCGGGCCAGTCGAGGTGGAAAAATTTCCCGCGAGGCTGGTCGACGCGCTCGTAGGTGTGCGCCCCGAAGAAGTCGCGCTGGGACTGGAGCAGGTTGGCGGGAAGGCGCCCCGACCGGTAGCCGTCGTAATACGCGAGCGACGCGCTGAATGTCGGCGCCGGCACGCCGCACTCCACCGCGAGCGAGACGACCTTCCGCCAGTTCGCCTGCGCTGCCTTGAACGTCCTGTTGAAATAGGGGTCGAGCAGGAGGTTCGCCAGGTCGGGCTTCCGGGCGTACGCCTCGGTGATCTTCTGGAGGAACGCTGCGCGGATGATGCAGCCCCCCCGCCAGATCTGCGCGATCTCCCCGAAGTTGAGCTTCCATCCGAACTCCTGCGCGCCGGTGCGCATCAGCTGGAAGCCCTGGGCATAGCTGCAGATCTTCGAGCAGTAGAGGGCGTCGTGGATCGCCGCGACCAGGGCTTTCCTCGAGCCCCGGTACTTCTTCGACGGCCCCTTCAGGACCTTGGAGGCCGCGACCCGCTCGTCCTTGATCGCCGAGATGCAGCGCGCGAAGACGGCCTCGGCGATCGTCGGGGCAGGGACGCCCATGTCGAGCGCGTTGGTCGAGGTCCACTTGCCCGTGCCCTTCTGGCCGGCCGTGTCGAGGACGACGTCGACAAAGGGTTTCCGGGTGACCGGGTCCCTCTGCTGGAGGATGTCGGCGGTGATCTCTATGAGGAAGCTGTCGAGGATACCCTTGTTCCACTCGGAGAAGATCGCGCTCATCTCGGCCGGCTTCAGCCCCAGCAGCCCCTTCATGAGGGCATAGGCCTCGCAGATCATCTGCATGTCGCCGTACTCGATCCCGTTGTGGACCATCTTGACGTAGTGCCCGGCGCCGTTGGCGCCGATGTAGGCGGTGCAGGGCACGCCGCCCTTGACCGGATGCCCGGGCGTCGCCCCCTCGATGGGCTTTCCCGTCTTTGCGTCGACCTTGGCCGCGACGGCCTCCCAGACCGGCTTCAACTCGAGCCAGGCCTCGAAGTCGCCGCCCGGCATGAGGGAAGGGCCGAACCGCGCGCCCTCCTCGCCTCCCGAGACGCCGCTGCCGATGTACCGCAGACCCCTGTCGCTGAATGCCTTCTCGCGCCGGATCGTGTCGGTCCAGAGCGAGTTCCCGCCGTCGATGACGATGTCCCCCTTCTCGAGCAGGGGCGCGAGGCCGTCGATGACCGCGTCCGTCCCCTTGCCCGCCTGGACCAGGATGATGATCCTTCTAGGCTTCGCGATCGACGCCACAAGCTCCTCGAGCGTCTTCGTGCCGACGACTCCTCCGGGCGTGCCCGGGTTCTCCGAGACGAACTTATCGGTCTTTTCGGTGGTCCGGTTGAACACCGAGATCTGGAAGCCGTGGTCGGCGATGTTGAGGGCCAGGTTCTGGCCCATCACTGCCAGGCCCACGAGCCCGACGTCGGAAAGGGGTTTAGCCATAGGGTCGCAAATCTCCCCCACCGGCGCCCTGAAACCAAGCAGTTTCTCGGGCGGGCTACTTCTTCTTCGCGTCGCCGGGAGTCGTGGCCTGCTTTGTCTCGTAGGCTCCGGCCGCGGGGAAGAAGGGGGCAATCCTGTCGACCAGGGGCGTGAGGAACTTCGGCTCGGTGCGGTGGTAGATCATGTTGAACCCGATGAGGCCCACCCCGATGAAGACCACGCCCCCGAGCACGAACTTATTTACCTTCAATACCTTCTGGATGATGATGAAGACGATTATCACCCCGGCCACGCCGAGGCCCACCTTCATCCAAAAGGAGGGGGGGATCTTCTGGAGCCTCTCGAGCGTTGTGGTCGCTGCGAAGAATAGATGATGGGTGGCCATATTCGTGGCGTTTCCCGTAACATTGGCGGCCGTTTGTGTCGAGCTGAAGTAGGATCCGCCCGCCTCCCGATTTTTGACGCCTATTTTATCTTCTGCCCGGAGCCGGGCCCGCGCGTGGCGCAGTTGATCCATTCGGTCGCGCCGTCGGCATAGTGCTCCTTCTTCCAGATCGGCAGGCGCGCCTTCATCTCGTCGATGACGTAGCGGCACGCCTCGAAGGCGGCTGAGCGGTGCGCGGCCGCGACCGCAATCCACACGGCAATGTCGCCGAGGGCCAGGGAGCCCGTCCGGTGCACGCACACGGCGCCGATGATGGGGAACTTCCCGCGGGCCTCGTCCAGGATCCTCTGCCCCTCCTTCTGCGCGAGCGGCGCGTACGCCTCGTAGTCCAGGGCCTTGACGCTCCGCCCCTCGTTCTCGTCGCGCACCCGGCCCTCGAACGTGACGCAGGCGCCGGCGCGCGCGTCGCCGAGGCCGGCCATGAGCCTGGAGGGATCGATCGGCTGGTCGGTCAACCTGAAATCCATGGGAATCAGCCCCCCGCGACCGGCGGAATGAAGACGAGCGCGTCCCCGTCCCGGATCTCCGACGCCCAGGGCTCGAACTCGTCGTTGATCGCGACGCGGAGCCTCTCCAGGGGCAGCGTGAACCCATGGCGGCGGCGGAGTTCCTCGTAGAGCTCGGAGGCGGTCGCCGCCCCGGTCGGGACCAGTTCCTCGCCAAGGCCCCGCTGATCGCGCAGGACGGCAAAGTAACGCACGGAAACGGTCTTCTTCACGGGGCCCGGTAGTCCCTCTTGCCGCCCGTCTTCTCCAGGAGCCGGATCTCCCGGATCACCATCCCGTGCGTCACGGCCTTGCCCATGTCGTAGAGCGTCAGCGCGGCGACGCACGCGCCGGTCAGCGCCTCCATCTCCACCCCGGTCCGCGCCCGGGTCCTCGCACGGCAGTGGATCTCCACCTCCACCGACCCGCCGCGGCCCGGCGGGCGCACCCTCACCTCGACCTTGCAGTCGTCGAGCGGGAGCGGGTGGCAGAGGGGAATGAGCTCGGACGTCCTCTTGGCTCCCATGATCCCCGCCAGCACCGCCGCATGGAAGACCGGCCCCTTGGGCGTCCCTATCTCCCCGCCCTCCAGGCGGGCCGCAAGGGCCCGAGGCAGGGCGACGACGGCGACGGCGTGGGCGGTGCGCCGGGTGACGCGCTTTCCGCCCACGTCGACCATCTGGGGGCGGTTGCCGGCGCCGACATGGGAGAGGCTGCGTTTGGAGGCCATCTTTTCGCCGATGATGGGCCGCCCGTCGGCCCAACCGCAATCCTTCGGTGTCGATCGCCTAGACCCAGCTCCGGAACTGCGCCACGTAGCCCGCCGGGAACTCGCCCGGCCCCGCGGGAAGCTCGACAAACCCGTCCGTCTCCACGAGGCCGGCAAAATCTCCCGACGAATTCACCGCGCACGGTGTCGCAAGCAGCTCGGCCCTTGGGCCGCTCGACAGGCGGACCGGCAGGAGGTACGCGATCTTCGGCCTGAACACCACCGGCTCGGCGAGGGATGCCGTCAGCGGCACGCGCGCGATCAGCCCGCTCGCGTGGTCGAGAGCGGGAAGGACGTACCTGTGGAGGCAGGTGTACGCCGAAACCGGATTGCCCGGCAGCGCAAACACGGGCGTCAGCCTCCCGCTCAGACCGAACCAGAAGGGCTTTCCCGGCCGCTGCGCCACGCCCTGGAACACCTTCTGCACGCCCTGCCTGCCAAGCTCGGACGGGAGGAAGTCGAACTTGCCCTTTGATACGCCGCCGGTGATCAGGACGATGTCGTACTCAGCTAGGATGTGCCAGAGCATGTGCTCGATCTCGTGCCGGATGTCGCGGAGGTGGAACCGGTCGGCCCGGGGATAGCCCGCCTTTATGAGCGCGGCCCGGACCGCGTAGTCGTTGCTGCGGCGGATCTGGTGCGGCGCGACGAGCGCCTCCACCTCGACAAGCTCGTCACCCGTCGAGATGACCGCGATCTTCGGGGAGTGGGTCACGGTCAGCGCGGGATGCCCGCACGACGCCGCGACCGCGATCTCGCGGCCCGTCAGCCTGACCCCCGACCGCACGATGACATCGCCCGACCTGTGGTCGGTGCCCCGGCGGTGGACATGGCGGCCCGGCTCGGCGGGCTCCGCCAGCGCGGCGACCATCCCATCGCCGTCCCGGGTCGCTTCCTCGTAGGGGACGACGCAGTCGGCGCCCTCCGGCAGGACGGCCCCCGTCATGACCTCGATGCAGGCATCCTCGGAAGGCCCCAGCTTGAACGGCCTCATTCCCGCGGCCTGCGTCGCCTCCACGCGGAATCTCGCGATCCCCTTGGCGAGCGCCGATGCGCGCACCGCGAACCCGTCCATCGTCACCCGGTCGAAGGGCGGGAGGTCACGGTCCGCCCGGAGGTCGCCCCTGAGCACCCGGCCATGGGCCTCCGAGATCGCGCAGTCCTCCCTGTGGAAGAGGGGGATCGTGTCGAAGATCAGCTTCTCGGCGCCGGCGGGTGTGAGCACGGCGGCAGGATAGCACACAAATCCCTCCTCGCGAAAATAACGAATTCGTATTTTCTTGGTCAACCACATGGCCGCCGCCCGAGACACATTTGGACGCCCGATCCACGACCTTCGCATCTCCGTCACCGACCGCTGCAATTTCCGCTGTCCGTACTGCATGCCCAAGGAGGCGTTCGGGCCCGACCATCCGTTCCTGGCCGACAGCCGGCTCATGACCCACGACGAGCTTGAAAGGATAGTGCGCGCGTTCCTCGCCCTGGGGGCCGAGAAGATCCGGCTGACGGGCGGCGAGCCGCTGCTTAGGGGCGACCTTCCCGGGATCATCCGCACGATCAAGCGGGATTTGGGGGTGCCGGACCTCTCGCTCACGACAAACGGCTGGCTGCTGGGGAAGCAGGCCGCCGCGCTTCGCTCCGCGGGCCTGGACCGGCTCAACGTCTCCGTCGATTCGCTCAACGACGCGACCGCGGGGCGGATGAACGGCCTCGGCTTCAGCGTGGCTCGCGTGCTGGCGGGGATCGACGCCGCCGCCGCCGAGGGATTCCCGATCAAGATCAACTGCGTCGTCCTTCGCGGCGTCAACGACGGCGAGATCATCCCGCTCTGCGAGTATTTCAGGTCGCGGGGGCACACGCTTCGCTTCATCGAGTTCATGGACGTGGGAAACACGAACCACTGGTCCCTCTCGCAGGTGGTGCCCGCGCGGGAGATCGTCGAGCGCATCGGCGCCGCGTGGCCGCTGGAGCCCGTGGGCCCGGCCTACCGCGGCGAGGTCGCCTCGCGCTACCGCTACGCCGACGGCGGCGGCGAGATAGGGATAGTGAGCTCCGTCACCGAGCCCTTCTGCAAGGACTGCAACCGGTCGAGGCTCTCCGCCGACGGGAAGCTCTTCACATGCCTGTTCGCCTCCACCGGCTGGGACGTGCTTGGGCGCGTGAGGTCGGGCGCAAGCGACGAGGAGCTCCTCGATTTCGTGGCGGGGATCTGGCGGGCGCGCACGGACCGCTACAGCGACGAAAGGTCCGAAGCGCCCAATGCCGGGGCCGGGCGCGAGAAGATCGAGATGAGCTACATCGGCGGCTGAGCCGCCCCGCCCCGGGCCCGCACCTTCTTCAGGATCGCAAGGAGCTCCCCGAAATCCTCGTCCCGGGTCCTGCTCTCGATGATGTAGTCGAATTTCGGGGCCTCGCGGAGCTCGGCCGCGGCGGTGGCCATCCGGCGGGCGATCTCGGCCTCGTCGTCCTTGCCCCTCTCGCGCATCCGCGCGAGCAGGCGCTCATAGTCGACTACGATGAACACGGTCGCCATCGCCCTCTTCAGGAACGGGTTCCTGCCGGCGATCCGGCGGAGGCTCTCGACCCCCTGCACGTCGACGCTCATCACGAGGTCCTTGCCGAGGAGGAGGGGCCCGAGGACGCTCGCGGCCAGCGTGCCGTAGCGGCGCTCGCCGTGGACCCAGGCCCACTCCAGGAATTCTCCGGCCGCGATCCGGGCGTCAAACTCCCCGGGCTTGAAGAAGTGGTAGTGGACCCCGTCGACCTCGTCCTTCCGGGGGGCGCGGGTCGTGCTGGTCACGACCCTTGTGAATCCCATGCCGGCCGCGACCAGCCTGTCGCACAGGGTGCTCTTCCCGGAGCCCGCGGGGCCGGCGACGACCAGCAGGACGGGGTCCCTTGCGCCGGTCCGCTCTGCGGGCGTTGCGATCATCTTAGCTTGAAGGCCGCCCCGCAGAGCACGATGCCGTAGGCGAGGAACAGGGCCCCCAGGCCCCTGGACCGCCCCGACCGGGCAAAGAGCCAGCCGAGGAAGTCCCGCAGCCTCCAGGGCTGAGCCCCAAGCCAAATCGCGAGCGCGATGGCGACGTAGACAAAGGAGACCATGAAGAGGCGCGCGGGATGATCGTACTCCATGTAGGCCGCCTCGAGGAACGGCGCGGCGCCGATCAGCACGATGGCGCAGGCGCCCCGCACGCCGAGGAAGTCCGGCACGCACCTGAACGAGAGAACCGCGACCGCCGCGAAGCCGAGGAACAGCAGGTACCGGTACTCCCCGAAGTCCGCGTTTGAAAGGTGGAGGATGTTGTAGAGGAACCAGGCGGCGGCGCCTCCGAAGACCACGTACCCGGCGCCGGCCGACCTCGGAAACGCGCTGACCGCCGCCTTGAACCCCGAGCCGTCCGCCAGGAGCGGGATCCCCAGGGCGATCAGGACCAGGCCGGGGACGAGTGAGGCGGCAAATAGCGACATGAGGGTTGCGTGTTCAGAATGGCGGTGCGCCCCGCGAGGATTGCAGGCCGGCGTCCGCAAAGGCGAGGTTTCCGTAGAGCGTGCTGACGCTCGCCCCCGTTATCTCCACCGGAACCAGCGCGCCCACCAGACGCGGCGCGGCCTCGAAGACGGTGGTCCGGTTGCCGCGGGTCCTTCCCGTGAAGCGCAGCCCGGTCCTGTCGGGTCCCTCGACAAGGACCTCCTGCACGGTCCCCACGAGGGCGTGGCTCCTTCGCTGCGAGACCCCGCGCAGCACGTCCAGGAGGATCCGGTTCCGCTCCTCGCGCACCTCCTCGGGCACCTGGTCGGGCATCGACGCGGCGGGGGTTCCCGTCCGCACGGAATACTTGAAGACGTAGGCCATGTCGTAATCGACCGTCTCGCAGATCTTCACGGTCTCCCCGAAGTCCGCCTCGGTCTCGCCGGGGAAGCCCACGATCACGTCGGTCGAGAAGGCCATGGCCGGCTGCGCGGCCCTGAGCGACTCGACTATCCCCAGGTACCGGTCGCGCGTGTACGGCCGCCTCATCGCGCGAAGTATCCTGTCGCTGCCCGACTGGACGGGAAGGTGGACGTGCTCGCCTAGCTTCGGCAGCCGTCCAAACGCGTCCGCGAGGTCCTGCCTGAACCCGCGCGGGTGCGGCGAGGTGAAGCGTATCCTCTCGACCCCGGGGATCGCGTTCACCCGCTCGATCAGCTGCACGAAGGGCGACACCCCGCCGGCGTGGGGATAGTCGCGCCGGCCGTAGCTCGTCACGATCTGCCCGAGGAGCGTGATCTCCCGCGTGCCGCGCGCGGCGAGCTCCTCGCATTCGCGCACGATCTCGTCCATCGGGCGCGACCGCTCGTCGCCCCGCGTCGTCGGGACGATGCAGAACGAGCAGTCCATGTTGCACCCCTGCTGGATCGAGACGAAAGCGCACACCCTGCGCTCGGGGCCGTCCAGGTGGTCGCGGATCGTGTTCTGCGAGCCCTCCTCGGCCGCCGTGTCGACCACGGCCTCGCCCAGCGGGATTCCCGCCTCGCGGGCCGCCCTCAGGTTTTCGAGGTAGTCGGGGACCCGGTGGAACTTCTGCGTGCCAACGATCAGGTCGACGTCGGGAAGGCGGTCGAGGAGGCCCGCGCCCCGGTTCTGCGCCATGCAGCCCAGGATCCCCAGGACGAAGTCGGGGTCCCGCTTCTTCCTCGAGAGGCAGTAGCCGGCCTTGCCGATCGCCTTCTGCTCGGCCGAATCCCGGACGCTGCAGGTGTTCAGGAGGAGCACGTCGCAGTCGTCCTCGTTGTCCACCATCCGGTAGCCCCGGGCGCGAAGCATCGCCGCGACCGCCTCGCTGTCGCGCTCGTTCATCTGGCAGCCGTAGGTTTTGATGTGGACCCGGTTCATGTGCGGGGGGGCTACCTAAAGGGCAGCCAAAAAGCGGGTCAAACGAGGAATTGCCCGGGAAGGGGCCCCGGCGGCCCCTCCAATTCTGTTCGCCACGGGCGCTGCGGTCGCTTAGCTCGCGCTCATGGGATTCTTCGACCGCCTGGCAGGAAAGGCCGCCCCCCCTGCACACGGGAACGAGAGCGGGGCGCCGGCCGCATTCGACCCGCCGGTCTCCGGCGTGGCGCCGCGCCTCATCACCGCGAGGGAGAAGCTGGACCTGGGCGACCTTCCCGGCGCAATGGCCATCTACGAGGAGGTGCTCGCGAGCGCCGGGGACCGCGCGGACGTTCTGGTGACGATATCGGGCGACCTCGGCTCCACCGGGCACATCCCGCAGATCATCGAGCTCGTGGCCCCGCGCTATGACGCCCTGCGCCACGGCCCCGCTACGGGGATCAACCTCCTGCAGGCCTACCTGGCGGTCCGGGATGCGGATGCGGCGCAGCACGTGCTCGATATTCTGTTCGCCCTGAAGCGCCCGGAGCTCGAGGAGCGCCTCTTCGGGTTCTCCAACGCGGTCGCCGAGCTGATCAACCACGGCGTCGTGCCGGGATTCCCTCAGTTCGATTCCAAGGCGGTGAACCCAGAGAACGTCGTCGGCGTGGCCCTGGTGACGCTGAGCAAGCCCGTCTGGGCGTACGGCCTGGAATCCATAGAGGAGATACTGCCGAAGAAGGAGGGAAAGCCGCGCCGGATCGCCTTCACACAGTTCGCGCTTCCGAACGCCTACGCCGATCCCGACGCGGCCATGAAGCTGCCGGAGGATGAGCTCGGCCGGCTGTCGCGCGCCCTGCCGCTGTGGTTCGCGGAGACGTTCTATTTCTGCCCGCTGTACTCCTCCATCGCCGCGCTCGGATGCATGCACGACGGCAATCTGCCGAAGCGCCCCGCCATCTTTGCGACGGAATGGACCGTCGATAACCTCAGGAAGCTCGTCGACACGACGCCCAGCGGCCTCGACTACATCTTCACGGGCACGCTGCGCCGCGACGGCGCGGAATTCGTCCTGATCATGCGGGTCTGGGAGGTCAAGAAGCTCCGCGAGCGCAAGCAGTTCACGACCCGGTGGACGGCGGCGACCGCCGACGCCGAGCTCGCGAAGCTCCACGAGTACATCCGCGCCTTCATGGAGTGGGCCCCGTATCCGGAGGGTTCGGGCATCCCCTACTCCGCGCCCTCGACCCCGATGGTCTGGCTGGACGCGCTCGGGGCCCTGCTCAGCCTGTTCCTGGTCGAAAAGGGCCTCATGCCCAAGGACCAGCTTCCGGCCCTGTCGCCCGTCTTCGATGCCTTCGCGCCGCACGCGTTCAGCCCGCCGGCATCGTCCCTCGCCTGGGTGTCTCTTCGCCTGAGGGCCGCGTCGCTCGGGCTCGCCCCGAGCCTTTCCGAGGTGCTCCTCAGCCGCCACCCGGCAGTCGCCCGCGCCCGCGCGCTTATCGGCACCTGACCGCGGCCAGGGGACCGCCCGGCATGCATCAGCCCACATCCGACCTGCGCATCCGCGCGACGACGGCGCTTCCGGTCCCGGCGACCGTCGTCGAGGAGATCCCGCTGGACGACGCGGGTTCCGACCGGATCGCCCGCGCCCGACGGGAGATTTCATCGATCATGGCGGGCAGGGACGACCGCCTGCTCGTGGTCGTGGGGCCGTGCTCCATCCACGACCCGGGCGCGGCGCTGGAATACGCGGCGCTCCTGCACGCGGCCGCCGACCGCCACGCGGGCGAGCTCCTGGTCGCGATGCGCGTCTATTTCGAGAAGCCGCGGACGGTGGTGGGCTGGAAGGGCCTGATAAACGACCCGGACCTCGACGAGACCTTCCACATCAGCAAGGGGCTGCGGAAGGCAAGGAGGCTGATGGCGGACATCACGGCCCATGGCCTTCCGATCGCGACCGAGTTCCTGGACACGACCCTGGGCCAGTACTACGCGGACCTTGTGAGCTGGGGCGCGATCGGGGCCCGCACGGTCGAGAGCCAGGTTCACCGTGAGCTCGCATCGGGCCTCTCGATGCCGGTCGGGTTCAAGAACAGGACCGACGGGAACGTGCAGGTTGCAGTGGAGGCGATCCGGTCGGCCCGCCATCCCCACTGGTTCCCCTCGCTTGCGCGCGACGGAACGCCCGCCTGCATGCAGACGACGGGAAACGAGGACACTCACCTCGTCCTGCGCGGGGGGTCGCGCGGCCCGAACTATTCGGCCGAGAGTGTCGGCTCGGCGGTCAGGCTCCTCTCGAAAAGCGGCCTTCCGCCCCACCTCATGGTTGACTGCAGCCACGCCAACAGCGGGAAGGACGCCGAGCGCCAGACGGACGTGGCATCCGACCTCGCGGCAAGGATCGCGGCGGGCGACCGCGGGATCGCCGCCGTCATGGTTGAAAGCAACCTCGTCGGCGGATCGCAGGACTACCGCGCCGTTCCGCTCGTGCGCGGGCAGAGCATCACGGATGCCTGCCTTTCATGGGACAAGACGATCCCGATCATGGACCGGCTGGCGGACGCGGTGGGTGCAAGGCGAGGGAACCAAGCCTGACGCCCCCCATCGGGACCCGCACGGGCGTCAGCCCGCGGGCGGAGCGTCCGGCGCGGGCGCAGCGGGAGCGGATTCCGCAGGAAGGGAAGCCGCGGGGACCGATTCCGCAGGAGCGGGCGCTGCGGGAGCGGATTCCGCAGGAAGGGAAGCCGCGGGGACCGATTCCGCAGGAGCGG
>CAYVKH010000055.1:11325-19965 GCA_964451965.1 uncultured Opitutaceae bacterium
GCGCTGCGGGAGCATCGCCGCCCTCAGGCTCCTTCTTCCTCGGGCGGGGACGGCGGCCCCTGTGTCCGCCCGAGCCCTCGCTGTCGTCGCCAGAATATTTTGAGGCCTTGGCGTTGAGCCAGAGCTGGCCCTTCCCGTTGAGGTTGAGCCAGAAGATCTCGCCGGCGTGCTCCACAAAAACGGGCTTTTCGCGGGACTTCTCGGGGACGCGAAGCCCGGAGGAGGTGAGCGCGCCAAGGAGCTCCTCCACCGACTTGCCAAGGTCGCCCGCGAGCCGCTCCACGGGCGCCGCGACGCTTCCCGTCTTGGTCTCCTTGAGGAGGAGCCTGACGGCCGCGAGCACGTTGCCCGGCGCGGGCGCAGCGGATTCTGCCGAGGAGGAGGGGGCTGCGGCCGGTTCCTCGCCGCGCTTCGCCCGGGCGTTTATCCAGACGCCTCCGCGATTGTCCTTGTTGAGCCACCAGGTCTCGTCGCCGATCTCAACGAAGACCGGAGGATCTCCGGCCGCCGCGTTGGCGCTGAGCCCCATTGCGGTGAAAGCCTCGACCAGCGCGGCCTCGCTGCATTTCAGGGCCCTGGAGAGAAAGCTCATGCTTCCCGATCCACCCGGCTCGCGGCGATTCTTGCGCATGTGCGGGCGGATCTTGTCGAGCAGCGCGGGCCCCTCGGGAAGCGGCGCGACGGGCGCGCCGGAATCCTTCTCGGCATCCTTCCTCTCAGGCCTTTGCTCGCGTTCCTCCCTCTTTCCGACGGCCTCGGGGGTTTTCGCGCCCTCCTCGGGCTCGGCCCTGGTGGCCTGGACCGTCCTGAAGACCGGTCGGCTCTTCTCCTTCGTGTTGACCCAGAGTTCCCCGCGCCGGTTGATGTTCACCCAGTAGAGGTCGCCGTCGTAGTCGACGTAGGTGACCTTCGCGTCCTCGTCATCGGGCACATCAAGGCCGCATTCCTTGAGCGCGCCGATCACTTCGGCCTCCGAAATGTCCCATTTCTTGGCAAGGTAGTCCACCCCGACCGAGAAGCCCGGCCCGCGCTGGTTCCTGCGCAGGTGCGGCCGCATGGCCTCAAAGAAGGTCGGCAGCTCGTCCTCCGCCCCCAGCTTGTCCCACTCGTCCTCTGGGGTGTCCGGCGCGTCGGGATCCGAATCGCGCTCGGTATCGCGCAGACGCCTTAGCCCGTCGTACTCGCGCCCGGCCTCCTTCACGGGCTCCTCGGCCTCGGCCGGCGCCGAGGCGGCCGTTGCGTTCTTGAACTTGGCCTCGAATTCCAGGCGGAGCTTGTCCGCCTCGGCGCGGGCCGCGGCGGCCGCGGCGTCCTCGAGCGTCCAGTCGCGCTGGGTCGGGCGCCTCGCCAGGCCCGAGAAGGCCAGGGGGTTGTCGGGCTGCCCGCGAAATTCGATGATCTCCCACTCGTCCGTGCCGAGCTGGTTGAGAAATGATTCAAGCAGCGCGGGCGTGGCGAAGCCCCCCTTGCCGCTTGAGATTACCTTATATTCCCAGACTGCCATAAATTGTCGCGAGGGTTAGACATCCCAAATGACTGTCTTGTTGCCGAGCCTATTCTGGCGAAATCCGTCGATTGGCCCCAACCGGCTTGTTGATTTGAGGGGCCGAAAATGCCCCAATCCGGGCCCGCAATGCGCCGCATAGACCAGATTCTCTCCAGCCTCGGATACGGCTCCCGCCGGGAGGTCCGCGAATGGATCGAGGCCGGTCGCGTCACGATTCGCGGCGAGGCCGAGAGGGATCCCGGCGCAAAGGCAGAGCCCGAGGAGGTCAGGATCGACGGCGAGCCGCCCGACCATCCGGGCGAGCTCCTCATCCTGCTGAACAAGCCGGCCGGCCGGGTGTGCTCGCACAGCCCCGCGGAGGGCCCCAGCGTGTATGAGCTCCTTCCCGAGCGCTGGCGGCGCCGCAATCCGCCGGTGACAAGCGTGGGCCGTCTCGACAAGGACACAACGGGGCTGCTGCTGCTGACCGACTGCAGCCCGTTGGTCCACCGCCTGACGTCACCGAAGCACAAGCTGCCCAAGGTCTACCGTGCCCGGATCGACCGGGATCTGCCGGCGGGAATAGAGGATGCCTTCTCGAGCGGTCAGCTCCGGCTGCCAGGCGAGGATACTCCGTGCGCCCCGGCGACCCTCAGCAGAATTGGAAACCGGGATGCGGAAGTCATTGTGACCGAAGGGCGTTACCACCAGATCAAGCGCATGTTCGCATCCCAGGGGTGCCTGGTGGTTGATCTCCACCGGATCCGCTTCGGCACCCTCGAGATTGGAAACCTCGCTCCAGGTAGTTGGATCGAGTTGCCAATCAATTGCTTGGACAATATCTAGGGCCGGCTTCAGCCAGGGGCCCCGTCCGGGTTTTTCGGCTTCTTAATGCCCACGGCGCTTGCAATTTCATGTAATTAGGTGCCTAATCACTTTTTTGATGCCATGAATAAAGCCCATTCAGAAGCCGCCCCTTTGTCCGTGGTGACGACGAAGTCCAGGTCGAGGATCGCCCCCAGCCGGGCCGTTATCGGGACGGTGGCGGTCCTGGCCCTCGCCGCGGGCATCGTCCTCGGCGTCAGGCACTGGCGGTATTACGTGGCCCACGAGGAGACCGATGACGCCCAGGTGGAGGGCCACATCAGCCCCGTCCTGCCCAGGGTCTCAGGATACGTCGCGCGCGTGCTGGTCGGCGACAACCAGCACGTCGACGCGGGCCAGGCCCTTGTCGAGGTCGATCCCAGGGAACTGGACCTGAAAGCGGCCCAGTCCGAGGCCGCGCTCCAGAACGCCCTGGCCGAGCAGCGGACCGCGGAGGCCTCGCTCTCGGGCGCCCGCGCCTCGGCCGCGACCGCCGCCGCGAATGTCGAGACCTCCCTCGTGCGCCAGCGAAAGGCGGCAGGCGACCTCGAGCGCGACACGAACCTGCTCAAGACCGGCGCGATCACCGACAGCCAGTTCAACGACACGAAGGCCGCGGCCGACACGGCGGCGGCGGAGCTCTATTCGGTGCGCAGCGAGGCCCGGGCGGCCGACCTTCAGATTGCCGTCGCGGCCGCGCGCGCCGCCGCCGCCCAGACCCAGGCCGCCGAGAAGGCCGCCGACCTCGATTTCGCCAAGCTCCAGCGCTCCTATGCCTCGGTCACGGCCCCGATCGCCGGTCTCGTGTCCCGCAAGAACGTGGAGCCCGGCCAGTTCATCCAGGCCGGGCAGACCCTCCTGTCGATCGCGTCCGACGCCGATGTCTGGGTCGTCGCGAACTTCAAGGAAACCCAGCTCACGCGCATGAGGCAGGGCCAGGGCGTCGAGATCGAGGCCGACAGCTACCCCGGCGTGGTCTTCCACGGGCGGGTCGAGTCGGTGTCCGGGGCGACCGGCGCCCGGTTCGCGCTCCTGCCCCCCGACAACTCCACGGGCAACTTCGTCAAGGTGACCCAGAGGGTGCCGGTCAAGGTCGTGCTCACCCAGGCGCCGGACTCCGACCGCCCGCTGCGCCCCGGGATGAGCGTCGACGCCACCGTCTCGGTCAGGGAATAGGCCCCGCACCCCAATGGCGGAACACGGTCTGCGCAAGCTGATCATCACGATCACGGTGATCGCGGCCGCGATCATCGAGCTCATCGACACGTCGATCGTGAACGTGGCGCTGAACGACATGAGCGGGAACCTCGGGGCCACGCTCGAGGATGTCGCGTGGGTCGTGACGTCCTATGCGATCGCCAACGTCATCATAATCCCGATGACGAGCTTCCTCGCCGCGAGGTTTGGGAGGCGCAACTACTACATCGGCTCGATCCTCCTCTTCACCGCCGCGTCGGTGGCCTGCGGCAACGCGCACAACATCTGGGAGCTCGTCGCCTTCAGGTTCCTCCAGGGCATTGGCGGAGGCGCCCTGCTGTCCACGTCGCAGGCGATCCTCTTCGAGACGTTCACGGTGGCCCAGCGCGGCTTCGCGTCGTCGCTCTTCGCGATCGGCCTGTTCGTCGGCCCCACGATCGGACCGACCCTGGGCGGATGGATCATCGACAGCTATTCCTGGCCGTGGATCTTCTACATCAACCTTCCGATCGGGCTCGCCGCCGCGCTTCTCTCCTGGATCTACGTGAAGGAGCCCTCCCACGCGCGCAACGCCGAGACGATCGACTGGATCGGGATCGGACTCCTGGTCGCGGGCCTCGGCGCGCTGCAGACGGTCCTTGAGCGCGGCGAGTCCGAGGACTGGTTCTCGAAGAGGTACATCGTGGTCCTGTCCGTCGTGGCGGCCGCCTCCCTGGTCTCGTTCATCGTGCGCGAGCTCACCGCCGAGCACCCGGTGGTGGACCTGCGGGTCCTCAGGAGCCGGAAGCTGGCGATAGCCGCGAGCCTCACGTTCGTGCTCGGCTTCGCGCTGTTTGCCACGGTCTTCATCGTGCCCGTGTTCACGCAGCGGCTGCTCGGCTACACGGCGATGAAGACGGGCATGCTCTTCCTGCCGGGCGCGGCCGTCGCCGTCCTCTTCCTTCCCGTCATGGGCAGGCTCCTCATGAAGGGCTTCCCGCCGCAGATCATGGTGGTGGTCGGCTTCGCGATCGTGGCGGTCTTCGCCCTGCAGCTTTCGGGGCTCGACCTGAGCGCGCAGTCGGGCGACTTCTTCTGGCCCATCATCCTCAGGGCGATCGGGCTGAGCCTCATCACGATCCCCCTGACGCAGCTCGCCGTGTCCGGACTCAGGCCGCGGGACATTCCCCAGGGCGTCGCCCTCAACAACATGATGCGGCAGATGGGCGGCTCGTTCGGGATCGCGTTCATCAACACGTTCCTGGACCACCGAGCGGCGGCGCACCGCATGGACCTCGTCTCCCGCCTCGCCGTCGGCGATCCGGCCACGGACAGCAGGATCAGCCAGCTCACCCACGCCATGGCTTCCGGCGGCGCGACGCCGTGGGAGGCGTCCCACCGCGCCCTGGGGATCCTGGAGGCGACGGTGCGGATGCAGTCCAGCCTCCTCAGTTATCTCGACGCCTACCGTTTTGTGGGAATCCTGTCCCTTGTGTGCGTGCCCCTCATCCTCTTCGCCGGCCGCTCGCATGGGCCCACCGCGGAGGGGGCGGCCGCAGCCGCTGAATCGCACTGATCCCGGACCCGTCTCAAAACCCGCCATGAAACACACCGCAGCCCTAGTCCTGGCCGTTGCCGCAATCGCATCGTCCGCCCGCGCGGAAGGATCCCCGGCCGGCCCGCTCACGCTCTCCCAGGCGATCGAGACCGTCATCGCCCGCTACCCGTCGATCGAGGCGGCGCAGGCGGCCGTGGACGCCGCCCGGGCGCGCACCGTGCAGTCCAATGCAAGCCGGCTTCCCCAGGTGAGCGGCCACGCGGGCTACACCTACAACTCGATGCGCCCGTACGTCTCGATCTCGATCCCCGGAGGGCCCAGCGGCGCGATCTACGAGAATGTCCAGGACTCCTACGCGGTGAACGTCACGGCGCGGCAGCTTCTCACGGACTTCGGGCGCACCGACAAGCTGGTGGAGATGGCCCGCTCCGGCCAGATCGCGGCGCAGGACGCGCTCGAGCAGGTCCGGCACCAGCTCGGGTACCAGGCGATCCAGGGATTCTACAGCGTCCTGCTGCTGCGGAACTCCGCGGCCGTCGCGAGGGAGGAGATAGCCGCCCTTGAGGAGGCGCTGCGCATAGCCGAGAGGAAGTTCAGCGCGGGAAGCGCGACGAAGTTCGACGTCCTGACGACGCAGGTCCGCCTCGCCAACGCGCGGAACCACCTCACGGACACGGTCGCCTCGCTCGAGAAGCAGGAGAACGGGCTCAGGCAGCTCCTCGGGCGGGACCTTGCGGCGCCCCTCGAGATCGCAGGGGACCTCGACGCGGAGGAGCCGGCGATCGCCGAGTCCGCCGCGATCTCCGACGGGCTGCTCAACCGGCCCGAGATGAAGGTCGCCCGCGACAACGAGCAGACCGCGCGCCTTCAGCTGGACGCCGCCTCCCGAGGGGACCGGCCCACGCTCGCCGCGCAGGTGGCGGGCGGCGTCGAGAACGGGGTCATGCCGAGCCTCTACGACAACAGGGGATACCTGACGGCCGGGCTGTCCCTCGAGGTGCCGATCTTCACGGGCAGGCGGACCATGGGCGAGCGCATGGAGGCGGGCGCCGGGGTCCGCTCGGCGCAGGCCCGCGAGCGCGAGCTCAACGAGGCCATAACCACCGAGGTCGCCGACGCGTATTCGGACCTGAACGCGGCCAAGTCCAGGCTGGCGAGCTCCGACATGCTCGTCGACCAGGCAAAGGAGGCCCTTGCGCTGGCGCAGAGCCGCTACGCGAACGGCGTCATCACCAATTTCGAGCTGCTGGACGCGCAGAGCTCCCTCCGGTCCGCGGAGCTGAGCCGCCTGCAGGCGCGCTACGACTGCGTGCTGGCCCGCCAGGCCGTCGCGCGGGCCGCGGGCGTCGCGCCGCACCCGTGACGAGGCTCGGGCCCGGAGCAGTTGACGCGAAGCGCAACCGGTGATGGATTTGGCGGATGTACACGATCATCGGGGGGGACGGGCGGGAATACGGGCCCGTCACGGCTGACCAGGTCCGCTCCTGGATCGCAGGGGGCCGGGCGAACCTTGAGACAAGGGCCAAGGCCGCGGGCTCGGACGCCTGGCAGACCCTCGGGGACTTCCCCGAGTTCTCCGGAAGCGCCCCGTCGCCGGCCGCGGCGCCAGTCCCCGCGGCCGCGTCGACCGTCGCGCCGACCGCCGCTCCCGCACCCGCGCCGGGCCAGCCGCTGGACATCATACGCTGCTACGAGCGCAGCTGGAACCTCCTGAAGGCGAACTTCTGGCCGCTGGTCGGCGTCAGCGTCCTCATGTCGGTCATCTATGCCGCGCTGGGATACACCCAGTTCCAGGGGATCTTCTTCGTGACGCCGCTATTTGGGGCGGTCTTCAGCGCCGGCGTCTACTACTACTTCCTGCGCAGGATGCGCGGCCAGCCGGCGGGGTTTGCCGACGTGTTCGCGGGCTTCACGAAGGCTTTCCTCACGCTGCTCGTGGCCGGGCTGCTCATCTCGCTCTTTGTCACCGTGGGAACATTCTGCCTCATCCTCCCGGGCGTGTACCTTGCCGTCGCCTACACCTTCACCGTCCTACTTGCTGTGGACAAGGGGCTCGGCTTCTGGGAGTCCATGGAAACGAGCCGCAAGGTGATCACGCACCAGTGGTGGCGGGTCCTCGGCCTGATCCTGCTCGCCATCCCGTTTCTCGTTCTCGGGGCGGCCGCCCTGGGCGTCGGGATCTTCGTGGCGATTCCCCTGGTCCTCGGGGCGGTGGCCTACGCCTACGAGGACCTCTGCAACCCGGCGAGGTGACCCCTGCCCGGGCCGCGGGGGGCTCAGGCCTTCCCGTCCTTGAAGAACAGCGCGTCGAGGGAGATCTTGCCCGGCCCGAAGGCGAACACGATCACGGACGCGAGGAGAAAGAGGAACGGGTCGGCGCCAAGGAACTTGTCGGGGTCGGTGAAGACGGCGTGCAGCGCCTCCTTGTTCGCCGTGGCGTAGGCCACGCACATGACGAAGATGAGCGCCGGCGAGGCGAATCGCGAAAACAGCCCGAGGAGCAGCAGGAGGCCGCCCAGGCTCTCCGTGGAGCCCGCCAGGATCACGCTGAGCTTCGGGAAGGGGATGCCCCAGTCGTGGAAATGGGCCGCGAAATTGTCCACGTTCATCAGCTTGGCCTTGCCCGTGATGAAGAACTGCCAGCCCCAGTAGAGGCGGATCACGAGCAGGAGCGGGCTCTGGAGCAGCGCTCCGGTCCTCGCCAGCAGGGAGTGGAGCTTGGTCAGGATGGACATCGGCGTGTGTGGGTTAGGGCCGGGGCGGCCGCTGTTGGATCATGAATTCAAGATGCGCGGCGGCCCGTTTTATTCCCCCGGGCGCAAAACCAGCCCAGCGCCATCCAGGCCTTGAACCAGCTCCTGACCCGCGCCGGACTCACGCCGGGGCCCGCGGCGGCGACGGCCCGCGACAGCGTGCGGCCCTCGGACAGCGCCTCGAGGATCCGGAAGGCGTCCGGGTCGAGGCGCTTGTAGAAGAGCCGGTTGTTGTGCCGGTGGACGGCGACATACGTGCGCGAGGGCCGCGGCAGCGGCACCTTCCGGGCCGGCTTCCAGACGGCGCCCGCGGAATCGGGCGTGTTGCTCGCCTCCGACCTCATCGCGTCCCGGCGCTTCACGGAAATGACGTAGTTGTCTATCGGGTGGCGGAGGGCGAGGAGCGTCACGTAGGGCTGCAGCCCGAGCCGGAGCCGGCCGGGCGGGGTTCGCGCGAGCGACGCCGCGGACACGACCGGCCTGGACTCCCCGTCGAACGCGACCGTCTGCGCCCACTCAAACCGCGCGATCTCAAGCGCAAGGGCCGTCCGCGGGGCCGTCAGCCGCGGCCTTTCCCCGATGAACTGCACGAGCCGCGAGCTGAGGTTGCGCAGCGTGAAGGATCGCGACGGGTAGCGCGCCAGGTAGGCCTGCGCGAGGCGCCCGAAGGCGCGTTCGCCGAGCGCCGCAAGGAGGCCCGGGCAGTCGTCGCGGATCGCGTCGAAGAGCCGGAACCAGTACATCCGGCTGTAGAGCTGGAGCCGCTCGAACGACGAGAGCCGGTCGTTCGGCTTGATGAACTC
>CAYVKH010000056.1:0-19910 GCA_964451965.1 uncultured Opitutaceae bacterium
TGATATTCCCATTCAGCTCGAAATCAATGGGTTCTGATCAGACAGCCGTGGGGTGTCCCCTAACAGCGACCAAGGATGGCCGGACCGCCGAGCGAACGTGCGCGAATGAACTCACAGGGTAATCAGCATGGCAAGGCACCATATGCGCCTCGAACAGAAAAACTGATGCTTTCCCCGTCGGTTTACCTGTTACTCGAGGATTGCTTAAGCGCTAAGTTACTATCTTTGCAGGATGAATCCGCTCAACGGTGGCGCAGGGTTTGTAAAATCGTCAGATATATTGAGTAGTAGAATATTTTGGCATAGGGTTTGCTTTGATTCGGAATTCTTGGCGCCGTGGTCGTTGGAGAAGGATCGATCCTGCAGACGGATATCGATTTCCCAACAAGGAGGCCAATTTTTAAATTTGACTATGGAATGCGCTACTACGTGATGTGAAAACAACATGAAATCATTCAGAGCTTTACTCATGGGAGGGTTAACGTTCTGCAGCGTTGCCTTGGTTTCCCAAGCTCAAACGGCTCAGAGAGGCCCGCTTCCTCCGGGGCTCGCCAAGGAATTGGAAAATGCTGTCGTACAGCGAAACAGCGGTGCTATACAGGCACTTATGCGTTCGAATCCCGATCTTGCCGAAAGAATCGCCAACGCGGCGATCACGGATGCGGCTGCAATCGCTAAATCTGATCCCCGGGCTGCCGCTGCGATCGCAGCCGCTGTTGCCACGGCTGATCCGAGGATAGCCGCCGCCGTAGCCGCCGCGGTGACCCGGGTCGATCCCGCAGATGCTGCCGCGATCGCAAGAGCCGTCGCTGCCGCTGCACCACAATTTGCGTCCGTGATCGCCGCCGCGGTTGCTCAAGTGGCCCCGGAATCGGCCGCTGCGATCGCGGCCGCTGTTGCCACGGCCGTTCCCGGGTCCGTCGGTGCGATAACTGCGGCGGTGGAAGCCGTGGTCCCAGGTTCCACGGCAGCCATTGTTCAGGCTGTCGCCGACGCCATGGGCATGTCCACCGTCGCGGTGACCCAAGCCGTCGCCGATGCCGAGTCCGGCGTCAACGGCAGTATCTCCCAAGCCAATACTGCTATCACCCAGGCAAATACCGACACGGGAGGCGCGACAGCCCTGATCCTCATCAACTCCGCCATTGTGAGCCCCTCGAGTTGAGCGGGTTCTCGAAATGGCCAATTCAAGTTCAATGGCTTACCCCGCAACCTCCACGTAGACCGAGCCACCTACCTCGGCAATTCGACTAAATGAAACTACAAGATATGGGGAAAAAGTGTCCTTTCGTAATAGCGTTGATCTCCAGTTTGGGTCTTGCTTCAGCTCACGCGATGCCGGAGATGAAGTTTGGGGACAATGCAGAATTATTCCTAACGGGAACGGCCTCAATTGGATATGACGACAACATATTCCTGAGTTCGGGGTCGAAAACAGGGGACACCATCTTCAATTTTGCACCGGGAATTGACTTGCCGTTTGGCACGTCTTCGACGCTCTCCGGGGATTTCTTGGCACGGGTGGATTTCCTCGAATATGCCGAGCACTCGGCCGAGGATGCCATCCTGCCGGATATCCGGTTCAGCTCGAAATACGACGCGGGCAAGACCAAGTTCAATGTGACCGCGTCCTACCAGGACGTCGCCCAAAACAACGCGACCATCAGGCTGAACGGCCTGGTCGTCCAAACGGATCTGACCAACATTTTTGTCTATGGCGAGTCCGGCCTGACTGAAAAGACTTCCGTAGGCGTCGGTGTAAAATACAACGACACGACGTACAACCAGCCACAGTTCGACGATAGTTCGACGTGGTCCGTTCCGGTCGACATCTATTACGGTTTTTCTCCCAAGACGAGCGTCAGCATGGGCTACCGTTACTCGGATTCCACCGTGAGCGGCAATGGCGTAGACAATTCAGACAACTTCTTCAACGTTGGCGCCCGAGGCGAGTTTACGCCGCTACTTACGGGCCAATTCCGCATCGGCTACGACGAGCTTGAATATGCGCATGGCGGATCCAAGAGCAGCCAACTCGGAGTCGACAGCACCTTCGTTTACACCTACTCGCCGAAGACGACCTATACCCTGGGCATCAACAATTTCTTTGCGAATTCCGGAATCGGTGTGGTCACGAGGGACCTGAACGTTGCTATCTCAGGAACGACTGCCGTCACGAACGAGTGGTCGGTCACGCCGACGATCGGTTACAGCCACGTCGCCTATCCTGGCACTCCTGAGAGAATTGATAACGTCTGGCAGGTCCAGGTGGCGCTTTCGTATGCGATTAACGCCTATTCCACCGTCACGATGGCCGTGGCGGCAAATGACGATAACTCCAACCTTCCTGGGGTTAGCTTCAACGAGGCGCGCGCTACGCTTGGGGTCCACTTGCGTTTCTGAGCGGTCTTTGGCGTTTGATTCGCAGTGACTCCTCTGCGAGCCTCGCTTATTGTTCATCGCCAAATGCCTCGTAGAAAAGAGTTGTGCCTGACGACATGGTCTCTGCCGTGCTTGGCGATTCTCCTGGCGTGTGCGGCACGGGCTGCCGACACGCCGAGAACTGATAGCAATGCCTCGGACGGGACTCATTTGTCCGGAAACTACGTGCTGCAGCCTTTTGACCTAATCCAGGTCCAGATTTTTAGGGAACCGGACCTCGAGCGCGAGGTGCGGCTGACACAGGAATCTACGGTCGCGCTCCCCTTGGTTGGCAACGTGGATCTCACGGGCAAGACCGTGAAGCAGGCCGAGGAATACCTCCACCTGCTCTATGACAAGGACTACATCGTCAACCCCCAGGTCACGATCGTGGTGATGGATTACAACCGCCGTGAAGTGAATATTCTCGGTTCGGTGAACAACCCGGGCACCGTGGGATTCCGCCCGGAGCAAAAGATGGGGTTAATTGAGGCGATCACTCGTGCCGGAGGGTTCAGCCGTCTGGCCGACCGCACCTCGGTCAAGCTCTCGCGAATCCTGCCGACCGGGAAAACCGAAAACTTCAGCATCAACGCCGATGATCTAATACATGGAAAATCAAGCAATCCCTGGTATTTGCAAAAGGATGATATCATCTTTGTTCCTGAGAGAATTCTCTGAACAATTTTAGCATCAGCATGTTATCACCAAACAAGAGGGAGAGCCCCTCGCGGGATGGCGGGAATCCGCCTAATTCCAACTACGGGGAATACGCGTACAGCCAGGGCTATGGGTACGGCTATGGCGGAGGCGGAGCCCAGCGCGGGTTCGGCGATTACTTCCTCGTCATCCGCGAGCGCTTCTGGACCATCTTCCTCGTCTTCCTCGTCATCTTTTCGCTGGTGCTGGTTTTCACGCTGACCCGGATTCCGGCGTTTCAGGCCTCAGCCCGGGTCCAGGTTTTCCATCGGGATCCGGTGGCCCAGCAGGTCCAGGCACAAGGAAGCGATGCCGGAGAGGCGACTGCGATAGGGTCGGTCGAGGATCTCAATACCCAGGTGCAGATTCTCGAAAGCGAGTCGATCGCCATGCGCGTCGCAGAGGATCTCAAAGATGAGGATTTGCGCAATTTCCTCGCTCCGTATCAACGCAAGGGAAGACCGTCGCCTTCGGCCTTCGCGATAATCTTCGCCAACCGCAAGATCGTCCTCCAGCGATTGAGCCTGATCATCGAAGTGCGTTACTCGCACCCCGACCGCATCATAGCTGCCAAGATCGCCAACCTTTTGGTGGATGAGTATATCTCCTACAACCAGCGACTTCGTGTCGACGAAGCAATGAAAGCCGTGGAGAATCTGAAGGTCCAGGCGGACATACAGGAGAAAAGGGTCAAGGACCTTGCCAACAGCCTATTGGCCTATCGGCAGAAGAACAACATGGTCTCTCTCGACGAGCGAAAGGACATCGTTACCGACAAGCTCAAGACATTGAACAACTACGTGACGGAGACGAGCGCGAAGCTTCAGAACGCCGAGGTGCTCTGGAAGCAGGTGCAGGAACGCAGCGATGATCCCACGAGGCTGCTCGACTTGGATTTCATCGCCAGCCAGCCGCTAATCGGCCGGCTGCAGCAAGAAATCGCCTCTCGGAAGATCGCGGTCGCAGAACTGAGCCAGCATTACCGTGACAAGTATCCAAATATGATTGAGGCGCGCCAGTCGTTGGAGGAAACGCAATCGGAGCTGAAACGCGCCTTGGTGGGGGCCTTGGTCCAAATCCAGGACAAATATCAAACGGCCAAGAGAGACTTCGATGCAGCCCACATGGCGCTCGCCAGCCAGGAGGCGCAGTCGCTCGAGCTCGACAGTTACGGCGTTGCCTATTCCAATCTGGAAAGGGATTACCACATCAACGAACAGTTGCTTGAGGGCATCCTTGCCCGCATGCGCGAATCAGCGGTGACGAGCGACGTCCAGACAGAGGGCGCGCACATCGTCGATCAGGCGATGCCTCCGGCCAAACCCTTCTCACCGAAAGTCCTGCTCAATCTCAGCCTCGGAGCCGTCGGTGGGCTCGGGCTCGGGCTTGCAGCGGGCTTTTTCATCGCATTCGTCGATGACAGAGTCAAGACCACCTACGATATAGAATCCGTGGTCGGTTTGCCTGTGATCGGCATCTTGCCGTTGATCAAGGAGCGGCTGAAGTCCGAGGAACGGGCGACGATAGCTGCCACGAACGCCAGTGCGCAAACGGCAGAGGCCTTTCGAACCATCCACGCTGCCCTTCGGCTCAAGGAGGAGAGCAAGAACGCAAAATGCATTGCCATCACCAGCACAATTCCAGGAGAGGGCAAATCGTTTATCACCACGAACATGGCATTGACCTTCGCTGCGCACGGAGAACGCGTGGTGATCGTCGACTGCGACCTACGCAGGCCCAACATCCACAAGCTTCTCAACTTGGAAAATGTCAAGGGTACGATCGATCTGGCCTCGGGCACGACGACCTTGGAAGAGGCCACACAGAAGGGGTTTTATCCGAACCTGGACGTGATAGTCACGGGCGGCCGGGCGAAAAACCCGACTCAATTACTCAACTCCAAGAATTTCGAGACGATGATCGGGGAGCTTCGAAAACGTTACGATCGTGTCTTCGTGGATACTCCGCCAATGGGAGCCGTAAGCGACGCCCTGATCATTCTTCCTCTGCTGGACGGTTTGTTGTTTACGATATTCTTCAATCGCGTCCGTCGCAAGACAGCCCAGCACAATGTTCAGCGGCTCGGTGCGAACATCCCCTGCTTCGGAGCCGTGCTCAACGGCCTCGACCTCAACATCGCGCACTATTATTACAAACAATACTACGATCGCTCCTATCAAGATTATTATGCAAATCCGGATAAGGACAGCACGGCAAGGTAGGCCTCATTGAGGTGTCCTTGCGCTCAAAGGCGCCTTCCAAGAACACAATGCGCCGGCGAGCAAGGAAGAAGAATCAACCCTTTTCACGCTGCGCGGCCTCTGCCCGTGGAACTGACCGTCCGGGCTTTGAAGCTTGCCATCGGCCCTTTCTGCATAAGTGTTGCGTCAACGTTTGGCCAACGAATATCAAGAATTGAACGACCCCATTTAGATCCTGTCCCATGACACACAAGATCCTGTTTGCCAGTCTATTATGTTTTCTTTCATTCCTGGCGCCCATCGAGGCTCAAACGGCTCCGCTACCCGCCGCGAGAGTCAAAGGCAGGATCATCGTGGCGAGGGTCAACGGCCAGGTGAACGCAGTTTCCAAGGTTAACGGCCAGATCCGAGTGCTTCGCGACGGGGATCAGGTTTCGGACCAGACCCAGATTGTCACGTCCGCCGGGGCCGACGTCATTCTGGTTTTCTCAAACGGCGCGACGCTCAACATCGCCGCCAGGTCAACGCTCGATATCGAGGAATTCGAGCAGGATCCCTTCGCATCCAACCTGAAGATTTCGGACATGAAGGCGGAGCCGGGAACGTCCGTGACCAAATTGAGCCTCACCAAGGGCGATCTAGTGGGAAAGGTGGTGCATCTGAACGTGGACAAAGGCTCCGAGTTTGTGGTTAATACGCCTGTGGGAGCGGCCGGAATTCGGGGCACCACATTCAGGATCGTCTTTCGCCCGGGCCCGAACGGCAAAGCACTCCTCTCCGTCACGACGGCCGACGGAGTGGTCGTGTTCAAGGGCATCACGTCGGGACCCGTGGACATCGCGGCGGGCAAGCAGGTCGTCGCGACATTTGACTACACCGCTCCGAGCCCAGGAAACCCGGGGAGCACGGCACAGACAGGACCCGTGGAGATTGTGACGACCGACGTCAGCGCTGCGGAATTGGGACAGATAGAGAGCATTTCGGAGGCCATCGAAGCGGCGATTACCGATATTGTTTGGACGACTGGGACTGGAGGGGGCGGCGTCAATGGCGGATTCAACGGAAACGACAATAATAATACATTCCTGGAGCCGATAGACACGACGCTCGTCAGTCCGTCCTCGTAGCGCGGACTTCCGGGATATGTCGTTCGGTGCCGGCGGGGACACACGGCGCCTCATCGCTTTCATGGACCGCGTGAACTGGGAGTCCCGGAGGAAAACCGACAAGCTTTTCAGGAATATGGGCCGCACATCGCTTTGGTTTGGCGGCCGCTTACCCATTATCCACGTCGGCTTCCAGAAAATCACCGTGAAGATTTGGCGCAATATCTCGTCTCGAATGCGCGGAAAGTAAGATCGGCCTCAAGGGGGCTCAGGTCTTGTACGGTATTCCGTCGGTACCATAACGGAATAGCAGGGGAACAAGCTTGAGTGCCTTCCAATAACGAGGCACGTATTTTGCTGGATCGCGCAAGGAGCGCAGAAACCAACCGAGCATGAACCGGTCGGCCCAAACCGGAATATTCACCTGCCTATTGGAGAGAAAGGCGATGGCCGCACCAATGCAAATGATCGCCGGCAATCCGCATGGTGCATAAAGGCTCTGTACGTCCGCGTCTTTAAAGGCGGAGAGGTTACGCCTAAGGTAATACCCGAGACGTTCTTGGACTCCGCCGCCCACGCAAAGGACCACAAAACGCGGGTGGCTTTCTTCGATAAGCGCAAGCAACACCGGATCCTCAAGAGCACCTTTTGAATAGATTGGGGCGACATAGCAATCGCTTAGGTTTACGTTCACGCCCTGTTGCTGCAGCCACGCGCAATTTGCCGCGGCGTCTTCGGCTGACGGCATGATCCAGTACGTCGCTCCCATTTTGCGGAACTCAGGCGTTCCTAGCAATGCGCGCAGGTATTTGAGCCCAGAAATCCTCGGCAGACTTTGGCCCTTAAACAACCGCCACAGAAGCACCATGAATCCGCTGTCAGTCAGGGCAAAGTCGCAGGATTCAAGCGCGGCGCGGTGGGCCGCGTCTCTAGTCAGGTCCACGAGAACGGGTGCCGACGGCGCGATGACCAAACCGCCCCGCTTCGTGAGTTCCAGTGCTCCGTCCATGTCTCCCACGTAAAACTGGATCCCGAGGACGGCCTGGTACGGGATGGAATCTACCATCGCTTACAGCTAAAGTTAGAAGCGTCATTAGTCTAGTAACATGTTATGTGACGTTGGACTGCCTAGCGGCAGTTGCATGTATCTGGGCTCCGAGAAGGTCGTCAAAGGAACTCTTCAACTCTTCTTGTGTCGCGTCGCAGACAAGGCGGGCATTTAGCATTCTCACGAGTACAAAAGTGCGTCGGGTGCTACTCGGATATCTTGTGCGCTCATTGGATATTGTTATTCGCTATTTATTGCCAGTTGACCTTTGAATCCATGGAGCAGAATCTGCACCTAAGGCGCTCCTGGTTGTTGCCTTGCAACATCTGCCTATGATCACTCAGAGACTGCGCGGCTTAGTCAATTTGCATTCGACGATCGTCACCTTGACGGCGGCGCTACTATTCTTGGCCTACGCTAGCTCTATCCCGGCGCTGAGGACCTTTCGAATCTTGCGGTTTCTGGACTTGAGCGCCGACCTGACGCTCATACCGTACGTAATATGCGTGGTTGCAGGCATGGTGGTGAGCACCCGCAATCTGACCCACTTTGCGCCGAGATTTAACCGAATCACATGGGTTGATTCTGCCTACATCACCACCCGGCAGTCAGCCTACGTCGCGCTCTTCATATTCACTTTCATGTTTGCAACAAAAGATCGCGCAATGAGCCGGATCTTTCTTGGCACGTACCTGTGTATGTTCTGGTGCATCGAGCTGATCATTAACCAGGGTCTGCCAGGCTTTCTCTCGCGCGTGCTATTCGGAAGGCAGCATAGGGTTCCAACTATATTCGTCGGCAGTGTGGACCAATTGAATCGCCTGAGCGGGTGGCTGGCGACCACCGAGGTGCTAGGGATTCTGCCGATCGGTTTCCTCACAAAGAATGGTCCGCCTGCTGAGGGTAGTGCATTCCCGTTTCTTGGATCGGCCGATTCGCTTGGTCGCCTTATCGAGGAGAAGATGGTGGCGCAGGTTGTGGCCCTCAGCATTCCAACCAATCCGGATGAGGGGCGTGCGATGATTGAGACATGCCAGGAACGGGGCTGTCGCTTGCTGATTTACAGCAATTTGGCCGAATTGCTCCAGCATCCGTTCGTGATAGTTAGGGAGGAGGGGAACACGTTTTACACGCTCCAGGAGGAGCCGCTAGAGGACCCGGTAAACCGAATGCTCAAACGCCTGTTTGATCTTACCGTCTCGCTCCCCATTGTTCTGATCGTTTTACCGCTGCTTTGTATTTGGGTTTGGGTCATGCAACGCCTCCAGGCGCCCGGGCGCTTGATGTTCAAGCAGAAACGAGCGGGTCAGCGAGGCAGCGAGTTTTCACTGCTGAAATTTCGTTCAATGTACGATATCAAGCATGACGAATCGGTTCAGGCGCGTGCAGTTGACGACCGGATCTTTGCCTTTGGGAGATTCATGAGGCGGACGAGTATTGATGAGTTTCCCCAATTCCTTAATGTTTTGGCGGGGAATATGAGCGTTGTTGGCCCGCGGCCTCACCTGCCGGCGCATGATGCGGAATTCAGTAGTTTTTATCGCGGCTATCGCTCGAGGCATTTTGCAAAGCCTGGCATAACGGGTCTGGCGCAGATTCGCGGGTTTCGCGGGGAGATCAAGGATCGCGCGCTGCTGCAAAAGCGCGTGGAGAGCGACCTGCACTACATCGCCAACTGGTCCTTTTGGCTCGATTTGCAGATCACGTTGAAGACGGTTCGGCAAGTCTTTCTTCCGCCGAAAACGGCGTATTAAGGCTCCGGACAACTGTCTTTTTGTCGATCTTCTCGGCAGGACATTGGGTGACTCGGCTAGGCGCACCAATTCTTTCTCAACGAGTAGACTGACCTGCCCCCGGCCATCTGAGTTTCCCTTGAACCCGAGGAAAATCTCAGACTTCGATGTGAAGTGGGCACTGTTCTCTTGGGAAATTTAGATCTACCAAGAGTGCGGTTCGGCGATCGTCATCCGGTCAGGCGCTCCACCTCCGCGAGGATCCGCGACAGGGGGGCCAGCTTGTCGACATAGCAGGAAACCTTCTTGTTCAGGACTTCGCGGACGACCTTGGGGTCGAACAGCACGCCGGTCAGAAGCATCATCGGGGTCTCGGGCAGAAGGGCCTTTAGTCGCCCGACCATCTCGAGCCCGTCCGAATCCTCAAGCTGAAGGTCCGTGATGACAAGGTCCGGAACGTCGCGGCCCGCGACGGTCTCCGCCTCGTGGGCCGACGGGACGGCCGTCACCCGGAAGCCCTTCTGGGTCAGAATCGAGCCCAGCACCTCGCGGATGGCGGCCTCGTCATCGACGATGAGGATGTGCTTCTTGACGGACGGGGGCGGGCTGTCAGCCGGATTGGCGTTCATGGGGTTCACGGCTTCGGGTTGTCGGCGGGGGGAGCTACCTGGAAGATGACCACGCCGCCCACCACCTTGTCACGGTCCCTTAAGGGAAACAATGCCATGCGCACGGGAATCTCGCGGCCGCGCTTGTCGACCACGACGGCATGCTGCTCCCTGAGGTCGCGGCCGTCGTTCATCGCCTGGGTGATCGGGCTGAGCATCGGCTCCCGGCCAAAGCTGGAGAGCCTCGCGATGCTCGAGAAGGGCATGTGGATGAGCTCGTGGGGCTCGTAGCCGGTCAGCTGGACCACCGCGGGGTTCACCCTCGATATGTTCGTCGCCTTGGTGATCACGAGAACAAGGTCGTTTATGGAATTGATGATCAGGTGGTTGTAGCGCAGCTGGTGTTCCAGACCCTGGTTCGTCCACCGGCGCTCGAGGTTCTCGGTCGTCAGCCGCTCGTTGGCCGCGGCGACCTCGGCCGTGCGCTCGCGCACCTTCTCCTCAAGCTCCTCGTTCGCTTTGGAGAGGACGGCGGCGGCGCGCCGGCGGGCGCCGATGTCGTCGCGGATAAGCCAGCCGGCGCCGGCAAGGAGGACCAGGTCAAGGGTGACGCCGGCCCACACGGTCCACCGGGTCGTCTGGGCCTGGAGGAACGAGGCCGTGTCGCGCTCCGTGAGGAGTGCAAGCTCGTCGCCCTTCAGCTTCTCAACGGCCTTCTGGATCTCCTTTAGCGCCGGCTGGCCCGCGTCCTCGGCCAGCATGGCCCGGACGGCGTCCGCTCCGCCCGACTGGCGGGCGGAAAGGACGCTCCGGATGAATTCGATCCGCTTGCTTACGAGGGCGGCGATCCGGGAGACCTCCTCCTTCTGGACGGGTTCGGTGCGGCTGAGCGCGGCCAGGATCTCCAGGTGCTCCTCGACGTCGGCGAGGGCGTCGGCGCTCGCCCGGCGGTCCCGGACGTCGCCCGTCATGACAAAGGTGTGGGACGCGCCGTCTCCCACGAGGAGGTCCGAGCGCAGGCCCTCGGCCTCGAGGATGACCGAGTGGGTGTGGTTCACCCAGTCGCTGCCCGCGACCGAGCGGTTTATGTTCCTCACGGATGCGACGGCGGCCGCGACAAAAACGGCCAGGATTATCAGGAAAAGAACCAGGACCCGCCTTGTCATCGTGTCGTTCACGGGTCGGCCGGGTTCAGGGGGCGGCTTTGGCGCGCTGGGCATAAATGCTGACCGAATCGGGGTCCATCTCGGGAGGCTCCGTCTTAACCACGGTCATCACGGCGCGCTTCACTCCCTCCTTGTAGGTGTACGTGAACTCGGATGCAAAGGTCCAATTCGAGTCGAAGGAATCGGCCACCTTGTTCGCCACGTCGCGGATCCGGGAGCCCGAACGGGTGAGTTTTAGGAAGTAGGCCCGGTTGTTGTAGTCCAGGTAGGCGCCGCTCTCGGTGACGAAGCAGACGGCGTGGCCCATGTTCTTGCCGATCATCTCGACCCGGATCATGCGGGTCGAGTACCCGTCGCGTCTCAATACGTAGTCGGCCATGACGGCGTAGTCGATGCAGTCGCCGCTTCGCGTCTCCAGGAAGACCTCGGGGTCCTGCACGTCGAACGGGTGGAGATCCCACGCAAAGTCCTCGAAGTAGCCCGCGAAGTGCTTCGGCGTCATCTTCCGGTCGGCGAGGAGGTCCGCGAGGGTGAATGCCCGGATCCCGGGCGCGGCCAGGGCCAAAAACGCGAGAACCGCCCGGAACCGTCGGCGGGAGGCGCTTGGCCCGGTGCTCATCGGCGTCGATTGTGTTCGAACGCTCCCGCCCCGCAACGGGATATTGGGCGAGCGGGTTCGCCTCGATTCCGCGCGGGATGCTGATAGCATGGGTGCCGTAAGGGAACCCGCCCCGCGAGCCGGCTTTTCCCCACGCCTGCCGACCGCTACATGAAACCCCAGATCCCATGAAATCCCCGAATCTATCCAGGCGAAGCTTCATCAAGGCGTCCGCAGTGACCGGCCTCGGTGTGTCGCTCGCGGGCGCGCTTGCAGGCGGCGCCCTGCGCGCGTCCGGGACGGCCGCACCGGGCGATTCCGGGGCGCCGGATCCCGGGCCCGTTCGGCCCCGGGCAGGGGGCCAGCTGCCGGTGCACAGGCTTGAGACGCCGCCACTCGAAAAGGTCCGCGTTGCCGTCATCGGGCTTCACCGGGGCATGGAGCACGTGCGCTCGTGCCTTGGGACCGAGTTTTCCGAGGTCGTCGCCGTCTGCGACGTGAAGGACGACCGGGCGCAGGCGGCCGCGGAGGCCTGCGAGAAGGCGCGCGGGCGCAGGCCGGCCGTCTACAGCGGGACGGAAAGCGTTTGGGAAAAGATGGTCGAGCGCGACGACATTGACGCCGTCTATATCGCCACGCCATGGGCCTGGCACGTGCCGATGGCGCTCCGGGCGATGGAGCAGGGCAGGCACGCCTTCGTCGAGGTCGCCGCGGCGCTCACCGTCGACGACTGCTGGAAGCTCGTCGACACGAGCGAGCGCACGCAGCGCCACTGCGTCATGCTGGAAAACTGCTGCTACGGCGAGAACGAGCTCTTCGTCCTCAACATGGCGCGCCAGGGGGTGTTCGGCGAGCTGACGCATGCCGAATGCGGCTACATCCACGACCTGAGGGAGGTCCTCTTCGAGCTCGGCTCCGAGGGCGACTGGCGCAGGGACTACCACCGGCAGATGGACGGGAACCTCTATCCGACCCACGGGCTGGGCCCCGTGGCGCAGTACCTCGGGATCGGCCGGGGAGACCAGTTTAGGACCCTGGTCTCCGCGAGCTCGCCCGAGGCCGGCCTCACGCGCTTCCGGGATGCAAGGCAGCCGAACGGCGGCAGGCACGCCTCCGAAAAATACGTCTGCGGCGACATGAACACGTCGGTCATAAGGACCGAGCTCGAACGCACGGTCATGCTCCAGCACGACGTCGTGAACCCGCGCCCCTACAGCAGGATCAACGCCCTCTCGGGCGCGGGCGCCACGTTCTTCGACTATCCGGCGAGGCTCGCGGTGGGCGAACCGGCGCGCTACGGACTCGGCTCCAAGGGCCCGCACGAATGGCTGGACGAGAAGGACCTGGCCGCGATGCGGGGCAGGTTCACCCATCCCCTGTGGGCGAGCCTGGCGCAGCGCGCGGCCGGCGCCGGGCACGGCGGCATGGACTATGTGATGAACTGGCGGCTCCTCGACTGCCTGCGACGGGGGGCGACCCCCGACAGCGTCGTGTACGACGCCGCGGCGTGGAGCTCCGTCATCGAGCTCTCGGTGAGGTCCGTGGCCGGCGGCAGCGCGCCGGTCGCCTTCCCCGACTTCACGAGGGGCCTCTGGCGGCAGATGAAGCCCCTTGCGGTCGCCGAGGCCGCGCGGGCCTCGTAGGGCGGGGGAGGTTCAGCGCGCCCTCGTCAGGAGGAGCGCCCAGTCCAGGCGGTCCGGCGTGTGCGGCGAGGTCCAGACCGGCCCGCTTGCGGGCGCAAGCGGCAGCACCTCGCCCGTGTTCGGGGCGAACCAGTGCGCCGAATACGTCCCGGGCCCCAGGCGGACGGTCACGTCCCCCTCTTTCGGGAGGTAGACGGCGTAGACCTCGCCCGGCTTCGCCAGGCAGTAGGCCCCGTTGCTCACCAATTCGTCGTGGGGGTCCGCCTTCCACCACTCGAAGCTCGCGAAGAAGTCGACGATGTGGCCGAAGCCGACGAACATCGTCATCGTGTCGTCGCCGCGCCCGTTCAGCCAGCCGCCGCCGGTGTCCGGCCAGATGTTGGTCCCCCGCCTGCAGGTCTCCCCGGCGGTCTGGTAGCCGCCGGCCATGTAGATGTCCCACGCCGTGCGGCGGAGGACGTCGGCCGACTCCGAGCCCGGGCCGGGCGCCCACAGGGGGTAGTGGTCCTCGTAGCCGTACTCCTCGTTGGTCTGGGGGATTATCCGGCCGGTCTTCGCCTGGAGGGCGCGCTGCCTCAGGATGTAGGCGTGCTGGCTCCGGCTCCACTCCTGGAACGAGCAGAAGCCGAACCAGTCGGAGGCCCTGTCCTGGTGGACGTCCTCGACGGGGTGGCTGGTGGCCAGATGCCTGTAGGGATCCCACTTCTCGAGCAGGGTTCCCGTCTCGTGGACCCATTCGTCCGGGCGGTAGCGCTCCATGTCGTCGCCGAGGTCCCACGTGATGTTTGAGAAGGCGCCCAGCCGATCGACGGCGTAGTGGATGAACCGGCGCTCGTCCTCGCTCCCCGCCGCGGGGTGGACCCTGTTGTCGTTCATGTCGAGGACGAGGGAGACGGTCATGTCCCGGTCCCGCGCATAGCGCAGCGCCCGCTCCCACTTGCGCCAGTAGTCCAGGTCGAACCGGGTGTAGTCGAATCCCGGATGGTACAGGTCGTCAGCCCTCTCGGCCGGCCACGGGGTGGGGAACGTCGTGAAATTCTCGCCGTTCATCACAGGCTCGCCGAAGAACGTGTTCTCCCGGCCGGCGATCGTCACCCGCAGCCGGTTCACCTTCAGGCGGTGAAGCCGGTCGATCGAGTACTGGATGGTCCTGTCGTCCTTCCAGCCAAGGAGGAAGTAGGCCGTCGTCCCGTTGAAGAAGTAGTGCTCTCCCGTCCCCTGCCAGATGAAATGCCACGGGTACTTGGGGTCGACCCGGATCGGCCCGCGCCTGTGCCCCTCAAGGGCCCGGAAGGTGCCCGACTGGGCCGCCTCGAAGGCGCCCTGGCGGTAGGCGACCGAGTAGGCGTAGTCCCCCGGAGCGGACGGCATGAACCGGATCCGCAGGACGCTCCCGTCGGCCGAGTCGCAGAACCCCTCGACCTCGCGCCGGTCGGTCCCGTCGGCCCTCGAGAAGCTCCCGCCCAGGGTGCCCCCCGTGAAGGGGTTGGGCGCGTCGGGATGGTCCACGGTGGCGGCGATCTCGACATAGTCGAAGGCCTCGGTGTCGGCCGGCCTCGTGAAGGTGACGTTCTGCGGGCCGGCGAGGAGCGCCGTCGCCGAAAAAAGGGGCAACAGCAGGAAGAGCCGCGGGGCGCCGCGGCGTGGATCGGTCGTCATGGGGTGCGCAGTCATGGTGTCTTCCGAAGCGGGGATCGGTCCGGTCGGGTGGGGGTTCGGGGCGTCGCGGGCTTGCGCCCAACGGGGGCCGGGTATGGGGTCATCGACCGTGACAGGCCGGGCCCCAAAGTTCCACGGAAATGTGCGAAGGGGAGGGGCGGCCGGGCGCAAAGCCCGGTGTCGACAAGTCCCCGCGCATGCGTGCTCATTGTGGTCTCGCCTCATGAAGCCCAAAGGTGGCGCCTCTCATCCCCTTGTTTGTCGGACCTGCATTCTCTCGCTGGCGTTCGCCCTCGCCTGTAGCGCAGGGGACGCCCGGGCCGAAGCGGCCGGGTCTTCCGGCCTCGTCTTCGTCGGAGCGACGGACAATGCATTCTTCTATGAGGGCCGGTTTGACATGGCCGATCCCGCCGGGCCGGTGGACATATGGGAGTCGAGCCGGATATCCCTGGACTTCCAGGGCGGCGCGCTCGCGCTTCGGTTCGGGCGCTCAAAGGGCCAGAACTTCTTCAACGCGCGGGTCGACGGCCACTCGGAGGTCATCTCGGTGGGGCCGGGCGACGGGGCGACGATCGCCTGGGCCGCCGCGCTCGGGCCCGGGACCCACCATCTGGAGCTGGTCAAGCGCACCGAGGCCACTGCGGGGACGGCCGTGTTCCTGGGCGTGGAGCTGGGCGCGGGAGGGCGCACGAGGATGCCCGAGGCCGCGAGGGCCCGGATCAGGATGCTGTTCTTCGGGGACTCGGTCGGCGCCGGCGCGTGCGACGAGGACGGCGCGGCCGACCAGTGGGGCGACCGGCGCACCCACGACGCCACGTTGAGCTTCATGGCGCTCACGGCCGAGGCTTTCTCGGCCAGCTACGAGAACATCTCGGTCAGTGGCATAGGCATCTCCACGGGCTACGTCGACATCACCTTCGGCGAAATCTGGGACCGCCTGTACCCGGCGAGGGACTCGCCGAGGGCCGACCTCGCGGCGTGGCGGCCCGACGTGATCATCATGAACCTCGGGGACAACGATGCCTCCTATCCCCACGACCACGGGCTGCCGTTCCCCTCCTCGTTTGCCGACCGCTACGTCGAGCTCTTCGACTCGGTGCGCCGCGCCTACCCGAAGGCGGAGATCGTCTCCGTGCGGGGAGGCATGACCCAGGGCTCGACGGATCCGACGCTGGGAGCCGCCTGGGCGGACGCGGTGGGGCGAATCGAGGCGCGGGACGCCCGGGCCAGCCATTTCGCCTTCGCCCATTGGACGGACCTCCACCCGAGGGTGGACGACCACCGGCGGCTTGCGGGGGAGCTGACGGCCTGGCTGCGCGCCCAGCCGTTCATGGCGTGGCCGGCAGGGCGCTAACGCCTTGATCTGCTGGTTGCTTTCCGGTTGAATCACCCGGTAAAGGGGAAAGCTGAAGATGTCCTTGTGACTATTGGCCACGCGCGCTGTTTCGCCGGTCCTCGGCACCAAGGGGTGGGAATTGCGCTTCTTGCCGCGGGAGTCCTGGCGATGGCGCCGGCCGCGGTCCGGGCGCAGGCCATTCCGTCGGATGCGTCGCCGGCGGTTGTGTCCGCGGCGATCACCGATCCGGACCAGGTCTTTCTGCTTTCGACGGAACAGAAGGCCGAGCGCCATCCCCTGGACATCGAGGGACGCGTGAACTACTCCGACCCCCGGTGGCGCAATCTCTGGCTCGAGAGGGACGGCCGCGTCGGCTACCTCCAGATGTCGGACCACCCTCCCGCGCTCCTGCAGGGGCAGCGGGTCCGGATACAGGGAACGATCGTTCCCTCCAAGGGCCTGGACGCGGGTGCTGTGAAGGTGACGGTTCTTCGCGACTTCGCCCCGGCGGAGGCGCTGGACGCGACCGGTAGGATCTGCGACGTATCCGCGCTGCAAAGCCACGTAGTGACCGTCCGCTGCTTCGTCGACGGGGAGCGCCTGCTCGACGACGATCACGTCCGCCTGGCGCTGGTCGCCGAGGACCAGCCGGTGATCGCATGGATCAAGCTGGACAACCCCCGCTCCCTTCCCGATTGGCAGGGCAAGTTCATCCGCATCACCGCGCTCTACCAGGGGCGCTTTGACCCGTCGCGCACCCAGATGTCGATCGAGCTCTGGTCCGCCCGGCAGGACGTCGTGGAGGTCACGGGCTCGATCGAGGAGTCCCACCTGTTCGACGCCCCGCTCACGCCGGTCGATCAGCTGTACCTGGCGCCGCCGGACCGCGATGTCAGGATACGCGGCTTCGTGCAGACCGATGAGCCGGGCTCCCTCCTTGTGGTCCGCGACGCCACGGGCCAGGTGGTGGTCCACTCGGTCCAGCTGCAGCGGGTGCGTTCCGGCTTGGAGGTGGAGGCCGTCGGCCGTGTCGCGGTATCGAAGGCCCAATGGTCGCTCCAATCCGCCCTCTTCCGCGTGGTGCCGGCGGCGCAGGCGAGCCGCCGGGAGGGCGCGACCCCGGCCGTCCTCACGAGGGTCGAGGAGGTGAGGCAGCTGAGCGTCGAGGACGCCGCGAAGGGCCGGCCGGTGGAGATTTCGGGCACGGTCACGTGGGCGCTTCCCGGCCAGGATTTCTTCTTCCTGCAGGATCTCACCGGCGGCATACGCGTGCGCTATCGGCCCGGGCAGATGGAGACACCCTTGCGCAACAAGTACTTCAGGATCAAGGGCGTGACGTACTACGACGGCTTCGCCCCGGCCATGGACCTCGGGAAGTTCTGGGATCTCGGTTCCATGACCACGCCGCCGGTGCGGGAGATCACGTTCGACCAGGCGATCACCGGCGCGGAGAACGGCCAGATGGTCGACATGCTCGGCTTTTACCAGCGGACGGAGTCCGATGGAGAGGTCCGGCGCATCCACGCCGTCACGCCCACCGGGGAATTCGTCGGCCTCGTTGTCTCTCCCATCACCTTTGGCGCGACCCCCGGAACCCTGATTCGCGTGCGCGGCATCTGCCAGGCCGTGACCGACGAGAGCGAGCGGATAACCGGGATCATGGTCCTCACCCCCTCGCTCCCCGAGATCATCGTCGAGCACGACGCGCCCGCGGATTCCTACGACCTGCCCCTGCGCTCGCTCAGGGCCCTGCGTCAGCTCGTCAACGCGCGGGAGCTTACGCGGATCCATGTTTCGGGAACCGTGATCTACGCGGTGCCCGGCCGCCTGTTCTACGTGGAGGATGCCGGCGCGGCCATCCTGGTGCTGAGCCGCGGGACCGTGCCGCTGGCGCAGGGCGACCGGATCGAGGCCGTCGGGATCCTGGGCTCCGAGGGGGTCCGGTCGGTGCTGCGCGAGGCCTCCTACCGGAGGCTTGGCGCCGGGCCAGCGCCCACGCCCGCGGCCGTGCCCGATCCCTCCCGCCTTTCGGCCGCGCTTGACTCGCACCTGGTGAGCATGCGCGGCTTCCTGCTCGGCTCGCTGGTCGAGCCGGACCGGACGCGGCTTACGCTCCAGGCGGGCAACACGCTCTTCGAGGCCGTGCTCGACCGTGCCCCCGGCGCGGCGCCGAGCTCCCTCGACGTCGGCGCGGGCCTCGAGCTGACCGGAATCTACCAGCTCGTCTACGACGATTCGCGCCAGACGCACGGCTTCCAGCTCCAGCTTCGCGGCGCCGGGGACATCGCGGTGTTCCAGAAGGCGCGCCTCTGGACCCTGCAGCGCGCGCTCGCGGCCGCGGCCGTCCTCGGGGGCTGCACCCTGCTCGGCATGGGCTGGGTCACCGCGCTGCGCAGGCGCGTGCGCCGCCAGACGCAGCAGATCCGCGAGCAGCTCGAGCGCCAGGTGAAGCTGGAGGCGGAGGTGCAGCACGCAGCCCGCCTCGAGTCGCTCGGCGTGCTCGCCGGGGGCATCGCCCATGACTTCAACAACCTGCTCACGATCATCATGGGCAACATCTCCCTGGCCATGCTCAACGACCGGGTGATGCAGGCGGAGGGCGATTCCATGCGCGAGACCGCGAAGGGCGCGGCCAAGGCCCGCGACCTGATCCAGCAGCTTCTCACCTTCGCCAAGGGCGGCAGTCCCGTCCGTTCGAACGTCTCCCTCACGAACATCGTTCGCGAGACCACCGAGTTCATCCTGCGGGGCTCCAGCGTGCGCTGCGAATTCGACTTCGCCGAGAACCTGTGGAACGCCAGCGTGGACAAGGACCAGACCGCCCAGGTCATCCAGAATCTCGTGCTCAACGCCGCGCAGGCCATGCCGGCCGGGGGGGTCGTCCGGATCACCCTGGGCAACGAGACCGTCGGCGCCGGATTCAGGGCCGCGCTGGCTCCGGGTCGCTACGTCCGGCTCGCAATGGCCGATTCCGGGGAGGGCATCAGCCCGGAGATCCTTCCCCGGATATTCGACCCGTATTTCTCCACGAAGCGGGCCGGCAGCGGCCTCGGCCTCGCCACGGTCTACTCGATCGTCAAGAAGCACCTGGGCGACATCGAGGTCACGTCCGCTCTCGGGCTTGGAACGACCTTCACCGTGTGGCTGCCCGCGGCCGAGCCCGACTCGGCCGCGTCGCAGGCCGCCGCCGCCGCCAACGCCGACCCGCTGCGGCCCGGGAGGCCCGCGCGGGTGCTGATGATGGACGACGACGAGAGCATTCGCATGATGGGCGGGACCCTGCTCCGGCGCATGGGCCTCGAGGCCACGCTTGTAGCCGACGGCGCCGAGGCCGTCCGCGAATTCAACGACGCGAAGGGCGCCGGCCGGCCCTTTGAGCTGCTCATCCTCGACCTGACGATACCGGGAGGAATGGGCGGCAGGACGACAATCGACGCCATCCGGAAGATTGACCCCTCGGTGCCCGCGATCGTCTCGAGCGGCTATTCAAACGACCCGGTGCTTGCGGACTTCACGAACTTCGGCTTCCAGGCGATGGTTCCGAAGCCCTACGACGTGAAGCAGCTGGCATCGACCATCCGGGAGCTCCTTTCGAGGAGCGCCTGAACTGAGACGCCGCGCAAGAGGCTCCTTACCGTCGGCTAGCTTCTGGCCGTGTAGGCCGCCAGCTCGTAGCTGATCTTCCCCTCAAT
>CAYVKH010000057.1:0-19894 GCA_964451965.1 uncultured Opitutaceae bacterium
TCGAAGGAGCGCGCCCCCGCGACCAGGTTGGCCGCATAGAGGTGGGGCTGGTAGTAGTCCATCTTCTCGTAGATGGGGCTCTTCAGGTTCTCCGTGCTGGTGGTGAGGAGATGCCCGTAGACGTCGACCAATCGGATGTACGAGGCGATGGCGCTGTGCCAGCGGGCAATGTCCGCCTCGCGGCCATGCCGGAAGGCATCCGTCCAGTGGACCTCGTTGAAGAGCTCCCAGGCCACGATGGCGGGGGACCAGCCCCATCTTGCGACGATGTAGCGGTACTTCACCAGAGACATGACCCGCGCATTGGGGTCCGTGAAAAAATCCTCCGGCGATTTGAGGAAACCTCCGGGATTGGCCGCGTTCCATGGGTTCTCCGCCCAGTTCGAGTTGTTGACGGTGGTGAACTGGCCGTGGTGCTGGAGCACGATCTGCACGTAGACCCCGTTCTCCTCGGCCAGCGCGAGGAGCTTGTCCCAGGTCTCGGCCACGCCCTCGTCGAGCGAGCCCGGCTTGGGCGACGGTCCCATGCCCCTGGCAAGCCAGTCGAGGTTCAGCCCGTCCCAGTGCGCCATCCATATCCTCATCCAATTCAGGTTGGCCCGGCCGTACTTGGGAAAGGCATCCTGGTAGTATCCAAGCGTGTCGCGCGAGCCGTCCGCCGCCCACGCGAGGTTCGCGCCCACCGGCGTGAAGGGAAGCCCGTCGGACCGGATGAGCATCCGGGGATCCTTCGGGTCGAGCGCGATGGACGGCAGGCGCGTCCGCTCCGTGTTCTGGACCTCGGCGGGGGTGACGAGGCTTACGACGAGGTCCGTCTTGTGGATACCCAGGGTTGTCTCCGACACCGCGCCGAACCGGTAGGTGCCAAGCTCGTCCGGCCGCGCGCGAACGGCGAACAGCCCGCCGTCGGCGTAGTAGGCGGGCAGATTGACCTTGAGTCCGCTCGGCGTCACGACCTCGGCCCACAGCTCGCGGGAATACAGGTTCTGCGTCGCGGGATTGTCCGGGGCCACGAATTCGAATTCGATCGGCTTGGGGCCCGCGGCGGCGGCCTGTGCCACGAGCAATCCTGCTAGGAGACGGAGGTGCGGCTTCTTCATGGAGGGGATGTGGAAGATCTCAGGAATTGCCCGCCGCCGACGCCACCGCGGCGACGGCCTTGTCCTGCATCCTCACCCGGTAGCTGCCGGGGGAGACGCCGGTCACACGCTTGAAGAGGACGCACATGTATTCCATGTGCTCGAAGCCCGTAAGCTCGGCAATCCGCTTGAGGGGAAAATCCGTCTCCAGGAGCAGCTGGCGGATCTTGCGCAGCTGCACGCGCCGGATCTCGGACTGCGGTGAGCGCCCGATGTACTGGCGGAACTTCCGCTCCATCTGGCTGCGCGAGGCGTGCGCGTGCTCCAGCACCTGTCCGACCGTTATGCCGTGGCACGCCCTCTCCCGGATGAAGCTGAGCGCCGCGGCCACGTTCCGGTCCTCCACGGCCAGGACGTCGGTCGAGTGGCGGGTCACGACGCCGAGCGGCTCCACCCGCTGGTCAATATCCTTCGGCTTGATCCCCGCCAGCAGGTCCCCAAGCAGCGCAGCCGCGCGGTACCCTGACTGGAACGCGTTGGGCGCCACGCTGGAGAGGGCGGGATCCGCGAGCTCGCACCGGATCGTGTCGTTGTTGGCTCCGAGTATGGCGACCTCCTCCGGCACCAAGAGGCCGGCGGCGTGGGCCGCGCTTATCAGCTGCTGCGCGCGAAGGTCGACGCAGGCCATTATGCCTATCGGCTTGGGAAGCCCCTTGAGCCAGTCGGCCAGCTTCCCGATCTGCTCCTCCTCCCAGAACGGCGTCGCGTCCCCGGGATAGTCCACCTCGAACACGGAACATTCGCGCTCGGCAAGGCGCACCGCCTCCACGAACCCGTCCCTGCGCTCGCGGGCCCAGAGCGTGTTGCCGAACCCGGCGAACCCGAATTTCTGGTACCCCCGCTCGATGAAATGCTCGGCTCCCAGGTGCCCTATGCCGACGTTGTCGGGCCGGATCTTGGGAACGCCGGGATAAGGCTCCACGTCGTTCAGGTCGACGAGCGGGATCTTCAGCTCCGCGCACGCCTTCGCGAGCTCAGGCGTCGTATGCCGGCTGATGACCCCGTTCCACTTCTTGCTGCGTATCCATCGCGGATCCGTCTCGGAGACGGCCTGGTCGTCGTGGTAGGCCGTCCAGAGGTGGTGCGTGCGCTCGTAATGCGCGATGCCCTTCAGCATCGCCATGCTTTCCTCGAACCGGGTCAGGAATATAAGGAGCACACTGGGCTTCTTCACGGCCCCGAAAGTGCAAGCAACCTCTCCGGGAGGCAAGAGCCGTGGTGCCTCCCGGCGCGACCCGGCGCCTACTTGAGCGGATAATCCTTGATGAACTTCACGATGTCCGCCGCGTTGCAGAAGCAGAGCGCGGTGAACGTGTCGGCTGCGCCGTAGTAGATCGCTATGCGGCCCGTCGCCGAGTCGCACAGGCACCCGACCGGGAAACAGACGCCGGGAACGAAGCCTGTCAGCTCGTAGGGCGCCTCCGGCACGATCAGCGGCTGGTTCGCGCAGGCGATGACCTTCCACGGCTGCTCAAGGTCCAGCAGCATAGCGCTTATCGAATAGACGAAGCCGTTGCACGTCGTCGTGACGCCGTGGTAGAAGAGGAGCCATCCCTCGCTCGTCTCGATCGGCGAGGGCCCGGCGCCGATCTTCGTGCCCTGCCACCAAGGGCCGCCTCGGCCTATGACATGACGATGCCTGCCCCAATGGACGAGGTCCGGGCTCTCGCTGACGAAGATGTCGCCGAACGGAGTGTGGCCGGTGTCCGATGGCCGGCTGAGCATCAGGAAGTTCTTCCCGAACTTGCGCGGGAAGAGGACCCCGTTCCTGTTGTAGGGCAGGAACGCATTCTCCAGCTGCTCGAAATGGACGAAGTCGGTGGTCCGAGCGATGCCGATGGTCGGGCCGTGGTAGCCATTGCACCAGGTGACGTAATGGACGCCGTCCACGAGCGTGACGCGAGGATCGTACGCGTATTCAAACTTGCGAACCTCGGGATCGTCGCACGCGAGATCGATGGGCTTCGGCTCAAACGTGAACTTGAAGCCGTCCGGGCTGCGGCCGACATGCAGGTGCGGGATGCGGTCCATCCCCTCGGTGCGGAAGACCCCGATGAAACCGCCCTTCCAGGGCACGACCGCGCTGTTGTAGATCCCGGTCACGCGCGGAAGCGGACGGCGGCCAACCACGGGGTTTGAGCTGTAGCGCCAGGCAAAATCGGGGTTGCCCGCCGGCTTGGGCTCCCAGGGCATGTTTGGCAACGCGGGGCCGATGATCTTAAGCTTCATGGATGGAGGGGAGGACGACGGACACGGCGTTGCCGCAAAAGGCACCGTGCCGGAACGGGGTTGAAGGGGACCTGCATAGATTATATGCAACCGAATGAGATGTTAATGAGATCCTTTGTCAGAAACTTGAGAAGCTCTTCTCGCTCGTTTCATGCCCCTTCGAAGGCACCCGTCGTCGTCCGGATTAGCGACGGAGCCGTGCGCATCGACGGTTTGACATCTCAGTGGAATTTAGCGGTTTAAGGGAGGAGGAAATCAGCAATCCCACCCCGGTGGCGAACCCACCCACCCCTTATGCCAAGGTCAGCTCCAAAGCCCCTCCGAAGGCCATTATCAGCCCTGTGTGCGGCCGTTGCCATGGCAGCCACATGCGCAGGCGCTCCGCAGGCATTCAACGTCCTGGACTATGGAGTTACAGGCACGAACATCCAGTCCGACACCGCTGCCATCCAGCGGGCCATCGACGAGTGCAGCGGCAAGGGTGGCGGGCGTGTAATTGTCCCCGCCGGAGCGAAGATCGTCATCGCGACCATCGAGCTGAGGAGCCACGTCGACCTCCACCTTGAGCGCGGCGCCGTGCTCCAGGGCAGTCCCCACCACGGCGATTTCACCCGGTTCTCCCTCCAGCCCGTCACGTTCGACTCCGCGCCCGTCCCGAGGCAGGGCGTCATCGTGTACGCGGACGGCGCCGAGGACATCGCCATAACGGGACCGGGGCGGATCGACGGCAACGAGATGGCCTACGTCTCGAAGATTGGCGCCTACATCTACACCTGCGTCGAGCTCAGGCCCTTCATGGTTGTGCTCAGGAAGTGCCGCCATGTCCTGCTTCAGGAGTTCTCCCTGACCAACTCGGCGTTCTGGACCCTCAGGCTCCAGGGGTGCGACGACGCCTCCATTGACTCGATACGCATCGACGGCGACCTGAGGATGCCGAACAACGACGGCATCGACATCGACTGGTCGTCCAACGTCCGCATTCACGGATGCCACATCGAGACCGGCGACGACTGCATTTCGCTCAAGACCGCCCCGCTCAGCGAGGGAGTCGACAGGCCCTGCGAGAATGTCGTCATCTCGGGGTGCACGCTCAGGTCGCGCTCGTCGGGCATCGTGCTCGGCTGCGACGTGAGCGGGCCCGTCCGAGACGTGGTCGTCAGCGACTGCGTCATCAAGGACAGCCACCGCGGAGTCGCGGTTCGCCTGAGCCTGGAGGGCAGCATCGAGCGGGTGCTCTTCTCCAATCTCATCATCGAGACAAGGATCTTCGACTCCATGTGGTGGGGGCGCGGCGAGCCCATCCAGATCGCGGCCATACCCTGGACCAGCCACAGCAAGCTGGGCGTCATTCGCGACATAAGGTTCTCCAACCTCATCTGCAATTCCGAGAACGGTGCCGTCATCTGCGCCGACGAGCCTGGCCACCTCGAGAACATCTCATTCGACCGGGTCTCGATCCGCGTCTCGAGGCCGGCCGCATTCGCGGGCGGGCAGCAGGACCTGAGGCCCAACGCCGACAGGGAGTCCCTGCGGACGATCCCGACGAGCGGCTTCCTGATGCGCAACGCCTCAGGCGTCACCCTTCGCGACTGCAGCGTCACCTGGGGTCCCAATCCCCCGGACTTTTTCAAGCATGCCCTGGACGCGGTCGCGTGCCCCGGTCTGGCCGACGCGGGCCTTGCCGGCGAGGCCGCGCATCCCGGGATCCCCGCAAAGTCGATCCGCTGACGCCAAGATGACCCGACGCGAATTCCTTGGAGCCTCGGCCGCGGCGGCCGGAACCCTGCTGCTTGGGCCGGCCTGCGCCGCGGCCTCGGGTCGGCGCAGCCAGCCGCGGATCCCGCGCTGGCGCGGATTCAACCTGACGGCGATGGCCGGCGGCCGCGCGGGCCGCGATTTCACGGAGACCGATTTTCAATGGATGGCCGAGTGGGGCTTTGATTTCGCCAGGCTGCCCCTCTCCTACTGGGCCTGGTCCAGCCCGAAGGACTGGATGACCATCAATCCCGACGCCCTGAAGCCGATCGACCGGGCCGTCGAGCTGGGCAGGCAGCATGGCATCCACATCAGCCTGGGTTTCCACCGCATTCCCGGCTACTGCGTCAACGGAAGAGAGCGCGAGCCCTACCAGCTCTTCGACAGCCCCCGCGATTCGATGCAGCGCGCGCTCGAGGCCGCGACGCACCACTGGAGGTTCTTTGCCGAGCGCTACAGGGACATCCCGAGCTCGCGGGTGAGCTTCGACCTGCTGAACGAGCCGCCCTTCATGGCCGACCAGTCGCGCTACGTCGAGATCGCGAAGGCCCTGATCGCGACCATACGGGAGGCGAGCCCCGGCCGGCTCATCTTCGCCAACGGCGCCGACATAGGGCAGACACCCGTGCTCGGGCTGATCGACGAGGGCATCGTGCAGAGCTCCCACGACTACCAGCCGAAGATGATCAGCCACTACAAGGCAACCTGGGTGCCGGCCGGCGAGTTCGAATCCCTCGACACGCCCACGTGGCCGATGGTCGACAGACACGGCGTGCTCTGGAACAAGGAAAAGCTCAGGGCGGAGGAGATCACAAAGTGGAAGCCCCTCACCGACAAGGGCGCCCCGGTGCACATCGGCGAATGGGGCTGCTTCACGCAGACGCCGCATGATGTCTGCCTCGCGTGGATGGCCGATCAGCTGGCGCTTTGGAGGGAGGCCGGATGGGGATGGTCGATGTGGAACCTTCGCGGCGGCTTCGGCATCGTCGACAGCGCCCGCGCGGACGTCCGGTACGAGGACTTCCGCGGCCATAAGCTCGATCGCAGGATGCTCGAGCTGCTCCTCGCGGGCTGACCTAGGGCCTACGGGGCCGGTTCGGCGCCGGCCAGCTCGTGCACGCGCTCGACCAGCTCGAAGCAGCAGCGGCTGCTGTGGTACGGGCATTTCCAGACCGTTACCTTGGGCCGGGGCACCGGGGTCCCGTCGCGCTTCACCTTCTCGATCCAGTCGCCGTGCACGCGGTCGACGAACTTGGCCTCAATGTAGTCCCAGCTGCGGCGTGAGGCCTCGAAATAGCGCGGGTCGCCCGACAGCTGGTAGGCGTTCAGGAACCCGATGGCGGCCTCGGCCTGGGGCCACCAGTCCTTGTCCGTGTCGGTGTAGCCGCCGGGTCCGCCGTCGTTCACGACGCCGCCGTCGGGGTCCACGCCCTCCGCCAGCGTCACCCGGGCGATGTCGAGCGAGATGGGCCTGACCTCGGCGACCAGGGCCGGGTCCCCGAGTACCTTTGCGGCCTCCACCAGGAGCCAGCTCAGCTCAATGTCGTGGCCGTAGGACACCTCGCCGCGCCCGACCGGCGTCCAGTCATCCCCCATGAAAAGGATCAGGTGATGGGTCTTCGGGTCGATGATGTGCCTAATCACCATCTCGGCCAGCTCATGCTGGCTGGCCCTAAGGCCTGGGTCCGGCCACACCCGCAGGAGGTTCGTGTACCCCTCGAGGATGTGGATGTGCGAATTCTGTGACTTTGAGGCGGGGCCCATCCGGTTCTTGTCGGGCGCCAGCCGGGCCCATTTCCGGTCCAGAGCGTCGAAGTACCCGCCATTCTTCCGGTCGCGCGAGTGCTCCTCTATGAGGTTGTAGATAGCGATCGCCTTATCGAGGGCGGCCTTCTCCCCCGTGGCCCTGTAGTATTCCGACAGCCCGTAGATTCCGAATGTCTGCAGGTAGATCAGCTTGAAGTCGGCCTGGGGCTTGCCGTCCACGGCGATCGACCAGAAAAGGCCGCCGTTCTCGGGATCCCAGAAATGCTCCACGAGGTCCCTGTAGGCGTAGCGCGCCATCTCGAGGTACGCGGGATCATGGTAGAGCCGGTAGGCCGTCGAGAACGTCCAGAGTACGCGGCACGTCAGCAGGCCGCCGCGCTGCGAGTCCTTCCGGATGTTCATATCCTTGTCGATGAACCCGTAGAAGCCGCCGTTCGCCGGATTGCGCGTGTACTTGAGCCAGAAGGGAAGGATGTCGCCCTTGACCTCCTGCTCGGCGCTGCCCGATAGGGCCGTCCGCTGGGCCCCTGTCGCGCTCTGGGGGGCGTCCGCGGCCGCATGCGCGCGGGCGGTTGGAAAGCAGGCGGCGAGAATTGGGACAACGAGCAGGTATCTGGGGTTGTGCATGGGGGTGAGGGCATCCGGGCGACCGGCCACGGGCCAATGACGACACCCGCCGGCGCGCCCCGCAAGGCTTATGAAAAGCCCTGCCCGGGCCATGAGAACCCCGGGGCCGCGCCGGGAGCGGGTTTTGTTTGCGCTCGCCCCCGTATCTTTGATCCTCCCAGCAGCATCGGGGCCGGGACCGCCGCGCCCCGAGGCAGCCCGGCCCAGACCGCACCACCCCATGCTCCTGCACTCCCTGGATATTGGCATCATCGTGGGCTATTTCGTCCTCGTCGTGACCGTGGGCCTCTGGGTCTCCCGCAGGGGATCCAAGGATTTGGACGCCTATTTCCTGGGCGGAAGGACGATGCGGTGGTACATGCTCGGCGTTTCCGACGCATCGGGGATGTTCGACATAAGCGGCACGATGTGGCTCGTGTATGTGCTCTTCCTCTACGGGCTGAAGAGCATCTGGCTCCCCTGGGTCTGGCCGACGTTCAACCAGATATTCCTGATGATGTTCATGAGCGCGTGGCTGCGCCGCTCCAACGTCCTCACGGGCGCCCAGTGGATGCAGACGCGCTTCGGCAACGACCGGGGCGCGACGCTCGCCCACCTGAGCGTCGTCGTGTTCGCGCTCGCGAACGTGATCGGCCTGCTCGCCTACGCCTTCAAGGGCATCGGCAAGTTCGCCGTCGTGATGCTGCCCTGGCACTTCACGGGCGCGACAACCGGGCTCTTCAGCGACGAGAACATCTATGCCATCATCCTGCTCGGCCTGACGTCGCTCTATGCGATCAAGGGCGGCATGGTCAGCGTGGTCATCACCGAGGTGGCGCAGTTCACCATCCTGACGCTCACTGCGATCACGATCGGGATCATTGCGCTGGTGAAGGTCTCGCCCGCGATGATCGCCCGCAGCATCCCGGACGGATGGATGAACCCGTTCTTCGGCTGGAAGCTCGGCCTCAACTGGGACGGGATCCTCAGCACCGCGAACGCGGCGATCAAGGCGGACGGCAACGAGTTCTTCACGGTCATCTTCGGCCTCATGTTCTTCAAGGGCGTGCTCGCGAGCCTGGCGGGGCCGGCCCCGAACTATGACATGCAGCGCATCCTCGCGACGCGCAACCCGCGCGAGGCCTCGCTCATGAACGGCATGGTGACCGTGGTCCTCATGTTCCCGCGCTACATGATGATCGCGGGCATCACCGTCCTCGCGCTCGCGTTCTGCATGCCGAACCTCCGGTCGCAGGGCAACCCCGACTTCGAGAAGGTGCTTCCCCTGGTCCTGAGCGGCCAGGTCCCCACCGGCGTCCTCGGGTTCCTGCTGGCGGGCCTCGCCGCCGCCTTCATGTCGAATTTCGCCGCGACGCTGAACGCCGCGCCCGCCTACGTGGTCAATGACATCTACAAGCGCTTCATGAACCCCGGGGCGAACGGCAGGAAGCTGGTGATGCTCAGCCGCGCCGTGTCCGTCGTGTTCCTGGTCGTGGGAATCGCCTGCGGGCTGCTCACCAACAGCATAACCACCGTGATGATGTGGCTCGTCGGGGCCCTCTACAGCGCGTTCGTGGCCGCAAACGTCCTGAAATGGTACTGGTGGCGCTTCAACGGCTACGGCTACTTCTGGGGGATGGTTTCCGGCATCGCGGGGGCGGTCCTGTTCCTCCTCGTCGAGCAGGTCTCCGGCCGCAGCTTCAACGCGCTCTACACGTTTCCATTCCTGCTCCTGGTATCGGTCGTGGGATGCCTCGCCGGCACGTACCTGAGCAAGGCCGAGGACGACGAGGTCCTGAAAAGGTTCTACAGGAGCGTCAACCCGTGGGGCTGGTGGGGGCCCATCCGGGAGAAGGTGATGCTCGAAGACCCGTCCTTCGTGCCCAACCGAGACGCCGCGCACGACCTCGCGAATGTCGCCGTCGGAATCGTCTGGCAGATGTGCCTGGTGACGCTCCCGATCTACATCGTCCTGAAGCAGTGGTCATGGTCCGCCGTGATACTCGCCGTGCTCGCGGCGACCTCGGTCTACATGAAGTTCAACTGGTATGACCGCCTGGAGAAGGCGGACTGAGCGCCGCGGGGGGAGCGGCCCGGCTAGATCTGGCTGCGCAGGTTCTCGGGCAGCAGCTCGACCGCCAGGTCCCTCAGCCTGGTATCGGGGATCTCCAGGTGAAACCCATGCGCGAGAACCAGCAGGTCGTAGAGGGAGCCCGTGGTGAGCGACCTCAGCCTGTCCTCCTTCAGTCCCTCGACGCAGCGGCGCGTCTGCTCCGCCGCCAGCCTGTACTGGCCCCCCCGCGCAAGGACCGTGGCCAGGCTGACCCGGCGGTCCCACGGGAGGTACCGGTCGCCGCCGCCTGCCAGGCGCGCCAGCAGGGCGTCCAGGGTCTTTGCGGCGGCGGCGGCGTCCCCCCGGGCGCTCTGGACCTGCGCGCGCGCGACCAGCGCCCCGACGTCCCCGGGAAACCGGCGCAGGGACTCCGCGGCGGCGGCGGCGCTGCCCAGGTCCCCCGACTCGACGAAATACTCCGCAAGCCGGCTCGCGGCCGCGGCGGGGCTCTGCTCGTCGACCACTTCGAAGACAAGGACCGACTGCCCCTCAAACGCCCCGCCGACGGGAAGCTGGTAGGGCACCGGCCGCAGCCACGGTGGCAGGTTCCAGTGGCGCAGCGAGGTGACCAGAAGGCTGGACCTGCTGGCGAACTTCTTGACCAGGTACAGGTGCGCGAAGTCCTCGAAGAACGGGTCCCACGAGGGGATCAGGACGTACCTCACCCCGTGCCCCTGGAGGCCGCCCTGGGCCTCCTCCATGGTGGTCGCGGCGGCTATGGCCAGGGTGGCGCCAAACCCCGCCCTGTTGTCGGCGGCAAAGGTGCCGATGCCGCGCAGGCCCCCGAAATAGCACAGGGTGGCCGTCTCGTTCGGCGGCGCAAAGACCACCATCCCTGCCTCCCCGGTGCGCTTCTGCAGCCAGTGCGCAAGGTGGCGCTCGACCAGCTGCTCCGACTCCTTCGCCGTGAGGATCGTCCCCGCGCCGCCCGGGCCCCGCGGCAGGAGCTGCAGGGTCCCCGTGACCGCCGACGCGATCACGATCGCCGCCCAGATCCAGCCGCCGGCAAGGCGGCCCAGCCTGAATTCCCCCGACGCGGCCGCGACCACGAGGGCGAGCAGCGCCGCATCGAGAACGCTCCACCAGGCAAGCCGCTGGCAGGCGAACCCAAACGCGACCGCCACCGGCCCCAGCGCGACGGCCAGCAGGGCCTGGGACCGCTTCCCCGCTGCGGGGCGCGCCACCAGCCAGGCCGCGGGAACAACGGCGGCCAGGGGCAGCAGGGTGGCCCACGCCGCCCGGGAGGCCCGGTCGCGGACGAGCCAGTCCCATGAGCTCGATGCGGCCGCCCCTCCCGGAAGCCGGGTCAGGCGCGCCCAGAGAGAGTCCTTGGCGAGGAAGGTCGGGTCGTTGGTCACCCGATAGGCCGCCGGCAGGCTCGCGATGGCCGCAAGGCAGAGAACGACGACCGCAATGTCGCGGGCCCTCCATGAAGGCCTCTGCCCCCGGATCCATGAAGACGCCCCCGCCACCAGCACGCCTGCGCCGACCCAGGCGACGCCGTAGAGCGGGTGGACCGTGTCCAGCCGCCACGACCCCATGTGGCCGGGAAAATACTCGGCGACATAGGCCGCAAGCACGGTCGCGCCCCCGCTGCCGGCCCAGACTCCCCATGGCGGGGCCGGGCAAGCCGGCCCGGTCGCGCCGCGGCGCGCGGCCCAGGCCTCAAGGAGCGCCCCGACGAGGACGCCCGCCGTGATCGGCACCTGGGTCGGGACGCTGACCCACATGCCCAGCCCCCCGGCGATCCCGGCAAGGGCAAACCAGGGGCGGGCCCGCCCCGCCGCGGGGGCCCCGCCGTCCTCCGCGGCCCCGGCACCGATCGAGCGAAGGCCGGCCAGCAGCACAAGGAGGCTGCCCAAGGCCAGGACGCTCGCCAGCCCGTGCTGGTCGGGCATCCCCGGCAGGAACCCGGAGGCAAAGGGGAAGACCGTGGCGAGCCCGATGGAAACCAGCGCGGCAGCGAGGCCTCCAAACCGCCACGCCACGAAGGCCGCGCAGCCCGCCACGGCGAGGAGGTGGAGGATCGGGTCCGAATAGAGCGCCGCCGTCTCCACGCAGACGCCAATCGGCCTGCCGGAGGCCCCGTGCGCCACCCAGGCCACAAGCCCCAGCCACCAGCGGTAGGGGGAGGCCGAGTTCACCTCCCGGCCGGCGGGGGCGTTCTCGTAGTCGACGCGCCGCACCCTCGCCTCCCCCCGCGCAAGCATCTGCTGGGTCTGCGCAATCCAGTGGAAGCTGTCCTCGTTGCCTTCGGGCACGATCATCTCGCGCTGCCCGTCGGCGTAGCCCGTGGGCGAGCCCGCATCGAGGACGTCCGCCTGGCGCGCGCGCCCCTCGAGGCCGGACACGTACTCGACGCGCCGCACCCGCGCCTGGTTGAACCAGACCAGGCATGCGCACGCGCAGACCGGGACGGCCACCCAGAGGCGCGAGGAGATCCGGGCGAGAGTGCTCACTTGGGTCATGAAGGGGCTGCCAGTGTCTCGGGGGCGATGATGGGAGCGAAAGGGGGATGCGGAGCCAGCGCGGGTGCGGGGAGCGGCCCTCCCCAACTCAAACTTGACCCTTCATTTAGGGCGGTCCTGCATGGTAAGGCCAATGTTTCCCACGGTAAACTCCCAAACCATTGCGGCACGGAGTTCCGCGAACCGCCGCCTCTGCCTCGCCCTCCTGGCGGCGGCCCTTTGCCAGGGCCCGCCGGCCCGGGCGGCGGACCCCGCCGGCGAGATCAGCGAGCGGCCCCTCGCCCCCCGCCCCTTCCCGCGCGGAAAGACCATGTTCGTGCGGCTCTCCCCCGAGGAGACCGGGCTGCGCGCCGAGAACAAGTACGACGATCCCAGGATCTGGGGCGAGCTCTACCATGAGTTCGAGGTCGGCGAGATCGGCACCGGGATAGCGATCGGGGATTACGACGGGGACGGCAAGCCCGACATATTCGTCGTGAGCAAGACCGAGGGCTGCCGCCTCTTCCGAAACCTGGGCGGCTACAAGTTCGAGGACGTGACCGAGAGGGCGGGCGTCGGGGCCACGAGGGGCGTGTGGAACCAGGGCGCGACGTTCGTCGACATAAGCAACAGCGGGCGCCTGGACATCTACGTGTGCCGGTTCAACGCCCCCAACCTCCTCTACGTCAACCAGGGGGACGGGACGTTCAAGGAGATGGCCCGCGCCTACGGGCTCGACGTGAACGACGCCTCGAGCATGGCCAGCTTCTGCGACTACGACCGCGACGGCTGGCTCGACCTCTTCCTGCAGACCAACATGCTCAACTACAGCAAGAGCCCGAACGGCCAGCGGAGCTACATGTTCCACAACAACCGCGACGGCACGTTCACGAACGTCACCGAGCGTGCCGGGATCTCCGGAGAGGCGCGCGGGCACTCCGCGGTGTGGTGGGACTACGACAACGACGGGTGGCCCGACCTCTACGAGGCCAACGACTTCTCGCTGCCCGACTTCCTCTACCACAACAACCGCGACGGCACGTTCACCGAGGGGGTCAACCGCGTCGTCCCGCACATGCCCTTCTCCTCGATGGGCTCGGACCTGGGCGACATCAACAACGACGGCATGATCGACCTATTCGTGACCGACATGGCCGCGACGACCCACGAGCAGGACCAGCGCGGCATGGCCGAGACGCGCAGCCACACCTCGGAAGACGACAGGAACCCCGGCGCGGCGCCCCAGTACGAGCGCAACGCCCTGTACCTGAACACCGGCACCGGCCGCTGCCTCGAGGCCGCCTACCTCGCGGGCATCGCCGCGACCAACTGGACCTGGGCTCCGCGGTTCGAGGACCTGGACAACGACGGGCGCCTGGACCTCTTCATAACGAACGGCTCCCACAGGGAGTCGACGAACATGGATATCCTCACGCGCCAGGCGGGCGCCGAGACCGCGGCGGAGAGGATCCGGATCATGCACGACAGCCCCGTCATGGCCGAGGCGCACCTCGCGTACCGCAACCTGGGCGACATCCAGTTCGAGGACGTGAGCGCGGCCTGGGGCCTGAACCAGCGGGGGGTCAGCTTCGGCTCCGCCTTCGGCGACCTGAGCGGCGACGGCAACCTCGACGTCGTCTACACCAATTTCCAGGGGGGCGTGACGATCATGCGCAACGACAACGACACCCCCCACCGCGTGGACGTCCACCTGCGCGGGACGGCCTCGAACCGCTACGGCGTGGGCGCGACCGTGAGGGTCGAGAGCGCGCTTGGCGCCCAGACGCGCCAGCTCGTGCTCGCCCGCGGGTACCTGTCGAGCAGCGAGCCCATGGTCCATTTCGGCCTGGGAACGGACACGGTCATCGGCAGGCTGACCGTGACCTGGCCGAGCGGCCGCGTTCAGTCCTTCGAGAACCTGCAGGTGGACAGGAGCTTCACCGTCACCGAGCCCGCAACGACCGTAGCGCCCGCAGAGCCCAAGGCGCCGGCCCCGCGCCAGTTCGAGCCGTTGGCCGGGCCCTCGGGCCTCTCGCTTGCGTCGCGCGAGGAGACGGTCGACGAGACCGCCATGCAGCGGCTGATCCCGCTGCGCCTGAACCGGCGGGGCCCCGGCCTGGCCGTGGGGGACGTCGACGGAACGGGGCGGGACGCGGTTGTCGTAGGCGGCACAACCTTGAGTCCCCGCAGCCTCCTTCGGCAGTCGGGTTTGGGCCATTTCGCTCCCGCCGACGGATCCCTGCCCGCGGAGGCCGCGCCCGTGGACGACGGGCCGCTGCTGCTCTTTGACGCCGAGGGTTCCGGAAGGCAGGACCTCCTGGTCACGCGGGGAGGCAACGCCCTGCCGGGGGGATCCCCCGAGTACCAGCCGCGCCTTCTCCTCGGCGACGGCCGGGGCGGCTTCAGGCCGGCGCCCGAGGGCGCGCTGCCGGCGATTCCCGAGAACGCCGGCGCCGCCTGCGCGGCCGACTTTGACCACAGCGGCCGCCTCGGGCTCTTCATCGGCGGCCGGGTGCTGTCCGGCCAGTACCCGCTGCCGCCAAGAAGCGCACTCCTGGCCAACCGGGGCGGCCGTTTCGAGGACGTCACCGACGCGCTTGCCCCGGGGCTGCGCGAGGTGGGGATGGTGACCTCGGCGCTCTGGTCCGACGTGGACGGCGACGGCTGGCCCGACCTGCTCGTCACGCTCGAGTGGGGGAACGTGAGGTACTTCCACAACAGCGCCGGGACGGGCTTCGAGGACTGGACCGAGAGGTCTGGCTTCGCCTCGGCCGGCACCGGATGGTGGACATCGATCGCCTCCGCGGACTTCAACGGCGACGGCCGGCCCGACTACGTGGTCGGCAACGTCGGCCTCAACACCCAGTACCGCGGGAGCCCCGAGCGCCCGGCGCTCCTGTTCTACGGCGACTTCACCGGCGAGGGCGAGGAACCCCTGACGATCGAGGCCTACTACGAGGGCGACCGCCTCTACCCCTGGCGCTGCCGCAGGGACATGGGCGCGGTCGTCCACAGCGTCCTCAGGAGATTCCCCAGGAACGACGCCTATGCGCGCGCCACGCTCACTGAGGTGCTCGGCGCCGACAGGCTCGCGGCGGCCCAGAGGTTTGCCGCCACCGAGCTCCGGAGCGGGGTGCTCCTGAGCCGGCCCGATGGCACGTACCGGTTTGAGCCCCTGCCAAGAATCGCGCAAATATCTCCCCTCCAGGGGCTTGTCGCCTGCGACCTCACCGGCGGCGGCCACGCGGACATCTACGCCGTCCAGAACTCGTTCGCCCCCATTCCCCCGGTCGGCCGGTTTGACGGCGGCTTGAGCCAGCTCCTGCGCGGGGACGGCCGCGGCCACTTCACGCCCGTCGCCCCGGCCGAGAGCGGCCTCGTCGTCCCCGGTGACGCAAAGGCCCTCTGCGTGCTCGACCTCGACCACGACGGCTGGCCGGACTTCGTCGTCTCGCGAAACAACAGCACGACGCTCGCCTTCAGGAACGCCGGGGTCGCCGGCCGGCGGTCCCTCTGCGTCCGGCTGCTCGGGCCGCCGGGAAACCCGACGGGCGTAGGCTCCCGCGTCACGGTGAAGCTCGCGGACGGATCGGCCCGCATGAGCGAGGTCTTCGCCGGCTGCGGCTACTACAGCCAGTCCTCGGCCGCATGCTTCTTCGGGTATGCCGACTCGAACCCGCCCCTGAAGGTCCACGTGCGCTGGCCGTCGGGCGCCGACGCGGAATACCCGGTCCCGCAGGGCTCCGTCACCCTCGCGCTCTCCCCGCCCTCCCCGTAGCCGGGGGTCAGGGCTGCTTCTGCGCGCCCGCGTTTGTCACGTCGTGAAGCGTGACCCAGAACACAAGGGGCGAGCCGTGCTGGACCCCCTCGGGCCACGCCTTGTCCGCGAATGAAAGCGCGGGCGGGATCACAAAGACGGCCTCGGCGCCGACGGTCATCATCTGGAGGCCCTCCATGAGGCCCGGCATCATCCCCTCCATCTTGGCGCTGAGCCGCTCCGCGGAGAGCTGCGGCAGCTTTGTCGTCCCGTCGGCCGCCGTGGCGTTGACCGTGACAACGATGGTGTCGCCGGGCCGCGGCCGTATCCCGTTCTTGCCCGGCTGGACGTTGTAGCCGAGGCCGCTCGCCGAGACCTGCAGGCTCAGGCGCCTCTGCATGTCCTTGAAGTAGGCCTCGAGCTGACCCTTCTGCGCCCAATCCGCCGGCGGCCTGCCGCGCGCCGATATCTCGCTGATCCGCTTGCTCACCTCGACGGCGAGCCGCTGGGCAGAATCATCCATGGGGACGGCCTTCCCCTGGTAGGCCGCGCGAAGCCCGTCCAGGAAGGCGTTGAACTGGGCCTCGTTCCAGCCGAGCTCCCCGAAGTGGCCCGTCTGCTCGAGGGAGGACCCCAGGGCCGAGAACGCGGAGAGCGGGTAATTCTGGGCGGCCGCCGCGGGCTGGGCCTCCTGCGGCTTGGCCGCAGGAAGATCCGGCGCCGGCTGCACGGCCGTCACGGCCGGGTCCATGCTGCCCACGTTCTGCGCGGGCGCCGCGCCGGCGCCCCCAAGTGCGAGCGCGAGCATCAGGCTCCAAGTGACCCTGCCTGGGGAGGTTTTCATTTTTGTAAATTCCGATTTGGCCCATGCGGCGGCGCGCCCTAGGCGCCGATGTCGACGGGCCACTTGAAGCTCCTGAGCTTCACCCGGGTCGGCTCCTCGACGCCCTCCGTGATGTGGTAGAGATGGTTGATCTCCAGCCCCTGGACCACCTGGGTGATCCCGGTCACGGGCCAGAAGATCTCGACCCGCCTGATGACGGTGGCCTTCCCGAGCCCGATCTCCTGGCGCACGGTGGTGGACCCGAAGCTTCCGCCCGTGCCCACCGTGCGGTACATCGCCCGCTCCCCCTCCTCGGTCTGCACCACGACCTTGACCCGGGCCCCGAGCGCGGCGCGGTTCGTCTTCACGCCCTCCAGCTTGAGTTTGAGCCAGTTGTTGCCGTGGCCCGGGTTCGCAAAGAGCTGGTTCTGGAAATGGTCGCCCTCGACCGCGCCGCCGATGACGGTGTAGATGTCCTGCGTGCCGCTGTTGTTGATGTCGCCAAAGGCGACGCCGTGGCCCTTCTGCAGCTGGCCGAAGCCGCCGGAGGTCGTCACGTCCTGGAAGCGCCGGCCCCCGTCGTTGCGGAACATCCTGTTCGGGATGAGCACGGAGAGGTCGGGATTGCCCGTCCCGAAGTAGCAGTCCAGCCAGCCGTCGTTGTCCAGGTCCCCGAAGCTGGCGCCCATCGACAGGAGCAGCTTGTCCAGCCCGCACTCCTTGCTCACGTCCGAGAACGTGCCGTCGCCGTTGTTGCGGTAGAGCTTGGTGCGCTGCCCGGCATACGGCAGGCCCAGGTAGTCCGCGGCGATGTCGCCCACGTCCTGGATCAAGTAGCCCGTGACCAGGATGTCGGGCCACCCGTCGTTGTCGTAGTCGAAGAACCAGCAGGTGAACGACTCCGGGGGGCCGCCGATGCCGGCCTCGTAGGCGACGTCGGTGAACTTCCAGCGGGCGCCGGGGGACTTGTCGGCGCCGGCGGGCCCGTCGTTGCGCAGGAGCTTCCTCGGCCCGTCCAGCCGCGAGAGGAAGATGTCCGGGCGGCCGTCGTTGTTGTAGTCGGCGGTCACGGCGGCCTTGTAGAACCCGACGAAGTCCAGGCCGTTCTCTGCCGCGCACTCGGTGAACGTGCCGTCGCCGTTGTTGCGGTAGAGCTCGCAGGCGACCTTGTCCCCGTTCTTCGTCTCGGCCACGACGAAGACGTCGAGCCAGCCGTCCCCGTTGTAGTCGAACCACGCCGCCGAGTGCGACGGCCGGAGCCTGAGCATCCCCGCCTCCTCGGTCACGTCGGTGAACGTGAAGTCCCCGTTGTTGCGCAGGAGAGAGAACGGATAATGCCCCTCGGACCCCATCCACGCGCCCCGCAGGATCATCACGTCCATGAACCCGTCGTTGTTGTAGTCGCAGTGAATCATGTTGAGCCCGCCCGTGAGCCCCATGAGCCCGGCCTCCTCGGTGCGGTCGGTGAAGGTGCCGTCGCCGTTGTTGTGGAACAGCCGCACCTGGTCATGCAGGCCCCAGGAGGACACCATCACGTCCAAGAACCCGTCGTTGTCGAAATCCTCCAGCACGACCCCCCCCGAGAGCCCGTGGACGTCGAGCCCCACGTCGGCCGCTATGTCCGGGAAGTGCTTGATGTCGTATTCCGACGCGAAGAGCCTGGGCTCGAGGAGCCATTCCTTGGGAACCCTGGCGGGGTATTCGCCGAGGGTCATGTAGGCGATGTTCAGGAGCCAGCGCGCCCGCAGGCAGCCCGGGTACTTGCCGAGCAGCTCGGTCAGGACCGCGACCGCGCCCCGCGAGCCCCGTTCCAGCTTGTGCACCGCCTTGGTGCTGATCGGGAAGATGCACGAGTCGCCGTTGTGGTTCTCCAGGCAGTTCTCGTTCTCGCCCATCCGCAGGTAGCACACCGCCTTGAAGGTCAGCCACTCGACCTCCCTGCGCTCCTCGAAGGGCACGTTGGTTTCCTCCATGTACTGCCAGATGGCGTCGTACTCCTTGAGCGCGGCGTCGGCATCGCCGGAGTCCAGGTACTGCCAGGCGAGCCGGATCCGGATCTGGAAGAGCCGCTGAGGATCGGTCGCCTGCGCCTTCAGCGTGTTGAGGATCGCCGCCTGCTCCCGGTTCCGGAAAGGATTTCGCAGCGGATCGGCCTCCCGCGTGATCTTCGCAAGGAGCTCGGCCATCTTTCGGTTGCTCTCGGGCTGGGGCTTGCGGGAGGCGGACGGGCCCGCGCCCTGCGCCCCGGCCGCCGCGGATCCACCCAGGCCCGACGCGGCCGCCCCTGCGGCACCGGCCGCCAGGTTAAGGGGCCACGCCAGGGACGCGGCCAGCCCTATCGACCCCCCAAACGCGGACCTTAGGAACGAGCGGCGGTCGATGATCTCGCGCAGGCCCGCCATGGAGGGCAACTCGGACGCCGCGCCGGCTGCGGATGCCGGTTCCCCGGCGGGCTCCCCGGACGGTGGCGAAGGGCGCGCAGTTGTGGCCATGATCAGGCCATCCTATAGAGGCCTACCGGCGCCGAATAAACAACTTTCCGCCGCCGTTCGGGAGCCTTCGGGTCCGGAGGTTCCGCAGCGATCGGTCCGGCCTTTCCCGCCGCGCGGGACGCCCCCACGGGGCCCCCACGGAATCCGGGCAGAAAAAAGTCCGGCGGCTTTCGCCGCCGGACTCGAATCTTTTGGCTTTCTCCCGGAGCGGTCACCCGCCCCGGGAAACAGCGGCCTTAGAAGTCGAACGAGTTCTCAAGCCTCCAGCCCATGCCCTGCTGGATGCGGGAGAAGCCCAGCGTCCCGTCCGGCTCTATGCTGGATGCGAACAGGTGGTCCTTCTCTCCGATGCTCTGCAGGTTGAGCTGTATGCGCCAGTTGACGTTGCGGTACACCTTGCGCGAATACCCAATCCATCCGTCCAGGTGGGTGTCCTGTGAACCCATCCAGGGCTGGTTGACGTTGAGTCCGCCATGGGTGACCGAGACGACCGCGGCGTAGTTCGGGTCCGTGGAGTTCACGTTCACGAATGTCGGGTCGAAGTGGTATCCGAGGATACGGGCCGCCTCCACGCGGAGGGCGCCGCCCACGAACCAACCCTTGGCGAAGCCGCGGTCGAACGTGTAGGTCGAGATGAGGTTCAACCTCCAGGGGGCGACTTCAGGGGCCGCGTGGCCCTGGTCGTTCAACTGCACCGTCCAAGGGGCGACGATGCTGGCGTTCCAGTCGGCACCGAGGGTGCCGCAGGAGTTACACCACATGCGGA
>CAYVKH010000058.1:0-19718 GCA_964451965.1 uncultured Opitutaceae bacterium
CAGCACCACCAACAGCGGCTTTTCGTCGATTTGGTAATAATCGTTGGAATCATAGTCGTTGTTGAGAAGAACTTCCTGAGCGACGCAACGGGCCTGCTGCTCGATCACGTCATAGTCGGTGGCCGTCGGATACCCGCGGTCGCCAATCATGAACGATCCGATGGCGAAGGCATATTTGATCTTCCAGGAGTGGCTCCTGTTCCAGAGCTTGATCCGGGCACAAACGGCCTTGGACTTCTCCCTGATCCAGACGTTTTGAGGTCCGTATCCGTTGAAGTCTCCGTTCGTGTCGTCGAAGAGGATGAAGTCAATCTGAGCTTCCGCCAGCTTCTGCAGGTGGAAGTCGATCACGACAACATCGGAGCCATCGTGCATGCCGTAGCTCCCGTCCGGCAACAGGGGGCGATAACTGGCCAGGGGCCACCATCCGCCTCCGTTCGCGTCCCAGTTCGCGCAGTACCAGATGCCGACATCGGTCGGATCGCCGTTCCCGTTGGTTTTGATCGGGGAGGCGCCCGCTTCGATGCAGGAGAGCTGAAGGAAAATGGAAAAGACGCCCAGGAAAAACTTGATAGTTTTGGACAGAGTCATGGGAGCACTCCCGACATAGGCGGTTTTGGGACCGTCTTGAAAGCCGTTAATTACATCCCGGCGATGATTGGTACGTTGCACAAGTCAACGATATGCCAGAAGTGATGGCGCATGGGGATTCTCGCGAAGCTGCAGCTAAGGAGATTCAAGACGCGCTGAAACTGGCCCTCGATACCTACTCTCAAAACAACGGAATGCGGCCGCCGCCGAAGAATTCGGCGGCGGCCGCACTAGGGCACACGGGCGGCAGTGTGACGAGCAGCAAGAAATCACTAGCAGCTCGTTTGAATGGTAAGAAAAATGGTCGCCCAAAGAAATCAGGACGCAAGGTGGTCGCTGGCAGGTAGGAGCCGATCGGATCTGTTTCGATTCGCCGGGCTTTGCGTTGAATGCTGTTTAATGCCCTCCGACTTGATCACGGGACCTAGCCCGACAAATGACGCTCGCTCCGCTCGTCTTCCTCCGGATTGCGGGCTGACCCCATCGCTCGCCGGGCGAGAAACTTTAGACCCTTAGCGAGCCACGGAACGCCCTAGCGCCGTAATAAGACTGCGCGGCGTTGTGATACACAAAGACATGGCCGAAGCGGCGATCACAAAAGAGGGCGCCGCCGAGTTTTCTAATGTCAGCAGATGTCTTAACCCAACTCGACGTTTTCGTATCGAAATCACCCAGTTTCTGCAGCTCTCGATATTGTTCCTCAGTCAAAAACTCGACGCCCATGGCCGCCGCCATAGCAACAACGTCATTCTTCGGTTCATGTTCTTTCCGTGAATCCAGCCCTTCACAGTCATAACAAAGACCTGCGCGGCCTTTGGGGCTCTCTGCCGAGCAATCAACAAAAATGTATTCGCCCGTCGTTTTATCACGGCCAACAACATCCGGCTCACCGCCGGTTCTTTCCATCTCATTGAGTGGCCAAAGTTTTTCGCAATTGGCTTCCAACCTGGCTCTTACTTTATCCCATTCGAGACCTATATGGCGGCTCATGTTTTTCTCGAAACGGGTCTTCACCGCACCGAGGAGTTCTTCACGTTGCCATGGCTGCAGCTCTTTTCTTGATTCAACGCCTTTCATATAGGTTTCCGTTATCGCTTTATTTTCAGAACGCTGGATTTGTAGTTAACAGAAGGCGCCAATCAACCTGCAAAGGACGCCCCAATAGTTCTGGCAGCATGAATCGATCACTCGAATGGCAAACGTGAATCTCTCCGCAAAGCCCATTTCGGGTTCGGCTCTCGATGGTTGGCGCGAACGATATCGAAATGAGACAAAGGGCCAAATTGTCCACGATTCACTTCATCGACGCCCGGGTTGGACGGCCAGTCACCAGCTTGAAGTTGATGCCACTGTTGTCGGTTACGGCTCGGTGGCCATAGCGGGGCCTTGGTCCGGCAGGCCCACAATCTACGAGTTCTATGTTATCCCTGAATATCGCCCGCAGGCCTTCGCGCTGTTCGAGCTGTATCGTGGAGCGAGCGCCGCCCGCGCATTCGAAGTCCAGACAAACGATAGCCTTCTAACCATCATGCTGCATGCGTATGGCCGCGGCATAGTCAGCGAAAAGATCGTTTTTGAGGACAAAATTGAGACGTTCATTTCGATGAAGGGAGCGATACTCCGGCGCGAAACCGACGACGACGCGGATCGCGAATGCATCGCGCAACGTCAGGGTGGCACCAAGTGGCGGCTTGAGATGGGAGGAACGGTGGTCGCAGCCGGGGGTGTCAATTTTCACTACAACCCCCCCTACGGCGACATCTACATGGAGGTTCTCGAAGGGTTTCGCAGGCAGGGATTCGGGGCCTATCTTGTCCAGGAATTGAAGCGGGTAACCTACGAGCTTGGCCAGGTTCCATGCGCCAGATGCAGCACAGCCAATGTTGCCTCCCGTCAGACGCTCCAGCGGGCGGGCTTCGCGCCATGCGGCCATATCCTCTTAGGATCCATTGCTGAATATTAGGGCAGTCGCCGCTTGTCCCGGCATTCGCCGAATTCGGCGCAGGTAAAGGGAAAGGATGTTCCAGGTTGTGCGTGCGCGAAGCAGGAGGTGTCCAACGGATATTTCCCCGGATTCCAGGCTGTCCGAATAAGAGGATTATCAGATATCTATGCGAGGTTCCCTTGCCTGGAGGAACCAGGCGTCCGGCCCGGTTGCCGGGTGCCGGCCAAGAACTGGTTCCGTCGTCTCTTGTCGCGTCAGAACGGAGGCGAGGGACGCCCGCATTCGGTCGCCGCTGACGGATGGCGAGAAGAAATTTTGGGCAAGGCGTCTTCAGGCCACGCCGCCGCCTTCCACGCTTATCACCACCTTTCCCCTGGCGTGTCCTTCCTCCAGATAGCGGACGGCCTGGGGGACCTCGCTCAACGGGTAGCTTCGGTCGATGACGGGAGTGACCTTTCCTGCCTCGATGAGCTCTTGCATTACGAGCAGGTCATTCTTTGCCATATGCGCCATAAACGGGCGCAGCTTCTGTCTCACGAACCGCGACAGCACGGCCGCTCTCAGCATTCCGGTCAAAGGTCCGAGCCAGCGCCCCTCGTTGGGCCCACCCACCAACACGAGAGACCCCTCGGCAGTCAGCGCGCGCCTGACATCCGACAGGGAATGGTTTCCCACCATGTCGAGTATCAGGTCGTAGCGGCGTCCGCTCCTGGTGAAATCCTCCCGGGTGTAGTCCACGACATGGCTGGCGCCGATCGATCGGACCATCTCCACGTTCCTCGTGCTGCAGACGCCGGTCACCTCGGCGCCGAACGCCTTGGCGATCTGCACCGCGAACGTCCCGACGCCTCCGGACGCTCCGTTGACCAGGAGCCTCTGACCCGGCTGAATCCCGCCCTTGTCGCGAAGACCCTGCAGGGCGCTCAATCCCGCCACCGGCACGGCCGCCGCCTGCTCGAACGTCATGTTGGCCGGCTTCGGAACCAGGGCACCTTCGGAAGCGCACGCATATTCGGCAAAGGCTCCCCTGCACGGGCCGAAGACTTCGTCGCCCGGCCGGAACTGCGTCACGTTGCGGCCGACCGCCTCGACCTGCCCGGCCATCTCCGAGCCGAGGCGCGTGGCCGTCGGCCTGCGCAACCCGGCCGCAAGGCGCAAGGCGAAGGGCGTGCCTCTCATGAAGTGCCAGTCGAGCGGGTTAACGGATGCCGCCCGGATCCTTATCAAGGCCTCATTGTCTTTTGGGGCGGGCTTTGCCACCTCAGAAAGCTGCAAAACCTCCGGGGGGCCGTATTCGGTGTATACGATCGCTCTCATGACGGCGGGCTCATCTGCTGCTTTTACGGCCAATTACAGGCCGCTGGCGATCCGGTTCGCCGGAAGTTTGTCGGATGCGTATCGACGGTGTTGTCCGGCCTCCCGGTCCGGAGGGGTGCGGCCGCCCTCTCTTGGCGCTCACGAATCCAGGGATTGGCGCCCGCCGCCGCCCTGGAGCCAGACAGCGGCGCCGAGCCGCATCGAATTTGCCCGAGACGGTCTCAGGCCTGCACAAAGTGCCGGACCGTAACGATCGCGATCGCCAGGGCGGCGAGAATGACCAGGACCAGGTACAAGGGCACTTGAGCGTCCTTGCGGGCGGCATAACGGATGGAGGTGGCTGCCGTTTCCTGGCCGCCCCTTGCGTTGTGGGTGGGCTCGGCAGCCCTGTTCTTGGAGTAGGAGGAGTTTGCAGTGTCCATGGAGTGGGTCGGGTGTTTTCTGAGCAACCAGTATAACGTCAGTTGGGGGGGCTATCCCTCCGCATCTTTTGCCTTTTGCTCCTCGGTTCTTGCAGGGACTCCCGCATTCGGCACGAGGCCCACTGGGGGATTGCACCGCGCGGGGCCGGCCGACTGAGGACCCGGGCTATTCCGTGCGCAGCGCGACGAGGGGGTCCACGCGGGTCGCCCGGCGCGCCGGCAGCCAGCACGCGAGCAGCGCGACGATTGCGAGCTGCGCGGTGGCGCCCAGGACGGCCCCGGTGTCGCTGCCGGAGAGCCCCGGCATCGCGCTTTCGAGGAAGCGGACGAGCGCCACGGCCCCCAGCAGGCCGAGCGCTGCGCCGACGGCGACCATCTTCAAGCCTGCACCGAGTATGAGGCGGGCGACGTGCCTGACCTGCGCCCCGAGGGCTATCCGGATGCCTATCTCGTTGGTCCGCAGCGCGGCGATTCGCGCGATCACCCCGTGGATGCCAAGGGCGGCCAGGAACAGGCCGAGAAGCGCGAAACCGACCAGCAGGTGATTGATCGCCGCGATGTTCTGCATGTTCTGGTGGATGTACTCACGCACGGGCATGAGCTCCTTGACCGCCATGTCGGGGTCCAGTTCGCCCACGGCCCGGCGCCCTGCTGAACGGGACGCGGACGCGTCCTGGTCGACAAGAGGCCCGTCTTGCCCCAGATTCCCGGCATCCCGAGGCCTGTGCATGGCGGCAATCGGCCCCATCACCCCCCGAAGGGAGTGAATCTCACCCGCGTGAACCCCAATTCGCCATCGTCCGTGAGGGCCTGCGCATTCCTGGCGGCCTGCTCGCTCTTCTGCACGACCGGCGCCAATGCCGCCGACGCGCACAGGCACGCGATCGCCCTGGACGGTGCATGGCAGGTGGCCGAGGGCGGCATGGACCAGGTCCCGGCGGAATTCAGCCGCACGGTGCCGGTGCCGGGCCTCGTCTCGCTTGCGCAGCCCGCCTTTGCCGAGCCGGGCCTGGAGGCCGCGGATGCCAAAGGGAGCCCGCGGAAGGACCCCCGGCGCGATGCGTTCTGGTACCGCCGCACATTCCAGAACGACGGCCCGGTGCCCGCGGTCGCGACTCTCAAGATCGGCAAGGCCATGTTTGGCACCCGTGTCGTCATGAACGGGAAGACCATCGGTGACCACCTTTCGAGCTTCACGCCGGGCTATTTCGACGTCAGGGGCGCCCTGAGGGCGGGCCCGAACGAGCTGCTGGTCCGGGTCGGGGCCGACCGCGACGCCCTGCCTCCCGGCGTCCCCGACGGGTTCGACTTCGAGAAGACGCGCTATGTGCCCGGCATCTTCGATTCGGTCGAGCTGATCCTTTCGGGCACGCCGCACATCGTGAACCTGCAGGCCGTCCCGGACGTCGCCAACGGCGCCGTGCGCGTCGAGGCGCAGGTCCGGAATGCGGGCGGGGACGCGGTTGCGACGCTGCGATTCAGGGTGCGCGAGGCGGCGTCGGGAAGGATCGTCGGCGAGGCGACCAGTGACCCGGTCCCTCTTCCGGCCGGAGCGGAACGGGAGGTGGACGTCCGGATGCCGATTGCCGGCTGCCATCTTTGGTCGCCGGAGGATCCGTTTCTCTACCGGCTGGAGGCGGACAGCGGCGCCGACACCCTGGAGGCCCGGTTTGGCATGAGGACCTTCGGGTTCGACCCAAGGACCAGGACCGCGGTCCTGAACGGGAAGCCCTACTTCATGCGGGGCAGCAACATCACGCTTTACCGCTTCTTTGAGGACGGCGCTTGCGCCGACCTGCCCTGGAACTCCGCCTGGGTGCGCCTTCTCCACAGGCGGATGAAGGAGATGCACTGGAACTGCCTGCGCTACTGCATCGGGTTCCCGCCCGAGGACTGGTACCGGATCGCCGACGAGGAGGGCATCCTGATCCAGGATGAGTTCCCGATTTGGTACGGGGGCTCGAAGTGGTCGAAATGGCCGGGCGAGCTCAGGAGCGGGGAACTGGCCGTCGAGTACGCGGAATGGATGCGGGAGCGGTGGAACCACCCCTGCGTGGTCATTTGGGACGCCAGCAACGAGACCGCGGCGACCGAGACGGGCGCCGCCATCCAGCAGGTGCGCGGCATGGATCTCTCGCATCGGCCCTGGGACAACAGCTACGGGACGCCGCGGGTGCCCGGCGACGTCTTCGAGTCCCACCCGTACCACTTCCAAGATCCCAAGTTCCGGCTGTCGGACCTGGCGAATGAAGCGCCGGTTCCCCAGGGCAACGAGCTCCCCAATCCCGGCGACTCCCCGGTTGTCATCAACGAGTACGGCTGGCTGTGGCTCAACCGGGATGGATCGCCCACGACGCTCACCCGCGACCTGTACAGGAACCTCCTGGGCCCGGATTCGACGACGGCGGAGCGTCGGCGCCTCTATGCCCGCTATCTCGCGGCCGAGACGGAGTTCTGGCGCTGCCACCGGCGGGCCGCCGCCGTGATGCACTTCACCTCTCTTGGCTATTCGCGCGCCAACGGGCAGACCAGCGACCACTGGCTGGATGTCGCAAGGCTCACGTGGGAGCCCGAGTTCCTCAAATACGTGAGGGACTCGTTTGCGCCGGTGGGCGTGATGATCGATGCGTGGGCCGAGGCGTATGAGGCCGGAAGTTCCCACGAGTTCGCGCTCGTCGTCATCAACGACCTCCAGAAGGAATGGAAAGGCACGGTGCGCCTGCGCGTACTGAGGGATGGAAAGACCCTTGAGGAGCGGGAGGTGAATGCCGCGGTGCCGGCGCTGGGGAGCGTGGGGCTCAAGGCCGCTCTGCGCATGCCGGGGGAGCCGGGGCCGTGCCAGATCGAGGCGGTGCTCATGAAGACGCCGGCCGGCGATGTGCGCAGCCTGCGCGACTTCACGGTTATGCCCCGCTGAGTCTTCTCCTGCCGCAGGGGAGCATTCGCCCGGCGCACGCAGGACGGCTCCCGGGCCCCCGCCTTAGCCGCGGGGGCCGGAACCTCCGGAAGAAAGCGGGAGAATCGCCCGCCCTTTATCCTGCGGGCTTCGGTCAGAACCTGAACGTCGTCCCGACCGAGAATTCGTTGCCGGATATCTGGGACGTGAGGCTCGTCCCCGGCGCCGCCCCCGCGGGGGTGTACCAGGAGCTGGACTGCGAGTGGGAGAGGCCCCTCGTGTACGAAAGATCAAGCGTCACGCCCGGCGCCATGGTCACGGAGGTTCCGATCGAGAGGTGATGCGCCAGATGGAGCGGGGAACCGACGTTGTAGAACGTCATGTTGTCGGGGATCGGATCCGAGCAGTAGTTGTACCCGGCCCGGACCACGACGTTCGCGGAAAGCGCGTGCTGGATCCCCAGCTCGAAGGTATAGGAGTCGTCCCAGCCCAGGCCTGCGATCGAGCCGTCGGCGCGGAAGCCGCTGTGGGCAAAGCCGTTTGTCGAGCCGTAGGCGATGTAGCCCAGGTCCGCGACGACATGCGTGGTCTGCGCCAGGGCGTAGTTGAGCCCGACCTGGGCGGTGAGCGGGCGGTCCATCCTGAAGGTGACGGTGCGCGTGCCGCCCTGCGGCGTGGAGACGTTCCAGGAATAGGTGTGGAACCACGTGGGCGAGGAGAGGGAGACGCCCACGGAGAGGTCCTTGTCGGCCTGCCAGCGCAGCCCGCCCTGGAAGCCCATGCCGAGCTGGATGTCCTGCTGCTGCACCGTGGCGTACGCCGGGTGGTGGTTGGCGCCGATGTTCGGGGGAGCGAACGCGGCGGGCGTGAACAGGTTCCGCCCGACCGAGGGCGCGAGCGCGAAGCCCCACGACCAGCCGCCCGGGTTGCTGCCCGCCAGGCCGAGGGGGAAGCGGACGACGTACAGGCTCGAGCGGACGTCGCCGAAGCCGCCGAACAGGCCGCCGTAGGGATTGCCCGCCGCGCCGGGCTGGGGGAAGAAGACCGGGTTGGTGGCGGACATCGCGGCGTGGAAGCTCAGGCCCGCCTCGCTCACCGCCCCGGCGAACCACGCCGTGTCGGGCGTCGAGCCCTTCCAGGAGGCCATCAGGGACAGGTAGGGCACGCCGTTGATCGTCGATTCCGACGAGCCGTTGAGGCCGAGTCCGGCCACGGAGCTGTTGATCCGCACGCTCGGGATGATGTCGCCGAATACGATCGAGGCCGTGCGGTCGGCGAACATGACGGCCGTCGCCGGGTTCTTGTAGATGCTTCCGATCAGGTCCTGGTCGTTGCCGGCGGTCGCGGCGCCGCCGAGCGAGGAGTTCACGGCGCCAAAGCCCTGGACGAAATAGCCGTCCGTCGCCTGCGCGGGGGTGCTTAGAACGGCACAGGCCGCGGCGAGGCACGCGGCATGGAGGAGGTGTTTTTGGGCAATCTTCACGGGTCTTTTTGGGGTTAGGGGTTTGAACGAAAACCAGCCAGTCCGTCCACCGCCGCGGCGTCGGGACAAAGCGCGCTGCAGGCCTGGATGATCAGCGTGCTTACAGGATCCACCCACGAGCATGGGCGCAAAATCCCAGGAATTCGAGCCAATTGAATGCCCAAACCTGTCCGAAAACTAATATGATGAAGTATTTACGCTTATCGATCCGCCGGGGTCGCCGCCTTCGGAGCCGGCGCGGGAGCGCCTTCGCCTTCCGCGTTCTTCTCCAGCACGACCTTCTTCGGATCCACGGTGATTTCGGCTAGCCTGGCGGTCACTTCCGGGGTTCCGCCCTCCTGATACCGGCCGCCGAGGTGGCCGGCGAAGAACTTCTCCGCCGCCATGTACAGCGCCATGATGTTCACGGGCCTTGCAAAGCCGTGGCCCTCATCCGGCGCCAGCAGGTATTCCACCGGGAATCCCCTGTCGCGCAGCGCGACGACGATCTGCTCGGCCTCGCGGCGGTTCACCCGGGGATCGTTCGCGCCCTGCGCCACCAGAAGCGGCGTCCGGATGTTCGCGACCGAAGTCAGGGGAGAGCGCTCGACCAGCTCGGCTTTGCCTTCAGGGGTGTTGGGGTCTCCCATGCGGGCGTAGAGTATCTTCCGGAACGACTCCCAATACGGCGGGATCGAGTTGAGAAGCGTCATGAGGTTCGACGGCCCCACGATGTCTACGGCCGCCGCATAGACATCCGGCGTGAACGCCACCCCGGCCAGGGTTGCGTATCCGCCATAGGACCCGCCGGTGATCCCTACGCGCTTCGGGTCGGCGATCCCCCCCGCGATAAGGTAGTTCACGCCCGCCGTCAGGTCCGCCTGCATCATGCGGCCCCATTCCTGGTTGCCGGCATCGAGGAATTTCTTCCCGTACCCCGTGGAGCCCCGAAAATTCGGCATGAGCACCGCGTAGCCGCGGTTGGCGTAGAATTGAGCGAGGGCGTCGTAGGACCACATGTCGCGCCCCCACGGTCCCCCGTGCGGAAGGATCAGTGCCGGGAGACCGCGCGCGGGCATGCCCTTCGGCAGCGTGAGGTAGGCCGGGATCTCAAGGCCGTCCGAGGAGGCGTAGCGCACGGCCTTCATCTCGGCAAGCGCCTCTCTCGGCAATTTCTCCCGGATCCTGTACTCAAAGGTTAACGTGCGGCTGCGGCGGTCGAAAAGGTAGGTCTCGCCGGGCTCCCTGTCGCTGGATGCGTTCACAAGCCACGTCTGGTCGTCGAGCGTTCCCCCGGTGAAGATCTCCATGCCGGGAAGCTTGGCCTGAAGCCAGTCGTTGTCCGCGCCGTAGCCCGGGTCGCGGAAGTAGTGGCGCCAGCGGTCGTCGGCGTAGTAGGTGGCGACAAGCTCGTCGGTCGCCTCGGAAAAGGCCGCGAAGCCGAAATCGACCCGCTTGAGCGGGTCGGATTCCACCATCTCGGTCTGTCCCGTCGCGGGGTCGAGGAGGACGAGCGAGATCAGGTTAACGTCGCTGCCGTGGTTGGTCGCCATGTACATGCGCCTTCCGCTCTTCTCGAACCGGACGGGGCTGGCTGTCTCAAAGACGCTGCATGCGTAGACCTTGGCGAACGTGTCGGGGTCGGCCCGGAGGATCTCGGTGTCGCCGTTGTCCGCGGTGCGCGTGGCCATGCGAAGCTGGCCCCCAAGGTCGAAGACCCAGTCCGCGATGTGCTCCGTGTTCCGGCGGATCAGGCTCTTCTCCCCGGTGGAGATCCTCACGCGGTACAGGTCGTGCCAGGCCTTGTCGCGGTCGTTCAGGCCGATGTAGACGACGTCGGGATCGTGCTTTGGCACGCTGTAGATCAGTACGCGGACACCCTTCAGCCCGGTCAGGTCGCGCGAGGCCGGTATCCCGGTCTCCGCCTTGGGCGGCTCCCTCGGGTCCACGGAGTACAGGTTGAAGTTCTCGTCGCCGTCGTGGTCCTTAACGTAGAGCACGAACTTGCCGTCATAGGTCCAGAGATAGCCGGCGATCGGCCGCTTCGCCTCGGCCGTCAGGCGCCGGGCGGCCGAGAATGGCTCGTCGACCCTCTTGAACCAGATGTTGCGCGTGTCCTGCCAGGGCCGCAGGAACGCGAGGTACTTCCCGTCCGGCGAGAGCTGGGCGTTGGATATCTCGGGGTTGCCGAAGAGGAGCTCGCGATCGATCAGCGGCGGAAGCGCCGACCCGCCCTGCGCGGCCGGCTGCGCGGCAAGGACGGGAACAAGGAGCATCAGGATGCCGAATCCGCTCAGAATGCGTTTCATGGGTGGGGTGCCTTTCGTCCCCCACAAATACCGTCCGCGTGCGGGAGGGTCAACGCCCATAGGCGCGCCCGGCCCGACCGGGCGCTCTTGTGCCGGCCCGCAACCCAGCCCAGGCTCCGGCGGTGCCCCAGCCAAGATCCAACGACCCCCTGCACAGCGTCACCCTTGAGCGGATGCTCACCGAGCTTGTGTCTCGCCTCGGCTGGGCGCAAATGGGGCGCCTCCTCCCTATCCGCTGCTTCCTTTTCGACCCCAGCATCAAGTCCAGCCTGACCTTCCTGCGCAGGACTCCCTGGGCGAGGGCGAAGGTCGAGGAGATGTACCTGGGCCCGGGTTCGGCGCGCTGATAGAATCCCGCGAACCGATCGCGCCAACGGCTGTCAAGGCAGCCACCGTTGAGCGCAATGGCCGAAGTCCTGCACCGATTTGACCCGCCTTGGATCGAGGTCGGACGGGTGTACCGGCGCATCTGCTTCCTGCGCTCCGAGGGGCTGGCCCGCGAGGCCCGACGCGTCGAGGCGAACGAGTTCGCCGAGGCCGCGGCAAGGGCCCGGGGCCTTGCCGCCTCGGAACCCGAGGCGGATTCGCTCCTGAGGGGGCTCATGGCCGAGGAGGAGGAGCGCGTGGCCGGGGCGATCGCCTTTGCCGAGGTGCTTGTGCCCCTGCTGGCCCGCAGGCTCTCCGCCCATGCCCCCGCGCCGTTCCCGCATGCGGCCTCGCCGGAGCCGGGGACGGCCGCCGCCGGGCGGGCGGGCGGAACGCGCGACGTGGCCGACTTCATCGACGAGATGCTGGCGCAGGAACGCCTGGCTTCCCGCTGAACCGCCCGCAAGGCCCCGCCCTCTCGACACCTCCACACATGACAACAGCCACGATCGAAAAACCACCCGCGGCGACCGCGCAGCCGCTTGCCGTTTCGTTCCCCCCGCCGGCCCGCACGGGCCCGGCCAAGTCCGCCAGCCTCCTCATCGGGCTGGACCTCGGCACCAACAAGTCCTGCGTCCTCGCGGGTCCTCCCGGGTCGACGGACATCACCGTCAGCAAGGTGCTCCCGTCGGTCGTCGGCTACGTCCGGGACGGCATCGTCGACGGCATCATTACGGGAAACGCGAGGATCCTCTACGGGGAGGACGCCCTGCGCCAGATGCTGCACGTCGAGCTCGTGGCGCCGCTGGCCGAAGGCGTCATCTCGCGCCCCGAGGCAGCCCGCGACTTCATGCTGCACATCCGGCAGCTGGCCGATCCGTCAGGCCGGGCCGATATCCGGGCCGTGGTGGGCGTGCCCGCGAACGCGGGTGAGCCGGCGCGGGACGGTATCCGGCGCTCGGCCCAGGGCATCTTCTCGCGCATCCTTCTCATCCCGGAGCCGTTCCTCGCGGCGCTCGGCTACCGCGACGACTCGCGGGTCAAGCAGCCCGGCTATGTCGACCCCGTGGTCAACTCGCTCTTCGTCGACATAGGGGGCGGCACGAGCGACCTCTGCCTGGTGCAGGGCTATTTCCCGACGCGGGACGACCAGATCAGCATCCCGTTCGCGGGCGACGCGATCGACGAGCTGCTCTTCGGCGAGCTCGGCCGGACGTACCCCAACAACGGCCTGTCCCGGATCACGGTTCGCGAGATAAAGGAGGCGCACTCCTACGTGGGCCCGAGCCGAAAGCCGCTCGACATCAAGGTCGTCATCGGAGGCAAGAGCCGCACGCTCGAGCTCGGGGACACGATAGGAAGCGCCTGCAACACCCTGATCGACAGGATCTACCCCGCGCTGACGGCGCTGATTGCCACGGCCTCGTCCGACTCCGTCGTGACGCTGCTCCAGAACATCATCATCACCGGGGGAGGGTCCCAGATCCGGGGCATCGACACGGTGCTGCAGAAGAGGCTTGCGGACGACGGCTACGAGTCTCCCAAGGTCCGCCTCGCCGGCCAGGACTTCCAGCGGTACGTGGCGATCGGCGCCCTCAAGGCCGCGCGCGCCGCGCGCGAGAACCAGTGGCAGGTGCTTCTCGAGTAGGGCGGGCGGCTCCTGGCCCGTCAGGCGTCGACCCTGATCGGCAGGACCACGAAGGGCATGCTCGAGAGGAAGAACCGGCGCTGGAGCGTGAAGACCGTGTGGTTGTGAAGCCAGCGGGTCAGGTTCGTCTCGTACGTGAAGAGCAGCTGGCCCGCGAAGAAGACCTGGTTCGGGAATTCGTCGGCGGCCTGGCGCGCGAGCCTCATCACCTCGCTCGTAATGTCGTAGCCTATCGCCGTGTAGGCCTTCGACCCGTAGCCGCGCGCATGCGCGAACTGGACGTAGCGCTGGGCCTCGGACTCCGTGTAGGCGCGCAGGGCGTCGATGTCGGCCGCGCCCTTGAAGTTGCCGGCGTCCACGGAGCCCACCTGCACGAACATGAAGTTCCGGAACGTGTTCCCGAACATGCGCGGCACATTGAGGATGGTATGGAGGCCGAGCCCGTTGAACCCGTTCACGAGGATCACCGCCGTCCGGGCCTTGGGGTCGGCGTACGGCGCGGCCGCCGGCACGGCCTTCGACTCGAGCTCCGCGGCCTCGACGATGCTGTCCAAGCGGTTCAGCTGCATCCGGACCCCCTTGTAGTGGCGCTTTATCGCAAACGCGGCGAAGACCAGGACCCCGGTGACCAGGAGCGTCGCCCAGCCCCCTTCGAAGAACTTCACGAGCGTGAGCGAGATCAGGATGGAGGCCGTCAGCACAAGCCCGAAGCCGTTGATCGCCAGCTTGTGCCTCCAGCCGCGCTCCGTCGCGCGCTCCTGCCACCAGTGGCGGACCATCCCCGCCTGGGAGAGCGAGAAGGTGATGAAGACGTTGATCGAGTAGAAGATCACGAGCAGGTCCACCGAGCCCCTCGTCGCCCACATCATGACGAAGGCCGAGAGGCCCATCAGGAGAACGCCGTTGCGGGTCACGAGGCGCTCGCTCAGGTTCGCGAACTGCGCGGGGAACCACCGGTCCAGGGCCATGTTCGCGAGCACGCGGGGCCCGTCGAGGAACCCGGTCTGGGCCGCGATGATCAGGAGCGCGGCCTCCGAGAAGAGGGTGACGATGACGAAGCCGCCGCCGGCCGTGTGGCCCCATCCCTCCGTCATCCGCTCGAAGAGAACGGCGTTGAGCGTCTTGTCCGGGTGGATCCGGACGTCGTAGAGCTGGTAGGCGACGAGCAGCCCGGCGACCGTCAGGGCCAGGGAGATGCCCATGTAGACCATGGTGCGGCGGCCCGTGCGGACCCGGGGCTCGCGCAGGATCGGCAGGCCGTTGCTCACGGCCTCGATGCCCGTGTACGTCCCCGCGCCCATGCTGTAGCTCTTCAGCAGAAGCGCCATCAGGCCGAACCAGCCCACGCCCGCGCTCACCGAGTGGATCTCGTGCGACGTGGCCGCCGGGATGCCCCCTAGGCCCGAGCCGTGGGTGATCATCGCGTAGGCGATCGCAAAGGCGTGCGTGAGCACGAACACGGTGAAGATCGGCACCCAGATCAGGACGGATTCCTTGACGCCGCGCAGGTTTATGAGCGTGAGGCCGATTACCCCCGCGACGGCGAAGGCGAGCTTCAGGTGCTGGGCCGGCTCCGGGAACAGGCTGAAGAGGGCGTCGGAGCCGCTGGCGACCGAGATCGTCACCGTGAGGACGTAGTCGATCAGCAGCGCGCAGCCCGACACGACGCCGGTGGCCGGCGAGAGGAGCTTGCTGGCCACCAGGTATCCGCCGCCCCCCGTCGGGAACAGGGAGATGATCTGCGAGTAGCTTGCGCAGATCGCCACGATCGTCACGACGCAGGCGAGCGCCACCAGGAGGCTCAGGTGGGTGTTGCCGCCGAGCGCTTTGAACGTCTCCTCGGGGCCGTAGCACGACGACGAGAGCCCGTCGGCGCCCAGCCCGACCCAGGCGAAGAAGGCGATCAGCGAGATGCTGTGGAACAGGTTCCGGTCCGTCAGGGACTTGGCCCGGCCGAAGACGATCGATTTAAGGGACATTTATCGTGGTGCCCGCGGGCCCCGCTGGAACTTCCGGGCCGTCCGGTGGACCGTGGGACGATGAGAGGCGCCGCGGCGCGGGCAAGAAAGACATGCCAATGCCAGGCACAACCATTTTGTATCTGGAGATTAACGCCATTTTAATGTCGCCTTGGCGCCCGGCCCGCCGCTTGACAGTCGGCGCCGGAAATCACTATTTCGAAGCCGCGTATGGAGGCAGCCCTCGAACAGCCGGTCCTCGTCCTGAACCGCCTATGGCAGGCGGTCAACGTGATTGGCGCCAGGCGGGCGTTCGGGCTGTTGGCCCGGGGGCACGCCCATGTGGTCTACCAGCATGAGGACGACTTCAGGATGTTCTCGATGATGGACTGGATCGACTTCTCGGAGGACAACCCGCCGGTCGTCGAGCTTGAGACGGTCCACACGCCGACCCGGACGATCCGGCTGCCGCGGGTCATCCTTCTCACCTTCTTCGACAAGCTGCCTTGCAAGGAGCTCAAGCTCACGCGCAACAACGTGTTCGAGCGCGACAAGAACTCCTGCCAGTATTGCTCGCGGGTCCATCCGCGAGAGCAGCTCAACCTGGACCACGTGATCCCGCGAGACTACGGCGGGAAGACCACCTGGGAAAACATCGTCTGCTCCTGCATCAAGTGCAACACGCGCAAGGCCAACCGCTTGCCGCACGAGGCGGGCATGCGCCTCATCCGCAAGCCCTCGCGCCCGAAGTGGCGGCCGGTCATCTCCATGGTGCTCGGGAACCAGCACCATGAGATTTGGAAGGACTTCCTCGACATCGCCTACTGGAACGTCGAGCTGGAGGAATGACCGGCGCGCGCTAGCCGCGCACAAGCGGGATCGTTATCCGGAGGGTCGTGCCCGCGGGGCTCGAGTCCACGAGCTGTATGTCGCCGTGGTGGCTCAGGAGCACCCGCTTGGCGATGGCCAGCCCCAGCCCGGTTCCGTCCGGCCTGCCGGTCAGGAACGAGTCGAATATCCGCCCCCTGATCGCATCGGGGATGCCGGAGCCGGTGTCCGCAACGTCCAGGACGGCCAGGCCGCCCGTCTCCCGCGCCTCCTGCGACAGCCTGAGGGTGATCGCGCCGCCCCCGGGCATCGCCTGCATCGAGTTTATCAGGAGGTTCAGGAGCACCTGCTGCAGCTGCCCCTTGTGGCCCTCGACGACGACCGACTGCGCGGGCGGCTCGAACGACACCCGGATGTTGCTCTGCGCGAGCTTGAGGCGGACCAGGACGAGCGTGTCCGTGACGACCTCGGCGACCTGGTGGCGGGCGTGCAGGCTGGTCGGAGCCTTCGCGAAGTTGAGCACCCGGGTCACGATGGACTCCAGCTGGTCGAGCTTTTCCCCGATGACCCGCATGTCGGTCCGCCTGGGGTCGCCCTCCTCGAAGTTCAGGCCCATGCCGCCGTGCAGGAGCTTCAGGACCGTGAGGGGATTCCGGATCTCGTGGGCGATCTCGGCCGCGAGGAGGCCGAGCGTCGTCAGCCGCTCGTTCTTGCGCAGCGTCTCCTCGCTCATGAAGACGCGCGAGTAGAGCCGCGAGTTCTGAAGGGCGACGGCGCCGAGGCTCGCAAGGGCGCTGCACAGGCGCTTCTCGTCGTTGTCGAAGATCCTTATCCGGCCCATGAATATGACCAGCACGGCCAGCACCTCGGACTCGAAGAGGAGCGGCGTTGCGATCACCGACCGGAGCTCGGGGTCGCGCGGCACGTCGACGAGGTCGCGGAACTCCGGCGACTGGATGTCGGCGAACGAGACCGGCCGCCTTGTCCTGACGGCCGAGGCCGCGAGGCACAGGCGCATCGGAAGGTCGCCCTCGGGCGCGAGCGTCTCCGGGTTTCCCCGGTAGGAGGCGAGCTGCAGGCTGTCGGATCCGGGCTCGATGAGGAAGAGCGCGCAGGCCTTGGCCTGCATCATCGCCGTCGCGTCGCGCGTCAGCGTGTCGAAGAGCTCCCGCTGCTCCAGCTTGCCCACGAGCGCTTGGCCCGTGGCGATGAGGGTCTCCAGCTGGCGGGCCTTCTCCCGGAGGTGGCGCAGCTCCCAGAGGCGCCGCAGGACGGGGGCCGCCATGTCGGCCAGCCTGACGAGGCGCTCCAGGTCGCCGGGGCCGTAGGCCCCGGCCGCGTCGCTGCTGAGAGCGAGGACGCCGAGCACATGGCCGTCCGCGAGGAGCATCGGGGCCGCCATCTCGCAGCGTGTCTGGGCGCGCACCGGCCGGCTCCGGAGGTCCGCGGCGGTGTCGGGCACCAGGATCGGCTTGCCGTGCCACGAGACCCAGCCCGGGATGCCCTGGCCGGGCGCGAACGAGCGGTCCGCGTCCTCCGGGAGACCGAGGGCCGCCTCGATCTCGAGCTTTCCCGTCTCGGGGTTCTGGAACGCGACCACCCCGGCGTCGGAGCCGAGCGCACCCGACGCGATGGCGAGGATGTCCCGGGTGGCCGATCCCGGGTCGTCGGTGCCCGAGGCCAGGGAGGCGATGGCGAGGAGCGCCTTCAGTTCCGCGTCTTCGGTCATGGCAAGAGTCGTGCAGGCGCCGGGAACGCGTGCAAGGGATTATGCGGCCGCAGGCCTAGGCTTCCTCGGTCACGGGCACCGGGGCGGGAGAGATCACCTCGGAGAGCGCGGCCCGGAGCTTCTGAAGCCTTTCCGGGTCCTCGATCGGCTCGTGGTTCGCGCTCTCTATGTAGAAGGTGTCGATCGCCACCCCACGCTCGGTCCCGATCCGGGCGAACGTGATGTCGAACCCAAAGTCGGAGATCGCCTTGGCGAGCCGGTACAGGAGCCCGATCTGGTCCCGCGCCTGGACCTCGACGATCGTGCGCTGCATCGAGATCTCGTGGTAGACGTCAACGGTGGGGGGAAACGAGCTGTGGAGGGTCTCGCCGCCCTTGGCATAGAGATAGCGGGTCGCCGCGATCCGCTTGGCCTGGGCGAGGATCTCGGGATAGAGGTCCGCGTTCGACATGAGCGAGGACTCGATGATCTTCGCGAACGACTCCTGCGCGGCCGAGTTCTGCACGACGCCGCGCCCGGGCTCGACGACGTAGAACGTGTCGATCGCGATATGGTCGGTGCGCGAGATCACCTTGGCGCCGAGGATGTTCAGGCCGGCCACGCTGAACGCGCCGGCGAGCTTGTAGAAGAGCCCGGCCCTGTCCCACGTGACCACGTTGACGACCGTCAGCGAGCGGTTGAGGTCGTCCTTCCAGTCGATCACGGGCCTGAGCGAGCCGACCGAGTCGGTCGCCGTGATGGACTTCAGCAGCTTGTTCACCATCTGGATGTGGAGCGTTATCTCGCTCGCGTCCGTCAGGATGAAATAGCGGTCGGGCAGAAGGCTGAAATGGGCGGCGATCTCGTCGTCGCTGATGCCCGGGATCCGTTTGGCGATCAGTTCCTGTTCGGTCATTTTGCGTTTTTCCTCAAAGCTTGCGTCAACGGCCGCCCCGAGCCTCAGGCGCTCGAGGGTGTTGCGGTACAGTGTAGTGTGAAGGGTGTCCTTGTAGCTATTCCAAAGATCGGAGGAGGTCCCGCGCGCGTCGCAGAACGTGTGCACATAGAGGCACCGCAGGCGCTCGGGATCCCCGACCAATTCGGCGAAGCTGGCTGATGTCTTGGGGTCATCTACATCCCGCTTCTGCCAGAATCGTGCCATCGCGAGATGATTCTTGATAACAAATGAAACAAGTTCGCGCCCCCTCTCGGACACCCCCAGGCGCTCCATCGTGGGCCCGGCCAGCCGCATGCCGGACTCGGAGTGGTTCTTGATGCCGACGGCTTTGCCGATGTCGTGGAGAAGGAGGGTGAGGTAGACCAGGGCCGTGTCCTCGACCTCGTGGAGGACGCTCCTGTACTTCATCTTGATCGGCTCGGCGTCCGTGAAGATCAGGTCGAGCTCATTTATCGCATTAAGTGTATGTATATCAGCAGTATATCTATGGTAGAACTCATGCTGAACGAGGCATGTCAGGGCGTTGAATTCGGGTATGTAGCCACCCAGGACCCCCAGCTCGTGCATCCTCTGCAGCACGAGGGAGACGACGCCGGACTCGGAAAGGATGGCCCGGAAGGCCATGGCCGCGTCGGGCGAGTTCAGGATGCCGGCCATGAGGGGGAGCGATTCCCGGATCAGCTGGGCCAGGTGGAAACCGAGCGTGCAGTCGAGCTGCTGGCAGTGCCGGAACACCCGGATCAGCCTCACCGGGTCGTCCCGGAAGACGCCCGGGTTCTCCGCCGCGAGCTCGCTGCCCCGAACGACGAAGCCGTCGACCCGCCGCGACCGGCGCAGGCGCGCGATCTTCAGGGCCTCGCGGATAGGGATCTTCGCCCCGCTCGACGTCCTGCCTATGGCCAGGGCGAGCCGGCTCTCGACGGTCTTCGATGTCTGGAAGATCGTCTGCGCGCAGCGGTAGTAGTCCTGCATGAACGCCTCCACTCGGGCAAGGAGGGCGACTTGGGTGTAGCCAAGGTTGAGGGCGACCCGGGGCTGGGAATCCAGGTTCAGGATGTCGGTCGGCCGGGCGCTCTGGAAGTGGAGGTCGTTGCGCACCCGAAGGAGGAAATCGTAGGCCCGAGTGAAATCGCCCAGCGCGGCGGGGGTCACGTGGCCCTCCGCGGACAGCTCGTCCATCCGCGTGATGCCAAGCTTAACCCGGGCCATCCAGAGCGTGTTCTGGTAGTCCCTGAGCCCTCCGACCCCGTTCTTTATGTCGGGCTCCTGGTTGAAGACCGTGTTGCCGAACTTGGCGCGCCGGGCGGACT
>CAYVKH010000059.1:0-2799 GCA_964451965.1 uncultured Opitutaceae bacterium
TCTGGAACGCCAACGTCCCCGAGGAGACCTTCTGGTACAACATCCGCGAGTACGGCGACTGGTGGTACGTGAGCCTGTTCCTGGTGTTCGGGAACTTCCTGCTGCCCTTCCTGCTGCTCCTGTCGTACCGCTACAAGGTCTCCCACGAGGCCATCCGGCGGATCGCCTACCTGGTCCTGTTCGTGATCTTCGTCGACATCTGCTACAACATCCTGCCGGCCCTCCAGGATGCGAAGGGCAACCCGCAGCCCTTCCTCTCGCTCAACCTCCTGTGGGCGGCGACCTCGGTCGTCGGGGTCGGGGGTGTCTGCATCGCCGCCTACCTGCGCAGCCTGCCGACGACAAAGCTCGTCCCGATCCGCGACCCGCGCATCGGCGAATGCCTCAGCCACCATGAGTGACGAGAACAAACCCGCCCCGAGGCCCGTGTCCGTGGCGGCCGTCGCCGTCATCTTCGTCCTCATGTCGGTCTTCTGGGTGGTCACCGTGAGGGTCTACCGGCCGGGCGGGGCCGCCGCGCCGCAGAACGAGGCCCCGGACAACCTCGCGAAGGACCTGGCGTGGAGGGCGACGCCGGCCGCGCGCAGGGCGTACCTGGCGGAGCTTCGAAACGGGCAGGCAAAGCAGGCGGCGTCCTACGGCTGGGTGGACCAGAAGGCGGGCGTCGTGCAGCTGCCGATCGAGCGCGCCATGGAGCTCGTCGTGCGCGAGGAGGGAGGCGGCAAATGACCACAAGGGGCGAATACTCCCCCGTTGACGGCGCGTCGCGCTGGCCTCTCCTGCTCCTGCTCGTGAAGGGCATCGGCTGGCTGGTCGTCGCCGGGATCCTGGCGCTGGTCGCCTCGATCCAGCTCCACACGCCGGGCTTCATGGCCGGCTGCCCGCTCCTCACGTACGGCCGCACCGTGGTGCTCGCCGAGACCGCGTTTGTGTACGGCTGGCTCGGCAACGCGGGCCTCGCGCTCGCGCTCTGGGCGCTCGGGAGGCTCGCGGGCGAGCCCCTGCGCGCGCAGAACTGGGCCATCGGCGGGGCCATATTCTGGAACCTGGCGGTCTTCGGCGCCCTTGTCGGGGTCGCCCTTGGGGATGCGACCGGGTTCGAGCTCCTGGGGCTCCCGCGCTACGTCCAGCTGATGATGTTCTTCTCCTACTCGGCGGTGGCCGTGCCGGGCCTCCTCGCATGGAACGGGCGCCTCCGCCGGGTCTCCTTCGCCTCCCAGTGGTACGCCGCGGCGGCCCTCTTCCTGTTCCCGTGGATCCTGTCCATCGCCCACGTGATGCTCTTCGCGGCGCCGGTGCACGGCGTGCTCCAGCCGATCGTGGCAGGGTGGTACGCGCAGTCCGCCTGGACCCTCTGGCTGGCCCCCCTGGCCCTCTCTGTGGCCTACTACGTCGTCCCGAAGGTTACGGGCAGGGTGTTGCCGTCCTACGAGTTCGCGGCGCTCGGCTTCTGGTGCCTGATCTTCATCGGGGGCCTCACCGGCGGCCGCCATCTGCTCGGGGGGCCCGTCCCCGCGTGGATCCCGTCGGTCGCGGTCGTCTCCTGCGCGCTGCTGCTCTTCCACACGTTCATCGTGATTCTCAACCTGCGCGGCGCGTTCACGGGCGAGGGGATTGCGGTGAAGTTCATCGCGTTTGGTCTTGCGGCCTATGCCGTGGGGGCGGTCGGCGATGCATTGACGTCGCTCCACGGGATAGCGACCTACACGCAGTTCACCCATTTCGACGAGGCCCAGAGGCAGCTGGCGCTCTACGGCGCGGCCTCCACCTTCCTCTTCGGCGGGATCTACTATGCGCTTCCCCGCATCACGGGGAAGGCGTGGTTCTCTCCCGGGCTCGTGCGCGCGCACCTGGTGCTATCGATCTGCGGCATCCTCCTACTCGTGGGCTCCCTGACCGTGGCCTCGGTGACCCAGAGCCAGGGCATCCTCGACTCCAAGGTGTCGTTCCAGGAGATAGCCCACAATTCCCGCCCGTGGCTCATGTCGGCAACCTTCGCACAGACGGTCCTTCTCCTCGGGAACATCGCCCTTCTCGCCAATTTCTACGCTACGGCCTGCGAGATCCTGAAGATCTCGGCGCCCGCCGCGTTCAATCCGCCCCCGGCGGTGGAGACCCGCGCCTCGTGAAGAGCAACCTCATCTTCTTCATCGGGCTTTTCGCGGCGCTGGGCATCTCCTGGGCCGGGATCGTCCTTGGCTCGAACGCGCAGCTGGGCTCGCTCGCGCCCTTCTATGACGAGACCGACGGGGCCACGTACCCCCAGTGGATGTCGGGTTCGGCGGCCCAGGGCCAGCTGGTCTACCGGGACCTCGGCTGCTACGCATGCCACACCCAGCAGGTGCGCCGGCCCGGCTTCGGTTCCGACCAGCAGAGGGGATGGGGGGACCGCCAGAGCGTCGCCCGCGACTACATCTACCAGCCCGCCCCGCAGCTCGGATGGTCGCGGGTCGGGCCCGACCTAGCGAACCTCGCGGACCGCAAGCCCTCCGCACCCGATTCTGAGGACCTGCTGCGGATGCTCTACTCCGGATCCGCCGGCATGCCGCCCTACCGGTTCCTTTTCGTGGAGCGCCGGCTGGGCGCAGGGGCGCAGCCCTCGCAGGCCGCCCTGAAGCTGACAGGGTCGCTCGAGCCAAAGGCAGGGCTGGAGATTGTGCCGACCCCGCGCGCGGAGGCCCTGGTGGCCTACCTGCTAAGCCTCACGACGAGCTACACCTATCCGGAGGCCGTTCCCTTCAAGCCGGCGAAGTCGGAGGGCGCCGCCGCCGCGCCTTCATCGACTGCCGCCCCGGTCAG
>CAYVKH010000059.1:2899-19590 GCA_964451965.1 uncultured Opitutaceae bacterium
CGCCCCGGTCAGGGCCACGCCGGCACCAGCGGCACCCGCAGCCGCGGGCACGACTCCCCCGGCTGCGCCCGCGACGGGCGTTTCCCCTGCACCCGCGTCTGCGAAAGCCGCGGCGGCGCCAACACCTTCGCCTACCGTCACGGCGACCCCGGGCAGCACGGGAGGGGCCAAATGAGCGGGAAGCCCAACAGGGATCCAAGGTTGGACCAGGCCGCCGTCAGCGACGAGGGCCTGCTCGACATCCACGAGAGACAGCTCGGCCGCCATCCGGACGACGGCGCCCGCTACCGGCTGCTCCCGATAGGGATCCTTTTCACGCTGAGCGCACTGATTCTCTTCTCCGGGACGTACCTGAACCGCTACACGGGCCATTACAACGCATCGATCTTCGACGAGAACGCAAAGCCGACCGCGGGCGGGCCCGCGGTCGCCAAGCTGGACCCGGTTGCCGTCGGCCGGAGCGCCTACGGCGGCACCTGCGTCACCTGCCACCAGCCCACCGGGGCGGGCATGCCCGGCATCTACCCCCCGCTCGCCGGCTCCGAGTGGGTGAACGGACCGTCCTCCCGCGTGATCCGGATCGTCCTCTACGGGCTGAAGGGTGACATCCATGTCAAGGGCCAGGCCTTCAACGCCGCAGCGATGCCGGTCTTCGGCAAGGTGACGGGCTCGGCCTACAACTGGAGCGACGAGAAGATCGCGGCCGTCCTCACCTACGTCCGCCAGGAATGGGGCAACAAGGCGGACCCGGTCTCGGCCGACGAGGTGGCCGCGGCGAGGAACGCCACGGGCGACCGCAGGGAGATGTCCGAGGCGGAGCTCGAGCAGATCAAGTAGGCTTCGGGGATTCCGGGGAAGCCGGAGCTGGCGGTTCCGCGGAAACCTTGGCGAGCTTGTCAAAGGCCTCGGAGAGCATCCTCAGCAGCTCGGGTTTCGGGGCGTACTTGAGCACGTAGCCCTCCGCGCCCAGCTCGCGCGCCCGCATGAACGTCTTCTGGGTGCTCTGCGCCGAGACGACGATGACGGGCATCTTGGGATAGTCGGCCTTGAGCTTCTCAAGCACGTGCAGGCCGTCGATCTGCGGGAGGTTGAGGTCCAGGAGGACGACATCCGGCCGGTGCGCGGCCGCCTGCTGAAGCGCGGCGGGGCCGTCGACGGCGTCCCAGACGCTCGTGATGCCCAGCTGCTTCAGGAGCGCGCGAAGAAGCACGAGAACGTGGGGTTCATCGTCGACTATCAGCGCGTTTGCCGGTCGTGGCATGGTTCTGGAGGGGCGCCTGGGGGGAACGCGGTGCTTGTTGCGGTCGAAGGGCCCGGGGCGGCCTTGAGAGCCGGCCCGGGAGACGGCCGGCACCCTACGCCCCGGGCGCCCGCGTGGCCACCTATTTTATGGCCCGCCGCTGCCTATTCCCCCAGCCGCTTCCCGGGGACAAGGTAGTTCCTCACGTAGTCGGCCACGGAGTCCGCGAGGGGGGTGATCGGCCGGTCGTAGCCCGACGCGCGGAGCTTTGAGATGTCCGCCCTGGTGTAATACTGGTACTTGGCGCGCAGCGCCTCCGGCATGTCGATGAACTCGATCCTCGGCTCCCGGCCTAGCGCGGCAAAGACCGCCCCCGCAAGCGCCAGCCAGGTGTTCGCCTCGCCCGACCCCACGTTGAAGAGCCCGTTTGCCAAGCTGCCCTTCTCCGCGAAGTGGAGCGTCATCTCGACCGCGTCCTTCACGTAGAGGAAGTCGCGCATCTGGGCGCCGTCCTTGTACCTGGGGTCGTAGCTCTTGAAGAGCCCAATGCTGCCCGAGTCGCTGATCTGGAGGTGGGCCTTCGAGACGACCGAGCGCATGTCGCCCTTGTGCTCCTCGTTGGGGCCAAAGACGTTGAAATACTTGACCCCGACCATCCGGTCGAGCCAGCCAAGGCGCCGGGCGTAGAGGTCGAAGAGATGCTTCGAATACCCGTACATGTTGAGCGGCCGGAGCCGCTCGATCGCCGGGTCCTTGTCGTCCATTCCCTGGCCCCCGTCCCCGTAGGTCGCGGCGGAGGAGGCGTAGATGAAGCGCGAGTCCGAGGCCAGCGCCCACCCGGCGAGCTCACGGGTGAACGCCGTGTTGTTGTCGATGAGGTACGAGGCGTTGCGCTCGGTGGTCGACGAGCATGCGCCCAGGTGGAATACGGCCGAGAACTTCCCGAGCGCCGTCGGGCTCTGGGCGAGCCTCGAGCGCAGGACGGGGCCCTCCACGTAGTCCGCGTACCGGAGCGGGACCAGGTTCCGCCATTTCTCGTCCGACTGGAGGATGTCCGAGACCACGATGTCGCTGTGGCCCCTGGAGTTGAGCGCCCAGACCAGCGCGCTTCCTATGAAGCCGGCCCCCCCCGTCACGAGGATTCGCCCGTTCAGAGGATTCGCGGGCATCAGGCTGAAAGCTCCTCCGAGCGCGCCCTCGCGGCGATGATGGCCTCGCGGATCATTCCCCTGAAATCGCGGTCGGCCATCCTGCGCAGACCCGCGGCCGTGACCCCGTTGGGGGAGGTGACCTCGCTGCGCAGGACCTCCGGGTCGACGTTGCGCCGCGCAAGGAGCCGGGACGCGCCGATGAGCGTCTCAACCGCCAGCAGCTTCGCGGACGCCGGCTCGAAGCCGACCGCGAGGCCGGCGTCCCGGAGCGCCGCGGCAAACTCGAACACGTAGGCCGGCCCGCAGCCGCTTATCGCCGTGAAGGCGTCCATCTGGGACTCGGGAAGCTCGATGGACCTCCCCAGGGCGCCGAAGATCGCCTCGATCGCGGCCCGGTCGGCCGCGGCCAGCGGCTGGAGCGAGCACCATCCGGTCAGGCCCGCCCCGATCTGGCCGGGCGTGTTCGGCATGCTTCGGACGACGTTGCGGGCCTTCGGGAAGGCGAGGGAGAGGGCATCGATCTTCTTGCCGGCGAGCACCGATACGACCAGGCGGCCGGCCGCGAGCGCGCCCAGCCGCGGCTCGACGCCCGCGAGGTTCTGCGGCTTGAAGGCGACGACGAGCGTGTCCGCGCCGGCGAGGAGCTCCTCGTGCGAGCGCGCAAGCCGGATGCCCGTGCGCTTTGAGAGGGCCGGGCCGCTCGCGCCGGTTCCCCCCATGCAGATGATCTTCCCGGGGACGTACGTCCCCTTTGCGACCAGGCCCTCGACCATTGCGGCCGCCATCGATCCTGCTCCAAGAAAGGCGATCTCGTCCATGGGGTCAGCCCAAACGGCCTATTCGTCGTCCAGCGACTTGTCCCTGTGTCTCGGGTCGCGCACCGGATGAAGGAGGACGGCGCTCGCGCCGCCTCCTGGCCTCGAGGAAAGCGTCACGTCCCCGCCAAGGCTGCGCAGGGAGTGGCGCGCGACGGTCAGGCCCATCCCCACGCCGACCGTGCGCTTCGAGCTCACGAACGGCTCGAACATCCGGTCGCGGATCTCCTCGTTGATCCCGGCCCCGCTGTCGTCGACGCGCAGCTCGAGCATCTTCTCGCCCCTGGGCCTGTCGACCACGCGCGCGTGGATCGAGATCGTCCTGCGGTCGGGCGCGGTCCCCTCCGGGTAGGATTCCCAGGCGTTGATGAGAAGCTTGGAGAGGACCTCCTCGAACGTCTCGATGTTCGTGTCGATCTCCAGGTCGGCGACGGTGTTCTCGACCACCACGCTCGCCGAGACCTTGTAGTCCGAGTGGAACCTCCGGATGCCCCCATCGAGAAGGCGGGGCAGGGCCACGCGGGCCAGGTCGGGCCGCGTCTTCACGACGAGGGTGCTCAGCTGCCGGACGATGGCCACGATCCGCTGGACCGCGTCGTCGACGTTCTGCGCGTTCTTCTTGACCGTCGCGGGCTTGTCGTAGCCGCTCTTGACGAGGTCAAGGTAGCCGATGACAACGCCGAGGAGGTTGTTGAGATTGTGGGCGATGCCCTGGGCCACCGCGCCGATCGTCGCGGCGCGCCGCGATTCCTCCAGCCGGCGCTGAAGCTCGAGGTTCTCGCGGTTTATGGTTGCGAACCGCAGCTGCGTCTGGACCCGGGCGACGGTCTCGTCCAGGTCGATCGGCTTCGTGATGTAGTCGACCGCTCCGACGGCCAGCCCCTCGAGCTTGCTCTCCTTCGTCGTGCGGGCTGTCACGAATATCACCGGGATCGAGCGCGTGTCGCTGCTCGCCTGCAGGCGCTGGCAAACCTCGAGCCCGTCCATGTCGGGCATCATCAGGTCGAGGAGGATCAGGTCGGGCTTGTGCGCCTTGACCTGCTCGAGAGCCTCCAGCCCGTTGTTCGCCGTCGAAACCAGGAGTCCCCCGCGCTCCAGCTTTCGCTTCAGGAGCTGGACGTTGATCGGCTGGTCATCAACCACCAGTATTCGTTCGCTGGACATGGGGCTCTTCTAAGGGTCGAGAATGGGGCCAACGGGCGCGGGCGCAAGCTCACGCGCGCCCGCTTAGCCTCCCGTGCGGAGCCGGAAGGCTTTGACGGTGTTCTTCATAAGCATGGCGACCGTCATGGGACCGACGCCGCCGGGCACCGGCGTTATCTTGGAGGCCAGGGGGGCGACCGACGCGAAGTGCACGTCGCCCACGAGGCGGTATCCCGTCTTTCTCGAGGGATCGGCCACCCTGTTGATCCCGACATCGATCACGACCACGCCTGGCTTCACCATGTCCGCCGTGACGAATTCCGGGCGGCCGATGGCCGCTATCAGGACGTCGGCCTGGCGGGTGACCGACGAGAGATTGGCCGTCTTCGAGTGGCAGATGGTGACGGTGGCGTTCGCGCCCGCCTTCTTCTGGACCGCAAGGAGGGCGGCGGGCTTGCCGACGATGAGCGAGCGCCCGAGGACCACGACGTGCTTGCCCTCGAGCTTCACCGAGCTGCGGGCGAGCAGCTCCATGATTCCCGCGGGCGTGCATGCGGAAAACCCCGTTTCGTCCTCCTGCGCAAGCTTGCCCAGGTTGATGGGGCTGAAGCCGTCGACATCCTTCTCCGGGGCGATCCTCCGGAAGACGGCCCGCTCATCGAGGCCGTCCGGAAGCGGCGACTGGACAAGGACCCCATCGACGCCCTTGTCCGCATTGAGGCTGTCGATCAGGCTTTCCAGCGCCTCCTGCGTGATCGTGACCGGGGGAAGGAGGATGCGGCTCTCGATCCCGATCTCGGCAGCCGTCTGTCCCTTCTTCTTGACGTAGGAGACCGAGGCGGGATCGTCGCCGACGCGCACCAGCGCGATGCACGGCCTCCTTCCCTTGAGCCCGGAAACCTCCGCCTTCAGCTCTGCAACGATCTCGGAGGCGATCCTGTTGCCATCGATGACCTCCATCTATTTAAGACGCAGGGCCTCGACCTCGATCACGAGGTCGTCGGCGTCCTTGACGGGCTTGAGCGAGCCGAGGACGACCACCGCATGGCCGGCGTAGTTCTCGATCTGGTCGGTGAGAAGGAGCTTGGTGAGGTCGACATAGGCGATGCGCTTGCCGTCCGTGTCGGCGAGCTGCCAGTCGTAGGGGCGCTTCGGCGAAAGCAGCGTCCGGGTCGTGGCGAGCGTGCCCTCGAACAGCTTCGAAAGGGCGCCGCTCTGCTCCCCGCCTGCCGCGGGGGCGCCGGACTGCGGGCCCGACGGAGCCGCCGGCGCGGGGGCAGCCGGCGTGGGCGGCGCCGAGACCGCGGCGGGGGCCGGGGCCGCGGGGCTGGCCTGGATATAGCCGACAAGCGCCTTCTCGAGGCGCACCTGGGTCCACCCGCCGTGCAACCCGGTGATCTCCGCCTTGTCTCCCTTCTCAAACACGGCAAGGACCGCGCCGCCGTCCTTTGGGGCGAGATAGATGTTTGCGCCGGGCTCCACATCCAGCTGCTTCGTAAGGTCCTTGTTCTTGACGTAACCCTCGAACGGGCCCGCGACGTCGACCGCCAGCCAGCCGGCCGGCGCCGGGCCTACCTTGTCCGACGCCACCGGCTGCTCGGAGCCCGCCTTGAGCACGGTGATCACGGCCGAGGACGGATCGGGCTGGCTCTGCACGGCCGTGGCGACGCTGAGCGTCGCCGCATCGAGCGCGGCGCACCAGGCGAGGCCCGCGACCGCAAGGGTTGATTTAATCTTCATGGATGGTTGGGGCCCTTGGAGCGGTCGCCTGCAACTGGGCGTCCGGGGTCCTGGGCGATTTGAAAAGCAGTTCGATCTCCTTTGAAGCAAGTTGTTTCGCGCCGCGCAACGGGATTCCCTTGAGCCGGATGGCGCCGATCTGGTAGCGGCGCAGGCGCTGGACCGTGTAGCCGAGCGCCGAGAAGAGGAGCCGGATCTCCCGCTTCTTGCCGTGGTGCATGTGGACGTCGAGGTCCTGCCCCGTGCCGTCTGCCCTGGGGTTTATGATGGCGGCCCGCTCAACCTTGAGCCGCTCCCCGTCGAACGTGAGGCCGCTTACGAGCCTGGGAAGCCGGGTGGCGGGGTAGGGCTGCTTGAGCGTCACGTGGTAACGCTTGATCACCTCGCTCGAGGGATGCATCAGGCGGTGCGCGAGGTCCCCGTCCGTGGTCAGGATCACCAGGCCCTCGCTGTCCTTGTCGAGCCGGCCCGCGCAGAAGAACCGGAACCTGGAGTACTGCCGGGGCAGGAGCATGAACACCGTGTCGGCGTTGTGCGGGTCGTCGTTCGAGCAGACGAGGCCCCGCGGTTTGTTGACCGCAAGGGTTATCCGGGGCTGCGGCTGCGTCCGGACGTGCTTGCCGCCGACCGTCACCTTGTCGGCCCCGGGCGTCACCTTGAGCCCCGCCACCGCCATCTTTCCGTTCACCCAGACCTCGCCCCGCGCAATCAGGGCCTCGGCGGCCCTGCGCGAGCAGATGCCCGCGTCGGCCATGAACTTCTGGAGGCGGACAGTGCCCCCGCCCGATCCGTGCTGCTCGTTGTGATCGTCCACGATGAACGGACAGGCTTACAAGGACGCATAGACATGGCAAACGGAAAGGCCCTCGCCCAGGCCGACCCGGCAGGTCCACGCCCTTGACACGATAACTGCATAATGCATTATGAATGCATGCCGTACACAACCCTAACTTTGAGGCATGATGTGGCCAGGAGACTCCGGATGGCCAAGTCCAAAGGCGAGAGCTACAGCGACGTCCTGAACCGGCTGCTCGAAAATCAGCCGGCAAAGTGTGTCGAGGAGTGGGTTCAGTCGCTTGCTCCCCTGGAAGGGCGCGGGGTCTTCACGCCCGAGGAACGCGAGCGCCTCAAGGCCGATCAGCGCAAGCCGCGCGATTCGCAGGCTCGGCGCAAGCGCAATGCTGCTGTTTGACACAAGCGCCTTGATCGAGCTCGAGAGCGAGCTGGCCGATTCGAGGATTGGTCCCGTCCGCGCCTATCTCGGGCGCCACAAGGGCGAAGACGTGGCCTGCAGCACGGTTACGGTTGGAGAATTGGCAACAGGCAGGAACGAGGCTGCGATTCGGGTGTTCCTGCAAAAACTGAGAAAATTGCCTGTCTCCGAAGCCATCGCCTACCGGGCTGCCGAGTTGGACAAGACCCAGCGGCGCAAGGGCCAGAGACTGGGGGAGAACGACACATGGATAGCCGCGACCGCCTTGCATTACTCGGCCACCCTCGTCCACGCAGACGGCGATTTTGAGCGGGTTGACGCCCTAAAAAGGGTGCGGCCGGAGCAGGCCTAGCGCCAATCCCAGATCAGATGGCAAGAGGCTTGAGCCCGCCCTCGATCTCGCGGCGGCGGGGTTCCAGGAACGGCGGAAGCGCCAGACGCTGGCCGAGGCTCTCCAGCCCTTCATCCGTCGCGAAGCCCGGGCCGTCCGTGGCGATCTCAAAGAGGATTCCCCCCGGCTCCCGGAAATAGAGGCTCCTGAAATAATAGCGGTCCACGGGGCCGCTCGTGGGCATTCCCATCCGGACCAGGCGCTCCGCCCAGCGCTCATATTGTTCGTCACTGGGCGTACGAAACGCCACGTGATGGACCCCTCCCGCGCCCAGGCGGGCCGGCGCCGCCCGGGGTTCGACCGCCACGTGCAGTTCGGCCGCGGGCCCCTCTCCGCCCATTCGATAGACGTGCACCTCCGTGCCCCTTGCGCCCGGCAGCGCGTAGGTTCGAACGGGGGCCATCCCCATGACCGCCGTCAGGACCCGGTCCGTGGCCTTTATCTCGGGCACGCTCATCCGGATGGGACCCAGGCCGCGGATCTGGTGTCCCGCCGGGACGGAACTCTTCTCCCAAGGGTGGGCTTCGCCGAGCTGCCCGTCGTCGACGAGGCTCAGGCGCTGGCCCTCCGGGTCGGTAAAATCGAGCGCCCAGCGCCCATCCCGCTCGACAACGCCATCGTGCTGGACACCCCTCTCCTCAAAGCGGGCCTTCCACCACCTCAGGCTGTCCTGACCGGCGACCCGCAGTCCCGTCTGGACAACGCTCCTCGTGCCGCGCCTCTCGGGCGCGGCCGGCCAGTCAAAGAAAGTGATGTCCGTGCCCGGGCTCGCCATGCCGTCCGCGTAGAAGAGATGGTACGCCGAAACGTCGTCCTGGTTGACGGTCTTCTTCACCAGGCGCAGCCCGAGGACCCCGGTGTAGAACCCGAGGTTCTGCGGCGCATGGGCCGTCACAGCGGTCAGGTGGTGAAAGCCGGTTAGTTCCAGGCCTTGCTCGTTCATCCGGAGAATCTGCTTCGATTGATGCGGCTTGCAAGCTGCGCGGCGTAACCTCTTTACTGCCGGCCTATTTTGATGCCCGTCCGCGTCGTGACCCCGGCCCATACAAGGAATGATCCGTCTCATGCCCGCGTCGCGGGGCTCGTTTTTGCGTTTGCGGCGGCGGGGTCGATGGCAATGGATGTCGATGTCCTTCCCTTCGGTGCCAGAGATCGCAGGGCGGGGGACGGCGGGTCTGGAGGCCGCTGGCCAAGTTAAGCTTATGGAGATGGGAAGCCGCGGCGCGCGAGAAACCAACCAAACACGATGCTGACATTCAACAACAGGACGGCCCTTGTGACCGGCGCAGGCCGCGGTATAGGCAAAGCAATTGCAGAAACGCTTGCCAAGAACGGCGTGACGGTGATCTGCGTGTCCAAGTCGGCTGATTCATGCGGCGCGGCCGCCGCCGCGATAACCCAGGGGGGCGGCAAGGCCAGGGCGCTGGCGGTCGACGTTTCCGACGGTGCGGCAATCGCCAAGGCGGCCGAGGCCCTCCTGGCCGAGATCCCCGTGATCGACATCCTGGTCAACAACGCCGGCATCACCCGGGATGGGCTCCTTTTCCGGATGAGCGACGCCGACTGGAACGACGTCATCGCGACCAACCTAACCAGTTGCTTTCATTGGACAAAGCACCTGGCGCGCCCCATGACCCGCGCCCGCTGGGGACGGGTCGTCAACATCACCTCCGTGAGCGGCCTCATGGGCAATGCCGGCCAGGCCAACTACTCGGCGGCCAAGGCGGGGATGATCGGCCTCACCAAGTCCCTTGCGCGGGAATTCGCCTCGCGCAGCGTGACGGTCAACGCCGTCGCCCCGGGCTTCATCAAGACCGACATGACCGCGGAATTCGTCAATAAGCCCGAACTTGCAGCCAAGATCCTGGAAGTCGTGCCGCTAAGGCGCTTCGGCGAGGCCGCCGATATTGCAAATATGTGCGCCTATCTCTGTTCCGAAGAGGCCGGGTATATTACCGGCCAAGTTTTTACCGTTGACGGCGGCATGGCAATGTGAAGCCTGCGGAGACTCGGATTACCACCAAATGGCTGACCAAAAAACCATAGAACAGCGCGTTAAGGAGATCATTGTGAATCAGCTCAACGTCAATGAGGAGCAGATCACACCCAATGCCTCCTTCCTTGATGATCTGGGCGCTGATTCGCTCGACACCGTGGAGTTGATCATGGCCTTTGAGGAGGAGTTCAAGGACGAGATCAAGGGAGAGATCCCCGAGTCCGACGCCGAAAAACTCCAAACCGTCGGACAAGTCACCGACTACATCAAAAGCAAAGCCGGCCAAGGCTGAACCGCCGTTGGCTGCATTCTGGCGCTTCGCGCTTTCCCAAGCTGGAGATCCGCTTAAGGGACGCCCTTTTAGTCTATGAACAAAGGGACGCCACAGCGGCACGTTGTCGTGACCGGGTTGGGCATCGTCACCTCGATCGGGCACGACGTCGCCTCGTTCTGGTCCGGGCTGGTCGCGGGGAAGATCGGTGTCGACCGGGTGACCCTGTTCGATCCTTCGAATTTCGCATGCCAGATCGGGGCCGAGGTCCGCGACTGGGACGTGAACCAGTTCATGGACCCCAAGGAGGCCCGGCGCAACGACCGGTACACCCATTTTGGCTTTGTGGCGGCGAAGCAGGCGGTCGCCGACTCGGGGATTGACATGTCGAGGGAGGACGGGGATCGGGTGGGCGTCATCATCGGATCCGGTATCGGTGGAATGCATACATATGAGACCCAGCTCCGGGTCCTCTTCGAGCGGGGCCCACGCAAGGTCTCGCCCTTCACGATTCCTTCGCTCATCGGCAACATGTGCTCCGGCTTGGTGGCAATAGAGCTTGGCGCCCGGGGCCCCAACTTCGGGATGGTCTCGGCGTGCGCCACGGGAACGCATTCGCTCGGCGAGGCCGCCCATGCCATCCGCCGCGGCGACGCGGACGTGATGGTGGCCGGCGGAAGCGAGGCCGCGATCACCCCCTTCGCCTATGCCTCGTTCTGCTCGATGAAGGCGATGAGCACGCGAAACGACAACCCGAAGGCGGCGAGCAGGCCCTTCGACAAGAGCCGCGACGGATTCATCATGGGCGAGGGGGCGGGGATCCTGGTAATCGAGTCCCTCGAGCATGCACGCGCCCGGGGCGCCCGCATCTATTGCGAGCTGGCCGGCTACGCCGCCACATGCGACGCGTACCACATCACGCAGCCGGACCCCGACGGCAAGGGCCTGTCGATGGCGATGCGGCGGGCCCTGGAGAGCGCGGGCGTGAATCCGGGCGACGTGGACTACATCAACGCGCACGGGACCTCGACGCCGTACAACGACAAGTTCGAGACCCTCGCCATCAAGAAGGTCTTCGGAGACCATGCCCGCAAGCTTCCGGTCAGCTCGACAAAGTCCATGACTGGCCATTTGCTGGGGGCCGCTGGTGGAATTGAGTCCGTAGTATGCGTGAAGACCATCGAACAGGGCGTTCTCCCGCCGACCATGAACCTCGAGGAGCCCGATCCGGACTGCGACCTGGACTATGTCCCGAACGCCGCCCGCCGGGTGAAGGTGCGCACGGTCCTCAGCAACAACCTTGGGTTCGGCGGCCAGAACGCCGCCGTTGTGTTCCGCGCGGTCTGAGCCGCGCGCTCGCCGCGCTTGCGCTCGCCCTTTCGGGGTGTGCCCCGCGACCCGACAATACCCCGGGCGAGTTTCCGAGCACGCTCGGCGCAAGGCGCGCGATATGGGACGCGCTCCAGCCGATGGCGGCGGCCCGGAAGATCGACCCGCTGTTCGCCTACGCCCTCGTCAAGCTCGAGTCGAATTTCAACCCCCGCGCGAAGAGGGGCGAGAACCGTGGCCTCCTGCAGATAAAGCCCCGGGCGTGGAGGGCGTTCTCAAGTCTGCCCTACGAGACCGCGGTATGGGACTGGCGCATGAACCTCGCCGTCGGACTGGACGGCATGGTCCGGATCAAGCAGGCCCTGACCGCCAGGGGCGTGTTCTCCTATCCGCTTCTCTGGGCCTCCTATCACTACGGCTACGACTATGTCGCGGCCCGCGGATTCGACATGGGCAGGATACCCAGGCCCTCGGATTCGATCGCCTACAAGATGTGGTCGGGAGAAATCCATCCGCTGGCACCGCCCCGGTGACGCGCCGCGATCCAACGGTCAAAAGACGCTCCGGCTGCGCCCGTGCGAGGGGGCCCTGCGGCCGTGGCGAGCGATCGGGGCTCTCTTCGCGGCGCTTGCCCAATCGGCTGTGTATCTGGAAACCAGATCCTTAGCTATAACCCGATATCCCGCAATAGGATACGGTGTAATTGCGCCGGCGGCCGCCGGCTTTCCGAATCAGGCCTTCTGGACAAGGCCCGCCTTCAGGGCCTTGACCGAGACCCAGACCCTCTTTGTGCCGCCGTTGGCCATGCGAATGCGAACCTTCTGGAGATTGGGCCGGAATTTGCGCTTCGTGATGCTCGTGACGTGGGTGCCGATACCGCCACTCTTCTTGGTCTGGCCCTTGCGGTTGATGATGTTCCCTTTGACGGGGCGACGACCTGTGATTACGCAGATTTTGGTCATGGTGGAAGGAGTTAAAAGGAAGACGTTAGCGGTCCGCTCGATTCGTAGGCAAGGGGAATTTACGTCCGGGCAAGACCCTGCGCGGGCCGGAGCCCCCAGAGGACCTGGAATCGCTGGCCCATGTGGGCGGGGTGGAGCAGCTGCAGGAGCGAGAGCTTCTCGCGGCTCAACTTTCCGGCCTCCGACGCCGTGAGCGCCTCGATGAAGTTCGCGGCGTGCCGCGTGAAGAAGGCCTCCTGCGAGTCCACCCGGGGATCCGCGAACCCGCATCCCGAAAGGGCCTCCCTTAGCCAGTCCCAGCAGACGTGGCAGGTGAGGTCCTGTCCGCCCGGATAGGCCAGCAGGTCGTTTCCCTGCGAATGGCTTCGGTAGGCCCTCGCCGTGCCAAGCGGAGTGCCGTAGGCGAGCTCCTCCCAGGATTTTCCGTAGTCGAAGGCGATGAAAAGGCCATGCCAGGGCTGGCTCGCGATGGTCCGGGCCAGCGCGGCCGCCGCGAACGGGGCGTCGATCATGTAGCCTTCCGGCGCGCTCCGGGGCAGTGGCACGGCTGCGGGAAGGACGGCGTCGATCTCGACCTCCGCCAGGCCCCCGGACCCCAGGGAGACGCCCGTCTCCCTCCACTCGCCGGCCCTGAAGCGCAGCCTGCGGAAGGGCTGCGCGTCGAACAACTCGTTCGAGAAGACGATGCAGGGGCCCTCTATCCGCAGCGGCTCTCCGATGCCGAGGGTCCTGGCCGACCGGAAAGGGTGGGGATTGCCCCTCAGGATGCCCGCCCCGGGCTCGGCCCCCACCTCGACGAATTCGAATTGCGCGGGAGCCGCCGGGCCCAGCAGCCGGACGCAGGCCGCGGTCACCAGCCGGCCAAAGAGCGGCGCCGAGGCGGTCGCGGTCAGGAAGTCGGTCCCGGCTCCGTACCCGACCCTCGGGCCGTCCTTGCGGTAGTAGCCTAGGACGGGGTCGTAGAGAGCGACGTCCATGAATTCGTCGAAGCTGAGCGCCTGCTTCCCCCGCGCCCGGAGGCGCAGGGCCTCCAGAATCGCGGGTCCGGCGGGGTATTCAGGCGAAGGCTTCATTTACAACCGACAGCCGATGGACACACTTCGATTGATGTTCAAACGGATTCTCATCCTCGCCGCCGCCGCCGCCGCGGGATTCGCGGCCTGTGCGGGCTCGGTCAGGCTTGCGGGCGCCTGGTCCCTCTTTTCGAGCCGCGATCTCAACCGCTCGTCGGATTACGTCCGCGAGGTCATGAAGACCGTCAACGAGAACTACGTGGACCCGGGCGCCGCAGGCTATGAGACCCTCGCCCGCCTGTCCATGCACGGGATGGTCGACTCGCTTGATCCCCACTCGGAATACCTCGAGTCGAAGGACAACCAGGAGCTGGAGGAGGACCTCGATGGGGAATACGGCGGGATAGGGGTCGAGGTGGAGATGCACAAGGGCGCCTTCTGTGTGGTCGCGCCGATTCCGGGATCGCCAGGGGACAGGGCCGGGATACGGCTGGGCGACCAGATCACCAGCATCGACGGGAAGCCGGTCGCCCACGGCGTCCCGATGGGCAAGGTCGTGGACAAGCTGCGGGGAAAGCCGCGGACGCACGTCAGGATCGGCCTGCTTCGCCCCAGCGACGGCACGCGCCTGGACCTGGACCTGGTGCGGGAGGTGATCAAGGTCGTGAGCGTCAGGGGAGCTCGCGTGATCGAAGGCGCCACGGGCTACATCCAGATCCGCGAGTTCTCCGACCACACCGGGGAGCAGTTCGGCGAGGCGCTCAACCAGCTTCTCAAGAAGGGGATCGACAGCCTTGTCATCGACCTGCGGAACAACCCGGGTGGGCTCCTCGACGCCGCGGTCGACGTCGCCGAGCCCTTCTTCAAGAAGGGCGAACTCATCGTGTACACCAAGGGCCGCAGGCCCGCCGACCAGGAGAATTACCTCTCGGAGACTGAGGGCGATCCCCTGAAGATCCCCGTGGCCGTGCTGATCAACGGCGACACCGCGAGCGCCGCCGAGATCGTCGCCGGCGCGCTCAAGGACGCCGGGCGCGCCGTCGTGGTGGGCGAGCGGTCCTACGGCAAGGGATCCGTGCAGACGATCTTCAAGCTCAAGAACGGCGAGGGGCTCCGGCTGACAACGGCGCATTACTTCACACCGAGCGGCGTCATGATCAACGCAAGCGGCGTGTCGCCGCACGTCGAGGTCGTCATGACCCCGGAGGAGGACCGGAAGATCGAGCGGCAGGCCTCGAGGCCCGACATCACCGATCCCGCGGACTTCCAGGAGCGCTTCGAGTTCACCCCAATCGAGGACCGCCAGCTCGACGCCGCGCTCGACGTGCTGAGGGCCGCCCGGCTGGTAAGCAAGTGATCCTCGCCTTCGAAAGCTCCTGCGACGAGTCGGCGATCGCGGTCTTCGACCCTGGCGCCGGCATCGCGTGCGAGTGGGTCCACAGCCAGATCGACCTCCATTCCGAGCACGGGGGCGTCGTGCCCGACATAGCCACCCGGGAGCACCTCAGGCATTTCGGGCCGCTTCTCGCGCGGGTGAGGGAAAGCGCTGCGTGGAGCAGCATTTCAAGCGTGGCCGTCACCCGGGGACCCGGGCTCGCGGCCTGCCTGGCCGTGGGGACGGCGGCCGCGAACTCCGTGGCCCGCGCCCTTCGCCTCCCGATTGTCGGCGTGAATCACCTGCGGGCGCACGCGTGGTCGCCGTTCATCCCCATCCATGCGCAGTCCCCCGCCGGCTTCCGCGTTAGGCTCTCCGAGCTCCTGCCACACCTGGGGCTCATCGTCTCGGGGGGCAACACGATCCTCTTCTCAATCTCCGAGGAGCAGGTGATCCAGAGGATCTCCTCCACCCGCGACGACGCCGCCGGGGAAGCCCTCGACAAGGGCGCCAAGCTCCTCGGCATAGGCTACCCGGGCGGCCCCGCCATAGAGAGGCTGGCAGGAGGGGGACGCCCCGACGCGTTCGACTTCCCGCGCGGGATCGGAAGGCAGGGGGAGCTGGACTTCAGCTTCTCGGGGCTGAAGACGAGCCTGCGCTACCGCATCCAGGCGATGCCCGAGCAGGCGGTCCGCGCCTCGCTCGGCGACCTCTGCGCCAGCTACCAGGCGGCCGTGGTCGACGCGCTCTCGGCGAAGACCGCGGCTGCGCTCGCCCTCGGGCGCTACCGGAGCGTGGGCGTGTCGGGAGGGGTCGCCGTCAACCGGGAGCTTCGATCAACCTTGGACGCGAGCGCGCGCCGCGCAGGAGCGGCCTTCGTCGCCGCGGAGCCGCGCCACAGCGGCGACAACGCCGCGATGATAGCCTTTGCGGCGTGGATCGACGCCGCGGACGCCGCGCGCTTTTCGGGGGGCGCGCTGCGGATCGACCCGGGCGCCTACTTGTAGTCCCGCCTCAGGTTGCTCGGAAGGATGCCGAGCTCCTCGCGGTACTTGGCAACGGTGCGGCGGGCTATGTTGATCCCCTTCTCCTGGAGCTTCGTCACGAGCTCCTGGTCGCTGAAGGGGGCCCCCTTGTTCTCGCCGGCGATGAGGTCGGCGATCATCTCCTTGACGCTCGTGTTCGATACGGACGCCCCGCTGTCGTTCTGGTATCCGGGCGTGAAGAAGTACTTGAACTCGAAGACGCCGTGCGGCGTGCGGATGTACTTGTTGGCGATGGCCCGGCTGACGGTGGTCTCGTGGACGCCCACGACGTCCGCGATCTGCGTCATCGTGAGCGGCTTCAGCTGCGACACGCCGTGCTCAAAGAAGGGCATCTGGGCCTTCAGGATCTCGCGCGTGATGCGCTCTATCGTCCTCTGGCGCTGCTCGATCGAATCGATCAGGAACTTGCCCGAGCGCATCCGGTCCTTCAGGTAGTCGCGCTCGCCCTTGCTGAGGGAGCCCTTCGCAATGAGCTCGCGGTAGGTGCTCGATATCCTGAGGCGCGGGATGTAGTCGTTGTTCAGGTGAATCTTCCACTCGTTGCCGTCATGCTCGACGACGACGTCGGGCACGACCACCCGGTTCTGGTCCTCGGCAAACTGCCTGCCCGGCGCCGGATCCAGCTTCCCAATCTCCTCGATCGCGCCCTGGATGTCGTCCGACGCCGCTCCCAGCTTCCGCGATAGTTCCGGGATCCTGCGCCTCGTCAGGAGCTCAAAATGGTCGCGGATGATGCGCGAGGCCAGGGAGTCGGAGCGGCCCTTCGCCGCCAGCTGCGCGAGGAGGCACTCCGCAAGGCCCTCCGAGCCGATGCCCGCGGGCTCGAAGCTCTTGATGGCCGCCACGGCCTCCTGGACCGACTCGAGCGGCAGCCCGGTCTGCAGCGCCACGTCGGCGGTCCTGACCGTCAGGAAGCCGCGGTCGTCCAGGCTTCCCACGAGGTGGCGCATCGCGTCCATCGCCTTCGGCGACAGGTCGGTCATCTCGGCCTGCCTCATCAGGTGCT
>CAYVKH010000060.1:0-19320 GCA_964451965.1 uncultured Opitutaceae bacterium
TACGGCGACTACTCGCGCCTCGGCGAGTCGATCTACGACCACCCGTTCCAGTGGGGGTCGAAGCGAAACGGCCCGGACCTCGCCCGCATCGGCGGCAAGTACCCGAACATCTGGCACCTGCGGCACCTCGAGGACCCCCGGTCCGTCTCCGCGGGCTCGAACATGCCGAATTTCCAGTGGCTGCTGAGCGACCCGACCGACCTCCCGAGCCTGCCGAAGAGGGTCGCCGTGATGCGCTCTCTCGGCGTCCCGTATCCCGCGTTGAGCGACGCCGCGGTGCTCGCGAACGCGAGGGCGCAGGCGGCGGGCATCGCGGCCGACCTGCGGGCGGCCGGCGCCACCGTTGCGCCGGACAGGCAGGTCATCGCCCTCATCGCGTACCTGCAGGAGCTCGGCAGGTACGAGCCCGTGCAGCAGCGGCCGGCCGAGCGAGCCCCGCGGCTCAACGACTGACCCCCTCCATGTTCCAACGCCTCATCCTGGACGACTCGGCGGCGCTCTACACGATCGCCGCCTTCAGCGTCGCGGCGTCGATCTACGCGGCCGTCGCCTGGCGCGCGCTGCGGATGCGCCGGGCCCAGGCGGAGCGCTTCGCCAATCTTCCCTTCGAAACCGAAACCCCTGCCAGCCAGCATGAGCGCAGATCCGAACCCTCGCCCCACTGAACCGGACGTGCGCCCCCACGTCTACGACGGCATCCGGGAGTTCAACAACCGCCTGCCGAACTGGTGGCTGTTCACGCTCTACGGCGCCATCCTCTTCTGGGTGGGCTACTGGGCCTACTACGAATGGTTCCGGGTGGCCCCGGAGGGAGCCGGGAGCGTCGAGATCGCCATGACGCGCGTGGAGGCCGCGAGGCTGGCGGCGACCGCCACGGCCAGGATCGACGACAAGAGCCTCTGGGCGATGAGCAGGAACCCGGTCTTCGTCGACGCCGGCCGGCAGACCTTCGCCGCCAACTGCGTCGCGTGCCACCTGCAGAGCCTCCGGGGAAAGAGCGAGAGCCCCGCCGCCATCGGCCCGGACCTCACCGACCAGGCCTGGATCCACGGCGGCAATCCGACCGACCTCTACCACACCGTCACCGACGGCGTCCCCGCCAAGGGGATGCCCACATGGGGCCCCGTGCTCGGGGCGAAGAGGATCACCGAGGCGGTGGCCTACGTGCTCAGCCACCACCGGGAGGGCGAGCCGATCGTCTTCGACGCAGCGAGCCCCGCCCCGGCCAAGTAAAGGATGCAGACCAACTCGCCCTTCAAGCCGGTGCGCGACGCGGTCACCACCATCCGTGAGGATGGTTCGCGCAGGTTCCTTTATCCCGCCGATTCCTCGGGCCGCTTCGCCCGCGCGAGGCGCCTGGTGGCGCTTGCCCTGATCGCGGTCTACCTCCTGCTGCCCTGGATAAAGGTGGGCGGATACCCGGCCGTGTTCCTGGACGTCGCCCAGCGGCGCTTCCACCTTTTCGGGCTCACCCTGGCCGCGCAGGACCTCTGGCTCCTCTTCTTCCTCATCAGCGGCGTCGGCTTCGGCCTCTTCTTCGTGACCGCGCTCCTCGGGCGCGTCTGGTGCGGCTGGGCCTGCCCGCAGACCGTGTTCCTCGACCATGTGTACCGGCGGGTCGAGCGCTGGATCGAGGGGGACGCGGTGGAGCGCCGGCTCCTGGCCCGGGCCCCGTGGACGGCCTCAAAGGTCCTGCGCCGGGCGGCCAAGCATGCGGTCTACGTTCTGCTCGCCGCCGCGATCGCCCACCTGTTCCTCGCGTACTTCGTCTCGATTCCCTCGGTCTGGGCCATGGTGCGCGACGCCCCGACGAAGAACTGGGGCACCTTCGTCTTCATCGCCGCGGCCACCGGGGCGGTCTATTTCAACTTCGCGTGGTTCCGCGAGCAGCTCTGCATCGTGATATGCCCCTACGGGCGCCTCCAGTCGGCGCTGACCGACGACCACACGCTGGTGGTCGGATACGACGGCGCGCGCGGCGAGCCGCGCGGCAGGCCCGACGTTCCCGGCGTGGGCGACTGCGTCGCCTGCGACCGCTGCGTCAGCGTCTGCCCGACGGGCATAGACATCCGGCAGGGGCAGCAGCTCGAATGCATCGCCTGTGCCGCCTGCATCGACGCCTGCGACGAGGTGATGGCGCGGATGGGGCGCAGGCCCGGCCTCGTGCGGTACGACTCGCTCGCCGGCCTTGCGGGGCGGCCGAGGCGCTGGATCCGGCCCCGGATGGTGGTCTACGGGATCCTGCTGCTCGCCGGGGCGTCCGTCGCGGGCTGGAGCCTTGCGGGGATCCGGCCCGCCGTCCTGACGGCCACGCGGATGATCGGCGCGCCCTATTACCTGGACGGCGAGAGCGTCCGCAACCAGTTCCTCGTCCGGCTGGTGAACAAGCGCCCGGAGAAGGTCTCCCTGACCCTGTCCGTCCGGGGCCTGCCGGCCGCCGCCGTGGTGCGGGGCATTGAGGCGCCGGTCGAGATCGCGCCGATGGGCGAGGAGGTGCGGCCCCTCATCGTGCAGGAGCCGCGCAGCCTGAGCATCCGGGCCTTCACGTTCGAGGTCGAGGCCCGCGACCCGACCGGATCGCTGAGGCTCAGCCGGGCGATGGAGTTCCTCGGCCCCGAGTCCGGCCCCGCGGCCGCGCCGCAGGGCGCCCCTGAGTCCCATGAAGCCGGCCCGCAGCATCCCTAGGGCGCTTCAGCCCCGCGTCTGGTGGTGGGTCGCCGCGGCCCTGGTCCTCCATGCCGTGGCCTGGACGGCGTGGCTTGAGATCGCCTCCCGCCACCCCGTGGCCGACGTGCCCCTGGCGACCCCGCCAGGGCCCTGACCATGGAATACGCGAGCATCAGCTCCCCCGCGGCCGCCTTCATCGCAGGCCTGGTGACGAGCCTCCACTGCGCCGGGATGTGCGGGCCGCTGGCCTGCGCCGTCCTGCCGGTCCGCCGGGAGCAGGGGGACGCGTCCACCGCGGCCACGGCCTATCAGGTGGCGCGCATGGCCAGCTACACCGCGCTCGGGGCGCTGGCCGGCGGCCTGGGCCGGATGCCCCTTGCCATGGTCTCGGCCTCTGCCCTCAGGTGGCTGCCTTGGCTCGGCGTGCTGTTCTTTGTCGGCCTCGCGATGCGGTGGGACCTCCACTGGCCCAGGGTCCCTCTTCTCGGGCGCGCCTACCTGGGGATCCCGGGGCGCCTTCGCGGGTACCCGCCGGCCGCCGCCTCCGCCGCGCTCGGGCTCGCCACGCCGCTCCTGCCCTGCGGGCCGCTCTACTTCCTGCTCGCCCTCGCGCTCCTTTCGGGTTCGGTCGCGCGCGGCGCGGAATTCATGCTCGCCTTCGGCCTCGGCACGGTGCCGCTGCTCTGGGTTGCCCAGACGCAGCTCGGCCGGCTGCAGGGCCGGCTCTCGCCGCGCTGGAATGGCCGCATCCGGATCGGGCTCGCGCTGCTCGCCGCGGTGGTCGCGGCGTGGCGCCTGCGGGGCACGCTCGGCGGCGGCGGCCCCGACGCGGCGTCCATGGTATGCTTCTAGAGGAGGCACAGAGGCCCGCCCCGCGCAGCGCCGCCGCCTGCAGGCACTGCGGAGCCCCGATCGCCGACCCGCGCCATGGCGAGCCGGGCTTCTGCTGCAGCGGGTGCGCCTACGTCCACCGGCTGGTGCACGAGCACGGCCTCGGCGCCTTCTACCGCATCAAGGATCCGGTCACCGTCCCGGCCGACGCGGCCGTCTTCCAGCCGCGCGACTACTCGTGGCTGCGCGAGGCGCAGAGGGACGCCGAGAGCGCCTGCGGCGACCGGCCTCCCGAGCTCATGCTCGACATCCAGGGCGTCTCGTGCGCGGGCTGCGTCTGGCTGATCGAGCGCCTGTTCCAGCAGGAGGCGGGGGCCCGCGACATCGTGGTGAACGCCCAGCTCGGGACGGCCAGGGTGCGCTGGATCGGGGGCGTGTTCGACGCGGCCGCGTGGGCGTGCAGGCTCCAGGCGTTCGGCTACCTTCTCGGTCCCGCCGGCGAGGCGCCCGCCGAGCTCGAGAGCACGGACATGGTGAGGCGCATCGGGCTCTGCACGGCCTTCGCGCTCAACGTGATGCTCTTCGCGCTCCCGGCCTATTTCGGGATGCGCCCCGACTTCGAGTTCGCGGGGCTCTTCCGCCTCCTTTCGCTCGCGTTCGCCACGCTGAGCGTCCTGGTCGGCGGCACCTACTTCATCGCGCGCGCCGTCCGCGCGCTGCGCACCGGGGTGATGCACATCGACCTGCCGATAGCGATGGGGATCGTCGGCGCCTACGCGGCGTCCCTGTGCGGGTGGCTGCTCGGGATGGGCCGGCTCTTCTACCCGGATTTTGTCGCGACCTTCATCCTGCTGATGCTCGTCGGGCGCTGGGCGCAGGTCTCCGCGGTCGAGCGGAACCGCCAGCGCCTCCTGCGCCAGCAGCCCGTGCCTTCGCGGATCCGGCTCGCCTCGGGCGGCGCCGTGCCGAGGGAGCGGCTGGAGAGCGGGCAGGTGATGCTCATCGCCTCGGGCGGGACCGTCCCGGTGGAGGCCCGCCTTGAGGATTCGGCCGCGGCCTTCTCCCTGGCGTCCATAAACGGCGAGGCCGACGCGAGGGTGATCGGCGCGGGCCACCACGTGCCGGCGGGCGCCGTCAACCTCGACCTGGCGGACGCGCGGCTGCGGGCCCTGCAGCCCTGGAGCCGCTCGCTCCTCGCGCAGCTGCTGGCGCCCGCGGAGAGGGCCGGCTTCCGGCATCTCCTCATGGAGCGGGTCATCCGGGGCTACGTGGTCGGGATCATCGCGACGGCCGCCCTCGCGGGCCTCGGCTGGTGGCGGGCGACCCACGACCCGGAGCGGACCGGGGCGGCGGCGATCGCCGTCCTGGTTGTCGCGTGCCCGTGCGCCATCGGGCTCGCGCTGCCCCTCGCCGACGAGATCGCCACGGGCATGATGCGCAGGCGCGGCGTCTTTGTCCGCGAGAACGACCTGTGGTCGAAGCTGGGCCGCGTGCGCATGATCATCTTCGACAAGACGGGCACCCTGACCCTAGAAACCCCCGTGCTGGCCAACCCGGAATCCCTGGGCGCCCTGGGGGCGCGGGAGCGCCAGGCGCTCTTCACCCTCGTCCAGGGCAACCCCCATCCGATCGGGCGGTGCCTGCACGAGAGCCTCCTCGCCCGCGGGTCGCCGGCGGCGCTCGCCGGCGAGATGGGGGAGGAGGTGGGCTCCGGGGTCTGGCAGGGGCCGTGGAGCCTCGGCCGCGCGGGGTGGCGCGATTCGGGGCCGCCGGGGCCGGAGACGGTGCTGGCCCATGACCGCAGGCCGGTCGCGCGTTTCCGGTTCGCCGATTCGGTCCGCCCGGGAGTCGCGGCGGAGCTCGCGGAGCTGGCCAGGCGGGGCTACGGGATCTACGTCCTGAGCGGCGACCGCAGGGAGAAGGTGGAGTCCCTTGCGATCGAGCTCGGCCTGCCGCCGGCCCACGCGTTGGGCGAGCTCTCGCCCGAGCAGAAGTCCATCTGGATCGAGAACCATGCGCCGCACAGCGCCCTCATGCTGGGAGACGGCGCCAACGACAGCCTGGCCTTCGACCGGGCGCTCTGCCGCGGCACGCCGGTGATCCACCGCGGCGTCCTCGAGAGCAAGGCCGACTTCTACTACCTGCGCCGGGGCATCGGGGGCATCCGCGACCTGCTCTCCACCGACCGGACCCACCGGCGGGTCCAGTCGGCCATCATCGCGTTCTCGATCGCCTACAACATCACCGCCGCCGGTTTCGCCGCCGCCGGCAGGGTGAACCCCCTCGTGGCGGCCGTCCTGATGCCGGCCAGCTCCCTGACCTCGCTCGCCATCGTCACCGTCGGGATGGGCTCCGCGAAAGGCCCGCGATGACGCCCGATCCGCGAGCGGGCCCGCAGCCCGGCGCCGTGAGCCGCGGGACCGCGGCCATCGCCGCGCTCTCGGTGGCGGCCATACTCCTGCACCTGGCGCTCCGGTTCGGCCTCCACACGGGTCCCCGGGCCTACAACGCCCCACTGCTGGCGACGCTCGCGCTGGGGGGGGCGCCCCTCCTCTACGGCCTCCTCAGGAAGGTCGCGCGCCGGGAGTTCGGCTCGGATCTCCTGGGGGGCATCTCGATCGTCACGGCGGCCCTCCTCGGCCAATACCTGGCCGGATCGATCATTGTCCTGATGCTCTCGGGGGGCGAGGCGCTGGAGGGCTACGCCCTGCGCAGCGCCTCCTCGGTGCTGGCCGCGCTGGCCGAGAGGATGCCCTCGGTCGGCCACCGCAGGCGCGAGGGTGCGACAACGGACGTGGCCCTCGCCCAGATCGAGGTGGGCGACACGCTCGTGGTGTATCCGCACGAGATCTGCCCCGCGGACGGCGTGGTGGTCGAGGGTCGCGGGGTGATGGACGAGTCCTACCTGACCGGCGAGCCGTTCCAGATCACCAAGACCCACGGCTCCCTGGTGATCTCGGGCGCCGTCAACGGCGACGCGGCGCTCACCATCCGGACAACCCAGCGCGCGGCCGACTCGCGCTACGCGAAGATCATGGAGGTCATGCGCGAGTCCGAGGCGAAGCGGCCGACGCTGCGGCGCCTGGGCGACAAGCTCGGGGCCATCTACACCCCCGTGGCGCTGGCCGTTGCGATCCTGGCCTGGCTGGCCAGCGGCGAGTCGGTCCGGTTCCTCGCGGTGCTCGTGATCGCGACGCCGTGCCCGCTCCTCCTTGCGATCCCGATCGCGATCATCGGCTCGATCTCGCTCTGCGCGCGGCGCGCCATCATCATCAAAAGCCCCGTCGTGCTCGAGCAGATCGCGACGTGCCGGACGGCGATCTTCGACAAGACCGGGACGCTCACCTACGGCGAGCCGAAGCTTGCGGAGCAGCTCGTCGCCCCCGGCTTCGCGAAGGCCGAGGTGCTGGCCCTCGTGGCGAGCCTGGAGCGCTACTCGAAGCACCCGCTCGCCCGGGCGGTCCTGGCGGCCGCGGCCGGCGAGGGGCTCCAGTACCCCGAGGTGACCAACGTCAGCGAGACGCCCGGCGACGGCCTGCGCGGGTCCGTGTCGGGCCGGCAGGTGCAGATCACCAGCCGGGGCATGGCCCTGGCGCGGGGCGTCGCGGGCGTCGACCTTCTCCCCGCGGCCGCCGAGGGCCTCGAGTGCGTGGTGGCGATCGACGGGCGCCATGCGGCGCTCCTGCGCTTCCGGGACGAGCCCCGCGCGGAGAGCCGCTCCTTCGTCGGCCACCTTGGCCCGAAGCACGAGTTCAAACGCGTGATGATCGTGTCGGGGGACCGCGAGTCGGAGGCCCGCTATCTCGCGGCCCAGGTCGGCATCACCGAGATCCACGCCCAGAAGAGCCCCGAGGAGAAGCTCGCCATCGTCCGCGCGGAGACCGCCGCCGCAAGGACGCTCTTCGTCGGCGACGGGATCAACGACGCCCCGGCCATGATGGCGGCCACGGTCGGCATGGCCATCGGGCAGAACAGCGACGTGACCGCAAAGGCGGCGGGCGTCGTCGTCATGGACAATTCCCTCGGGAAGGTGGACGAGTTCATGCACATCAGCCGCCGGATGCGGTCCATCGCCCTCCAGAGCGCGGTCGGCGGGATGGCGCTCAGCGTCATCGGGATGGTCTTCGCGGCCACCGGCCACCTGAGCCCCGTGAACGGGGCGATCAGCCAGGAGGTCATCGACGTCCTCGCCGTGCTCAATGCGCTCCGGGCGGCCTTTCCCCCGAGGGTGATCCACGACTTCTGACCGCCCGGTCCCCGGGGGATCCGCTCTTGCGCGGCGCAAGGCAACGGTGGATTGTCACCGACTGGTGTCCGGACCTCTACCCGTTCTCCGCGGATGTGCCCTTGCGCTTCGGTGGCTCGCGTGCGCGCTCGTCGTCGCGCTCTTCGCCTGGAGCGTGGCGCGCTTCTACATCCCGGGAAAGGGCTTCACCTACCTGATCGCATTCGGGTCGAGGGAGCACGCCCGATTCCTGCCCGAGCTCAAGGCGGCGGACCACTACGAGCTGCCGGGGTCCTCGGGCTACGACGCCCAGTGGTATGTGCAGATCGCGATGCGCCCGCGGCCGACAGATCCGGTGCTGCAGGCTGCGGTCGACCGTCTTTCGTACCGCGCCCGGCGGATCCTCTTCGAATGGACGGCCTGGGCGATAGGGGGCGGCGATCCGGCGCGCGTGATGGGCGTCTTCGCGCTGCAGAACGTGGTGTGCTGGTTCGCCCTGGCCGCCCTGATCCTGCGGTGGCTCCCGCCAACCTCATGGGGGAACGTCTTCCGGTGGGCGGCGGTTCTGTTCTCGTTCGGCCTCGTCTTCAGCGTGGTGCGCTCGCTCCTCGACGGCCCGGGCCTCCTCCTTATCGCTGCGGCGATGGCGCTGATAGAGTCCAGGCGCCCCTGGCTGGGCGCCCTTGTCCTGGGGGCGGCGGGCCTCGGCAGGGACACGACCGTGCTCTGCGGGTCGGCGCTGGGGCTGCCCGAGTCCCGCAACGCCCGTTCGTGGGCCCGCTGGCTGGCCCAGGTCGCGGCGATCCTCCTGCCCCTCGCGCTCTGGATTGCCTTCCTCAGGCTGCGGGTCGGGCAGGGTGACGACATCGGACACAGAAATTTCGCGGGTGTGCTTGTCGGGCTGCGCGACAAGCTCGTGGACACGGTCTCGACCCTCGTGGCGGAGGGATACCCGTATGCCTCTCAGGCCAAGTTCGACGCCCTCGTGCTCGTCGGCCTCCTCGCGCAATTCTGTTTTTTCGCGTTCCGGATCCGCTGGAGGGATCCCTGGTGGCGCGTGGGGGCAAGCTACGCGGCGCTCCTGCTCTTCCTCGGCGACGCGGTCTGGGAGAACCATCCCTCGGCGGCGGCCCGCGTGCTGCTTCCGATGACGCTCGCATTCAACATCCTTGTCCCGCGCGGGGCCTGGTGGCCCGTCCTGCTGTTGGCAGGCAACCTGGGCGCCGTCGCGTCGACGGACCTGCTGAGGCCGCCCGGATGGGGCGGGGAGTGTTTCGTCGTCGAGGGCCCCAGGGAGCTCTCGTTCAATCCGGCGGAAGGGCTTGGGGTCGAAGCCTCCTATGGCCCGGGCAACTGGTGGCTGCCCGAGAAGGAGGGCCGGGATTCCTTCCGCTGGAGCAGGGGTGACAGCACGGTCACGATCCGAAATCCGCAGCCGTTCGCGGTCACGGCGGACGTGAGCTTCGGGCTTGCAACCGGGGACCTGCGGGGAGCCACCCTCACCATAGGCGGAAAGGTCGTCTGGAGCGCCGTGGTCAGGCCCGGTGCGGACAACGAGGCGAGAATCACCGGGATCGAGCTTGCGCCGGGAGACACCCTCCTTCTCTTCCAGAGCGACCGCCCCGCCGTTTCCCCGGGGGGCGGCGACCGCCGGCCGATCACCTTCAGCGTGCGCAACCTCAGGATTGCCCTGAAGGCGAGGCGGTAGGCATGCGGGTCAGGCCCCGAGCGTGGCCTCGACCTTAACCTCCGTGCGACCGTCGGTCGGAAGGGGGACCACGTCGCCGGCAACCCGGCGCCCGTCCACGAGCAATGTCTTCACGCCCTTGGATTCTCCCCTCGGGTTGCGGACCGTGATCGTGTACGTGACGCCGCGGAACCTGCGCTGGACCGTGAAGCCCTTCCAGGTCGCGGGGATGCAGGGGTCGACCCGGAGGCCGTCAAACTCCGGACGGATGCCGAGTATGTACTGGCTGCCCACCACGAACGACCAGGCGGCGGTGCCGGTGAGCCACGAGTTCTTGCCCTCGCCGGGGGTGGGCGAGAACTGGCTCGCCGTCATCTGGGAGTAGACGTAGGGCTCGGAGCGGTACACATCGTGGTCCTTCTTCGCCGAGGGGCAGATGCTCAGGTAGTACTCGAGCGCGCGCCTGCCGTCCCCGAGAAGCGTCCAGCCGATGTGGATCCACGTATTGTTGTGCGTGAAGACGCCGGCGTTCTCCTTGTAACCCGGCGGGTAGCTCGACACCTCGCCCAGCTCGAGCCTGTACGTCGAGTACGGCGGCCACTGCAGGGCGCAGCCGAGCCCGGGGCTGTAGAGGTGCTTTTCGACCGACTCGAGGGCCTTTCTCGCGCGGCCGTTGCCCGCGCCGGCTCCGCCCATGACGCACCAGGCCTGGCTCTCGATGAAGATCTTGCCCTCGTCGCAGCTCTTTGAGCCCACGGGCCGGCTCTCGGCGTCGAAGGCCCTCGTGTACCAGGCCCCGTCCCAGGCCTGCTCCTCGACCGTCTTGAGCATGTCGGCGTAATGGCCGTCCTGTCGGGCGGCGTCGCCCGCCCTGCCGAGAAACCGGTACAGGCCGGCGAGCTCCCGGGTGGCGTAGAGGAAGAGGCCTGCGATCATCACCGACTCGGCCTTTGAGCCCGCGATGTCACCGGTCACCTGGAACGACTCGTTCGGCTCCTTCGAGAAGCAGTTCAGGTTGAGGCAGTCGTTCCAGTCGGCGTGGCCGATGAGGGGGAGCCCGTGCGGGCCCCGGTTCCTGAGCGTGAAGGCGATCGACGTCTCGATGTGGTGCAGGAGCGTGTCCCGCGATCCGGGCACGTCGGCGTACCCGCACGGCTCGCCCAGGATCGCCCTGTCGCCCGTCTCGCGGATGTAGGCGCACGTCGAGAGGATCAGCCAGAGGGGGTCGTCGTTGAATCCGCCGCCGATGTCGGCGTTGCCCTTCTTCGTCAGGGGCTGGTACTGGTGGAAGCAGGTGCCGTCGGAGAGCTGCGTCGAGGCGATGTCGAGGATGCGCTGGCGCGCGCGCGCCGGCAGCAGGTGCACGAAGCCGAGGATGTCCTGGTTCGAGTCTCGGTAACCCATCCCGCGGCCGATGCCGGTCTCGTAGCCCGACGTCGATCGGGACAGGTTGAAGGTGGCCATGCACTGGACCTGGTTCCAGATGTTGACCGTGCGCTGCAGGTGCTTGTTCGGGACCTGCGTGGCCTGGTAGGTCGACAGGAGGTCAAGCCAGCGCCGCTGGAGCGCCGAGAAGGCCGCGTCGACAACCGCGATGTCGGAGTATTTCTTCAGGACCTCGCGGCCCCTCGCCTTGTTCATGACGAAGGGGGCGTCGAACTTCGCGAGGTCGCCCTGCTCGACGTAGGCGAGCACGAAGGCGAAGGTCTCGGACTTCCCGGGCTTGAGGGTGAGGTCGACCTGGTGCGCGCCGATGGGGTTCCACCCGTGGGCGTGGCTGTTCGTGCACCGGCCCGCGAGGACGGCCTGGGGGTCGTGCAGGCCGTTGTGGACGCCCACGAACGCGTCGCGCGAGGTGTCGAAGCCCGCGACCGGACGCGTGCACCCGAAGAGCGTGTAGTGGTTCCGGCGCTCCCGGTACTCCGTCTTGTGGTAGATGGCCGCGCCTTCCACCTCGACCTCGCCGATCGAGTAGGTGCGCTGGTAGTTGGTCATGTCGTTGAGCGCCTCGAAAAAGCAGAACTCGACGAAGGAGAATAGCGAAAGCTTCTGCGTCTTCCTCGAGGCGTTGCGGACGGTGACCTTCCAGATCTCCACGTTCTCGTCGGGCGGGATGAAGATGAGCTGCTCCACCTCGACGCCGGCCTTGCGCCCCCTGATGCGGGTGTAGCCCAGCCCATGCCGGCACTCGAACGCGTCGAGCGGCGTGCGCACCGGCTTCCATCCGGGATTCCAGACGCTCTTGCCCTGCTTGATGTACAGGAACCGCCCGTCGTTATCCATCGGGTTGCTGTTGTACCGGTACCGCGTGAGGCGCCGCAGCCGGGCGTCCTTCCAGAACGAGTAGCCGCCCGCCGTCTGGGTGCACAGGCCGAAGAAATCGTCCTGGCCGAGCATGTTGAGCCACGGAAGCGGGGTGTCCGGGCGCGTGATCACGAACTCGCGGTGGGTGTCGTCGAAGTAGCCGTATTGAGCCATGGGTTATGGGAGCGGATTGGAAACGGGCCTCTGGGCGCGAAAGGAACCGGAGACGGACGCCTCGTGCCCAACGCGTCGAGCTGCCAAGGGTTTGCGGGATCCGTGGCGAAATCATCCGATTCTACGGGGCGTTTGCAAGCTTCGGAGCGTCCATGCGTTTCCAAAGCGCCGGCGGTCGCGCGGCCCCCGGGGGAGGCTACCTCTTGAGCCGCAGCAGGCGCTCCCCGGCGGCGTGAAGGGTCTCGGGTTTTTTCGCGAAATTGAGCCGGATGTAGCGGTTCTCCCCGGGGGCGAAGAAGCTTGAACCGGGCACGGGGGCGACCCCGATCTCCCGGGCCATCCAGTGGGAGAACTCGACGTCGCTTTCCCATCCGAGGGGGGAGATGTCGACCATGACGAAGTAGGCCCCCTCGGGAGGGGTGTAGGAGAGGCCGGTCTGGTCAAGGTAGCCCAGCAGGACATCGCGCGAGCGCGCATAGACCGCGGCGAGCTCCTCGTAGTAGCTGCCGGGAAAGCCGAGCGCCGTCACGACCGCGTGCTGGAGCGGCGCAGCGGCCCCGACCGTCAGGAAGTCGTGCACCTTGCGCGCCTGGGCGATGATCTCCGGGGCCGCGTGCACGTAGCCGAGGCGCCAGCCCGTGATGGAGAAGGTCTTCGAGAGGGAGGAGCACGTGAGGGTGCGCCCCGCCATTCCCGGCAGGGTGGAGAAGTACGTGTGGCGGTGCGGCGGGAAGACGATGTGCTCGTAGACCTCGTCCGTGAGTACGAACACGTCGAACTCCTCGGCGGCCGAGGCGATCACCTCGAGCTCAGCGCGCGTGAACACCCGGCCGCAGGGATTCGAGGGGTTGCAGAGCACGAAGGCCTTCAGGCCGCCCGCGAACGCGCGGCGCAGCTCCGCCGGGTCGAACCGATAGTCCGGGGGATGCAAAGGGACGAGGACGGGCAGGGCGCCGCAGAGGATCGCGTCGGCCGAGTAGTTCTCGTAGAACGGCGAGAAGAGGCCGACCTTGTCGCCCGGGTCGCACACGGTCATCATGGCGACCATCATCGCCTCGGTGGCGCCGCAGGTGACGACGAGCTCGCTTGCATCGTCCACGGGGAGGCCGGTGAAGCGCTGGATCTTGGCCGCAAGGGCCTTCCGGAGCTCGGGCGCGCCCCAGGTGATCGCGTACTGGTGGCGGCCGGCGTCCATCGCGTCCTTTCCCGCCTGCACGAGGGCGGGGGGAGGATCAAAGTCCGGAAATCCCTGGGAGAGGTTGATGGCGCCGTGCCGCAGCGCCACCCGCGTCATCTCGCGGATCAGGGACTCGGTGAAGACGGACGTTCGCCTCGAGGTGCGCGGCATCGGCCAAGAGACTCAGAGCCTCGTTCCGAAGGGCAATGTAAAATGCAAAGGCCGGGGCTGTGGGCGCGGCGGGCCCGAATCCTGAAACGCCAGGAAGGCGCGGTTATTTCTTTGCCTCCGCCTTTTCCAGCGCCTCGAGCCTGACCTTGAGCGCCGCGATCTCGCTGCGCTGCGCAGCCTCCCTCTGCGAAAGGACGAGAGCCGCGATCTGCTCCCTTTGCGCGGCGATCGCGGCCTGCTGTTCGGCAATGGTCTTCTCCTGATTCTGCACCCGCTCGTATTGCTTCCGAAACTCATTGAGGAGCATGGCATTCACGGCCTCGTAGCGGACCGTGTACACTTGGTGCTTCGCATCGTGCACAACCAAATCGGGTGAAACCTTTTCGACCTCCTCGGCAATGAGCCCGAATTGGGGCGTGCAGGCAGGGTCGATCTCGGGCTTGTAGCGGAACGTGACCGGACGAAGCGCGAGAATCGCCTCGCTGGTCGAGCCCATGTCCTGAATATCCTGCTTGTAGCGCCGAGAGGAGGTCAGGGTGCCGAGGTGGCCGTTGGAATCGACTAAGACGGCAGCGCCACCTGATGCCGTGGCGCCAAAGATGCCCGCGATATACGTCGCAGTCTGGGTCGCCGACACGCCGATGCGGATCGTGTTGGCTTCCGCCGCAACGCCGGTGTTGCCGATGTCAATGTTGTTGCTGCCCGTGGTCAGGTAGTACCCAGCAAAATTGCCAATGGCCACGTTGGTTATGCCGGTCGTGTTGGAATAGAGCGTCTGGCTGCCGACGCCCGTGTTGTTGTTGCCGGTCGTGTTGTCGAAGAGCGCCTGGTAGCCGACGCCCGTGTTGTTGGTGCCCGAGGTGACGGAATTGAGCGCCTGCGTGCCGGCGGGGGTGTTGGTCTGCGCGCGCGAGGTGCCGCAGAGAAGCAGCACGTAAACTAATCCCGCTGTCGTTAGGAATGCCTTCATGTTTTTCTTTTCTTGGTCTTCCGCTGCGGATCGCCCGCGGTTCGCGCGCGATCCGTCCAGAGAATTGTCCTCACCGGCTAGGGCGACTGAAGACACTCTGATGGAGTCGATAAGAGGTGCTGAACCAATATGGCCTCTACACCACGCTTTTTTCAGCGCCCCGGGACCCGGCCTGGCACCCGCAGATTCCAGCCCGTTGCCCGTGCCCCCGCCGCGCCCGGGTGCGCCGGCTACGGTTCAGGAGCTAATCGGCCGCGAGGAGAGCCGGTCATCCGCGCCGGCGGACCCTGCGCGCGTTCGCGTCGCCCGCGCCCGCTCTCTCTGCCTGCGCAGGCCATTGGCGCAGAGCGGGAGACACGACCTGCAAATCCCCTGGCCGCGAGGCTCGCGATCAGGGGCAATCTATTCCCGGACAAGCGTCGTCAGGCTGCGGGCCGGAAGGCTGATCTTCAGCGCGGCGCTTCCGCCGTCAGACCTCACATGGGACTCCTGGTAGCCTGAGGACTCCGTGGTGGTCACCGTCCGCCAGGACCCGCCCGGAAGGCCAGAAAGGGAGGCGTCGCAGCCGGGCCCCAGGTTGAGGACATGCACGACCAGCGCGTCCTTCCCGGCGAACGCGCTTATCTGCACGTCGGGCCGGTCGCTCGAGGTCCTGACGACCTCGCCCTTGGTCGGCGAAAGGTTGACGAACTGCTTCATGAGCCAGAACCGTGCCGTCGGCTCGATCGCGCCGTCGGGCCCGACATGGACCAGCCCGTAGTCGTCCGTGAACTGCCAGTAGATGAGGGCCTGCGGCCTCGCGTAGCGCAGCAGGTCCTGGAACTGGGAGGCCTCCCTGAGGCCGTAGGCATAGCTGTCGTACATCGCGTTCTTGAAGGCCCCCGGGTCGACGCCGGCCTCGGCCACGAGCAGCGGCAGGTTGAGCCACTTGCCGACATCGGCCCACGCCTCGTACTGCTCCGGCGTGCCGCCCCCCCAGCTGTGGACCGAGACCGCGCCCACGTAGCGCATCGCCTCGGGGTCGGCCGCGGCCGCCAGCACGAACTTGTGGGAGTCGCGGGGGTTGGCCGTGTCGCCGAGGAGCATCCTCGTCTTGAGCCCCAGCGACGCCAAGTGCGCGCCGACGCGCTTGATCTCGTCGCGGTGGGTCTCGGCCGTGAAGCCGACGTTCACGCCCAAGTCGGACTCGTTGAACGAGAACAGGTCGGGCTCCGCCCCGTAATGCCCCTTCAGGTAGACGAGGTAGCTGCCCAGCAGGTCGAGGAATTCCGGCCAGCGCTCCGGCGCGATCTGGCGGGCGAAGGCGCCGAACGGCTTCTGGTTGGGATCCGTGTAGTAGCGCTCCGGCAGGAACCAGAGGCTCAGCACCCACGGGACGCCCATCTTCTGCACCCGCTGCATCAGCTCGAAGTCGCGCGTCAGCTGGGGGCTCGGCGCGGCCGCCCTGCGGTCGCGATCCCAGGCGACGGCCTTGAACTCGATGCGCGCCCAGGACAGCTGGAGGTTCCTCAGGGTGTAGTCGACGACGGGCGTCTCGACGTAGACGCGGTAGTTGCCCCCGAACCCGTCGAAGGGGTAGAGGCCCGCGGCCGGCTCCACGGACAGGTTGGCGACGCAGTGGCCGGGCTCCCCCGCGAGCTTCAGGACGAGGCCGAGCTTCAGGGTGTCCCCCATCATCCACGGGCCCGACAGCACCCCGATCCGCACGCGGTAGTACCGTCCCGAAGAATCCCAGACATCGGTCACCGAGACACTCCGCGGCTGATCGAGTGCGATCGAGAGCCTCCAGTTGCCCTGCGCGTCCGCGAACGAGACGGCCGGGGTGGTTCCCTCGAAGAATTTCGTGTCCGCCGGCCTTGTTTCGGGGAGCGGCGGGCCCGACGGCTCGATGCGCCAGCCGGCGAACGAGGCGCGCGGCAGGTCGATGACGTAGTCGACGGACTCCACGTCCAGCGGGAACCGGAACGCCCTTCCGGGGAACGGGGACCTGGAGGTGACGGAGCCATCGAGGGCGACGCCCGCCTCGGACTCGTTCCACGCCACGGACAGCTGGGCCTGGCTGCCGTTGGGGAAGGGGACGCTTCCCTCCCATTTCTGCTTCAGCCCCTCGCGCGCTATCGGCGAGCGCTGGTCGTTCGGCTGCGCGGAGACGCCGGGCGCGCCCGTGAACCTGACCACGAACTCGCCGTGCACCGGCAGCTCCACCCCGTTGGAGATGAGCGAGGTCAGCCTTCCGGCCGAGTCATACGTCGCGCGCTCGGCGGCGGGGCAGGCGGCTCCCGTGCAGAGCGCAAACAGGATGGTCTTCTTTAGCATTTGGGAGGTTTCCACGCTAGCATCGATCACTCGGTCGACAAATCGATTCGGCGCCTTCACCGGCGAACACCCGCGGATGGGCATCCCCGGCAACGACTGGGAAGGAACGGGTCGGAAGCCGGAGCTCGAGCCGTCGTGCCTTCCCCTGTCCCGGGCGCTATGGACCTGGGACAAAACCGGGGGCCGGTGCGGCCCACCTCAGCTGCCGGTCAGGCATTTTGATTGCGGCGTTCACGGTCATCGATTGCCTCCCGCAACAGCGCCGCAAGGGCCGCATTCCGCACGCTCGAAGCGTCGCGAATCTTGACATGGCGCAAGCTCTTTCCCGTCCCCTCCAGAAGGCTGCTCGGGTCGCGAAGGGAGGCTCCGTGGTAGAAACCGAGGTTAACATAGGAACCTTGTACCGATATATACGCGTAATGCTCGCTCATCTTCCTGGGTCCCACGCCAAAGCTGGCAATCTTCTGCCTGGGCCACACCACCTCGACAAAGTCGGCGTCGAGCGACCCAATCAGGTCCCGCAGCGCCCTGCAAAGCGGGCGAAGCTTGGGCCCCGCACCACTGACGACGTCTTCAAAGCGCCCGTGGGTTTGGTTGGCGGCCATATCCTTCGCTGGGCCGGCGCCCAAATGATCCGCGCCAGCGATGGCGCGTCTCCTTCCCCGCAGGAGACGTTCCAGAGGCTAGCGTAGGTTCCGATAGCTGGTTCGGCATTTCTTATCTACGATTCCCCCATTTTCGCCTTCCGACCGCAATGTTCTTGTTCGGCGGCGCGCTTCAACCGCAACAGTGAATCAGCAGGGCCTTCCTTCAATCCGCGGCTGAGCAGGACGCGCGCGAGCCGACCTCGCCAACCGCCTGGGAAACCGAAATTGCAATGGAAGTTGACTCGACATCGCCCGTCCTCAAGCGGAACGCAGTCCATCGCCTCGTGAACCGTAATGCCAATTGGCAGCCTCGCCTCCATCTCAAGCTTGTAATGCGTCACGTCGATGAGCGTATATGCAAAGGAGACACCAAGATGCAGCCAGCGTGGGCCCGACTCACCGAGCATGCGCTGGCCTTTGGCCGCCGGCCCAGGCGGTTCGACGCTGGTGACGCGAACGTCAAAGAAACTGCCCCAGCCGGAAATGTTGGTGAGCATCTTCCACACGACACTGACGGGCGCCTCGACAATCTCGGTGGGACAAGCTGCGTAATGCGTCGTCGTAATGGGGAGTGAGTTTCGTTGGTGGTTGGCCGAACGTCCTAATGATCCGCGGCGACGGATGGCGCTCGTCCTGCCCCAGCAGGAGGTGTGACAGACGGAGACGTCGGATGCGGTAGCTGGTTCGGCATCAAGGTTTTCTTAGCACTGCCACAGACTGCCCGATAGTTCCAAATGACCCCATTACCGCCCCGTTGTCCCAACGGATTTCCTCCGGTATTGGAAAATGTAGCTCATCACCGCCGAATATGCTCACAATCTCGAGACCCGAGTGCGCAGCCCATGATGAAATCGCGTCCCGATCTATGAACTGATTCAAATGTTGCCCTGGAGCAGCGTTGTCCACGGTGGAGATAAGTGTGCACCAGTGTATCGGGACTCGAAATTCGAGAAACGAAAACACAAGGCGCCTGCCCGATTTCAATACGCGGGCCGTCTCGCGGAAATATCTGAAAGTGTCCTCGTGAAGCAGGTGAGTAAAGACGGAGACAAAACAGACAAAATCTGCCGCTTCGCTCTTACATGGAATGCAACGGCCCTCGGTAACGACAAACGTCCAATCTGGCCGATTTGAGAGTTTCGAAGCGTAATCGATCAAGCGCTCGACGATGTCGCATCCAATATACTTAATTGCCTTGAAGGGAGCTAGTTGTACAGACAACCGCCCGCTACCGCAGCCAACATCGACCACGAGATGCCCATCAGCCAATCCCAGCGACCTAAGTAGGTGATATGTCAGCTTCCCGACAGCCACAAAATCCCCTCTGACCGCCTCACGCAATGCCTCATCCGTTTCCAATCGCCTTTCCAGCGCGGCAACGTGCTGTCGATATGCGTCGTTGGATAGCTTGACTGCGGTTGGCATTGGCTCGATTGCCGAACGTCCCAATGATCCGCGGCGACGGATGACGCGGGTCCTGACCCAGCAGGACGCGTGACAGACGGAGACGTCAGATCCGGTAGTTGGTCAAGCGGGTTTGAGGTCGGTCTCATACAAATTGGTCTCCAATGCCTGACCTGGAATCTTCAACGAACGCACGTGAACAAATCCCAAACGCTCCAACAATCGGATAGACCGAGTATTCTTCGGGGTTACAATTCCGTAGACACAACGTAGGTTCAGTTTGCGGCGAGCATAATCGAGAGTCGCATTCGCAGCCTCCGCCGCAAAACCCCTTGACCAAAACCTTTGCAAGAACGCAAACCCGAGATCCGGACAATCAAGTGTGTCACGCTTCACTAAGCCGCAGATCCCGATCGGGCATGATGCTTCTTTCAACTCCACCAGGTAGAGTCCAAACCCGTGGCATGCATAGCTCGCCACATATTTCTCTTCGATATAATGAATCGCGTCGGCAACCGCGCGAACACCACGATCGCCGATGTTGTCAATATACGATGGCTCGTTCATAAGCTCGAGTACGAAGTTCGCGTCTTCAGAAGAAGCTTGCCGTAGCAAGAGTCTGGGCGTGTCAAAAACAGGGCACATTTTTTCGCCTAAGGTCTTAATAATCCGCGGCGACGGACGGCGCGCCTCCTGCCTCAGCAGGAGGCGTGACAGACGGAGACGTCGGATCCGGTAGTTGGTTAG
>CAYVKH010000061.1:0-19027 GCA_964451965.1 uncultured Opitutaceae bacterium
CGCAAAGGGTGATGCTATTGGCGATGGTGAAGGGGCCGCTGCCCGTTGTCGTGAAGTTCGTTCCGTCACTCAGCATGAGCGAGCCGCTGCCCAGCGCAGTGTTCGAGCCGACTGTGAGCGTCCCCGAGCTGATCGTCGTCCCTCCCGAATAGGAGTTGTCACCGGAAAGCGTCAGGATGCCGCCACCGTTGTTGACCACGCTGCCGGCGCCGGTGATGACCGCGCTGACGCTCACCGGGCTCGAGCTGGAATTCATCAGCGACCCGCCGGAGGCCACGTCCAGCGAGCCCGCCCCGTTCAAAACAAGCCCGTTGGTGCCGTTCGCGCCTACAATGAGGAGCGAATTGATTGAGAAGGAACTGTCGACGGTCGAGACCACCTGGTCGGGGCCAAGGCTGAGATCGATCGTCAGCACGTCGGAACTGCCAAAGCTCTCGACGCCCCAATTGTTGATGGTATCGGACCAGTTCGTGTTTCCCGGGGCGTCGCTTCCGGACCAGATGATCAACGCCGATGCCTTTCCGCAGACGAGCATCGCGAAAACCACAGCGGCGGCGCACGCTTTAAACCGGACCATTCAGCGATCGTGATACAAACCACTTGCAACGGCAAGGCTGATATTAAGGAAACTCATTTTGTTGATAAGTTATTCTAACTTATTGAAACAAAATATCTTAATGGAAATTGATGAGTATGGGCTGTATAGACCTCCACACCGAATCTGCAACCAGCGACGCCCCTAATGCAGTCGGATGGATGCCGTCGGCCTGATTCAATTCGGTCCGCCCTGCCACTCCGTCCAGCAGGAAGGGGATCAAGGTCAGCCTGTTCATTTTGGCGAGGCCCGGGTAAACTGCGGCAAATGCCTGTTCGAATTCCGGCCCCATGCTTGCCGGCATCCGCATTCCAGCCAGGACGATCGCGGCCTCGGGGTTTCTCGAGCGGACGCGGTCGATTATGGCCTGCAGATTCGCCCGCGTGACCTCGGGGGGGATTCCCCGCAGCCCGTCGTTTGCCCCAAGTTCGAGGACGAATACGTCGGGCTTCTGGCCGAGGATCCAGTCGACGCGCCGCAGGCCCCCTGCGCTCGTCTCGCCGCTGAGGCCGGCGTTGATCACGAGCCACGGCATGCGCTCCGCGTCGATCCTGCGCTGGACCTGGGCCGGAAAGGACTGGGTGCCGGGATCGGTGAGCCCGTAGCCGGCCGTGAGGCTGTCGCCAAAGAACATGAGGATTCGCCTGGCGGGCGGCTCCGCGCCGCTCCCCGCTGCGCAGGCGAGGGCCAGGAACAGCGCAAGGGCCGCCCGGCCCATCCGGGGACCCTTCGCAGATCTTAAGGTGCGCTCTTCCATGCTCTTTTCAGTCCAGATGCTTGAATGTAGCCCGGCGTTCGAGAGTTTTCGAGCAAAGGCGTCATCCGGCAACGCGGCGCTTGATCCCGTTTGCGCTTGGCCTGCCCCGCGTGTTTCGTGTCGCCCATGTCCTCGAACGCAATGCTGAGGGTTGACCGGCTGACTAAGACCTACGCGACCGCGGCGGGCCCCCTCACGGTCCTTCACGAGGCGAGCTTCAACCTTTCGGCCGGCGCGAGCATCGCGATCGTGGGTCCGAGCGGGAGCGGCAAGACGACGCTCCTCGGGCTCTGCGCCGGGCTGGACCGCGCAACGGGGGGCTCGGTGGAGCTTGCCGGCGAGAGGCTCGACTCCCTCGACGAGGATTCGCGCGCGAGGGTGCGCAACGCCTCCGTCGGGTTCGTCTTCCAGAACTTCCAGCTGATCCCGACCCTCACCGCCCTCGAGAACGTGCTGGTGCCGCTCGAGCTCCGCGGCGAGAGCGGGTGCGAGCCGCAGGGCAGGGCGCTCCTTGAGCGCGTCGGGCTCACGGCCCGCGCCGACCACTATCCGGTCCAGCTCTCCGGAGGGGAGCAGCAGCGCGTCGCGCTTGCGCGGGCCTTCATCAACAGCCCGAAGATCCTGTTCTGCGACGAGCCCACCGGGAACCTGGACGGCGACACGGCGGAGTCGATGGTCGAGCTCATCTTCGGCCTCAACCGCGAGCGGGGCACGACCCTGGTGCTCGTGACGCACAATTTCGAGCTGGCCGGCCGCTGCCAGCGCATCCTGCGCCTCAGGAACGGCGCGGTGGCGTCCGACGAGCCGACCCGACCGGTCTCCTGACCGGCCCCATGAGCTTCATCCTCAACATGGCCTGGCGCGATTCCCGCGCCTCCCGCCGCCGGCTCGCCCTTTACTCGCTCTCGGTCGTCCTCGGGATCGCGGCCCTCGTGTCGATCGGCTCGTTCAGCGCGAACGTCCGGCACGCGATCGACTCGGAGACGAAGGGCCTGCTTGGAGCGGACCTCTTTGTGACGTCCCCGGCCCCGCTGACCGCTCCTGTTCTCGACTACCTCGGGACCCTCCGGGGCCGGATCGCTCGCGAGCAGATGTTCTCGTCCATGATGACGTTTCCCGCGGTCAACCGGCTCCGCCTGGTCCAGGTGCACGCGGTCGAGGGCGACTTCCCGTTCTACGGAAGGTTCGAGACCGACCCTGACGGCGCCGCCGGGCTCCTGGGGACGGGAGAGCCGGTCGTGATCCTCGAGCCGACGCTTCTCGCGCAGTTCGGCCTCAGGACCGGCGACCCGGTCAGGCTCGGCAGGACGCTCTTCAAGGTGGTTGGTTCGCTGAGGAAGGTGCCAGGGGAGTCCCCCGGGGTCGCCATGATGGCCCCCCGCGCCTACATCCCGATGGGCGCCCTCGCCGCGACCGGGCTGGCCGGGGCCGAGGCGCTCGCGCGCTACAGGGCGATGGTCCTGCTGCCCTCCGGCGGGGACGCCGACGCGGTCGTCCGCGACATGAGGGCGAGATTTCCGCTGCTGCGCCTGTCGTTTGAGACCGTCGCCGAGCGCAAGCGCAACCTCGGCCAGGCGGTCGAGCACCTGGACGGGTTTCTCAGCCTCGTGGGCTTCGTGGCGCTCATCCTAGGGGGGATAGGGGTCGCGAGCGCGCTCCACGCCTACATCCGCGAGAAGATCTCGACCGTCGCCATCCTGCGGTGCCTCGGCGCGAGCGCGAGGCAGAGCTTCTCGGTCTACCTGGCCCAGGGCGTGGCCCTCGGCCTCGCCGGCGCCTGCGTCGGCGGCGCGCTCGGCGTGGCGGTCCAGATGGCCCTGCCTGCCCTCGTCAAGGGCGTGCTTCCCATAGACGTGGACTTCTTCGTTTCGTGGCCGGCGCTCCTTCGCGGGACGGGGGCGGGGGTCGTGATCTGCCTTCTCTTCTCGCTGCTGCCGTTGGTATCCGTCCGGAGGGTGCCTCCGCTTGCGGCCCTGCGCTCGGCGGTCGCCGAGCGCGCGGCGGCCTCGCCCGATCCGTGGCGCCTCGCGATCGGGGCCGCGATCGCATCGTCCGTGGCGGGATTTGCGGTCTGGCAGACGGGATCGGTGGTCGTCGGCCTCGGGTTCGCAGGCATGCTGGGGCTTGGGTTCCTCGTCCTTGCGGGGCTTGGATACGCGGTTGCCTGGGCCGCCCGCCGGTTCATGCCGAAAAGGTTGCCGTACGTCCTGCGGCAGGGAATCGCGAACCTGCATAGGCCGAACAACCGGACGGTTCTCCTGCTGGTCTCGCTGGGCCTGGGAACGTTTCTGGTGCTCACTCTCTACCTCGCCCGCACGACGCTGCTGCGCGAGATCCGGGGCGCGGACGCCTTGGGCAGGCCGAACCTCATCTTCTTCGACATCCAGGACGACCAGATCGGCCCGTTGGAGGCGGCCGCGGCGGCCGCGGGCTCGCCGGTCGCCGAGCGCGCCGCGATCGTCACGATGAAGATGACCTCCGTGCGGGGAAGGACCGTCGAGAAGATCCTGAAGGAGAAGGACAACCACGTCGCAGCCTGGGCGCTCCGGCGCGAGTACCGCTCGACGTTCCGGGGGGCGATCTCGGCCACGGAGAAGGTCGTGGAGGGGCGCTTCAGCGGGCGCTACGCCGCCGGGGCAGGACTGGTGCCCATCTCCGTGGAGGAGGGTCTTGCGCGCGACATGCAGCTTCACCTTGGGGACGAGGTCGACTGGGACGTGCAGGGGCTTCCCATACGGACGCGGGTCGGAAGCATCCGCGCCGTGGAATGGCGCCGGCTCGAGCCCAACTTCTTCGTGGTCTTTCCGGAGGGCGTGCTCGAGGGGGCGCCGAAGACCTACCTCGCCGCGGTGCACGCGGGATCGCCGGCCCAGTCGGCGAGGGTGCAGCGGTCCGTGGTGGATGCGTTTCCGAACGTGACCGCGATCGACCTCGCGCTGGTCGTCGAGACGCTCGACGGGATCTTCTCGAAGGTGGCGTTCGCCATCCAGTTCATGGCGCTCTTCACCGTGGCAACGGGACTGATCGTGCTGGCCGGGGCGATCCTGACCGGCCGCCACCAGAGGATCCGAGAGACGGTGCTCCTGCGGACCCTCGGGGCCACGCGGCGGCAGCTGGCCCTCATACAGCTGTTTGAATACACCGTGCTGGGGATCCAGGCGGCCATCGTCGGGGGGCTTCTCGCAGTCGCCGGGAACGAGCTCCTTGCCCGTTACGTATTCCACGTGCCGGCGGCGGCGCCCGCCGGGGAGATCGCAGCGGCGGTTGCGATCGTCTCCGTGCTCGCGGTTTCGACCGGGTTCCTTGCCGGCCGGGGCGTGACGGATCATCCTCCGCTCGAGGTCCTTAGGCAGGAGACATGATCGCCATGCCGAGGTTGGCATCCAAGGGGAACCTTGCGCGAGGCAGAGGCCGGCCGGAGATTGCGTCCGGCCTGCCATGGAAATCATGGCACCAGGCCGGCCGTCCCGTGTCGTGATAACGCCCCCATTGCAGCCCCCATCGAGCCATTCTGGAAACGGATTCACCCGCGCACAGGGCTTGTCGCGCAGCGCGTGCCTGCTGTGCGCCGCCCTTGCGTGTGCTGTCGCCGACGCCGAGCCCGTCCACCGCGGGGGCGGTCCGAGCACCCGGGAGCTCGCCCAGGGTTACCGCGACGGACGCGTGCTCGCCAAGCCGCGCAAGGAGATGCTTCCGATGATCGACCGGGCGGAGGGGGCGGAAGGGCTCAGCCTGCGCGCCCGGTATGCGCGATTCGGGAATGTCGGGGTCCTGGTCCTGCCCGAGGGGGACAGTGTGGAGGCTGCGGTAACCCGGCTCAGGGCGACGGGCCGGTACGAGTATGTCGAGCCGGACTACATCCGCCGGGCCCTGGCAGCACCGGTCGTTCCCAACGACCCGCAGTTCGCGAACCAGTGGGCTCTCCACAACACGGGGGCAAATGGCGGCAGCGCAGGCGCGGACATAGGCGCCGAGGCGGGCTGGGAGACGATCTCGGGGGCGCCCGGCGTGGTCGTGGGGATACTTGATTCCGGCGCCCTGACCACCCACCAGGACCTTGCCGTCAACATGTGGGTGAACCCGACCCCTGGGACAACCGCCGCTTTCAACGACAGCGCCGCCGGATCCGGAACGATCCAGGAGACCGACAGCGCGAACGGCCTCAACGCGGTGGCGCGCTCCGGAACCCCGACCGACGACAGCAGCTCGGGCCACGGGACGCACGTCTCGGGCATCGTCGGGGCCGCGGGCAACAATGGCCTGGGGGTTTCCGGGGTTGCGTGGAGGGTGCAGCTGATGGAGCTCAAGTTCCTCGACAGCGCGGGAGAGGGAAGGTTGTCCGACGAGCTCCCCTGCATCGAGTACGCGATCGCCCACGGGGTGAGCGCCATCAACGCGAGCTTCGGCGACGCGAGCTTTTCACAGGCCGAGATGGATGCGATCCAGGCCGCCGGCAAGGCGGGCATCATCTTCGTGTGCGGGGCTGGAAACAGCGCGGAGAACAATGACATCTCGGGATTCTTCCCCGCGGACTATCCCCTCGACAACATCATCAGCGTCGGGGCCACGGACAACCGCGACGGCCCCGCGGTCTTCACGGACTACGGATCGGGGTCGGTCGAGATCTTCGCTCCGGGCGACGCCATCATTTCGACGGTCAATACGAGCGCGTCCTCCTACGGGTACCTCAGCGGCACGTCGATGGCGACGCCCTTCGTCACGGGCGCGGTAGCCCTTTTGAAGGCGCAGTACCCCGGCGACACGTACCGGGAGACGATCAACCGGATCCTCAACTCTGCCGACCGGATCCCCGCGCTCGCGGGCAAGGCCCAGACCGGGGGGCGCCTCAACCTGGCCACCGCGCTGGCGACGGCAGCCGGCACGCCGCCGAACGCGCGCTTTGCCAGCCGCACGGTGCTCGTGGGCCTTGATCCCTACACCCGGTCGAACAACGCGGATTCGCCGGCGGCGCTTGAGCCGGGGACCCCGGAGATCGCCGGCGCGGCGGGATCCCACTCCCTCTGGTGGCAGTGGACGGCGCCTGAGGACGCCAACGTGGAGATCGACACGAGCGGCAACGCCGGTGGGATGATCATCGGCGGAAGCACCTACCCGACGCTGCTTGGCGTGTACACGGGAGGCACGCTCGACTCCCTGGCCCTGGTCCAAGGCAGCGCCAGTTTCGGGACGGAGCCCCTGGAGGGTGGCGGCACGATGTCGTACAGCCAGGTGAGCTTCCACGCCGCGGCCGGGACGACGTACCAGATAAACGTCCAGGGTCAGGGCGCCACGAGCGGCCAGACGATCCTGGCCATCAACACGACTCCCGACAACGACTCGGCCTCCTCGCCCAGGGTGCTCGCGGGCCTGAGCGTTTCCATCATGGACGCGAATCCGAATGCCACGCTCCAGGGCGGCGAGCCGAGGATCCTCGGCAACCCGGGAGGGCATTCGCTCTGGTACTCCTGGACGGCGCCCAGGTCCGGCACGGAGCAGGTCTCGGCGTACAGCTATGACTTCGTCCCCGAGGCCGCCGTCTACACCGGCTCGTCCATCGGCAGCCTGTCGCTCGTCGCCTCTGGCGTGGGCTCGGCCCTTGCCGGCACCACGACGGTTATCAGCAAGAGCCTCTGCACGTTCAACGCCTCCGCGGGCACGACCTACCTCATCTGCGTCGACGGGGTTACCTCGCGCGACACCGGGGAGTTCACGCTCTCGCTTGACGATTCGCTGTGGCAGGCCACGACCGGCGATTCGGTGACCTGCTCGCCCGCGGTCGGGCCCGACGGGACCATCTACATCGGAAGCGACGACAATTCCCTGTACGCATTCGACCGGAACGGGAACCAGAAGTGGCGCCACGCCGCCGGGGCCGGATTCGACACCTCGTCGGCCGCGATAGCCCCGGACGGGACGGTCTACGCGGGCAACGAGGACGGCAACGTGTACGCTTTCAACGCGGACGGCTCGTCGAAGTGGACCTTCGCGGTTCCCGCGCCATCCGGCGCATCGGGGCTGAGCAACGCGCTCTCGTGCTCGCCTGCTGTCGCGTCGGACGGGACCATCTACATCCACGCCGACGACGGCAACCTTTACGCGTTGAACCCGGACGGCACGCGCAAGTGGACGGCGCCGGTCCCGGGGTTCTCCTATGCCGCCCCGACGATCTCGCCCGACGGGACGATCACCATCGGGACGGACGCCGGGTCCCTGATCGCGCTCAACCCGAGCGGCACGCAGAAATGGGCGTTCGCCACGCCCGGAGGGGGCGAGCAGGTCTACACTGCGGCTGCGATCGACTCCGGCGGGAATCTCTATTTCGGGACGCTGAGCGGGAACTTCTACTCGGTGGACCCAGCGGGAAGGCTGCGGTGGAGGTACGCGGTGGGCAACGGCGTCACCTCCGCCCCGGCGCTCGCCAACGGCGCCGTCTACTTCGGCGGATACGACGGGAACCTGTACGCCCTCTCGACGGCGAGCGGCGCCCTCCTCTGGAAGTATTCCCTCGGCACCCAGGTGCGGGCGAGCGCCCCGGCGGTCGACGCCAACGGCGTCGTCTACATCGGGTGCTACGACCACAAGGTGTACGCGGTCAGTTCAAGCGGGTCGCCGGTGCGCATATTCGCCTCGGACGATTGGATAAGGTCCTCGCCCGTGATTAGCGGGACGACGCTCTATTTTGGGAGCAACGACCACAAGGTCTACGCGTTTGACATCGGGGCGGGCGCCGCGGCGTCGGACTGGCCCATGTACCAGTACGACGGCCACAGGGTGGGGCGGGCGGAGTCCACCGGTCTCCAGATCACGTCGCAGCCGGCCTCCCAGGCGGTCGCGCCCGGCGGGGCGTTCACGCTCTCCGTGACCGCGACGGGTCCCGGCGTGCTTTCCTACCAGTGGAACCTGAACGGCGCGCCCATTGCGGGCGCGGTGGGCCCGGCCTACACCGTCTCCTCCGCGTCGGCGTCGGACGCCGGAAGCTACACCGTGACCGTCACGGGCGGCTCGGCCAGTGTCACGAGCTCCCCGGCCGTGGTCACCGTTGCGGCGCCGGGACCGTCGGCGGCCCGGCTGATTAACATCTCAACCCGGGCGCAGGTCGGAACGGGCGGGGCAATCCTGATCCCCGGCCTCGTGATCGCAGGCAGCGGCATGGAGACGCTCCTGATCCGCGGCGACGGGCCCGGCCTGGCCGCGTTCGGCGTCTCCGGGGCCCTCGCTCGGCCGAGCCTGAGCGTGTTTGACAATTCGGGAACACTGGTCGCCTCCAATACGGGCTGGGGCGCGAATTCAAACCCGGCACAGATTGCCGGCGTTGCCGCGCAGGTGGGCGCATTCTCGTTTGCTTCCGGAAGCGCAGACTGTGCCGTGATCGTCAATCTGCCCGCCGGCGCCTACACGGTCCAGGTCTCCGGAGTGAACAGCACCACGGGAATCGCCCTGGCCGAGGTCTACGAGGTGGCGTCGACCGGCACCCGCCTGGTCAACATCTCGACCCGGGCTCAGGTCGGCACCGGGGGCAATATCATCATCGCCGGCTTTGTCGTCTCGGGAAGCGGCTCCGAGGAATTGCTCGTGCGTGGGGACGGACCCAGCCTGACGCCGTTCGGCGTTACTGGGGTCCTGGCCCAGCCCAGCCTGAGCGTGATCGGCGCCTCGCAGAATCTGGTCGCCTCCAACACGGGCTGGGGCACGAGCGCAAGCCCCTCCCAGATCACGAGCACCGCGGCTGCGGTCGGCGCCTTCAGCTTCGCGGCGGGCAGCGCCGACAGCGCCGTGGTCATCAGCGTGCCGGCAGGCGCATACACGGCGCAGGTTTCCGGCGTGAACAACACGACCGGAGTGGCGCTCGTCGAAGTCTACGAGGTCCCTTGAGGCGCGCCGGCGCAACCCGGCCCTCCCTAACGGTTCGTGGGGACGTAGGCGGTCTGCAGGACGCACATGAAGTCCTCCTGCTCTTGCGGGGTCATGCCCGCCGGATCCCGCGCGGGCTCCCTGCCCGCGAGGATCCTCGAGAAGATCGACGCGCGCTCAGCGCCGTTTCGGGACCTGCCGAACTCGAGGTAGTATTGCCGCGGGTCCACTGTGAACCGGACCTCCCCTCCGGCGTCGAGCGTGGCGATCCTTCCGGCCGGGAGCCGGATGGCCAGCGTCCGGCCGGCCGCGGGCGGGTCGGCTGAGGCGACCGTGGCCTCGACCAGGCCGCTCCTGCGGGCGAGCCCGATGTTGAGGTGCCAGTCGCGGAAGCGGAACCGGTCGATCCTGGCGTGGTTCATCCCCGGGGGCAGGCTGGGCGCAAGCCCCAGGTTGGCGCCCACGGGCTCCAGGTCGAAGCCCAGGAAAAGGAGCATCACCGACGTCACAAAGTCGCCGTGGGACCAGACAATAAGCGGCTTGTCCGGCACGCCCTTCCTGTTCCAGTTCTCGGGAAGGTAGAAGTTCCCCCCCTCCAGGTCGTACAGGCGCTTGTTGACGACTCCTGAAAGGAGGTACCGCCACGCCAGGTCGGTCCTACCGAGGAGCCACTCGTCCTGCGCCGCCCAGGCGGTGTTGATGGGCCAGGTGTCGAGCTCGCCGTCGGGAGCGTGGGGGCTCGAGGCGTTCGGGCCGAAGCGGAATATGGAATGGTCGGGATTCTCAAGGTCGCGGATGATCTGGGCGTGGGTTGAGGCGAAGCGGGGATCGTCCGCGGGGATTATCCCCTGGTTCCTTCCGAAGACCTCGAGACGGGGGATGATCAGCATCCCCGAGTCGACGCGGTCGTCTCGAAGCGGGCCGTTGCGGCTCTCGGCCTTGGGGTATTCCGGGTCGACGAACGACTGGCCCGCGGGCCCGGCCATGGGGATGATCCGGCCCTTGTCGGCGTCGTACGCGACCTCGGAGAACCTGGCTCTCAGGCGGTCCGCCGCCGCGGCCCACTGCCGGGCCTCGGCCTCGTGTCCAAGCGCGGCAGCGATCTTCGCGGCGGCCCGAAGGCCGCTGTGCACCTCGGCGTTCGGCCATGTCGAGGGCGCGGGGATGAAGCAGATCCACTCCTCCGCGAGGTTCAGCATCCCCTCGCTGTCGACCCGCCCCCGGTAGTAGTCGGCGTAGAACTTCACATACGGCCAGACGGTCGCGAGGAAATCCCGGCCCTTCGGGCTCAGCAGCGAGTAGAACCACATTCCCGTGATCCCGATGGCCGGCTGCTGGGCCTCGCGCTCTCCGCCCACCGAGAAGTCGCGCTGGGCGTTCCAGAAGGCGAAGTAGCGCCCGACCGCGTCGTAGTCCCCCGCGAGGGAGAGGCCGATCATCGTGTAGGTGCCGTCCCTGAGCCAGGAGTCCCGGTAGAAGAACAGGTCCGCCATGACGTCGCCCGACGCGAACTGGTGGGACTCGATGGCGTCGATCGAGCGCTCGAACAGCCGGTCCAGCCTCGGGTCGTCGCTCCAGAGCGATATCCGGCCGGAGGCGACCTTGGCGTCGTCCTCCCCGTAGCCCCCGAGGACGTCCGCCCAGCCCGTCACAAAGGAGCCGCCTGCCGGGCGCGCCGGGGCCGACTCGGTGGCGTCGACGCAGAGCACGACCTCCCTCGTGGCGTCGATCTCCTTCTCGAATCCGCCCCTGTCTATGGAGAGCGTCCTCCCGGCGGGCAGGGTTGCCAGGTCGAGGACGGGCCCCTGGGTCGTCGTGAGCACGGCGTTCTCGCCCCTCCAGAGCGTCGTGAATTCCGCAAGGCCGGAGGGATCGTCGCTGCGGAAGCCCTGGGTGAAGTCCGGATACTTGAACCGCGCGCCGAGCCTGAGGTCCACCTGGGCCGCGAAGGCGTACCTGACGAAGATCGGGGCCGGCCCCTTGTCCCTTCTCGACGCGATCTCGATCGAGACAAGCCCGTCGTCTGACTGCAGGCGGATGTAGCCGGGGCGGGTTCCCGCGTGGTGGTAGCCGAGCGAGCGCAGGTCCAGCCACTCGCTTCCCTTCCTCACCCGGCCGTAGATCGAGGTCTCGAGGAAGAGCGGCACGTGGCGCATTCTCCCCGGGTCCATTCCCGACCAGATCTCCTTGACCTCGCCGTTGACCCCTGCGCGCACCAGCATGGTCGGCCCGGTGGCGTAGGTGTCCGTGATCTCGAATTCCGGGACCTTGTCGACCGCGCGCAGCGCGCTTGCGAGGAGGGCGAATCCGGCGGCTAGGATCAGGCGTCTCATGTTGGGGTTTGGGTTGGCCCGAAGAGGAGCGGACGGGGGCCCTAGCGGGCCCCGTAGAAGGCGGGGCCGTGCCCGTCCCCCCATTCGAGCGCCCGGCCCCGAAGAAGCGCCCGCTGGAGGAAGGATTGCGCGAGCCTCACGGCGTCCGGGAGGCTCGCGCCGCGGCCGAGCCAGGACGCGATGGCGGCGGACAGCACGCAGCCGGTGCCATGTGTGTTAATGGTGGCGATACGCGCGGCCTCGAACCACGCGGTGCTCCCGTTCGGCAGCGCGAGGCAGTCGCGGCAGAGTCTGCCGAAGCCGTGGCCCCCCTTCACCAGGACGGGTCGGCCGCACTGCGCCGCGAGGAGGACGGCGGCCGCCTTGGCCTGCGCGTGGTTGCGGACCTGGAGCCCCGTGAACAGGGCGGCCTCCTCCCAGTTCGGGGTGACGAGGGATGCGATGGGGAAAAGCTCCATCCGGAGCGCCCTGATCCCTATGTCCGAGAGGAAGCGGGTGCCGCTCGATGACGACAGCACGGGGTCGACGACGAGCGGCGTGGCCGGAAACCTCGCCAGGGCTCCCGAGACGGCCCGGACCGCGCCGGGCCCCGGCAGGAGCCCGGTCTTGACCGCGGCGACGCTGAACCCGCGCAGCGCCGATTCGATCTGGGCGCGTATCAGCGTGTCCGCAACGGGCTTCCACGCGGTGATGCTCCTTGTGTCCTGGGCCGTGACGGCCGTGATCGCGGTGAGCGCGTGGCCGCCCATCGCGCGGATCGTCCGCTGGTCGGCCTGCACCCCGGCGCCCCCCCCGCTGTCGGAGCCGGCGATCGTAAGGACGCAGAGCGGGGCGTTCAACCGAGCCATGATTTCATCCCGCCGCGCAGGCTCACGGCTGACCGGAAGGCGTGGCGCTCGCGCAGGATCCGGACCCCGCGCAGGCTCCTGACGCCGCCGGCGCAATAGACGACCGTGGGGACCGAGGGATCGAGGGCCGCGAGGTCGGACGCGGAGCTGGTCTCCAGGCGCCCGAGGGGCACGTGGGCCGAGGGCTCGATCGACGACAGCTCGCGCTCCCACCCCTCGCGGACGTCGAGAAGCTGGACCTGGGCGCCCTCCCTGAGCAAGCGCTCGAGCTCGTCCCGCCCAATCTCGTCGCGGCCGGCCGGCACCTCGCACGTCTCGCCGTAGCCCTCGGGGGGCAGCTCGGTGACGGCCCGGGCCGCCGGATCGGGCCTCAGGCCCACGGTGGTCGAGGTCATGGTGAGCGCGTTCAGGATGAAGAGCCTGCCCGCAAGCGGCTCCCCGACTCCCGAGAGGACCTTGATGGCCTCGCATGCCTGGGCGGCCCCTATCAGCCCGGTCACGGCGCCGAGGACTCCCGCCTCCGCGCAGTTGGGCACCGTCCCCGGCTCGGGCGGCTCCGGGAAGAGGCAGCGGTACGTCGGGCCGCCCCGCAGGTTGAAGACGCTCACGTGCCCCTCGAACCCCTGGATCGCGCCGTAGACGAACGGCCGCCCGGCGATCACGCACGCGTCGTTGACCAGGTAGCGGGTCGCGAAGTTGTCGGAGCCGTCGACGACGAGGTCGCACGAGCGCACGAGCTCGAGCGCGTTGGAGCGGCTGAAGCGGACCGGGTGCGCGTCGATTCGGACCAGGGGGTTGAGCGAGCGAAGCCTGCGGGCGGCGGTCTCCGCCTTGTTGGCCCCCTGGTCGCCGCTCACGTAGAGGACCTGGCGCTGGAGGTTCGAGGTGTCGACCGAGTCGGGGTCCACGACGGCGATCCTCCCGACGCCTGCGGCGGCCAGGTAGAGGAGGGCGGGGCAGCCCAGGCCGCCCGCGCCGATCACGAGCACCGATCCCGCCTTCAGCCTCTCCTGCGCCGCCAGGCCGAATCCCTGGAGCGAGAGGTGGCGCTGGTAGCGCGCGATTTCTTCGTGGGAGAGCGTCATGCCTTGGAAACGGGTGTCAGGAGGCGAGCGCCTGCGCGGCCGCCGCGCCCGCGCGGCGGGCCGCATTCTGCCCCGCGAACCCGTCGTAGGTCGAGTCCCAGTCCTTCCATACGGGCTCGTAGCCCTGAGCCCTGAGGAACGCCGCGACCTCGGCCGGGCTCCGGCTGTCGTCGATCTCGAACTGCTCCAGCGAGTCGGGGGCGCTCGCGTAGCCGCCCGGGTTCGTGCGCGATCCCGCGCTCATGGAGGTGAATCCCAGCCGGAAGGCCCTGTTGCGGAACCCCTCGCTCTCGCGGGTCGAGAGCGAGAGCTCGGCCTCCGGGCTGAGCAGCCGGAACGCGCACGCGGCCTGGACGAGGTCGCGCTCGTTGAAGGGGGTCACGGGGATCTCCGCCCCCTCGTGGGGCCTCAGCCTCGGAAACGAGACCGAGGTGCGCGTCCGCCAGTGGACCGTCTCGACGTGGCGCAGGTGAAGGCCGGTGAACCAGGCGTCCGCGCGCCAGTCGCTGAGTCCGAACAGCGCCCCGAGGCCGATCTTCTTGATCCCCGCCCTGCCCAGCCGGTCCGGCGTGCCCAGGCGCCAGGCGATGTCCGACTTCGGGCCACTCAGGTGGTGCCTTGCGTACGCGGCCTCGTCGTAGGTCTCCTGGTAGACCATGACCGCGCTCAGGCCCTCGGCCGCGAGCGCCGCGTAGTCCTCCTGCGGGAGCGGCTGGACCTCGATCCAGAGTCCGGAGAAGTGGGGCCTGAGGAGCCGCAGCGCCCCGGCAAGGTAGTCGCGGCCGACCCTTCCGGTCTCGCCGGTGACCAGAAGGACGCTGTCGAACCCGTGGGAGCGGAGCACGCGGGCCTCCGCGAGGATCTCGGCGTCCGAGAGCACCTTGCGCCGGATCTTGTTGTGCGCGCTGAACCCGCAGTACGTGCAGACGTTCGCGCAAACGTTGGAGAGATAGAGCGGCGCGTAGAGGCGCATTGTCCGCCCGAATCGCTCCACCGTGTACTGGTGGCAGGCCTGCGCCATGTCCTCGAGGAAGGGGGAGGCCGCGGGCGAGAGGAGCGCGGCCAGGTCCTCAAGGTCGACCGATCCCCGCGGCCGGCCGAGGGCCCGGCGGACGTCCGCGGGCGTCTTTGACGCGATCCTCCGGGCGACCTCCCCGAAGTCGTGCCGCCGCCAGATTTCGGTGAAGCTCATGAGGCCGCCCCCCCGAGGAACGAGGTGAGGGGCGAGGTGGCGCTTGCGCGCGCGGGCCCGCCTCCGGAATCCGCTTCCGACAGGCCGGCCTCCCGGGCGGCGCGCCCCGCCTCGACGCCGAGCCTGAAGGCCTCGGCCATCGCCACGGGATCGCGCGCCGCGGCGATCGCCGTGTTGACGAGGACGGCGTCGGCCCCCATCTCGAGCGCGGCGGCCGCATGGGAGGGGGCGCCGAGGCCCGCGTCCACGACCACCGGAACCCGGCTCTGGGCGATGATGATCTCAAGGAAGGCCCTCGACTCGAGCCCGAGGTTGCTGCCGATCGGGGAGCCCAGCGGCATCACGGCGGCCGCCCCCGCCTCCTCGAGCCTCTTGCAGAGGACCGGGTCCGCGTGGACGTACGGGAGGACGATGAAGCCGCGCTTCACCAGGAGCTCGGTCGCCTCGAGCGTCTCGATCGGGTCGGGCATCAGGTACTTCGGGTCCGGGTGGATCTCGAGCTTCAGCCAGTTGGTCTCGAGCGCCTCGCGGGCGAGCTCGGCCGCGAGGACCGCCTCGCGCGCGGAGCGCGTCCCCGAGGTGTTGGGAAGCAGGCGGTAGCGCGCGGTGTCCAGGTGACCGAGGATGTCGTCGGGCTCGCCGCCCGTCCGGACGCGACCGAGCGCGACCGTCACGAGCTGCGTGCCGGAGGCCTCGAGGCTCCTTCGCATGACCTCGCCGGAGCTGAACTTTCCGGTTCCTACAAAGAGCCGGGACGAGAACTCGACTCCGGCGATGACTAGGGGGCGTGGGCTCATGAAGTGGGCGCAGGATCGGGCAGCGGCTGGGCGTGGCGCGGCCACGCTGCGAGAAGCGCGCGGAAATTGTCCTCGAGCCGTCCCGCGCGGTGGAGCGCCGACGAGACCGCAACCCCTGAGGCGCCCGCCTCGCAGAGGGCCGGCAGGTCGTCCGGTACGACCCCTCCGATCACCCATGCGGGGAGCCCGCGCAGGTCGCCGACGAGCCTGCGGACGCCCTCGAGCCCCAGGACCGGCGCCAGGTTCTCCTTGGTCGGGGTGAAGCGCAGGGGGCCGACGCCCGCATAATCAAGGCATCCCGACTCGACGGCGCGGCGGGCGCCGTCGGCGCCGTTCACGGTTCCGCCCAGGATCCCGCCGGAACCGAGCAGGCGGCGGGCCTCGCGCCAGTCCCCGTCGAGCCCGCCCAGGTGGGCCCCGTCGGCGCCGCACTCAAGGGCGATGCCGGCACTGTCGTTCACGATGAGGACGGCCCCGTGCCGGCGGCAGACCTCGACCGCCGCGCGCGCCTCGGAGAGCCAGAGGGCGCGCGCCGCTCCCTTCATCCGAAGCTGGATCCAGCGCGCCCCCGCGTCGCACAGGCGCGCGGCCTGCTCGGCATGAGAAATGCCAACGCCGTCCCGGGTCAGGCACATCACGGGGAATCGCCTCTGTGGATCAAGCGGCATGGCGCTCTGCCTCCAGCCTTGCGGCCGCATCCCGGATGACGGCGTAGGCGCCGACCGGGTCAGGCTCGCTCCAGACGGCGCCCATGACGGCCGCGCCGTCAAATCCGAGCTCGCGGCAGCGGACCAGCCCGGCCGCCGTGACGCCGCCGATCGCGAGGACGCGGGCGCCGGTCTTAGCCCTGTCCCCCTTCAGCAGCGACGCGAGCTCGTCCCAGGGAAACCCGGGCCGCGGGCCGTAGCCGGGCTTCGTGATCGACGGGAACACGGGCCCGAAAAGGATGGCCCGGTGCGCCGCCAGGTGCCTGCGAAGGGAGGGAAGGTCATGGCAGGAGCGGCTGAAGCCCGCCGTCGCCGCGCCGTCGCCGCGGTCCCCTTCGTGCCAGCCGCCGAGCCCGAGATTCCCGGCAAGCGCAGGGTGCCCGTGAAGTATGATCCTGGGGCGCCACGCTCTCGGCAGGCGCCCCAGCCACGCCTCGAGGTCCGCGGCCGACCAGGCGGGCTTGCGGACGTGGTAGAACTCCAGTCCCCCGACGAACAGCCCCTCCATGGCGGCGGCCTCTCGCGGATCCGCCGATTCCGGGGAGATGACGACGATCCTCATGATGTTCCTTCCTCCCGGATTCACCCGCCCTGCGTGGCCCGGATCACCAGGACCCGGTCGTTCTCCGCGAGCGCCCGCGACGCCCAGGCGGCGCGCGGGACGACCTCGCCGTTGACGGCGGCTGCGACGCCCCGGCTCTCCGCCAGGCCCATGCCTGCGAGAAGCCCCATGAGCGTCGCCGGGGCGGCCAGCGCATGGGGCCGGTCGTTGAGCGTAATCCCGAGGGTCTCCGTCGTCGCGTTCACTTTGACGCGGGCACGTAGATCTCGCCGCCGTTCTCCATGAATTCCTCGGACTTGGCCCGCATCCCGGCCTCGAGCGCGGCCTCGGTCGTCAGGCCCTGCTCCTCGGCGTAGCGGCGCACGTCGTCCGTGATCTTCATCGAGCAGAACTGGGGCCCGCACATCGAGCAGAAGTGCGCCGTCTTCGCGCTCTCCTGGGGCAGGGTGGCGTCGTGGTACTCCCGGGCCTTCTCGGGGTCCAGGGAGAGGTTGAACTGGTCCTCCCACCGGAATTCAAAGCGGGCCTTCGAGAGGGCGTTGTCGCGGTACTGCGCGGCCGGGTGGCCCTTCGCCAGGTCGGCCGCGTGCGCGGCTATCTTGTAGGCGATGACCCCCGCCCTGACATCGTCCTTGTCGGGGAGGCCGAGGTGTTCCTTGGGGGTGACGTAGCAGAGCATCGCCGTCCCGTGCCAGCCGATCATCGCGGCGCCGATGGCGCTCGTGATGTGGTCGTATCCCGGGGCGATGTCGGTCGTCAGCGGCCCGAGGGTGTAGAACGGAGCCTCCCGGCACCAATCGAGCTGCTTCTCCATGTTCTCGGGGATCATGTGCATCGGGACGTGGCCCGGACCCTCGCACATCACCTGGACGCCCAGCTCCCAGGCCCGCACGGTGAGCTCGCCCTGGGTCTTCAGCTCCGCGAACTGGGCCTCGTCGTTCGCGTCGGCGATCGAGCCGGGCCGAAGGCCGTCGCCGATCGAGAAGGAGACGTCGTAGGCCGACATGATGTCGCAGATGTCGTCCCAGCGCGTGTAGAGGAAGTTCTCCTCGTGGTGCGACAGGCACCACTTGGCCATGATCGAGCCCCCGCGGCTCACGATGCCGGTCATGCGCCGGGCGGTCGAGGGAATCGCCCGGAGCCTGACACCGGCGTGGATCGTGAAATAGTCCACTCCCTGCTCGGCCTGCTCGACCAGGGTGTCGCGGAAGATCTCCCAGCTCAGGTCCTCGGGCCGCCCGCCGGCCTTCTCGAGCGCCTGGTAGATCGGCACGGTCCCGACGGGGACGGGGCAGTTGCGCAGGATCCACTCGCGGGTCTGGTGGATGTTCCGGCCCGTGGAGAGGTCCATCAGCGTGTCGCCGCCCCATTTCACCGACCAGCGCATCTTCTCGACCTCCTCGTCTATGGACGAGGCGACCGCGGAGTTGCCGATGTTCGTGTTGATCTTCACCAGGAAGTTCCGGCCGATCACCATCGGCTCAAGCTCGGGATGGTTGATGTTCGCTGGGATGATCGCGCGGCCGCGGGCGACCTCGTCCCGGACGAACTCCGGCGTGATCTCCCCCGGGATCGAGGCGCCGAGGCCCTGCCCGGGGTGCTGGCGCCAGAGGGAGTTCCGGGGCCCGGCGGCGGTCAGCTCCATCAGGTCCGCCGCCCGCTGGAGCTTCGAGTTCTCGCGGATGGCGACAAACTCCATCTCCGGGGTCACGATGCCCCTGCGGGCGTACGCGAGCTGGGAGACGCGCGCCCCATTCCTGGCGCGCAGTATCTTCCTTGAGCTCCTGTCGAAGAACTTGATCGGGTTGCGCTTGCCCTCCGCCTCGGCCAGCTGCCGGTGCGTCTCCGAGAGGTAGCCGTCGTCGATCGGCCTCACGTGGCGGCCCTCGATCTCCTCGACGTCGCCGCGATCCCTGATCCAGCCGGCGCGCAGCGCCGGGAGCCCGAGGCCCGCGTCCCCGTGGAACGCGGGATCGCCCCACGGACCCGAGGTGTCGTACACGCGCACGGGCTCGTTCGGCACCTCGGTGCCGTTGGGAAGGCGGGTGGGGGAGAGCACGATCTCGCGCATGGGGACGCGCAGGCCGTCGCGTGAGCCGTCCAGGTAGACCCGGCGCGAAGCCGGGAAGAGCCGGTGTCCGGCGCGGGAGAGGTCGTTCGATTGGGACATGGGAGGGATGCTTTAAGGCCGCGGCCCGCAGCGCAGGTCGGTCCACAGATCCCTCCGCTTGCCGCGGACGGCCCTGTTTTCCCTACGGCGCTGTGAGACGCATCAGGTTCGAAGGATTTGGCAGCGGAGA
>CAYVKH010000062.1:0-18824 GCA_964451965.1 uncultured Opitutaceae bacterium
TCGCTCTGGATCCGGATGAAGTTGTCGTAGCTGTCGACATCAAACACCGCCTGCGCGGTGTCCTTGATCCGCCAGACGATCACGACGGCGATCTCGACCGGGTTTCCCCGCTTGTCGTTAACCTTCAGCTTCTCGCCGTTCAGGTTGCGCACGCGCAGCGAGATCTTGAGCTTCCGGTAGAACGGGTTGGCCCAGAGGAAACCGTTCTGGCGGGTGGTCCCCTTGTACGCCCCGAAGAGCGTCAGGACGGCGGATTCATTGGGCTGGAGCGTGAAGAACCCGGCGAGCATCACGAAGGTGAGGGTCGACACGACCAGGCCGGCCACGATCGACAGGATTGATTGCGATTGTGCGCCGCGCACCAGGGCGAAAAGGCCAAGTGCAAGCAGGGCGATGACGATGAAGACGAACAGCCATCCGTTGGCGGCGGTCGTGGGCTGCTCGCGGTGGGTGGTAAGCGTTGCTGAGGGGGCGGTGTTCATGGGCGTGTCGATGGTTTGGACGGATATTGATATGATATCATATCAATATCTAATCAATCACTTTTTCACGCCAATTCACAATGTATTCCCGCAGAATACATTAACACTCTAATAGGCTGCGGCTATGCCGCAAATAAGCCCTTTCCTCGATACCCATCATTGGGAATCGAAGGAAGCGCAGGCGCCCCAGCCTCCAACGCCGCAGTGAGTTTTCTCAGCGCTTCGCGACCCGGTCCGCCACCTGTGCCGGCTTCGGGTTTGGGCTAAAGAGGAGGACCTGCCCGTTGCACTGCGAGACCGCAATGGACGGGACGCCCTTTGCCCCGGAAAGGGCCAACGCGGTGACCGCGCGGGCATCGCCGGCGGCAAGCAGGCCGCTCTGCCATGTCGGGACCGGGATCAGCCCTCCGTGCCCGTCGCCCTTAAGGAGAATGCTGACGCCGCCGTCAAAGCGTCCCGTCGAGGGTTCGGGGCCGTAGTTGTTGCCGACGCAGTAGACGTCGGCGACGCCGTCGCCGTCCAGGTCCCGCACCAGGATGCCGTTGATCGGGGCGATCTGGGCCACGCTGGGTAGGGGCTTGAATTCAAAGGTCCCGTCCCTGCGCTGGACGTACACCCCGCTCGCCAGCTCCGTGGCCTCGTATCGCCGGGCCTTGGCGAGGCGGTCCGCCGAGAAGATCTCCTCCACCGTCGCGTGCGCGTACGATTCGAAGGTCGGGAACTTCTTCGGGATCCATGAAAACACGTAGGACAGCTTGCTGCGGCCGCGGACCGGATAGAGCTTACCGCCCTCATACTGGGCCTCGACCAGCTGTTCCTTGCCGCTGCCGTCAAGGTCGCCCGCGAAGAGAACCGCCGGCCATTCCTGGCTCGCGTGGTACTTTGTATTGAGGCCTACGTTTCCCGCGACCAGGTCGAGGCGACCGTCCCCGTTCAGGTCGGCAACCGCGAGCGCGCTCCACCAGCCCGTCCGCTTCGCCAGGCCCGCCTTGCTGGTCCAGTTCTCGAATCCGTGCCCGTTGTTGTGGAAATAGACGATGGGACCCCATTCCGTCGCCAGCACCAGGTCCGGCCTGCCGTCGTGGTCGATGTCGGCCCAGACTGCGGCCGTCACCATCCCGATGTTCCGAAGGCCGGGGGCTATCTCGTCCGTCACATCGACGAACTTTCCTCCGACGTTTCGGAATAGGAAACTGCGGGGGGCGGCCGGCCAGCGGCCGGGTATAACCTTGCCGCCCACGAACAGGCCCACCCTTCCGCTGCCGTCAAAGTCCGCCACCGCCGTGACGCTGGTCGACTCGCTGTCCTCGGGCAGGGTGCCCGCAGGGGCCAACGTGAAACGCCCGTGCCCGTCGTTCAGGTAGAGGCGGTCGTTCAGAGCCGGATCGCCCCGGTCGTGCCGCACGCCCCCGCTCGCGATGAACAGGTCGGGGTAGCCGTCGCCGTTCGCGTCAAAGAAGACCGCTCCGGTGTCGTCCGTGTCCTTCACCGAGGCCCAGGGCTGGTCGGGCGCCGCCTTGAAACTGCCGTCCGGCTTGCCGAAGTACAGGACCCCTGTCTGGCCCGCGGTGCCGCTTATAAACATGTCGGCGACGCCGTCCCCGTTGACGTCGGCCACCGCGATCGCCGGGCCGTTCATGCCCTGCCTGCGCGGCAGCAGGCGCTGCCGGCTGAACTCGTCGACCGGCTGGGATCCGTCCGTGAAGTCCACGCCCCGGGCGTGGGCGTTCTCGACAAACAGGGCCGCCGGGTTGGCGGGATGAGTGACCCTCGCCGGCCGCCGATGGACGGACTCGCCCGGAGCCAGATCGGGCTGCTTAATGGTCAGCAGCTTGTCCGCAGGCAGGTCCTCGAGGACTTGCACCTGTCCGTTTGGCCAGCGGATCGTCAGCTTGGGAATGACCGGGTCGCTCCCGAGTCCGAAATGCACCGTGGCCGGCTCGCTCGTGACCACGCCGCGCTCTGTGTAGATCTGGCGAACCTGCACGCCCGAGGCCGTCTCAATTCGCAGCTCGGCCCCTATGGCGTCCAGATTCGGCGCCCGCCCGGCCAGCTTGATAATGACCCGGTGGCCCTCCGTCGTGTTGTTGCGTATGACCGTCGGCGGCCCGTCGAAATTGTTGTAGATGATGTCGAGGTCCCCGTCGCCGTCGAGGTCCACCAGAGCGCATCCGAACGCGACGCCCAGCCTGTCCAGGCCCCACTTCTCGCTCACGTCCTCAAACTTCAGGTTCCCGAGGTTCTGGTACGCCAGCGTGTGCTCCCTGCGAATCGGGGAGCTCTTCCAGACAGCGCCGCGGGCGTTCAGGTTCGGCGCGACGTTCTGCTTGTCCACGAGGTCCGGGTTCGTGAAGTCGCGGATCATTCCGCCGACGAGAAATATGTCCTCGCGGCCCGAGCACGTGAGATCGGCCATGCGCGTGGCCCATGTCCAGCCGGTGGCGTCAACGCCGATCATGTGTGCCACCTCCTCGTAGCGGTCCGTGCCCGTGTTGAGGTACACGGCGTTCCACATGTACTGCGGAATCAGCTCGGGCACCCGCTCCATCTCCCAAAGGCCGCGTCCCATCTCCTCGAGGCCGGTCATGAAGCCCGCATGGGTGTGGTCGCGCATGTCGGACACCATGAAGTCGATCAGGCCGTCGTTGTTCAAGTCGCCCGAGTCCCCCGCCATCGAGAAGTAGGTGACATGGGGTAGCCGCTCGTCCACGACGTCCGTGAAGGTGCCGTCCCCGTTGTTCAGGTAGAAGCGGTCCGGCGTTTCGAAGTCGTTGGCGATGTATAGGTCCGGCCAGCCGTCCTGGTTCGCGTCAAACCAGAGCGCCGTGTGCCCCTGCGAAAGCCCCCAGATGCCGGCCTTCTTGGACACGTCGGTGAACGTGCCGTTGCCGTTGTTGTGCATGAGGTAGTTCCTGCGCCCCTGCGGGCTCTTCGAGAAGTCGAGGACGTTGGTGAGGATGAAGCAGTCAAGGTACCCGTCGGCGTCGTAGTCCGCGAAGGTCGCCTCCACGCAGGAGTCCTTTATGTCCAGCCCGTAGTCCTTCGCCTTCTCCGTGAAGGTGCCGTCGCCGTTGTTCACGAAAAGGAGGTTCGGGGCGTCGAACCGGCAGACGTAGATGTCGGGCCAGCCGTCCTGGTTGATGTCGACCACCGCCGCGCTCGTGACGCTGCCCTGGCCGTACTGCGTGCAGTCGACCCCCGCCGCCGCCGCCACGTTCACGAACTTGAAGGGCGCCGTCTGCCGGTACAGAGCGCACGGGCCGTTGCGCGAGACGACGAAGATGTCCAGCATGCCGTCCCTGTCGAAATCCGCCACGGCCAAACCCGTTTCGACGGCACCGAGCGTAAGCTCGCGGAAACGGTCCCCCCACATTCGGGGATCGCTGTACACGTTGCTCACCGTCACCCCCGTCTGCTCAGGGGGCAGCATCTGAAAGGGCTTCTCCCCGGCCGGCGAAGGCTTTCGGGTCGCAAGGGGGCTCGCGGTGTATTCGGCGCCGTGGGCGGCAAGGGCAATGGCGCCTACGAGGGCTGCGGCGTACAGGGATTTGATCATAGGATTGATTGAGTGGTCAGTGGGCGCGCGCCACCGCAGGCGCGCAGGCGGGATGCTGTTTGGCCAGCAGAAAAGCAAGGGCCAGGGGCGCCATGTAGCTCCCGAAGCGCTCCAGTACCTCCCACGCGGGGGAGCCCGCGAATACAAAAAGCGATTCCGTTGCGAACTTCCAGGCGCAGATACCCACCAGGAGCGAGACGGAAGGGCGAACGAGAACGCCGGCGGCCAAGGCGAGCTCGAAGGCGCCCACTGCGGGAATGACGAGCGCGGATCCATGCGGCCAGACTGTGGCATAGTTATGGGCAAACGAGGCGCGGGCCTCCGTCAGGGTGCAGCCTGCGTGACCGCCGACCAGCGCGAACGTGACGAGGCGCAGCGACCATCCAAGGCGCAGGCTGGTTCCTCGGTCAAAATCCGGCCACGTCGCTGGCAGCCGGCGCAGAAGGCCTCCGCGCAGGCCAGCTGCCGCGACGAGGGCGAGCGGCACGCCGTAATTGCCCGCGCGCTCCCAGAACTCCCAGCATGATTCTCCGGACAACGGGCGCAACAGCGCGGTCCAGCACCCCCAAAGAGCCGCCCAGATGAACCCGGCGCGGCATGGGAATGCCAATGCAAGCGCGCCTACCGCGATGTCCATCGCTCCTACCCAGGGCATGAGCCGCCAGGCCCAGGGCTCGCTCACGCCGGCGACCGCGAAATACGGCACCCATGCGGCCTTTGTGACGATCCCGAAGGCGCCGTGCCCAAAGAAGCAGCCAGCCACGCCCAGGCGCAGGATCCACTGGATCTGCGAGCTGGTCGCCTCCCCTGAAGTCGGACCTTCTCGCTCGAGCTTCATTGCGCAAGATGGCGTGGCATTACCCTTGGGCTCTACTTCACCGGCGACAGGGCGTGATTGAAGACCCAGTCGCCGACGCTCATGCCGGCCTTCTGGCCCTCCAGGTTGTCCGTCATGGTATGGATCCCGCCCCAGACGCGGCTCATGCCGACCTCGCGGCGCGCGTCCGAGAGCTTCTTGAACGAGTGCATCACCCCGGGGAGGCCGTCGGAGCTGATGGAGAATTCGATGTCGTCCGTTCCAAAATACAGCGTGAGAATCTCGCTGGCAGCGGCCGAAAACGTGCTGTGCCCCGATGTGTAGGCCGGAAACGACGGCGACTGCATGTTCGGGATGAACTCGGTGTTCTGGACCGCGCTCGAGTTCAGCTTTCCATCAAGCTCTCGGATCGCTGTTTCCGGGCGCCAGGTGCTGTAGAAATACTTGGTCTCCCAGCACGCGATCCCGGCGTCGGCCTCGGCCAGGTTGAGCAGGGCGAAAAGACGGGCGGCCTCAGGAACCGACAGGTTCCTGCGGCGGGCTATATCCTGCGCGATCATGTTCCAGTGCCCGGGCGGAGTCGAGGTGCCGAGATCGTCCGACCAGAAGGGCGTGCACAATGTCTCATACTCCGTGCGCTCGGCCCCGTCGCGCGGGCCAACCTTGTTCACATATGCCAGCTCATCGGCGTACTCCTTGGAAGTTATCGGAAGTGGCGGCGGGGCGCGGAACTGTGACTGCGACGTCATCACGAAGGGCGTGACCTTTCCCCAGAAGGGCAGGAGCGGCGGACGGAACGTGGGCGGGGTCTCTCTCCACATACCCGGTTCGGCGCTCGAGTATTTCCCGGGAATCGGCTTATTGTAGCCGCTGTCCGCGCGCTTTGCCAGGACCGCCTCGGCCACCTTTTTCCCCCAGGCGACACCGTCGGCCTTAGCCTGCCCATCGGGTATTGCGGCAAGCGCCTTTTCGTAGGCGATCTGGACGGTGTGCGGATTCGTCCAGGTCCAGAGCTCGTTCAGAATCGTGTACGCCGCTCCGGCCACCGCGGCGTCCATGTTGGCTCCAGCTGGCGCCGGATCGTTCACCAACCAGCCCTGGTTTGTGCGGGAAATCCCGTTAACGGCATCAAAGATCGCGACATGGTAGGTCGCAAGATACAGCGCCGCGGAAGGTGGCGGATTGCGGGCAAGCCGTGTCGCATCTATTGCTTCCTGGTTCCAATCCAGAACGCTGTTGCCCGCACAAAGGCGCGAGACGGCGGCCAGGCAGGAAAAAGCAATGAGAAAGCGGAATCGTTTGGTTATCATAAGGAAATGAGTCGGGCGATTTGGTTTGGGGCGATCTTTGGAAAGGGGCGCGAGGCGCTGTGGCTCATCTGAATTGGCCTATTAAGTCCTCTACTGGAAAGGCATTTGTGGCCAACGAGGGCCTACTCGGGGCGGAATGCCACGGGTCAGGGGCGACCTGCCGCCCCGGGCACCTGCGCCCCTTTGCTATTTGGGCTCCTTAATCACAAGGCGCCGATTGACGCCCGACGGCCTCACCTCCTGGAGCACCCCGCTCGGCCACCGAACGACGACCTTTCGAACGCGGTCGTCGCTTCCCAGGCCGAACGTCAGCGTCTTCTCGGACTGCGCCATGAAGCCCATCGCGGGCTCCATGGTCTGGACCAGCACGGCGCTCGGGGTGTGCACCTCGACCCGCGCCCCGCCCGCGTCGCGCTGGCAATGGGTGCCGACCAGGTCTATCCGCAGCCAGGACTTGTGGAGCCGCTGCTCGCTGCGCAAGAGCCGCGGCGGCCCCCCGTTCTGGGCGATGACAATGTCCAGGTTCCCGCTTCCGGTCACGTCCGCCACCGCCACGCCCCGGGCCACAAGGCGCCTGCTCAGGGCCGCGTCTCCCTTGGGCTCCGGAGCCTGCGTCCAGCCGTGCCCGCTGTTCCAGAGGATCGCGGGGCCGGCCAAGAATGCGCGCCCGTGCTCAAAGTGGGCAAGGCCCGGCTCCGCGAGGCCGTTTCCAGAGACGATGTCGATCCGGCCGTCGAGGTCGTAGTCGATGAGCGCGACCCCGAGCTTGTCGCGCAGCTGGCAGAAGGAGTCCCCCCCCTCCTCGGCATTCGCCGGCATCGCAAGGCCCGCCGCGCGAAGGATGCCGAAGCGGTCGGCCGGCTGCCCCGGACGCGAAAAGGAAAGCGCGCCCGTGCCGACCAGGCCGGCCGAGACGCCCTCGCGCCTCTCCCCCGCAGTCGGATTCCATTGGCGGAAGGTCCCGTCGCCCTGGTTCAGGAAAAGGATGTCACCGCCCGACTGGTATGTGAAGAGCAGGTCGAGGCGGCCGTCCCCGTTGGCGTCGACCGCGGTGACGGCCAGCGGATGCGCGCGGGGATAACCCGTCTGCCGGTCGATGAAGTTGAGGCCGGCCTTTGCCGAGACATCCACAAACCTCCCGTTGCCCAGGTTCCGGTAGACCGTGGGGAACGCGCTGACGAAGCCCGCCGGCGCCGTGTACGAGGGGCCCGTGATCTCGGCCATGAACGCGTCCCTCAGCCCGGTCTCGCGGGCCCAGCGGGCATAGTTGCAGACCACCAAGTCCAGCCGGCCCTCGCCGAATATGTCGATCCACACGGCGCCCGTGCTCCAGACGTGGTCGTCGCCCCGAACCCCGGCGGCGTCCGTCACGTCGGCAAAAGTGCCGTTGCCCTGGTTGTGGAAGAGCCGGCAGCCGCCGATTCCCGTCAGGAATATGTCCGGAAAGCCGTCTCCGTCGTAGTCCCCGACGGCCACTCCCATGCCGAGCATGGTGATGTCGAGCCCCGCCTCGCGGGTCATGTCCGTGAAGCGGCCGTCGCCGTTGTTGCGGTAGAGCGCGCAGGTCGGCGGTCCCCCCATCGCCGAGGGGGTCCACGGCCACGTGGTTCCGCTTGCGAAGAAGAGGTCGGGGTGCCCGTCGTTGTCGTAGTCCAGGAACGCGACGGCGCCCGCCAGCGTCGTCGGCGTCTCCTCGTCCTCCCTCGCCCCGCTGTCGTGGATGAAGTTCAGGCCCGCGTCGCTCGTCACGTCGGTGAACCTGGCCGCCGGCGCCATCCCGCCCTGGGGCGCGAACGGGAAAATCCTCGAGAAGACGACGCCGATCAGGATGGCCGCAACCGCAAGGGGCACCAGCACCGGCACGAGCGGCGAAATCGCGCCGCGCGGCGGATTTCCCTCCGGATCAGCGTGTCCTAGGGCGGGCATGTGGGGATGAAATCATTCGTGCCCGCCGCGAAAATCCGCAATAACAGGCACGGACTGCTATTGACCTGCGCTCCGCCGAAGTAAAAACCTTTCCACCAATGAGCACACGGACGATGGCCCCCGCGCTGATTCGCGGATCCGGATGGGTGGCGCTGTGGACGCTCGTCGGCCTGGCGATCGCCAGCGAGATCTACCTTTCGAGCAACTTCCTCGGCCGGTCCATCACCTGGGGGGAGGCGATCAGCGACTCGCTCGAGGACTGGTACGTCTACGGGGCCCTTTCCCTGCCGGTCGTCTGGTTCGCGCGCCGCTTTCCCCCGGAGCTCGGCACCCGCTGGGTGACCGCGGGCGTCCACCTGGGGGCCGCGCTCGTCTTCTCGCTCGTCTACATCGTCGTGCGGACGCTCGTGGGCGAGGTCGACAGCTGGATCGGCGGCGAACCGGCTTCCTTTGGGGAGATCTTCCATCCCCTCCTGGTCCGCACGCTGCCGTTCAACCTGCTGGTCTACGGGGTCATTATCTCCGTCAGCCATGCGCTCGACTACTACGGCAAGTACAACGAGCGGACCGTCCAGGCGCTCGAGCTCGAGAAGCACCTCACGGAGGCGCGCCTGCAGGCGCTCCTGCACCAGCTCAAGCCCCACTTCCTCTTCAACACCCTCAATGGAATCGCCTCCCTGATGCACACGGACGTCGAGGCGGCCGACCGCATGCTCGTCCGCCTGAGCGAGCTGCTGCGGATCACGATGTCGCAGACCGGCGCGCCGAAGACGACACTGCGAGATGAGATCGCGTTTCTCGAGCGCTACCTGGACATCGAGAAGATCCGCTTCCACAACCGCCTGGATGTCGTCATCGCGATCGACGAGGACGCGATCGACGCCCAGGTGCCGAGCCTCATCCTGCAGCCCATGGTCGAGAACGCCATGCGCCACGGCATCGAGCCGCATGCCCGGACGGGCCATATCGAGCTCCGGGGCGTCCGCGAGGACGGGAACCTGGTCCTGACCGTGAGTGACAACGGGGCGGGAATCCCCGACGAGGGACCGGGAAGGGAGGGCATCGGCGTGGCGAATACCCGGGCCCGCCTGGCGGAGCTGTACGGGACAAAACAGAAATTCGAACTGGTCAACCGGCCCGAAGGGGGCCTGTGTGTGCGTATAACAATCCCCTTCAGCATCTCAAAGCCGTGACCAAGCTGCGAATCATCGTCGCCGACGACGAGCCCCTGGCCCGCGCCCGCCTCATTTCCCTCCTGCCCAAGGACCTCTCGATCGACATAATCGGCGAGTACGGCAGCGGGACGGAGGCGATCCAGGCCATCACACGGGATAAGCCCGACATCGCGTTCCTCGACATGCAGATGCCCGGCTGCGACGGGCTCCAGGTCGTCGCCGGCATCGAGCCCGCCGACCGGCCAGCCGTGGTTTTCGTCACGGCGCACGACAAGTTCGCCGTGGACGCCTTCGGCGTGCGGGCGGTCGACTACGTGCTAAAGCCCTTCGACCGCGAGCGCCTCGAGATCGCGCTGGAGAGGGCGGCCGAGTATGTGAACGCCCGCCGCGCCGGCGACCTGAGCGCCCGCATCGAGGGCGCGCTGGCGGGAATCACCGCGCCCGCGAAGGCCGACCGGCTGGCCGTGAAGGCCGACGGGCGCTACGTCTTCCTGAAGTTCGACGAGATTGTCTGGGTTGAAGCCGCCGACAACTATGTCGTCATCCACACCACGGGCGGGGAGCGGCTGATGCCAAGGGACACCCTCTCGTCGATCGAGGCGCGCCTTGGAACACAGCACTTCGCGCGCGTCAGCCGCTCGGCGCTGGTGCGGATCGACCAGGTGAAGGAGCTGCAGCCCAATGCCCAGGGCGACTACAGCATCCTCCTACGGAACGGGATCCGGATATCCCTGAGCCGAGGCCTGAGGGGGCGTTTCGAGAAGTTCCTGGTCGAGGGCTAGCCTGGCGCAGGCGCCACCGATCCCATTGCCAGAACCGAAGCTATCTTCCCAGCCGGACCCAATCTGAGCCGCACGCGCAATGAGCGCAGATTAAAGGCCAAGAATGCCGAAGAGCCCCAAGAGCGAGGTCCTGTTCGACGTGTCCCGCAACATGATCCGGATGCGGTACAACGGGCATGTGGCCGCCGCCGAGATGAAGGCCTACGCCGATGAGGTGAGGCGCCTCCTTCCCCAGGTGCGCAAAGGATTCACGGTGCTGACCGACCTGAGCGGCCTGCACTCGATGGAATTGGACTGCGCAACCGAGCTGACAAAGGTCATGGACGAGTTCAAGGTGAGGGGCGTCGGCACCGTGGTCCGCATCGTTCCCGATCCGGCCAAGGACATCGGTTTCAACATCCTCTCCGTGGTCCACTACAGGCGCGGAGTCAAAGTGGTCACGTGCCAGACCGCCGACGAGGCCGAGCGGGCGCTTTGACGAGGACAACCGGGAGGCTCCAAACCATGCAGGAGCCGACTGTCGATTCGCCCGGCGTGATCGTATTCCCGCCGCTTCTCGCCCTTGCGACCATCCTGATCGGCGTCGGTGCGCACTATCTCCAACCGGTGCCGATCTCGCCACGCCTGCCCCTTCGCGCGATTGGAGCGGTATTGGCCCTCGCGGGCCCCAGCATCGCGCTTTCTGCCCGCGCCCAGATGGTCCGGGCGGGGACGAATGTGAACCCAAGCCTGCCCGCGACCGCGATTGTCACGGGCGGCCCGTATCGTTTCACGCGGAACCCGATGTACCTTTCGCTGTGCCTGCTAAACCTGGGGATCGGACTGCTGCTCTGCGACCTGACCCCGGCCGTCCTGACCATTCCCCTCGCCGCAATCCTGAATTTCGGGGTGATCGCGCGCGAGGAGCGCTACCTCGAGCGCAAGTTCGGGGACGAGTACTCCGCCTATCGGGGCCGCGTTCGCCGCTGGCTGTGACCGCCGTCGCGCGATGAGGCGGGCCCGCGTGGGCGCCGGATCCGGCGATCGCCTTACAGCTTGATCGGGATGACCGCGCTCGCAGGCGCAAGGGCCCCGTCCTTTATCGGCGGCAGGAAGAGCCAGTTGGCGAACCCCCGGCTGAGGGCCTCCCAGAGATCGGGGTCGGTCAGGCCGACCGGCTTTGCCGAGACCACGCGGCCTTCGACGCTGACCCTGACTTCGACCTTGATCGTGGTGCCGTGGTACTTGGCCTTGATCGGGTCGGGCAGGCCGAGCGGCATCTGCCTGAAGACAGCGATCGGCGCATCCGCCCGCTTCTCCACCCTTTCGGCAATCCGCTTCTTGAGCGAAATCGCCTCAATCCGGTCGAAGTACCCTGGCAAGAGTGCGCCCATGCCCGTGCTGCGCACCTGCCTGCCCGCGTCGAAAACAAGGATGCTCCATCCCTGGCCCTCTTCCTGGTCGAGTTTTGGCAGCACGGCGGAAAGATGGGCCGCAACGCCCGCCTTGAGGTCGCCGATGGCCTGCACCATGACCGCGAGAATCGGCGGGGCATCCGGGCTCTTGCTTGGCGGGTACGTGATCAGGAGCGCGTAGGCGTCCGGAATGTCGATGTCGGAGGTCAGGCCCGCCTGAAGCCTAACGGACGTCGACTTCACCTCGTTTGCCATCGAGGCTGCGGTCTGGGCGTCGTTCGTGAACGGAACGTCGGAGGAGTAGGCATCCTTGATCGTGACGAAACCGTCCGCATAGCGGTCGCCGACGGTGAGCACGATGCCTGCGCCGGTCCCGAGCGTGACCGCGTTGCCGTTGAAGACGACTATGGCGGCGGCGTGGTCCGCCCCCACCACGGGCAGCCAGGTGTCCTTGTAGTTGGTGATCGCTGCCGCAGGGCGGTCCGGCAGCTGGGAGAGGGCAACGGCTTGCGCGCCGATCGCAAGGGTCAGGACCGGCAGCGCAACGAGGCAGCGTAGTGGGTTCATGATGGGTGTTGGCCTGAAAGCAGCCGGCGGCGGGATTCGCCGCCGTCCAGCTGCAGTGTACTATCCCACTTCCCGGCGCAACTGCTGCGCACATTTTGCCAACTTTGAGGCGGCAATTGGCCACCAGCCGGCGGCGCACCTTCGCCCGGTTCGCGGACCCTCTCCCGCCATTTCCGGAAGCGCCTGCCCCATCATGGGTTAGATTCACGAATCGCTCCCTGGACGGCTTCGAGCGCGGCCTGGGATCACAGCCCCGCGATTGAGCTTCCGCGCCTTTGACCCACCATCCTCACAAAAGCCTCCGCCGCCCTGGCACCCATCTGCATGCCCCGGTATTCCTCCATGATCGCGTGATTGCCGGGCGCCCCCTGCCTGTAGAGCTCGGCGGGGTTCTGGCTCGCATGGCAGTAGACCGCCCTGTGCTTCCGTTCCACCACGTCGGTGATGTCCACGTAGTCGGTCGGATGAAAGACCATGGTCTGCGATCCCGTGCAGACCTCGAAGAAATATAGGTCGAACTTCGATTGCGCCCTCATCCATGCCTGGATCGTCAGCAGGCTCGCGCACTGGTGGTCCTTGTGCGAATCGATGGGCCAGTGGGCGAACACGATGTTCGGATTCTCATCGGCCAGGAGACGCTCCATCCTGGCCACCCATTCGCCGGTCACGACCGAGGAGCCGTCTATTTGGCCCGCGAAGACGGGCTTGGCTCCCAATACCTTGCACGCCGCGGCCGCCTCGGCCGTGCGGATCGCCGCCGCCTCGTCGTGGGCCTTCCCGGGAATGCCGGCCTCGCCGCGCGTGAAATAGATGACCGTCACCGAGTGCCCTGCGGCAGCGAACTTTGCCAGCGTGCCGCCGGCGCCGGATTCCGGGTCGTCCGGGTGCGCCCCGACGCAGACGATCTTGAGCGGATCCGCGCCGCTCGCGGTTTTCGAGGCCAGCGTGGAGGACGGCATGGACAGCATGCCGAGCCCCACGGCCGCCTGCCGCATGAAGGCCTTCCGCGACAATGTGGATTTCATGGGAGGATTTCCTCCAGGGGTTCAACCGGATTGGACGCAAGCTGGCCTTGGCTGCGACGAACAGCCGGACCTCCCGAGCCCTTTAAACGACGTCAGCACCGATGCTTGGCAACCAATAGAGTTCTGAAGGGTTCGGCAAACAATCCTCGAACCCGCGCGGCGGTTGGTTTGGAGAAGCGCCCGGAAAGGTCCGAGCCCTCCAACAGGGATTGCCAACAAGCTCGGATCCGCCCGGGAGTCCGCCGAGCCGGCAATCGTTTCTTGTACCGTTGGAAGAAAAGGAATATGAGGAGGATGCGGTCCTCACGAACCGCAATTATCCCACGCTAACATGAGTGATGCAGCAGTACCCACACCCCAAAAGAAGAGCCCCGTAGCGGCAATCGTTATCGGACTTCTCGCGATAGCCGTTGTGGCCGTCGCCGCGACCCTTGGAAACAAGGTTCGCAACCTGAACGGACGGGTCTCGAACACCGAGGCCCAGCTGGCCCAGTCGCAGGCCCAGGCAGCCCAATTGCAGACGCAGCTGGACGCCGCCAAGACCGGATCGATCAAGCTCCAGGCGGACCTGGATAAGGCCAAGGCCGAATGCACGAAGCTGATGGCGCAATGCGGGGAGTCCATGGACAAATCGACCAAGCTTCAGCTGGAGCTGAACACGACAAAGGCGGAATGCGCCACGCTGATGACGAAATGCGACGAGTCCATGGCCGGATCTGTGCAGCTTCAGGCGGAGCTCAAGAAGGCGAAGGCAGAATGCGCCAAGATGAAGACGCAATGCGACATGTCCATGGCCGATTGCGGCAAGCTTGAGGCGCAGCTAAAGGACTCCACTGCCCAAGTTACCGACCTGCAGGCAAAGCTGGACAAGGCTCAGGCGGACATCGCAAAACTGCAGCCGAAGCCAAAGAAGTAGCCCGCCCGCGCCGTCGCTCGGTTTAGGAAGGTCCGACCTGGGGCATGCCGCCGCGGTGCTGGCGGTTGTCCCCGTGTTTGATCATGCCCACGGGCGACGATGAATCGCTCTGGTGTCGGCGAGCGCCAATGCCGGCGATCGGCTTTCCGTGCCGCCTGCCAAGTGATGCCGCTTGAGTTCCTCACATTACTGGTAGTGATGGCTTGGGATACCCGTCCATGAAACTTCTTCCCGCCATCGCCGGCATCTTTTCCCTCGTGTCCGGCTCGGCCTTCGCGGACGCGCCAGCGGGCATCGAGGCGACTATCGACGAAAGCGCCGCTCCCGGCGCCAATTTCGGCATAGCCGAATTCCGGCTGTGGCTTCCGCGCGACATCGGGGTGCTGCGCGGAGCATTGGTCCTCGTGCCGGGCTCAAACTCCGACGGCCGCGCGATGGCCGGCGATCCCGTATGGCAGGGGTTCGCTACGAAACAGGGGCTCGCGATCATCGCCTGCCATTTTGCGGACAGGCCGCACGACCAGGACTTCATCGAGGAGTACGCAGACGTGCCTCGGGGCAGCGGACAGGCCCTTCTGGAGGCTCTGGTCCGGTTTGCCCTCCGGGCGCGGCATCCGGAGCTCGCCGGCGCGCCTCTGCTCCTGTGGGGCATGTCGGCCGGCGGTGAGTTTAACTACGAGTTCACGGCCTGGAAGCCGGAGCGGGTGATCGCGTTCGTCGTCAACAAGGGAGGGATATACTACACGGCGCTCACGAGCCGAGCGGCGCGGGCCGTACCGGGACTGCTCTTCGTGGGAGGCCAGGATCTCGAGTCGCGGACCGACACGATCCGGGGCCTGTTCGCCGTGAACCGCCGCGCAGGCGCTTTGTGGGTGCTGACGGAGGAACCCGCGGTCGGGCACGACGGGGGGCGGTCGCGGGAGATGTCGCTCCTATACTTCGAGGAGGTGCTGCCGCTGCGGCTTGGTGAGCCGGGATCTCCGCTCAGGGTCCTGAATGCGGAGTCGGGATATCTGGGCTCCACGAAGACCAAGGACTACCGACCCGCCAGGGGCGCCTCGCCGACCGGGGATCCTACCGCGTGGCTGCCGACGGAACGCGCGGCCAGGGCCTGGCGGTCGATTGTGACAAGCGCGCCGTTCGACGGCGGTCGGCCGTGAGCGATTTCGGCCGGCAGGTCGGCTCACCGCACTGTCTGCCGCAGCCAGACTTTCCTCTTGGCCGGCAGGACGCCGCGGCAGGACGCGAAGAGCGTCTCAATCAAGCCGTTGCGGAGGAAGGATCTAGCCATGACAATGGGTAAGGTGGCAGGCCCAGACGCCTTTAGAAAAATGGTCGGGCCGGAGAGATTCGAACTCTCCATCATGGATTTCCAACAAGCATAAATCCAACGGCTAAGAAAAGCCCTTCTCCATCAAACACACAGATTCACACACACCCAGTTTTAGGTCTTGGAGGCACTTCAAATCTCCCTGTCTCCCATCACGTATTAAATGACACATCCAAGTATCCCAAAACTCGCACCGCACGAACCCACAGCGAGGTTTGGGAATTCTGCGTAGCCTCGATTACCCTCGGTCACCTTGGCGAAGACAAAACGTTTCAAGGCGCCTTCGTCGCGTCGTTGAGCATTCCCTTGGGTGAGACGAAGGACAACAGCGACCGTGGCGGCTACCATCTCGTCTGGACACGCGATATGGTTCAAACTGCAACCGCGCTGCTCGCTTTTGGCCTGACGGAGTCGCCGCTGCGCGCCCTGATCTGGCTGGCGTGTGTGCAGGGCGACGACGGTTGTCTCCCGCAAAACAGTTCGATCTCCGGTGAAGCTTGTTGGCAGGGCATTCAACTCGACGAAGTCGCAGTGCCGATCCTGCTCGCGTGGCGGCTACAGCAAGCGCAGGCCCTCCGGCTCTTCGACCCGTGGGCCCTCGTCTCGCGCGCCGCCGGCTATTTGATCCTGCACGGACCCGTGACGGAGCAGGAGCGTTGGGAGGAGAATTCCAGTTACTCGCCCTCCACGCTGGCGACGATCATCGCGAGCCTCGTGTGCGCCGCGGAATTCGCCCGAGGACGAAACCTCTCCGAACTCGCCGCGTTCCTGCTGGATTATGCCGACTGGCTCTCCGCGCATCTCGAGGCCTGGACGGTTACGAATCACGGTGAATTGTTGCCCGGCAAGCTGCGCCACTATATTCGCCTCACGCCGGCCCATCCGGACCAGCCTGGTCAGGCCCCCGATCCGGACCATGCGGAATATATTCTCGCCAACGGCAGGGGATGTCATCCCGCCCGCAACATCATCGGCGGTGACTTTCTTCAACTGGTGCGGCTGGGCGTCCGGGCGGCGGACGATTCTCTCGTGGTCGATTCGCTTGCGGTGATCGACCATATGCTCAAGCACAATCTCCCGCAGGAGCCAGGCTGGCGCCGTTACAATCATGATGGCTACGGCCAGAAGCCCGACGGCAGCGCTTACGACGGCACCGGCGAAGGACGTTGCTGGCCCACTCTGACCGGCGAACGCGCGCACTACGAACTCGCCGCCGGACGCGATCCGTTTTCTTTCATCAAGACGCTCGAAGGATTCGCCAACGAAGGCGGGATGCTGCCGGAGCAAGTCTGGGATGCCGACGACTTGCCTGCCCACAACATGAAGCGCGGCGGCCCGACCGGCTCCGCGATGCCGCTTTGCTGGGCGCACGCGGAATATGTTTCACTCGTGCGCAGCCACAAGGAAGGTGTTTGCTTCGACCGCATTGAACCCGTCTACCGGCACTATGCGAAAGGAGGTAGAACCAGCGCGATTGAAATGTGCACGTTCGATCATCCGACAGTGCGCATCGCTGCGGGCAAAACGCTCCGCCTCATCACGCCGCTCTCCGCGAAGATTCACTGGACCTCCGATGGATGGATGACAGCGCACGACTTGGAAATGCGCGACACGGGCGTGGGTTGCTGGTTCGGGGACCTGGCGACAACTCAACTCGCCGCCGGCGCATGCGTTGAATTTACTTTCCGGTGGGGCGAACGGTGGGAAAAGAGAGATTTTCGAGTGATAGTTGAGGCCCCAGCGGTTCCTCGTGGTGGCCTGCATGGCTAGCGACCACGGCCCGCCTGCGGACAGGTCACTATTGCCGATTTCAGATCGGTGGTGATGCAGCCTTCCGCGGCCGAGTAATCCGGGCAGGTTCCTGGACGATATCGGCGTGGAGGAGATTCGCGATCGGGGCGAGTCTTGAACCCATGGAATCACCGACTCCGTGACGAACGCACCATGGGCTCGGTAGCTGAGTATGCATGGCCGAACCCAATGCTGTCCGACTGCGACCGAAGACCTGCAACATGTTCCTCGGGGGAACTAGACGTTCGGTTCGTGCCACAGGGGGGCTGCCAAATTGTGCACAGCGCCGTGTCATGTGAAGACCCCATGGCGCTGGTTCCCCCGCGCGTCCACCATGAATGCTCGCATTCGCGGAGATATTGCGATGAAACCGATTTTTCAAAGACGCAGTTAGCCTAGCGCCAATGGCGAACAACAACAGAATATGACAAAACCAACGAATACTTACCTCCTCATCTGTTCCAGCCTCACTTTGGGCTTGGCCATCTGGTCTCCCGTCCAAGCACAATCTCCCGAGCCCGCGACGGGAAAGATGACGATGGGAGACAAAATGACGGAACGTGGCCAGACCATGAAGGAGCCGAAGCAGAATATGAACGCAAACGGAGTGATTACAAAAGGCTATGTGCAAGATCTCGAGAACCTCGCGACCAAGAATGACGATTTTCGCCGCGTGCTTTACACGGCAGAAAACTGCCAGCTCGTCCTCATGGCGCTCAAACCCAAGGAGGAGATCGGGGCGGAAGTTCACCAAGCCGACCAGTTCTTTCGCGTCGAGGAAGGTTCCGGTGAGGTGGTCATCGCGGGAGTTCGGATGGCGATCCAGGCGGGTTTTGCCGTGGTCGTCCCGGGTGGGACGGAACACAACATTATCAATACCGGCAGCGTTCCACTGAAGCTCTACACCATTTATGCACCCCCGAATCATCGGGATGGCGTCGTCCACCATACCCGCGTCGACGCAGAGGCCGATAACGAGCACTTCGACGGCAAAACAACGAAATAGGGAGTCGACAGAACGCGGAACCATCTCCGCGGGAGTGCCTAGGAGGAACACCATCAGCACGATTGCGGCGAAAGACGGAACGCCGGGCCGCCTGCATTGGATTTTATGAACACAACCGGCTCCAGTCCGACCGACGCACGGGCCACACCCCGAGCGACGAAGTTCTCACTGGCGGCGAACTACGATCCGGAACTGATTCCGGCGCTCGCCGCCTACCCGGTCGATGAAGTTTATGGCAAATTCCCCACCGACGGGATCAGCAGTGGCCGTCCCCGCTACTTGGCGACACCACTCTCGGAAGCAGATCTGCGGAATTACATCCGGCTGCTCGACCGTCATGGGATTGCTTTCAACTATCTCCTGAACGGCTCCTGTTTCGGCAACCGCGAATGGACCCGCCCCTGGCAAAAAAGGGTGACCGCCCTGCTGGCCACGCTTGGCGAAATGGGCGTGCGCCGGGTCACCGTCTCGACTCCGTTTCTGCTGGAACTGGTCAAACGCCGTTTTCCTGCGTTCAAGGTAAGAGTCGGGATTTATGCCCAGGTGGACACTCCCCGGCGCGCCCGATTCTGGGAAGAACTCGGGGCGGATGCGATCGTGCTGGAGAGCTTTTCGATCAACCGGAACTTTCGCCGGCTGGCGGCCATCCGCCAGGCGGTTCGTTGCGATTTGGAACTGATCGCGAACCACCTCTGCCTCATGAACTGTCCGATGCAAACCTATCATCAGAACGGTTTCGCGCATGCG
>CAYVKH010000063.1:0-18532 GCA_964451965.1 uncultured Opitutaceae bacterium
TCCCGAATTTCATCATTCATATGTGGATGGCGACGCGCGACAACGGGCTGGCCGCCACGCTGTACGGCCCCTCGGTGGTCGCGGCGAGGGTCGGCGCCGGGACGCCGGTCAGGATCGTCACCACGACGGATTATCCGTTCGGGGAATCCATCCGGATGAGGGTGATGCCGCAGGCGGCGGTGGAGTTCCCGCTTTACGTGCGCATCCCCGGCTGGTGCGGGAACGCTAGCATAACCGTTGACGGGGCCCCGTTCCCGGCGAGGCCGGACAGCAGGGGATTCGTGAGAATCCTTCGCACGTGGGCCGGAAGCGCCGTGATCGACATCACGTTGCCCATGCACCCCGAGGTTGTCCGCGGATACGAGACGGAGTTTCCGTCGGCCAACCGCGAATACTTCAGCTTTGAGCCCGCGCAGGTCTTCCAATTCCGGCGCCTGCCCTACGCGAGCGTGTTCTACGGCCCGCTGCTCTTTGCCCTGCCGATTACGGAGGTCGACTCCAACACGCCCGTGGGGAACCCGAAGTGGCAGTATGCGATCAATACGGACCCGCGGACAAGGGACGACGGCATCAGGGTCGTTCGTCAGCCGATGCCGGCGCATTGGGATTGGTCCCCGGACGCCCCGGTTGCGCTTGAGGCTCCAGCCCGGGCCTTTGACTGGCGACCAACCGACGCCCAGGCCCTGCCGGACGGGCCGATCGAAGGATCCGGGTCCGAGACCATTCGCCTTGTCCCCTACGGCTGCACCAAGTTCAGGATCTCAATGTTTCCTGTGACGGCGGGCGCCTGGCGCACTGGTTCTCCCTGACTCGGGATCATCGTCATCGCCGCGTCCGCAGCCGGTCCACCCTTTGGTTTCTCCCAGGCAGCGGCGACGCAGAGGCGAACTGTTCCCGAAACCAGCCTTTTCTGGGACGCCCGGGAATCCTGCCCCATTTGCCATCCACGCGCACAACCCAATTCCCGCAATCTCCGGACGTTTCAATCAGCCATCGCAATTCCCGGTATGCCATGCAGGCTTCCCATCAATCCCAGGGCCCCACCCGTTCAACTATTACGCCATCGTCACAGGGAGTTGATATGAACCACCGCATTTTCTTGATGGCCGGATTGGCATGGCTGCTTGTCTGCCCCCCTGGATCACAAGTCAGGGCTGCAGATGCCCCATCGACCGGGCCCGTAGATTAGGCGACCATCTACTTCTCCTTTGCTCCGTGGGACGGCGCTGCCTACGACATCGAAATCCCTCTGGAACGTGCGGATGATGCCGCCCAACCCTACATTCGCATAAACATTTGGGGTTACCCTGAGTTCCCGGAACCGAAGACCATCCATTTTTCGGGTAAGGAAGATCCTGGAGGAGGGCCCTCAAAGGGCGACGGGCGCGCCCTTTTTCAAACCAATCTCAACAAATCAATGCCGGAGCGTTTGGCGGGCTCGGTTTCTTTCAAGGCCCTGAAGAATGACTCCCCGGTTTCGGGAAGTTATGAATTCGCAACGTTGGACGGGAAGAGGACGTTCAAGGGTCGCTTTCAGGCGGTGTGGGGCAACAAGCCGGAGAAGGTCATCCGGTGATCTGTTCTTGGGTGCGACGCAATCGGTCGCATGCCCCTTTGCCCTGCCGGATCCGGGTGGATAGTTCTTCATGGGAGGCTGCAACGCGTGGGATCCTGATTCCCGGAGCACAAATAGGGAGCGCCAGCCGGGCTCCGATGCCGCAGTCAATTCGACAAGGAGGCCTCGGGGAGGCGCTTCGAAAAGGACCCATTATCGAACACGGCATTCGGCTACGGATTCGTCTAGCACTGCGTTTGATACCCCGGATTAGTTAGCCGTCGGGCGTTCGTTTTTCTTGAACTTAGACACTCGCTCATCCGACTTATTATATTGGAGCCCCTCGGCACGCGGGGCAAAAACGCCTTGATGGACCCCGAATTTGACCGATTGGAGCAGCTTTATCACGAAATGGGGCCCGCGTTGCTTGGGTACTTCAGGCGCCAGCCGATGCTTGCCGGTGTAGCTGAGGACCTGCTTCAGGACACGTTTGTGCGGGCGCTTACTCGCATTGATCGTCTTCAGGCCTCGGTTTCTCAAAAGGCCTATCTTTTCGGTATCGCAAGGCATGTGGGCATAGATGCCCTCCGCCAAATGAATGTGGCCGATAAAATGGCGATGGAGGCTCCTGCAATGACCGAAGGATTGGACGAGCGTTTGGAACCGATGCGCCAAGCCATCTCCGGGCTGCCCGAGGCCCAACGTGAGGCGCTGCTACTCAAGCTTCAACAGGAACTGTCCTACGTTGAAATCGCCGAGGTGCTGGACATTCCGGTCGGCACCGTGCGTTCCCGACTTCACCACGCCCTCCTCAATTTGCGGCAGACTCTCAACCCATCCTAAAACATTATGAGACCCGAATCTCTTGAAGCGCTATTGCTCGATCATGTCTTGGGTCAACTTTCTCCAGAAGTCACAGAACTGCTGGAAAGTCATCTGGCCCGAACCCCTGAGGCCGCGAAGCAGGCCGATGGACTGGCCTCCACCCTCCGATTGGCACGGCAAGCCACAACTCTGACGCTTGAGGCGCCGCGGTGTCCGCTAGGCTTGGAACACCTGCGGAGGGCGAGGGTTACAAACCGTCGACGGGCGGTGATTGGGGAGTTGGTCCGGCTGGCCGCCTGTGTACTCATCGGCCTGACTCTCGGATGGTATGGTCATATCGTTCGCAAGCCGACCATAGCTCCGACCTCCGTCCCGTTGGCAGCGGCCACGGCCACACCGTCAAGGCCGCGGGAAGGCACAAGAGGCTTTTGGTCAATTGCCAACTTCGAAGAGGCACAACGGGATCGGATGGCCGCGCAAAGCCGAATGATCAGTCGGTACAGACTGAATTGGGGCTCGGCATCAAGAATGCCGCAAGTGGAGGAGAATCTATGAGCACTGTATCCAAAGGGAAAACTTGGCCTGCAACGGTCTCCGCCGCGCTGCTACTCCTGCTGTTGACCGGATGCCTGGAGAAACACGTGGTATGGTCGCCCGACGGAAATCGGGCGGCAGTGATAGCGAAAGACGGGCTCCATCTTTGCGCCCCTGACGGTCAGCTAACACCCCTTTTGTTGCCTGGGGTCTACGAGGCGGCCTGGCTTGGCGACTCGCAACGACTGGTAGTGGCCAGGCAACGCAGCGTCGCCAACTGGGCATCCATTGCCAAAGCGCTCGGCCCCGAGCGTGCTGGGAAGATTGTGGCGGATGCGGAGTCTCTATGGAAGCGGTTGGAATCAGGTGTAAAATGGAGCCTCCTTTCAGAGGGATCAGGAAAGAAAAAGCACCAGGTCGCCGAGGAGATCTATCTCCGTGAAAGCCACGCAGACGCTCTGCGCATGAAGCTGACCGCCGGCGAATGGGATGAGAATGGATCAATGAGCGCGGACATAAGTGACCTGGTGATAGCTCGCATCGTCGGCGACCAAGTCCAGCCTGGCGCCCCACTTCACGAGGGCTTGGAAAAAATCGAGGATATCCGTGTTGCTCAAAGGGACCAGGCAGTCGCCTTTACGACGGAAAGCGCTCCAAATGACGATAAGGACAGCCTGCTGCTTGTCTGCCGGTTGGACACTTCCGGCGCCGTAACGGTAGCAAAGCGCGTGGCCGCCTATCCCGATTGGGTGAACGACGGCCGCTCAATTGTCTATATGCAGGCCTCGGGAGAGGATACGAAGGATGACATCCGGCTCGCAACGTTGGTCCAGCGCGAAGTGATGGACGACAAGGGTCAAATCAAGATCAGTGAAAATGCCCAGGATTTGGCGGGGTTGTTCTTCCAGAAAACGAACCGGGTGCGCTGCTTGAGGGACGGGCGAATCCTATTCAATGCCGTCGAGATCGCTTTACCTGTGGCGGGAAAGGATTTCCCCGTCGACGAGCACGAAAAGCTCTATGCGCTGGACCTGGCGCGTCAGGCGACCCTGGTGCGCATGATTCCAGACGGGGAACAGGGGAAACTGCCAAAGGGCCTGACCTTCTTTGAAGTCAGTCCTGACGAGCGCAAAGTGTTATTCGGTGGAGTAGAGGGTGAAGTCTGTGTGCTCGCCCTCGCAACCGGCGAGGTTCAAGGGTGGCAGGACGCCGGAGCATACGGTCTGATGGCGGCACCAGTCTGGCGGAACGCAGAGGAAATCACCTATGCCAGGCGCAATCCGCTTGTGAATGGCAAAAATCCCGCGCGCAAAGCCGAGGTCGTCTTGCGGAACATGGCGCAGGGCGCTGGAGACCATGAAAAGGTGCTGAGCCAAGGATGGTCCAACGAGATGCTCGAGAGTGTCTACAGCGCCTCCGAAAACAGATAGGCAGCAGGCAAAACAAGGCACGGGTGCCGTTCGCTCCGTCCCATCACAGGCCGACCTTCAGTCGAAGATCCGGTGTGTCCAATCGACCTGTCCCCAGAAGAACCGTCAATGAATCGCCCGCTGCAGTGAAATGGGCGTTCGCCAAGGGGATTGGCCCGATAGCCGGAAGCATCCGCCAAGGCTGGCATCAGGGGATGGCATTCGCCGTGGGATCGGATCACGAGAGTGGCACCTGCCCAAGACTTGAATTGTGACGGGAACCGGCGTACCTTCCCGGCGTGGTCAAGGGACCACAATGATGGCTGATAGGTTAGGTCAGGAGAAGGTTCGGTAGTAGTCCAACAGTCCAAAACTCGAAAGACTCCGCCAAAACCAAGACGAAGATAAGCGCGATTGCCGCGCGAACGGGTTCGACCCGCACCATGGTGAGCCTCCCCAACCCTGTTTGAGGGGGCTCAACCGTTTTCATGGCATGAACGGGGAGGCCGGCCCATGCATCCCGAAGGGGCCTTCGTGGGGATGACGTCAGCCCTCACTCCGGCCCGCGCCGGGTGAGGCAGCCCCAGGGCCCCGGACGCCCTAGCCCCAGTGCTTGACCGCCGACTTGATGCCCGGCGCGGCCCTCGCGAGGTCCAACGGGCGCATGACCGGGCTGAAGGTGACGTCGGCGTGCAGCCAGAGGAAGAACGGCTCGGCGATCGCAGGGATCTGCGAGGCGTCGTCCATCTTTAGGTAGATGTGGGCGGCCCGCTGGCCGTCGATCGTCGTGAAGTACGCGGACTCGGCCCTGATTTTCCTGAGGAGCTTGTGCATCTTCGCGCCAAAGGCGGGGTCTCGAAGCGCGGCGTTGCCGGGCTCGTTCGGAATGCGGACGGTCATCAGGAACAACATGGTATTGGGCTTCGAATTGCAGGTTTCTGTTCGGAGGCGCAGCGAGCGTCGCCCGATTCGGACCGGAGTCAAGGAGGTGACGAGATCGTGACGATGGACGGCTTGGAATGGGATTGAGCCGGTCGGGATCGCGGGCATCGTCAACCCGTTTTATGTACCTTTCCGTCATCGGTGCCTGCCTGGTCGCGGTCATCGTCGGCTATTTCCTCAACAATCCGCTCAGGCACAGCCGGCGGTTCATCATGAGGCGGTTCCTGAACTGGTTCCCGCTCGGGATGACCTACTCCTTCCTGTACATGGGCCGGTACAACCTGAACGTCTCCAAGAACGCGCTGGGAGCGCTCATGTCGAAGGAAGAGTTCGGGCTCATCTTCGGCCTGGGGACCCTCGTCTACGCCGTGTCGTTCCTGGTCAACGGGCCCCTGGTCGACAGGATCGGCGGCAAGAGGGGCATCCTGATCGCCGGGTTCGGCGCGGCGTCGGCCAACGTCCTGCTCGGGGTGCTGACGATGGCGGTCGTGGCGGGCCGGTTCCACACCCATCTCGTGGCGTTCTACGCCGTGCTCTACGGGCTCAACATGTATTTCCAGAGCTACGGCGCCGTCTCCATCATCAAGGTGAAGGCCTACTGGTTCCATGTGCGGGAGCGGGGCGTCTTCGGCGCGATCTTCGGGACCCTGATCTCCTTCGGGGTCTACTTCGCCTTCGACTGGGGGCAGGGGATCTACAACTTCACGGGGAGCGTCCCGGCCGTCTTCTTCATCCCGGCGGCGATCATCGCCTTCTGGTCCGTTACGGACATCTGGGCCGTCGCCGACTCGCCGGAGGATGCCGGGTTTCCCGCCTTCGACACGCACGACGCCTCGTCCGGCCAGATGCACGTGCACCTGACGTACTTGGACCTCCTGAAGAAGGTGTTCACCAGCCCCCTCATGCTGATGATCGCGGTCGTCGAGCTCACCTCCGGGATCTTCCGCAACGGGATCTCGCAGTGGTACTTCGTGTTCGCGAACGAGATCAGGCAGCCCGGCGCGGAGTTCTTCCTGGCCCACTGGGGCTGGCTCCTGTGCATCTTCGGGGTCGTCGGCGGCTTCGCCGCCGGGTTCGTCTCGGACAAGTGCTTCCAGTCGCGCCGCGGCCCTCCCGCGGCGATGCTCTGCGGGATCGTCCTTGTCATGTCCCTCGTCATGGCGGCCGCCCTGCGCTCGTCCCCGGTGCTCGTGGGCGCCTCGGGGGTGGCCATCGTGATGTGCTCGGTTGGGATCACGTCCCTCATGTCCGGCACGGCGGCGACCGACTTTGGCGGCCGCAAGGCGACCGCCACCTGCTCCGGGATCGTGGACGGCTTCGCCTACCTGGGCAGCTCGATCCAGTCGTTCAGCATCGGGTACATAGCCACCTGGAACTGGCAGTGGTGGCCCCTCTTCCTCACGCCGTTCGCGATCCTCGGCCTGGCGATCGCGATCAAGATCTGGCTCGAGCTTCCCCCGGCGACCCGGCGCTACATAGCGGAGGTGGAGGCCATGAGGGTGCCGGGCTGATGGCGCCTGGCATTTGCGCCCGGCCCGCTCAGCCTGGGGAATCCGGGCCGCGCCCCGCGGCGCGCGCATCCTTCGGGGGCCCGGACAGCGAGCGGACAAGGCCCACGAGGTCCTTGATCTCGTCGTCCTTCAGCTTCTCGCCGAAGGGCTTCATCTTCACCTTGCCGTCGGCGTCGGTCTCGCCGGCCTTCAGGTTCTTGAAGAGCTGGTCATCCGTGAAGGTCTTCTGGTAGGCCGCGTCCGTCAGGTCCTTGGCTCCCAGCTTCCGGCCCATCTTGGTCTGGCCGGCGCCGTCCTCGCCGTGGCAGGAGGCGCAGTGCTGCGTCCAGTTGCCGGCGGCTGAAGCGAGCGCCGCCGGGGACGCGAGGATGAGGGCCGACGCCCATAGCCCGATGATCGTGGGTGACTTCATGATGAACCTCCGGCGGCGAGCTTCGGCCCCCTTGGAGGGGCTAAGCAAGGCTCATTTCTTGCTCCCTGCCCCCCGGGCGCGGGATAAAGACGCGGCAACATTGCCAAAATCCGCGCAGCCGGATTTCCCGGCATAGGGCAGCATAGGGGGGATTCCCGGCGGCCCGTGCCGCCCGGCAGCCATGCGGCCATCAACCAAAGTCACCTTTTTCCTCCGGCTGGCAGCCGCCGGACTGGCCGCGGCCATGCTCACCGGGGCGGCCCGCGCAGCGGACGCCGGCACGGACCAGGCCTGCATGGCCTGCCACGGCAATCCCCGGCTCGCGGTCTGGAGGAACGGCAAGTCCGAATCGCTTCACGTCGACACCAGCGGGTTCGGCCGCTCGGTCCACTCGTCCCTCGGCTGCACCGACTGCCACGAGGGCGTGGACCTGGGCCTGCGGCCGCACCACAAGCCCGCCGCGGCGGTGGACTGCAGGGGGTGCCACGACGGCACCGCGAAGACCCACGCCTTCCACGCCGACTTTGCCGCGGTTCCCTTCGCCGCCACGGCCGAGACCGACTGCACGGCCTGCCACGGCACGCACGGCATCCCGGAGGCCTCCGGGCCCAAGTCCTCGTTCGCAGGGCCGAAGCTCGTTGCGGCCTGCGGCGAGTGCCATGCGGACGTCACCGAGCACTTCATGAATTCCGCGCACGGCGCGGCCCTCGCGGCGGGCCGAGCCGAGGCGCCGACCTGCCTCACCTGCCACATGAAGCCGGTCGCGGCGGGGAGCGACAAGCTGAAGCTGAAGGGCGAGCAGACGAACCTCTGCCTCGGCTGCCATCTGGACGAGAGCCGGGTCCTGACGGCCTCGAAGGTGAGCCGCGGCTTCATCGTCTCCTACGTCGAGAGCGTGCACGGGAAGAGCCTCGCCAAGGGCAACGCGGCCGCAGCCAACTGCGTCGACTGCCACGGAAGCCATGAGACCGCGGGCCCGCTGGCCGCGGGCTCGCGGTTCAACCCCAGCAACATCCCGGCGACCTGCGCCAAGTGCCATGCGGACGAGGCCAAGGAATACGCGCTGAGCGCCCACGCCTCCGCCCTCCGCAAGGGCTTCCCCGACACGCCCGTCTGCACGACCTGCCACGGGGAGCACCAGATCCTGGACCCGAAGAACCCGAGCGCCGCCGTCTCGGCGCGCAACGTCTCCCAGATGGTGTGCGGCGCCTGCCACGGCTCGGTCAAGATGAACGAGCGTTACGGGCTCGCGCCCGACCGCTTCAAGACCTTTGCCGACAGCTTCCACGGGCTCGCCACCCGCGGCGGCGCCGTGGTCGCGGTCAACTGCTCCAGCTGCCACGGGGCGCACGCGGTCCGCCCGTCCTCGGACCCGCTCTCGCCGGTCAACCGGGCGAACCTGGCGAAGACCTGCGGCCAGTGCCACCAGGGTGCGGACATCCGCTTCACATCCGCCCCGGTGCATGTCACGGCGAGCGCGGGCGGGCAGGAGCCGGCGGTCTACTGGATCGCGACGCTCTACGTCTGGCTGATTGTCCTGGTGGTCGGGGGCATGGTCATGCACAACGGCCTGGACTTCTCGAGGAAGGTGCGCCGGAAAATCGGGATCCAGAAGGGGCTCATCGTCGAGGAGGCCGTGCCCCACCGGCTCTACCTGCGGATGACGGCCAACGAGAGGCTGCAGCATGGGACCCTGGTCCTGAGCTTCGTCGCGCTCGTCATCACGGGCTTCATGCTCCAGTTCCCCGAGGCGTGGTGGGTCATGCCCATCCGCCACCGGATCGGCCACCTGTTCGAGTGGCGCAGCAACATCCACCGGGTGGCCGGCGTTATCCTTGTCGCCGCCGGAGCGTGGCATGTCGCCTACCTGGCCCTGACCGTGCGCGGCCGCCTGCTGTTCCGCGACCTCCTGCCCGCCGTCAAGGACGTGACCGACGCCCTGGGCGTCCTGCGCTACAACCTCGGCCTCGCGCAGGCCAAGCCGAAGTTCGGGCGCTTCAGCTACATCGAGAAGACGGAGTACTGGGCGATGATGTGGGGCTCGGTCGTCATGGGCATCACCGGCGCGTTCCTCTGGTTCGAGAACACGTCGATCCGGCTCGTCACCAAGCTGGGCTACGACGTGTCGCGGACCGTCCACCTGTACGAGGCCGTGCTGGCGACCCTCGCCATCGTCATCTGGCACTTCTACTTCGTGATCTTCAACCCGGACGTCTACCCCATGAACCTCTCATGGCTCACGGGATGGCTGTCGGAGAAGGAGATGAAGGAGGATCATCCGCTTGAGCTGGAGCGGATCGAGGCCGAGCGCGCGAAGGACGAGGGGAAGGACGGGCCGCCCGCGGGCGGCCCGGGGACAGGCTAGCGTTCCCCGGGGGCGCCCCGCGCCGGAAGCTACAGCCTCGCGTGTGATCCGTCGCAGAAGGCGCCGTTCTTCGAGTGCTTGCAGCCGCACCAGTAGTAGGTGCCGGGCGCCATGTCCTTCACGTACGGAAATCCCTGGGGGCTGTTGGGTTCGCTCCTGTTCTCCTTGGGGTTGGGGCCATCGGCTGGCGTCGCCTTCGGGGATCCTCGGCCGAAGGGCGGATGCGCCAGCGTATGCCGGACCCGCGCCTCTTGCAACGAGGCGGGTCGCGTCAGCCCGGGACCACCGGGGTCACGGGCGCGCGGCGCCCCGGGCGACCCTCACGCCGGTCAGGGACTCATACACCTTGACGACGGCTGCATCGTCCTCCTGCCCGTGGCCCGATGCGGCCGCCATCATGAAGAGCTGGTGGGCGAGGGCGGCCATGGGCGCCGGGAAGCGCATCTCCCGGGCCGAGTCGAGGACGATTCCCAGGTCCTTCACGAAGATGTTGACCGCGCTCAGCGGGCGGTAGTCGCCGTCGAGCATGTGCGGCACGCGGTTCGTGAACATCCAGGAGTTGCCCGCGCTGCCGGAGATGACGTCGAAGAGGACCTGCGTGTCGACGCCCGCCCTTGCCCCGAAGGCAATCGCCTCGGCGGCGAGGGCGATGTGGGCGCCGGCCAGGAGCTGGTTCACCGTCTTGACGACCGAGCCCATTCCCGGCTCTCCCCCGATCCTGAAGACCTTCGCCGCAACAGCGGAAAGGACGGGTTCGGCGGCGGCGAAGGCGGCTTCGCCGCCCGAGGCCATGACCGAGAGCGTGCCGCTCCTCGCCGCGACGACCCCGCCGCTCACGGGCGCGTCCAACATGGGATGGCCCGCCTTCGCGAGGCGCGCCCCGAGCTCCCGGATGAAGGCGGCCGGAACGGTGCTGTGGACGATCACGACGGATCCGGCGGGGAGCGTTGAAAGCGCGCCGCCTGCTCCAAAGAGGACTTCCTCGACCTGTTCGGAGTTGACCACCATGAGGACGAGCGCCCCGGCGCCGCGCGCGGCCTCCGCGGGCGTGTCCGCCCACCGGCCGCCCAGGCCGACCCACGGATCGCGCGCCTCGGGGCGCGCGTCGCAGGCCGTGACGCTGTGGCCCCTGGCGAGCAGTCGGGAGGCCATTCCCGCGCCCATCGCGCCGAGGCCGATGAATCCGATCTTGAGGCTGTCATTCATGGGGAGGAGGGGGTTTCGGGTGCGTGTGCCGGCTCAAGGCGCCGGCGGGGGCCTGGGAAAGGGGAGGGCGCGGGGCCCGGCGGGCTCCGCTACTTGTCGGGGGTGTCCGTGGGCTCGGGGATCGTCCTCCTGACGTCGTCGGCGATCCACTTGCGCGCCGCGTCCCCCTCGGCCACCTTCACCCTGTTGTCGTACACGATCAGATAGGGGACGGCCCCGATGTGGTGCTGCTTCATCACGGGCGACTGGAAGTCTATCCCGACAAACCCGGGCCGGTTGATGTCGACCCGCCGGATCGCGTAGCGCTGGGGGCAGCTCTTGCTCGTCTTGATCAGGTACATCGCGAGCTCCACGCACGGGGCGCAGTAGTCGCTCGAGAAATCGATGATGGTGACCTTGCCCGGGCAGGCCAGGCTGTCGATGTCGGTGGGCTGGCCGTGGGACAGGAGCTTGTAGTCGGCCCTGCCGCCCCTGTCGGAGGCCGCCCATTCTGCGATCTTCGCCGTCGCGACGGGCTGCTCGCCCCGGGAGAGGGGCAGGAACGCGGCGAGCGCGATCGGGAGCAGGAGCCTCTTCTTCAAGGTGCCGATTCGGGCGTCGACGGACTACTTGTTCGTCTGCGGGTCCTCCCAGACGGAAGCAAACTTGGAGCGGCCGTCCCCCTTGTGGGTCACCGGCCCCGACTTCAGCATGCGGTAATGGCTGTAGGGGATCGTGGAGAGCCCGCCGGTCGAGCGAAGCTTGCCCTTCCACGACCTTCCGGGGTGCCCCCAGAGCCCCTCGGCGTAGACGGGCTGGCCCTGGGCGATGTCCACCAGGACCATCCCGTAGCGCTGGAGGGCGGCGCAGATGATGCGCTCCTCGGGCGTCAGGGGGAACTGCGAGAGGTCGAGCTTGGGGTCCAGCTGGATGACGGTGCCCTCGGGTATGCCGCCCTCGACGATCCCGTCGGTCCACGCCGCGGGGAACACGAACTCCCTGTACGCGCAGAAGCGCGAGGCGGCGGCGACCTTGTGGCGGATCTCCCCGGCCATGACCTCGTCGTAGAGGATGAGGCCCGCCACGGCAGGGACGCCGGCGGCCCGGCTCGGCCCGTGGAAGTGGACGCTTTCGCCGTCGACGACGCCCAGGTCCTCGGTCCTGAAGACCCCGGGGCCGTCGGAGGCGTAGACCATGCCCGTGTTGGATGCCCAGCTGCCGTCGGGATTCTTGGTGACGGACCACATGTCCCAGACGAGCCTGCGGCTCCAGTCCACGGCCGCGAGGTGGGCGTCCCCCCTCGGGTCGGGCGTCGCCTCGTTCGGGATGGGGACCAGGTCGAATCCCTTTCCGTGCCCGAACTTCTCATGCTGGGTGTGCCAGATGCGGTGCTCGTCCGGGGTCAGGGTGTGGAGCCCCACCTTCACCCGCGGGGTGGATTCGTCGACCTCGTAGACCGGGATGGTCCACTGCTCGCAGTTGATGAGCCAGTTCTCCTTGCTGGGCTCGGTCTCAAGGAGCTTCGTCCATCGATCCGTGCGCGGGTCGGTCTCGGCGTTGGCCGCGATAGGCTGGTTCCAGAAGCTGTCGTCGGAGAAGAAGCGCCGGGGCGCATTCGGCTTGTTCCCGGCCGAGAGCGGGAGGCTTGCGGCGATCGTTGCGGAGAGGACTCCAAGAAGGGCGTGGGGTTTCACGGGGGTTGGGGTTTTGGGGTGGGGCGTGGGGGTTGGCGGCGCCATCGGGCGGGATGGGGGCGGCTTCGGGTCTCGTCAGCAAACACGCGCGAACGGGCGCCGTCAAACCGGGTTGAGGCGCCGCATGCCTAGCAGTTGCTGTCGCGTCAGACGGCCCGAAAAGGCAGTCCGCGCCAAAAGGGGGCACTTTCCTCCGGATGAACATAATACAGCCAGCGGATCTCGCACGCATTGCACCTTGAATCCCTGCTTACATCGCATTCGGGAGCGAAGCAGGTGGTGTAAGAAGCGCCGGCATGTTGATATCCGAGCAACTTCGTCGCATCGGAGAATCAAGGACCGGGGCAGTCAGTGCAGTCCGACATACGACTTGAACCAAGCAACGAGGAGCGGAAGCCTATCCGCAAAGACGGGAATCAAAGGGGATACGAGGAGTCCCCCGTAGCGGGCAAATGTCTTTCTATCAAATGGCCATACGGCCATCTCGTCGGCCGCCCGGAACAGGCCATCCAGCGCCACATGGCCTTGGAGGGAATCTGGACGAAAGATGCCTTTCTCAAGGTCGTGGTCGTGATCCCTTGCGGCGGTGGCTATCAGGCCGGAAACCTTAAGAAGGTAGCTGCGCTTGGCTTCCGCCATGCGTCGCCGAAGCGGCAAGAGGGGCAAGAGAAACAGCGCAGTCCCAAAGACGAAATAGAGAACCCAAAGGACAAAAAGCACCCTCAGGTTCGAAGTGGACTGCTGATCCGCGGCTCTAAAGACGCGATCAATCACGAACTCATTGATCGTTAGGCCGGCAAGGTCGATGCCGCCGGCAAATGTGAAAAGGGAGAAGAAGAGGGCGGTCAGCCCAATTGGCCTCAGGCCCCCTGTGCCGTCAGGGTGATTGGGGAGGATCTTGAGCTCTCGGTTCGATGCAACAAATTCACATAGACAAGCGAAGACCACAAGAAGCCGGGCAATTATTATCATCAGGTAGAGGATACACGGGCCCCACACAATGTATGCCCAAAGCCCCGCAAGAGTCGGTTGCCTCACACCAACGGAGAGAAACCCCAGTATACTTCCATCGACAGCAGCCGTTGATTGCCAAGTCGGGTTGGCATCCTTTAGCACAACCATGAAGTATGAAACCAGTTGATCGGCCAGCATGAGAATGAACCAAATCATTCCGCGATAGCCGTCGACCCTGGACAACCACTCAAGTGAGCGAAGTATAATATTGCCGGAGGATCTCCGCGGTTCGAAGGCAAAGATCCTGCGATCAACGATTCCCAGTCGTTGGAGCTCATTCATCAGGTCCCCAATCATACGGCGGCCTATTGGAATGAGTGCCGCCGAGACGACTAGAAAAAGGAGGACAGAATATATTCCGATATCGGCAGTCAGGGACCCTTTTCCAATGAACTTTCCACCAAAAAGCGGCGAAGGTATAGCCGCCAGGACCGCCATTGGCAGGAAGATGACCAATATGACGCCGCCGACACGAAGCCACGAGGGTGTGGCCTTGGAATCCCCCGCTTGCCGCGGGTCAAGATAGCCGAGCAACCAGGTCCCGCGCAGCGGATCGAAAGTCTCAAGCGCTTCCCGATCCCGTTCTCTTTGGCCTAAGAAGAAGAACATAGGCTAAGCCTTTCTTCTTTTCCGCCTAGGCGTGCAAGCCAACTTAGGCCCTTCTTTGGAACTCGCGAATAGCGTCTTGCACCTCTCGGGCTTCAGACTTCCACAGGCCATTTATGAAGATTGGCTGGCTGCCGCCGGAGGTTTCGATGCAAACACTGGAAAGGAAGACGCCATTCTTAATCCTGAACGACGCCACAGCCCGATAATTGATGTGCTCCTCGCTAGAGCCAAACATCGCTCCCTTTCGGAACAACATCCCGTCGCTCGAGAGGGTCAAAGTGTCCGGGAAGAGCAGGTTTCCGGACGACCACCGGCTGGACCGGTAGATCTTCTCGGGGACTCGGGCGGCAGCTGTGCCGTCTTTGGCCGAAGGGGATGCCGCCGGGCGGTCCTCGTCGATCAATCGCCTCTTCGCATCGGCGAACTCTTGGGCGCTGAGATTACCCTCCTTGTGAAGTTCTGAGAGTTTTCGAAGTTCGTCAGTGAGGTTCACGGCTTATTGGATATTGTACCGGCGGAGCCGCAAAGTGGATCCCAAATGTTAGGCATGGCGCGGGGCGTAGCGGCCGGCGATAGGCCGCCCTGCTGCCGTCCCTTGGAGGGGATTCTTATTGGCCTTATGACAAGGCCTCCAAAGGGTGCGGTCTGGAGGCTGGTGCTTCCCTTTCATGGTCACAGTCGCTACTCTCGGGCCTAGGCCGGCCCTCAAGCGCCCAGGGTTTTGGGAATCCCGCAAGTTCGCCTGAAGGCCGGCACGGGCGGCGGAAGCCGGCCCCGAAACCCCAAAGACATGCCTTCCGCGCCACCCTCCAAACTCCCCCGGGGCGTCCTTGCCCTGGGGGCGACCGCGGCGCTCGGCGGGCTGCTCTTCGGCTTCGACATCGCCATCATCACCGGGGCGGGCCCGTTTCTACTGAAGCATTTCCAGCTTGGCGCGCTGGGTCTCGGCTGGGCCTTCAGCTCCCTCCTCTTCGGGTGCGTCCTGGGCTCGGCGGTCACGGGATGGATCTCCGACCACCACGGCCGCCGGCTGCCGCTCCTCTGGGTGGCGGCGCTCTTCGCGGTGACCTCGGTCGCCACGGGCCTGGCCCCGACCTTCACCCTCTTCATTGTCGCCCGCTTTGCCGGCGGGCTGGCGGTTGGCGCGGTCTCCGTTCTGGCTCCGATGTACGTCTCGGAGATTTCCCCGGCGCCGAACAGGGGCCAGATGGGCACGCTCTACCAGCTGGCGATCGTCGTGGGGATCCTGGTCTCGTACTCGGTCAACTACGCGCTGCGCGACCTCGGGGATTGGAACTGGCGGTGGATGTTCCTGTCGGGCGCGCTCCCGTCCGCGTTCTTCTGGATCATTCTGAAGCGGGCGCCGGATTCCCCCCGCTACCTCGTCATGGCCGGGCGCGAGGCCGAGGCGCAGGCGGTCCTGTCGCGCTGGCTCGGCCCCGCGGAGGTCGCCGCGGAGCTCGCCCAGATCCGCGAGAGCGTGGCCCACCGGTCGTCGGGATGGGTGGAGCTTCGCCGGCCGGCCCTCCGACGCCCCCTCGCGGTCGGGTTCACGCTGGCGATACTCGTCCACGTCTCCGGCATCAACACCGTGATCGACTACGCCCCGCAGATCATCCAGTCGGCGGGCTGGGCGGTGGACGTGGCGCTCTTCTCCACCTTCGGCATCGGAGTGACGAACCTCCTCTTCACGCTCGTCTCCTTCCGCGTGATCGACCGCCACGGCCGCAAGCCCCCCTACATCCTGGGCTCGCTCGGCATGGCGGCGGCCCTGCTGGGGCTGATGGCCGCGGCCGCGAGCGGACACTTCACGGGCGGGCTGGTATTGTCCCTGATCCTGACCTACATCGCGTGCTTCGCCTCCTGCATCGGGCCGGTGTTCTGGACCCTGGTCCCGGAGATCTTCCCCAACCGCGTGCGCGGCGAGGCCATGACGGTGCCGGTGCTCACCCAGTGGGTGGCGAATGCCATGGTCGTGCTGCTCTTTCCCCTCGCGTTCCAGCAGGCGGGCAAGGCGGCGACGTTTGGGTTCCTGGCCGCGATGGCGCTCCTGCAGGCGTGGTTCACCTGGCGCTGCGTCCCCGAGACCAAGGGCCGCTCGCTCGAGGAGATCGAGGGCCTGTGGGCGCCGAAAGGCCGGGGAACACCGCCTCCCGCCGCCGCCCCCAGATCCAATTAACATGAAACACCCGTCCGCCATGCTCCTGCCTTTGGCTCTGGCCCTTGCGCTCAATTCCCGGGCGGCACCGCCCGGATCCGCGGCGGAGGCCCTTGTGATCAATGACCAGGAGTACCTGGAGATGACCGGGCTCAACGTCATGCTGGCGCATGATTTCTATCCCGAGGGGCACCAGGGCGGCGTCGGCATAATCCAGAACGGCCAGAGGGTCGCCACGAACGGCGACCTCCGTCTCGAGCCCACGCCGGGACAGTGGCAGCCTACGCCGGTTGTCGGGCCGCGCAGGGTCGACCGCGCGGCGCAGGAGATAAGCGTGCACATGTCCTACCCGGATGAGACGAAGAACCGGAAGGGGGAGAGCCCGATCGGATACCCCGACCTGAACCTCGGCTACACGGTCACGGTGAAGCCGGCGGGCGCGGCCTTCCGGATCATCGTCGACCTGGACAAACCGCTCCCCGCCGAATGGGTCGGGCGCGTCGGCCTGAACATGGAGCTCTTTCCCGGGATCCTGTTCGGCAAGTCCTACGCCATTGGAGGCGGGACCGGCGTCTTCCCGCGACAGGTGGACGGCCCCGGCTCCGTCGCCGACGGAGACTACGAGGTCGATCCCCTAGGCCATGGGCCGAGGCTCACGGTCGCGCCGGAATCGGACGAGCAGCGCATGACGATCGAGGCCGTGCGCGGGGGCGAGCTCCGGCTTCTCGACGGCCGGGCCAACCACACCGACGGCTGGTTTGTCGTCCGGGCGCTCGTCCCGGGCGGCGCCACGAAGGGCGCCGTCGAGTGGCTTGTCTCACCGCACGCGATCCCCGGCTGGAGGTCCGATCCGGTCGTCCAGGTCTCCCAGGTTGGGTATTTCCCGGGGCAGCGGAAGGTCGCGGTCATCGAGCTCGACCGGCACGAGACCGACTTCGAGCCGGCGGCGCTCTACCGGATAACGGAGGACGGCGCCGAGCTGGTCGCCCGGCGCCCCGCGAAGGACTGGGGGCGCTTCCTGCGGTACCACTACCTCCAGTTCGACTTCACCGACGTCAGGGAGCCCGGCACGTACCAGGTCAGGTACGGGGGGCGGGCCTCGGGCGTCTTCCGGATCGACGGCCGCGTGTTCGCGCGCGACGTCTGGCAGCCGACGGTCGAGTATTTCCTGCCGGTGCAGATGTGCCACATGCGCGTGGGCGACAAGTACCGGGTCTGGCACGGCCTCTCGTGCATCGACGACGCGCTCATGGCGCCGGTGAACCACGAGCATTTTGACGACTACGCGCAGGGCCCGTCGACGCTGACAAAATACAAGCCGGGCGAGCACGTCCCGGGCCTCGACCGCGGGGGTTGGTTCGACGCGGGGGACCACGACCTGCGGATCGAGTCGCAGGTCGAGACAATCCACGAGCTGGCCCTCGCCTGGGAGCTCTTCCATCCCGACCTCGACAACACCATGATCGACCAGGAGACCCGCACGGTCGAGATCCACCAGCCCGACGGCAGGCCGGACGTCCTCCAGCAGATCGAGCACGGCGCCCTTACGGTCGTGGGCGGCTACAATGCGCTCGGCCGGCTGTACAGGGGAATCCAGGAGTCGACGCTCCACCAGCACACGCTGATGGGGGACGCGGGGGGGATGACCGACAACCTCGTGTTCCACGACACCGATGGGAAGGCGATGAAGGCGCTCGCGGAGATGGCGGTGAACGGCGACGAGTCCCAGCCGAGGATCGACCATCTCCCGCCGCTCGGCATCCCGGGGTCCGCGGACGACCGCTGGGTCTTCACGGAGGACAATCCCGCCCGGGAACTGGAGGCGGCGGCCGGCTTGGCCGCGGCCCACCGCGCGCTCAAGGGGTTCAACGATCCCCTGGCCGCCGACTGCCTGCGCATCGCGCGCGAGCTCTGGACGAACGCCAAGGCGCCGGAAACATCGCTCGAGCGGCTCCTGCCGGCGATCGAGCTCCTCCAGACCACGGGCGAGAAGAAATACGCCGACGCGATCCAGGGCCTGCGGGACGCGATCACCGGGCACGTGGCCGATTACGGCTGGCTCGGCGCCCGCTCCCTGGGCCTGGTGAAGGACCCGTCCTACACGGATAAGATCAGGAGCGCCCTTCGCGCCTACCGGGTCCAGGTGGACGCGCTCGGGAGGATGAACCCGTACGGCATCCCCTACACGCCCGAGATCTGGGGGGCCGGATGGGACATCCAGCGCTTCGGCGTGCAGCAGTATTTCCTCCACGCGGGCGCCCCGGACATCTTCACGGACGAGTACATGCTGGACGCGATCGCGTTCGTCCTCGGCTGCCA
>CAYVKH010000064.1:0-17838 GCA_964451965.1 uncultured Opitutaceae bacterium
GGCTCTCGATCTTCTTGTCGATCACGATGCGGTCGAAGCGCTCCTCGCGGTTGAGAAGCTTCGCGCCGAGGACGGCGATGTGGCCCCCGACGGCCGAGGCCTGGAACAGGGCCTCCTGGGCCTTCAGTTCCGCGTTCTCGATGCGCTTTGAGATCTCGACCTCCTGCTCGCGTGTCAGCAGCGGGACCTGCCCCATCTGCTTCAGGTACATCCGCACCGGGTCGTCGAGGATGTCGTTCTGCGACGAGCGGGACTCCTCCTCCTCCGCCTCCTCCTGCCGCTGCTTGTAGTCCTCGACCTGGTCGGGCTCGAGGATCTCGATCTCGAGGTTCTGCAGGATGGAGAGGACGTTATCGATCTCCTCCTGGTTCTCGATCGACTCGGGCAGCGCCTCGTTGATGTCGTCGAAGGTCAGGTACCCCTGCTCCTTGGAAAGGCGGATCAGCTGGCGGATCTTCTCGTTGATGCCGCCGATCGGAACCACGGCGTCGGCGCCCTCCGCCGGCGCCTGCGGGGCGCGGGCCAGGGCGTTCTCTACGGCTTCTGAATTGTGGTTGTCGGCTTGTTTGGCTTTGCGAGGCATGAAATGGGGAAAGGGGAATTGCGAAAACAACACCTCATCCGGCCTCGGTCAGAATGACCGGTTGCCGGAGTTGGCGCTGCAGGTCGGACAATTCCCTTAGGAGCGACGATGAGTCATCGTTAAAGTCCGATGGGGCCCTGGCTAATGCAAGTTCTATTTGGCGAATCCGGGGCCCGAGGGCGCGGTCCCTGAGGCGGCGGATTCCCTCTCTCGCCACCTTGAAGGGATCGTCCAGGACGGGCACGTCGAAGAGCAGTGATGCCACAAGTGATTTTTCATCATCATTTTCCATCAGCGATTCCAGGTGGTCTCGGCCGGGCCAGCTGCCGTTCTCAAGCTCCCCGAGGAACCGGTTCAGGAGGACGCCGGCAGGCTGGCGCTGGTCGATCCAGTCGTGCGGAACGGCGGTGCTGAGGGGCCTGCCGACCTGCTCGAAATGCAGGCACAGGCGCAGGAGGTCGTGCTCGGGCGTGACCGCGCCGGGGCTCGGGGCCGGCGGCGGCGCAGGCGCGTGCGCCGCGGCGCGTTCCGACCGCCCGAGGAGCCGCCTCAGGTCGCTCTGCAGGGCGGAGGGGGGAAGCTGCAGGAGGGCCGCCGCCTCGGAGATGAACGCGGCGCGCGACACCTCGCTCTCGGCCGCGGCGATGATCCCCAGGACCCCCTGCGCCGCGCGCGCGCGCAGCTCCGAGGACGCCGTGGCGGGCGACGGGAGCATGGCGCTGCAGGCGAACGCCATCGCGGAGAGGGACGACTTGCGGACCTCCGAATACGCGGCGATCCCCCGCTCCAGGAACAGGAGGTCGGGGTCGACCTTGGCGTCGCCGGCGAGCGTGAGGAAGCGCACTTCGATGTTCGCCTTGAGCGCCATCGGCAGCATCCGCAGCGCGGCCTTCTGGCCGGCGGCGTCGCTGTCGAAGAAGCACTCCACCTCCGCGTGGTAGCGGCGCAGCAGCGCGAGCTGACCCTCGGTGATCGAGGTCCCCTGCGGGGCGACCGCCGTCTTCAGGCCCACCGACCAGCACCGGAGCGCGTCGAGCTGCCCCTCGACCATGACGAAGGGTCTTCCCTCGCCGACCTCCGTGCGCGCCCGGTCGAGGTTGAAGAGCAGGTTGCCCTTCGTGAAGATGGGCGTCTCGGGGGAATTGACGTACTTGGCCTCGCGGGACGGGTCGTCCTGAGGCGTCAGGGCGGTCTGCCTCGCCGTGAAGGCGACGACGCGGCCCTGGTGGTCCCGGATCGGGATCATGAGCCGGCCCCTGAAGCGGGGCCGCAGGGCGCCCACCGTGATCATCGCGTCGTCCCGGACGAAGAACAGGCCGCACTGGCGGATCGCCTCCTCCGAGTAGCGCTTCCTCTGGATGATGGCGCTAAGCCCCCCGCCGTCGGCCGCCGCCGCCCCTATCTTGAACTCCTCGGCGAGCTCGGGCGTGAAGCGGCGCTCGCCGCACCAGTAGGCCCTCATGAAGTCGCCGGCGGTCCCCGCGGCCCTGAACGCCTCGTGGAAGTGCCCGGCGGCCTGCTCGTGCAGGTCGAAAAGCTCCTGGCGCAGGGACCTCTCCTCGCGGCTGGGCCCGGAGCCCTCCTCGTACTCGATCGCGACCCCGTAGCGCTGGCCGAGGGTCTCCACCGCCTCGGTGAAGGAGAGCTGCTCGGTCTCGCGGACGAAGTCGATCGCGTCGCCGGCCTTCCCGCACCCGAAGCACTTGAAGAAGCCCTTGTCCGAGTCGACGTTGAACGACGGCGTCTTCTCGCTGTGGAAGGGGCACAGGCCCTTCTGGCGCGACCCGCCCGCCTTGCGCAGGGCCACGACCCGCGACACGACCTCGGCGAGGTTGACGCGCAGCTTCAGGTCGCGGACACAGCTTGGTTTGATGACGGGCATGGACTGCACGCGGGGGCTCCGGGCGGCCCCTGCGGTGCGCGGAAGATTCCACTTTCAACCGCACCGGGGCCCTGTCAAGTTTCCGGACCCCTCCGGGGTGCAAAGTGAGCCTTTTTAGGAAACTTTGTCCGGCCGAAGGCGACTACCTATAGCACAATCATGCGAATCTCCACACTTGCGGTCCTGGCGGCCGCCCTCGCCTCGGGCGGCGTCCTCGCCTGCAGGGCGGAGTTCACCCCCGAGGTGCAGAGGCTTCCCAAGGAGCCGGTGTGGCAGGCCCGCCTGCCGGCCTTCACCGACGCCGACTACGACCGCGAGGTGGAGAGGATCATCTCGAGCTACGAGAAGGTCTCCGGGAAGGCGATCGCCCCCGGGGCGAAGAAGAAGGTCGGCCTGAAGATCTACTCGGACTCGGGCCCGGGCATGGCGACGCCGACCGGCCTGGTAAAGGCCGTGATCGCGGCCCTCCAGAGGCGCGGGTACGCGAACAGCAACATCTTCCTCGTGGGGTTGAACCAGCTCAGGCTCCGGATGACCGGCTACCTCCCCTCGCTGGTGACGGGCGAGACCCTCTTCAAAGGCAACCCGGTCTTCGTGCTCGAGTCCAACCGGTACTACGACCCGGTCTGGTTCTACGACAGCCCGCTGCCGGAGCGCTTCGACCCGATCTTCGCCGCGCACCAGACCGAGGGGGTCCCGAACGACTCGACGAAGGAGGAGGACCGCAAGAGCTTCCTGGCGACGCCCCTGTTCCTCGACACGGACTTCTGGATAAACCTGCCGGTCTACACGGACCACCAGGTGCTCGGGGTGAACGGGGCGCTCGTGAACGCGACCCTCTGGAACGCCTCGAACACCGCGCGCTTCTTCCGCTCGCCGGCGACCGCGCCCGCGGCCGTCGCCGAGATGAGCGCGATCCCGGAGCTCCGGGAGACGTGGCGCTTCAGCATCGCGAGCCTGGAGCACTACCAGTTCATCGGCGGGCCGTACTTCAACTCCCTGTACACGAAGTCCGAGCCGCTCGTGTGGCTGAGCACCGACCCCGTGATGATGGACTCGCTCATGCGGGCCAAGATCAACCTCTGGCGCAAGCACGAGGGCTTCGAGCCCATCTCGGACGAGATCCGGACGCTCGAGTTCGCGCAGACGCTCGGCGTCGGCTCCACGCTCATCGGCGACGCGAAGATGATCGACGTGGACTGACCCCGGGGCGGGATACAAACGTCTTGTCTCCGAAAGTGCGCGCAAGCAGGCTCGGAACCCTCCCATGGCGTCGTCGGCATACCTTCCCTTCGTGATCCAGGCGGCCCTCGCGGCCGCGATCACCGGGGTCATCATCGCCACGAGCCACCTGCTCGGCCAGCGCGGCAGGCACACGAGCATCAAGGACTCGGCGTACGAGTGCGGCGTGGCGGGACACGGGGTCGTCCACACGCGGTTCTCCGTGAAGTTCTACGTAACGGCGCTCCTCTTCATGCTCTTCGACCTGGAGATCGTGATCCTGCTGCCCTGGGTGTTCATCTACCGCGAGTTCGTCCACCAGCACATCTCCGTCCTGGGCCCGATCCTGTTCTTCATCTTCGTCCTCACGCTCGGGCTCGTCTACGAGGTGAGGAAGGGCGCCCTCGAGTGGGAGCGCTAGGCGCCGGGTCCCGCCATGCGGCTCGACAAGATCATAGCCCGGAGCCGGATAATCGACCTGCGGAGCCTCACGCTTGAGGCCGCGCTGGGCGAGCTCCTCGACGTCTGCATCAAGAGGTTCCCGGACCTGAAGCGGGACGTGATCTTCAAGGGCCTGCTCGCCCGCGAGAGCTCGATGACCACCTACCTCGGGCTCGGGGTGGCCCTCCCGCACGTGCGCGTGAAGACCTCCCGCCGGTACATCCTGGCCATCGGCCGCAGCAGGGCCGGCATGCGCCACCACGGCGCGATGTCCGAGGAGCGGGTCCACCTCATCATGATGCTGATCGCGGGCGAGTCGGCGCGCGACACGCTCCAGGTGCTCGCCTCGATCGGGCGGCTCGTCCGGGAGCAGGAGCTCGTCGACAGCTTCGTCCACGCCCCAGACCTCGACACGCTCTACCAGCGGCTCCTCGGGGGCTTTGGCGGGATGAGGCCGATCCAGGCGCAGCAGAACCGGGTCAACAGGCTCATGTTCCGCCAGGCGGAGCACGTCGCCAAGGGGGCCGGCTGCAGCGCGACCATGGTGTTCGGGGACACGTTCATCGGCGGGGTGGAGCCGGGCTTCCTCAGGCCGAAGCTCAAGACGATCCTCGTGACGCGCAACCCGATCGAGGTGGACGAGGGGGAGAGCCAGTTCACGGACACGATCCAGGTCCGGTCGTTCTCGAGCCAGCGGCTGGCCCAGCTGCGGAGCGCGCTCCTGGTCGCGCTCACGCGCGGCCTGATCAGCTTCAACGACAGGATCTGCTGCGTCGGCGGGATCACGGGGAGCAACCAGTTCGACACGATCGTCGTCGCCGAGATCGAGCGCGAGTTCCAGACGCTGCTCTCGGGCTCCGCGACCGACCTGCTTCCCGACGACGTGAAGCCGGAGGTCCTGGAGCGCGTGCTCGCCGTGGCCACCGAGCTCGCGGTCGAGGGCCGTGAGGGCCGGCCGGTGGGCTGCCTCTTCGTCGTCGGCGACACCACGAAGGTCGAGGAGTACACGAAGCCCCTCGTTCTAAATCCATTCTTTGGATACAAGGAGGAGGACCGGAACATCCTGAACCCCTTCATGGACGAGACGATCAAGGAGTTCTCGTCCATAGACGGCGCGTTCGTGATCCGCGGCGACGGGGTCGTCGAGGCGGCGGGAAGCCTCATCCAGGCGACCGGCAACAGCTACACGCTGCCGAGCGGCCTGGGGAGCCGCCACGCGGCCGCGGCCGCCATCAGCGTCACGGCGAACTGCATAGCGATAGCCGTCTCCTCGAGCACGGGCCAGGTCACGCTCTTCCGCAGGGGCGTCCTCCTGCCGCTCACGGAGAAGCGCCGCTAGGGCGCGCCCGGCCCCGAACTTTGGGGTTGCGCGGCGTGCCCGTCCGGTTACTGCTGACCCTTCAACCGCTTTAATCTCATGCAAGAAGTCGTAACCCTGGAGTGCACCGAGGCCCGCAAAGAGGGCAAACCCGTTTCCCGCTACCTGACGAGGCGCAACAAGAAGACCGTCACGGAGCGCATCGAGAAGAAGAAGTACAATCCCCACCTGAAGCGCCACACGCTTCACAAGGAGATCAAGTAGAGGGACTTCCGCCGGGCGGAATCAGAGCCTCTTTTCGCCTGCGGTCGAAAAGGGCGAGCCCGAAGAGCCGGCGGCGGGGCTGGAGAGGCCCTGGCGGCGCGCGGCGCGCCAGCCCTCCCGGTGCTTGCGGATCCAGTCGAGGAGAGCCCGCTCAAAGCCGATGTCGTAGCCCAGGCGCTCGGATTCGAGCCACTTGTGCTTCAGTATCTCCTCCCGCTCGGCCAGGAACTCCTGGTAGAGGCTCGACTGCTTGACGAATTCGCGCGAAGCCGAGGCAACGGGCTCTTTGGAGTGAGAAGTCATTCAGCGCGTCCGGTAAATCGAAGGATTTGGGGAACGCCAGCGGTCCTGTCAATGCCGGCAATTTACCCGGATTGTCACATTGGCCTTGACGCCTGTTTTGAGAGGATTTCCAGGAGCGCCTCGGCGATTGCCCGGAACACCCCGGCGGCCAGGCCCCCGGGCTCGCTCACCACGACGGGCTCCCCCCTGTCCCCCCCCTCGCGGATTCCCGTTATGAGGGGCACCTGTCCGAGGAGGACGGTGCCAAGCCTCTCGGCGGTCGCGATCCCGCCGCCCGAGCCGAAGATCATCTGGCGCGCCCCCGCGGCGTCGACAAAATGGCTCATGTTCTCGGCGACCCCGAGGATCGGGACGTTCACCTTCTGGAACATCAGGCCGCCCTTGAGCGCGACCTGCGTCGCCGCGGGCTGCGGCGTGGTGACGATGATGGCGCCGTCCAGGGGAAGCGTCTGGACCAGCGAGAGCTGGGCGTCGCCGGTGCCGGGGGGAAGGTCGACCAGGAGCACGTCCAATTCCCCCCATTTCACGTTCTGGACGAACTGCTGCACGGTCTTCATCACCATGGGCCCGCGCCAGACGACCGGCGTGTTCTCGTCCACCAGGAAGCCCATGCTCATCACCTTGACGCCGTGCCTCTCCATCGGGACGAGGCAGGAATCCTGGCCCTCGCCCTCGATCTCCGGCCGGCCCTTGAGGCCTATCATCAGGGGGACGCTCGGCCCGTAGATGTCGACGTCCATGAGCCCGACCCGGCCGGGCCGCCCCTGGGCCGTCAGGATCTGGGCGAGCACGCACGCGAGGTTGACCGCAAAGGTGCTCTTGCCGACGCCGCCCTTTCCGGAGGCGATGGCGACGGCGCGCCGGACCCCCCTCGAGGCCCCGGGCTTCCCGCCGGCCTGCCCGGGCGCGGCCGGGGCCCGCGCCGCCTGGACCGCGAGCTCGACCTCGGCTCGGGCGACGCCCTCGACGGCGAGGAGCGTCCGCTCCACCTCCTCCTTCAGCTGCCTCGGGACCCTCGGGTCGCTCGTCGTGATCGCGAGAGAGACCCTGGCGACCCCGCCGTCAAGGGAGGCCGACTTGACCAGCCCGAAGGAAACGATGTCCCGGCTGAACCCCGGATACCTCACCTTCCTGAGCTGTTCCATTATTCCTTCGGTCGTCACTGCGCAAATAAGAGTTGTTATGAGCCGCCCCTGCGCAAATAGAAATGGAGCACAAGCGCTCCTTTCATGCAGAGAATCACCAAATTTATCCTAGTTGCGTTCTCAATGGCCGCTCCGGCCCTCGCCCAGCGCGACATCGGGACCGTGGAGGTCATGGCCGACAACCGCACCCTGCCGGTCCGCGTGTCGGGCGCCACGCAGGAGCTCAACTCGCTCGCGCTCCAGGCCTTCGGCTCCAGCGGCCGCTACCACGTGGTCGCCAGCGGGTTCATCTACGACATCCGCTTTGCGCCCGCCGGCCCCTCCCAGGTGCGCGTCGACATCACGCGGGGCCTTGGCGGCGGGGCCGTCGCATCCGAGGTGGCTACGGGGGAGAGCGAGCGCGACGCGCTCCTCGCCGCGGCCGACATCGCGGTTGCGAAGACCAACGGGCTCGGGCTCAGGGGTTACTTCAGGTCGAAGCTCGTCTTCATCGGCGAGCGCTCGGGACACCAGGAGGTCTACACGTCGGACCTGTTCTTTGGCGACGTGAAGCAGATCACCCACGACCGGGCGATAGCGATGACGCCCCGGTGGTCGCCGGACGGCGAGAAGGTGATCTACACGAGCTACTTCAAGTCGGGCTTCCCCGACATCTTTGAGATAGAGCTCAGCACCTACCAGCGGACGACCTTTGTCAGCTTCAAGGGGACGAACAGCGGCGCGCACTTCAGCCCCGACGGGCGCCAGGTGGCGATGGTCCTCTCGGGCGAAGGCGAGCCCGAGATCTACGTGAGCAACGCGCAGGGCAGGGGGGTGTCGCGCATGACCCATTCCGACCTCACCAAGGCGTCGCCCTGCTGGTCGCCTGACGGCACGCGCATCATCTTCGCGATGGAGCCCGGCCCGCAGCTCTATGTCATGTCCGCGTCGGGGGGCATGCCGCAGCGGGTGAGCTACAACACGGGCACAAGCTACTGCGCCGAGCCGGACTGGAGCCGGGCCAACCCGGACAAGGTCGCCTTCACGATGAAGGTCGGGCCCAACTACCAGATCGGCGTCCTCGACCTGTCCAAGAGGCACGGCGAGCAGGTGTCGAAGGCCCCGTTTTACGGGGTCGAGCCCTCGTGGCTCGCGGACGGGCGCCACCTTGTCTATACGGCGCGCACGGCGACCGCGAGCCGGGTCTGCATCCTGGACACGGAATCCGGCAAGAGCACTCCCGTCAGCCCGACGAGCTTCGGGCCCGCCCTCCAGGCGAGCGTCTGGTCGCGGTAGGCTACTTCGAGGCCGCGGCGAAATTGGCCGCGGCGGCGTCCCAGTTGGCCACGTTCCACCAGGCCGAGACGTAGTCGGGCCGGCGGTTCTGGTAGTTGAGATAGTAGGCGTGCTCCCAGACATCGAGCCCGATGACGGGCTTGCCCTCGATGCCGGCGACGGCCTTGCCCATGAGCGGGCTGTCCTGGTTCGCGGTCGACCCGATCGCGAGCTTCCTGTCGCCCGTGACGTAGAGCCACGCCCAGCCGGAGCCGAAGCGCCCCGCCGCGGCCTTGCCGAACTCCTCCTTGAACTTGTCGAACGAGGTGAAGGCGGCGTTGATCGCGTCCGCGAGCCCGCCCTTCGGCGCGCCGCCCTTGCCCGGGCCCATGACGGTCCAGAAGAACGAGTGGTTGCTGTGGCCGCCCGCGTTGTTGCGGACGCCGGCCCGGATCCCCTCGGGGACCTGCGAGAGGTCGGCCAGGAGGGCGTTCACGTCGAGCGCGGCGAGGGCGGGATGGTCCGCCAGGAGCTTGTTGGCGTTCGTGATGTAAGCCTGGTGGTGCTTCGAATAGTGGATCTCCATCGTCCGGGCGTCGATGTGGGGAGCCAGTGCGTCGTAAGCGTAGGGTAGTTTTGGAAGTTCGTAGGCCATGCCCATAGGGTTACATCACTCGGGGGATGCGTCAACTTCGCTTGGCAAATATGACGCTTGTCGCTGCGGCCGGCCGCCCTAGAACCCGCCGGGTTCCATCCTCTTCTGGCGGAAGAAGGCCTGGATCAGGTCCCTGCACTCGCTCTCAAGGACGCCGCCCGCCGTCACCTCGAAGTGGTGGTTGGACCTGGGAAGTTCGTTCAGGTTGGCCGCGCCGCCGAGGCAGCCCATCTTCGGGTCCTGGACGGCGAAGCAGACGCGCTTCACCCGGGACATGACCATGGCGCCCGAGCACATGGGGCAGGGCTCCTTGGTCACGAAGACCGTCGCGCCCTCGAGGCGCCAGTCGCCGAGCCTTGAGGCCGCCTGCGTGAGGGCCAGCATCTCGGCATGGGCGGTCGGGTCCTGCGAGCCCTCGACGCGGTTGTGGGCCGCGCCGATCACCTCGCCCGCGGCCACGATCACCGCGCCGATCGGCACCTCGTCCTCGCGCCAGGCGTCGATCGCCTGGTTGTACGCCAGGCTCATGTAGAACGCGTCGTCGCGGACGAGCTGCGACGGGAATCGCTTCTCATAAGGGCATTCGGGGGTCTCGGGGGTGGCCACGGGCCTCCGATCAATCGGAATTCGGGGCGATGGGCAAACCCTCGGTGGGGCGGGGCCGAAATTGGGAATTGAAACCCTGCGCACGCGGTGCATTCACAGGACTACCCGCCGTCGTTCCGCGCGACCGGGCCCCCCGACCCCCTTCCATGAAATTCACCGACGGCAACTGGCTCCTCCAGCCGGGCGTGGTCGCCCACTATCCTGCGGAGGCCCACGATGCCGCCGTCAGCGGCCGGGGCCTCGTCTTCCACGCCCCCGTGCGGCCCATCCGCCACCGGGGCGACACGCTCCAGGGACCCCTCCTCACCGTGCGGATCGACTCGCCGATGACCGACGTCATCCGCGTCAGGATCGAGCATTTCAGCGGCGCGCCCGACGCGGGCCCCCACATCCCGCTCTTCCCGGAGAAGAAGCCCAAGGTCTCGATCAAGGTCACGGAGAAGGAGGCCATCCTGCGCTCGGGGGGACTGGCCGCGCACGTGGTCCGGGGCAAGGCCTGGGGGGTCTCCTTCCAGTCCGGCGGCCGCACGCTCACGGGCAGCGGGGCCCGCGCCATGGGCTACGTCGAATGGCCCGGCCACGGAAACTTCGTGCACGAGCAGCTCGCGCTCGGGGTGGGCGAGTGCGTCTACGGGCTCGGCGAGCGGTTTACGGCGCTGGTCAAGAACGGCCAGGTGATCGAGAACTGGAACAAGGACGGCGGCACGAGCTGCGACCAGGCCTACAAGTCCGTCCCCTTCTACCTCACCAACCGGGGGTACGGCGTCCTCGTGAACGAGACCGGGCCGGTCTCGTTCGAGGTCGCCTCGGAGAAGCTTGCCCGCGTCCAGTTCAGCGTGGCCGGCCAGAGCCTCGAGTACTTCGTCATCAACGGGCCCGATCCCAAGGCGATCCTGTCGAGGCTCACGGCGCTGACGGGCCGCCCCGCGCTGCCCCCCGCATGGTCGTTCGGGCTCTGGCTCACGACGTCGTTCACCACGAGCTACGACGAGAAGACGGCGACCAGCTTCATCGAGGGGATGAAGTCAAGGGACCTTCCGCTCAGCGTCTTCCATTTCGACTGCTTCTGGATGCGCGAGTTCGACTGGTGCGACTTCCAGTGGGACTCCCGCGTGTTTCCCGATCCCGTGGGGATGCTGCGCAGGCTCCACGCGCGCGGCCTCAAGGTCTGCGTCTGGATCAACCCGTACATCGGCCAGCGCTCGTCGATCTTCGACGAGGCGGCCAGGAAGGGCTACCTGCTGAAAAGGGCGGACGGCACGGTCTGGCAGACGGACCAGTGGCAGCCCGGCATGGGGATCGTCGACTTCACCAATCCGGCCGCGCGGGCCTGGTTCCAGGGCCACCTGCGGCGCCTCTCGGAGATGGGCGTGGACGCCTTCAAGTCGGACTTTGGCGAACGCATCCCGACCGATGTCGCCTATTCTGACGGCTCCGACCCGGTGAAGATGCACAACCACTACTCGGTCCTCTACAACGAGGCCGTGTTCGACCTCCTCGAGCGGGAGCGCGGAAAGGGGGAGGCGCTCGTCTTTGCGCGGTCCTCCCACGCGTCGGGCCAGCGCTTCCCGGTCCACTGGGGCGGCGACTGCCACTCCACGTTCGAGTCGATGGCGGAGAGCCTGAGGGGGGGCCTGTCGCTCGGGCTGTGCGGGTTCGGCTTCTGGAGCCACGACATCGGCGGCTTCGAGGGGACGCCGCCGGCCGCCGTCTACAAGCGCTGGATCGCCTTCGGGCTCATGTCGTCGCACAGCCGCCTCCACGGGAGCTCCTCCTACCGGGTGCCGTGGAACTACGACGAGGAGGCGTGCGACGTCCTGCGCTTCTTCACGAAGCTCAAGTGCCGCCTGATGCCGTACCTTTACGCGAAGGCGGTCGAGGCGCACGAGGCGGGCGTCCCCGTCATGAGGGCCATGATCCTCGAATTCCCGGGCGACCCCGCGAGCGACACGCTCGAGCGCCAGTACATGCTCGGGGATTCGCTGCTGGTGGCGCCCGTCCTGTCCGAGGACGGCGGCGTGGACTTTTTCCTCCCGGACGGCGTGTGGACGCACCTGCTGACGGGTGAGGTCCGCCAGGGGGGGCGCTGGCACCGGCAGACCTGCGGCTTCCTCGAGATGCCGATCTTCGCGCGGGCCGGGCGCATCGTGGCCATCGGGTCGGTCGACGACCGGCCGGACTATCCCCTCGCCGACGGGGCCACCTACCGGGTGTACGCCCTCGCCGACGGCTCGGAGGCGTCGACGACGGTTCCCGACCTGCGCGGCAAGACCGTGGCGCGGATCACCGTCCGCCGGAGGGGCCGCTCGGTGGACGCCGCCCTTGAGGGGGCGTCCAAGGGCTGGCGCCTCCAGCTCGCCGGCGTCAAGTCGGTCGAAGGCGTCGAGGGCGGCTCCGCCGAGGCCGACGCCCTGGGGGTGGTCCTCAAGGCGGCGGCCGGAGCCACGAGCCTCCGCGCCAGGCTGCCGGCGGGAGCCTAGCGGACATGGCCATAAGCCCCCCCTCCGGCCCCGTTGCGGCTTGCCGCGGCGGGCCGGGCCTACGAGCCTCAGAAATGAGCCTTTTGCAGGAACCGTCGTTGGGCCGGGGCCCCGCCCCCGGCGTTCTGGCCGGGGCGCTGGCGATCGCCCTTCTCGGGCTCGCGGGGTGCGTGCTGCAGCAGGAAGTGGCCGCCCGGGTGACCACCGCGGACGGACAGGTCGTCGACCTGCCCCTCACCACCGTCCCGACACCCATCAGCGACGGCGTGGTCACGGTCCAGTCGCTGCAGATCGCCCCGTGGGACATTGACAAGGAGAAGGGCAAGGCCAAGACGCTCGCCTTCACCTTCGTTGTCCAGTTTGCCGAGGGCTCGAAGCCAACCGTGATAACGATCGAGGACGTCAGCGAGGCCCCGATACTGCCGATCTTCGAGGACAAGAGCCCGAAGATCGTGAAGAACAACCTCTGGGGGGCGGTCAGCAGCCCGATCAGCCCGCACGACGCGCACGTGAACTGGCTCCTGACGCTCGACAACAGCATCAGGGTCTACCGGTTCACCGTGAATCTGGCCGACGGCACGAAGCACGTGCTCTACAAGGCGATCTTCCTGTCCGCAGGGATGAAGAACTACATCAGGTCCATTCTCGAAAACGTCTAGGTTCCGGGCGGACCTTCAGAGGTAAATCCTTGACTATACGGGGGGAATCACGCCTTTAGACTGCTCACCTGTAGGCCCACACGAACCAAGCGATGCCCCCGTCCTCCCCGACAAGATCCAGCCGGAACCATGCCTGACAACGACGCGATTGAAGTGGAGGGCAAGGTTGTGGCCGTGCTCCCGGGAACGATGTTCAAGGTCGAGCTGCTCAAGAGCCCGGGCCATGTCGTCCTGGCGCACATCTCCGGGAAGCTCAGGAAGAATTTCATAAAGATCGCCGCGGGGGACACCGTGAAGATGGAGATGAGCCCGTACGACCTCGAGAAGGCCCGGATAACGTTCCGGATGAAGGAGCAGGGCGGCTCCCCGGCCCCGCCCCCGCGCCGCCGCTACTGAGGCGGGCCTTCCGGCCCCATGCAGGCTAGCGCATTTGCGTCCGACATCGACGCATACCTCGCGTACCTGGACCTTGAGCGGGGGCTGTCGCGCAACACCCGCGAGAGCTACCAGCGCGACCTGGAGCAGTGCGCCGCGTTCGTCGCGGGCAGGGGCGCCGCGGACTGGCGGGGCGTCACCCCCGAGCATGCGGGAGCCTGGATCCGGTCGCTCAGCCGCAGGGCAGCGTCCAGCCAGGCGCGGAAGCTGACCGCGCTCCGGATGTTTGCCAGGTTCATGGTCCGCGAAAGGCTCCGGCCCGACGACTTCACCGAGCTCCTGTCGGGCCCCAGGATCGCGCGGCGCCTCCCCGGCACCCTGTCGCCTGACGAGATCGGCCGCCTCCTTGCGTCCCCCTCCGGGGGAGACCCGGCTTCGCTCCGCGACCGGGGGCTCCTCGAGCTCTTCTATTCAAGCGGGCTGCGGGTCTCGGAGCTCGCCGCCCTGACGCTGCAGCAGGTCGACCTTACGGGCGGGTTCGCCCGGGTCTTCGGCAAGGGCTCGAAGGAGCGCGTGGTCCCCATCGGGGCCCGGGCGCGCGACGCCGTCGGCGCGTGGGTCGCCTCCGGCCGCCCGCACTTCGTGAAGGCGCGGACGCGCAGCGAGCTCTTCCTGAGCAGCCGGGGGACCTCTCTCTCCAGGGTCGCCCTCTGGGCGATCGTGAAGAAGCACGCGAGGCGGGCGGGGATCACGAAGACGGTCAAGCCCCACCTCCTGCGCCACTCGTTCGCCACGCACCTCCTCTCGGGCGGCGCCGACCTGCGCTCGATCCAGGAGATGCTCGGCCACGCGAGCATCTCGACGACGCAGATCTACACGGCGGTGGGCGGGAGGCGCCTCCTCGACGAGCACGCCCGGTTCCACCCCCGGAACCGCGAGAAATGACACGGATAACGGGCCAAAAACCTTGACCGGCTTGGGATTCAAGGCGTGATCGTTTTCCTTTAACGGTCCGTGAAGATCAAAGTTTTCGTCACTCCCAAGAAGAACGTCCTGGACCCCCAGGGAGTCGCTGTCGGCCATGCCCTGGTGAGCCTCGGGCTGGGGGGCCTGAAGAGCACCCGGGTCGGCAAGGTGATCGAGCTGGAGGTCGAGGGCGCCGACTCGCCGCAGTTCCGGGCGCAGATCGACAGGCTCTGCCGCGACCTGCTGAGCAACCCGGTGATCGAGGACTACCACTACGAGGTCGTCGGCGGCTGAGCATGGCGCCATGACGATCTCGGTGCTGCAGTTTCCCGGCTCGAATTGCGACCAGGACGCGTTTCAGCTCTTCGCAAGCGGCCTCGGGCTGCCGACGCGGTTCGTCTGGCACAAGGACACGACGCTCGGCGAGACCGACCTCGTGGTGGTTCCGGGCGGGTTCGCCTACGGCGACTACCTCAGGTGCGGCGCCATCGCCCGCTTCTCGCCGGTCATGGGGGCCGTCCGCGAGTACGCCGAGAAGGGAGGCCTCGTTCTCGGCATCTGCAACGGCTTTCAGATCCTCTGCGAGGCGGGCCTGCTGCCGGGCGCCCTGATTCGGAACAGCTCGCTCGAGTACCGCTGCATGACCTGCGACCTCGTCGTCCAGGATGCCGGTCCCGTCTTCAACACGAGGACGCTCGGCAAGAGGATCCGCCTTCCGATTGGCCACGGCGAGGGCAACTACAGGATCGACGAGGCCGGCAAGCACAGGCTCGAGGCGAACCGCCAGATCATCCTGCGGTACCTCGACAATCCCAACGGCTCGCTGGACGGCATCGCGGGCGTGCGCAACGAGGAGGGCAACGTCTTCGGGATGATGCCCCACCCGGACCGCGCGTTCGAGAGGTTCCACCCGAGCGCCGACGGCCTCGCGGTGGCGCGGGCGGTCCTGTCCGTCCGGTTCCCCGGGATGGTCCGCAAAAGCGCATGAAGCGAGCCGCGCTTCCGCCCAACCCGGACCCCGTCCTGAACCAGCCCATCACCCCCGAGCTGGTCCGGAAGCACGGGCTGCTCCCGGAGGAGGCCGACCAGATCCGCCTGCACCTGGGCGGGGACCCGACGCTGACCGAGCTCGGGATATTCTCGGTGATGTGGTCGGAGCACTGCTCCTACAAGAACACGAGGCCGCTCCTGAAGGGCTTCCCGACCGAGAAGAGGGGCGCGACCGAGCATTTCGGGCGGGTGCTCGTGAAGGCGGGGGAGGAGAACGCGGGCATCATCGACGTGGGCGACGGCTGGGCGATCGCGTTCAAGATCGAGTCGCACAACCACCCGAGCGCGATCGAGCCCTTCGAGGGCGCCGCGACGGGCGTCGGGGGGATCATCCGCGACATCTTCACCATGGGGGCGCGGCCCGTCCTGCTCACGAACTCACTCAGGTTCGGGGAGCTGGACAGCCCGCTGACCAAGCGCCTCCTCAGGGGGGTCGTCGCGGGGATCGCGCACTACGGCAACTGCGTCGGGGTGCCCACCGTCGCCGGGGACGTCTATTTTGACCGCTCGTACGAGGGCAACCCCCTGGTGAACGCGCTCTGCCTCGGGACGCTCCGCCACGACCAGATCCGCCGGGGGAAGGCCACGGGGCTGGGCAACCCGGTGTACTACGTGGGCGCCGCGACGGGGCGCGACGGCCTGGGCGGGGCCTCATTTGCCTCGAAGGAGCTCTCCGCGGAGAGCTCGTCGGACAGGCCGGCCGTCCAGAAGGGCGATCCCTTCATGGAGAAGCTCCTGATCGAGGCCTGCCTCGAGATGATGGCCGTCCCGGGGCTCGTCGTCGGGATCCAGGACATGGGCGCGGCCGGCCTCACGTGCTCGACATGCGAGACCGCGAGCCGCGGGGGGTCGGGGATCGAGATCGAGCTCGACCGCGTTCCCCAGCGCGAGCCCGGCATGAACTCCTACGAGATCATGCTCTCGGAGTCGCAGGAGCGGATGCTCGTGATCGTTGCGAGGGGCCGCGAGCGCGAGATCGAGGAGGTGTTCGCGAAGTGGGACCTCCACGCCTCGCACGTGGGCGCCGTGACGGACACGGGGCGGATGGTCGTGCGCCACCACGGCACCGTGGTCGCGGACATCCCGGCCTCGGCCCTCACGGACAACGCGCCGGTGTACCAGCGGGAGGCGAGGAGGCCCGCGTACCTGGACGCGACGTCGGCCTGGACGCCGGAGGGCGGCGGACTCGCCGACCTCGACCCGGCGGGAGCGCGGGCGGCGCTTCCCAGGCTCCTCTCCCATCCCACCATCGCCTCGAAGAAATGGGTCTACAGGCAGTACGACCACATGGTCCGGCACGGCACGGTCGTCGTGCCGGGCAGCGACGCCGGCGTCGTGCGCCTGCGGCTCGGGTCGAGCGAGAAGTTCATCGCGATCAGCAACGACTGCAACGGGCGGTACTGCTACCTCAATCCCCGCCGCGGCGCCATGATCGCGATGGTCGAATGCCTCAGGAACCTGGTGTGCTCGGGCGCCACGCCGCTCGCCATGACGGACAACCTGAACTTCGGGAACCCGTACAAGCCCGAGATCTTCTACCAGCTGAGGGAATGCGTGGCGGGGCTGGCCGAGGCCTGCCGCTTCTTCGACGTGCCGGTGGTGGGCGGGAACGTCTCCCTCTACAACGAGTCGCCCGAGGGGGCGATAGACCCGACGCCCACGGTCTCCGTGGTGGGGTTCATCGAGAGCGAGTCCCACGTCACCCGCCAGTTCGCGCGCGACCCGGGGGCCAGGGTGATCCTCCTCGGCGGGGCCCCGGCGGAGCTCGGGGGCAGCCAGTTCCTCGGGCTCGTCCACGGCTTGAAGACGGGCGAGGCGCCCGCGGTGGACCTTGCCGCGGAGAAACGGCTGCAGGACCTCCTGCTCGGGCAGATACGGGCGGGCCGCGTCCGATCGGCGCACGACCTGAGCGAGGGCGGGCTGCTGGTCTGCGCGAGCGAGATGCTCTTCGGCCCGGGGACGCTTGGCGCCGCGCTCGACCTGTGCGGGCTGGATGCGCCCCGGCTGGACGCCCTCCTCTTCGGCGAGAGCCAGGGGCGCGTCCTCCTCACCGTGCTGCCCGGCGACGCGGACGCGGTTGCCGGCGCGGCGAGGGCGGCCGGCGTCCCCGCGGACGCCATCGGCGCCATCACGCGGGAGGACACCCTTTCGGTCCGGACGGCGCGGGGGCCGCTCGAGTGGTCCCTCTCCGAGTTGCGAAACGGCTGGGAATCGAGCATAGAGGATGCGATGAAGCGCCCGGGTATCGGCTGACGCGCCATGAGCGATTTTGTTTCCCACGAATGCGGGGTCGCCTTGGTGCGCCTCCTGAAGCCGCTCTCCTACTACCAGGAGAAGTACGGGACGCCGCTCTGGGGCTTCACCAAGCTCTTCCTCCTGATGGAGAAGCAGCACAACCGCGGCCAGGACGGCGCCGGGGTGGCCTGCGTGAAGCTCGATGTCGCCGCGGGGGAGCCGTTCATGTTCCGGGAGAGGAACGTCAAGTCGAACCCGCTGGACAGGATCTTCAAGGACCTCCTCGGCCAGTACAACGAGATGGTCTCGTCGGGCGTGATCCACCCCGAGTTCCCGGACACGGTCAAGAAGCACTTCGACTTCGGCGGCGAGCTCTTCCTCGGCCACCTGCGCTACGGCAC
>CAYVKH010000065.1:0-17668 GCA_964451965.1 uncultured Opitutaceae bacterium
GGGCGGCCGGAGTTCCCGCCACAACAGCCAGGCCAGCCCGAGCCAGATGACCAGGTTCTGCAGGGCATAGACCTGCAGGACCCTCCACGGCCTGCCGCCGCCGATCACATGGGCGGTCCAGGCGAGAAGGATCCGCCGGTCCCTGTAGGCGGGGTTGTCGAGCGCGCTCCGGATCTCCGGAGACCGGGGATCGGGCGAGACGGCCAGCTGCGCGCCGAACTGCCCGTCGTATCCCGTGCCCTTGTCCTTCGCGAGGGGCAGGGTCCGCAGCACCGGCAGGCGCTGCTCGAATTTCGGCCCGCCAAATGAAAGGAGCGACGTGAAGCCCGTGCGGGGGTCCCACCGGGCCGCCACCATGCCGAGGACAAAGAGCGTCGCCACCGCCATCGGAATCCACCGTCCCGGCGATTTCCACTGAATCATGTCTGGGGCAGGGCTCGGGGGACCCGGCTCCGGGTTGTTGGCGGGCCGGCTCTTCAATCTGGGTGTGCGAGGTCTCTCACGTGGTTCATTCCCGATCCATGCGTCGCGGATCGTGCCCAAGCTATGCTAACGGACGGGTCCGCGCCGAATCAATTCACACGGCCTCGCCGCTAAGGCGCCCCCGGGGTGCGGATTCTCCTTGAATCCCCGCTGGAATCCAAGCTGCTCAACACGCCGCTCGATGCGCTGTGCAACGGTTCGTCGGCGGTGATCTTCTTCTTCGTGCTGAGCGGGTTCGTGCTCAACCTGAGGTTCGCGCAGGCGCAGGCATACGGGCGCGGCTGATGGGCGGAGTTCATCGTCAGGAGGCTGTTTCGGATATATCCCGCGTTTCTGGCGGTGATCCTGCTCGCCGTGGCGGTCAGGTCGGCGGGATTCGGCGACAGGGGGGCCTCCTACTCGGACAATCTGCTCTCGGACACCTATGCCCTATTCTGGAGCCGGCCGTTCAATGGCTCTGATGTCGCACGGACCCTGACGCTGATTGGCCCGGGCATTGACCGGGACTTGTTCGATCCCCCGATGTGGTCGCTGATCATGGAGATGAGGATCTCCCTGGTATTCCCTCTGATCATCCTGGCGGTCAGCAGGAACTGGGGCGCCACAGGTGACGCGGTCGTGCTGGCCGTGGCATATGCGGGGGCCGCGATTGCCGCGAACGCGGGCATTTCAACGCTGACCCACGTGCCGCATTTCGTTCTGGGCGCCATGCTGGCCAGGCACTCGAAGAGGCTGGCCGTCCATATGATGGGGTTGCCCGGGCTGCTGAGGGCGTTGGTCCCGATCGCCGCGTTCGTTCTGTACTCGGCGGGTTCTGTGATTGAGAGCTACGGGCAATTCGGCTTTTCGGCGGACTTCGCGGGCTGCCAGCTTGTAGGCCTTGGTGCGGCTGGATTCATCACCGTCGGCCTCTGCTCCGCGCGCGTTAAGGGCTTCTTGAACGCAGGCGTGCTCCAATTCATGGGGCGCACGTCGTACAGCTTCTACCTGCTGCACCTCGTCGTGCTGGTGTCCACGGTGCTGGCTGCGCTGGCCCTTGCTGGACGACTCGGATTCAAGCTGCCCGCCGTGTGGCCGCTTTGCGCAATCGCCCTTTTCGTGACCTATTTCCTTTCCTACGGCCTCTTCCGACTCGTGGAGGTTCCGTGCAACAGATTCGGTCGAAGAGTCGCGTCCGGTCTATGCAGGACCTGAGCGAATTGCGCCCTTCATGGCCCCATTTCCGGTCTCGAAGATTCCGGTGAGACATTGTGGCGCAAAGCCATGCAAAATGTTGGGGTTGTCTGAGGATCCAGGACCTGCCGGATGCCGGAGAGCGGCGGCCCCTGCGGGGCCAGGGTCGCGGGCGACCTTTTGGATCGTGCCAAAGATCCCAGGTACATCTTTAAGTGCTCGATGTCGAACCTTCCCCGACAGGGGCTTGTCTAACGTCCACTCCAATATGCTCGCTGACTACGCCAATATCTCGGAGACTTGCGGGGTATGACCATCGACAGCTCCCATCCCGGACTGGGATTGAAGAATCGAAGGATCCTAATTGTCGCCGATGACAATTCAAAGGTGCTCAACCTTAGGGAGGTCCTGGCCCTGGAGGGCTACGATGTCGTCAATGTGGGTACCGGTGACGCCGCGCTGGCGTACTACCAGCAGTTTGAACCGGATCTGGTTCTGATCGACGCCGGCTTGCCGGGGTCGAATGTTTTTGAGGTCTGCCGCGCCCTGAAGAATCCGTATAGCGGCGCCCCTGCCACGGTCATCTTTGCCACGTCGAAGACAGACGCGGCGGGTGTGGTCGCTGGGCTGGCGGCCGGCGCCGTCGATTTTCTGCCCGCGCCGTTTCGCGAGAGGGAAGTCCTGGCGCGGGTCCGCGTGCATCTGCGCAATCGGCTCCGGCTCGTGCAGCTGTACAAGGATGACAGGGCGAAGAACCGGCTCCTTTCCATGACGGCGCACGACCTGCGCAATCCTGCCACCTCGATCCGCGGCCTGGTCCATACCCTGCGCAACGGGAAGATCGGCCCACTCAGTCCGGAGCAGTTCGACATGCTGGGCACGATCTACGAGGCCAGCGAGTCCATGCTCGATCTGATCAACAAGCTTCTCGACACCTCCGTTCTCGAGATCAGCGAGATGTCGATCAACACGCAGCCCACCTCGTTGTCTGTGCTGGTCGAGGAGTCCGTAAGGCTGAACAACGGCACCGCTACGCTCAAGGGCTCCAAGATTGTGCTCAAGCCCGGCACGTTGCCGGATTTGCTGCCTATCGACGGGCCCAAGATCCGGCAGGTTTTGAACAACTTGCTCGGCAACGCGGTCAAGTTCTCACCGGCGGGCTCGACCATCGCGGTTGAGGAGAAGCTCAGTTTCGGCCAATGCTCCGTTGCCGTAAGGGACCAGGGCCCCGGGATTCCCGATGACGAACATGACAGGCTCTTTAGGGATTTCGGCCGCACGTCGGTCAAGCCCACCGGAGGCGAACCCAGCACGGGGCTCGGCCTTTCCATCTGCTACCAGATCATGCAGGCGCATGGCGGGACGATCCGCGCCGAGAATTTGGTTGGGGGCGGCGCAGAATTCTGCATCACCTTTCCCGTGGCACTATGACGCTGAAGGGTAAAGTCCTCGTGGTGGACGATGAGGCGCACATCCGGAAGTTCGTCGCGCAGCTTGTGATGTCGCTTGGCGACCCGGTCGTCGTGCAGGCGGCCAATGGCGAGGAGGCTCTGGCGGTCTACGAGCGCGAGAGGCCCATCCTCGTCCTGCTCGACGTCAACATGCCCCGGGTCGACGGGATCGAGACTCTGCGCAGGCTGAAGGTCTTTGATCCCAACTGCGTCGTCATCATGCTCACCTCGCTGGTGAACCGCCAGACCGTGGAGGCATGCCTGCATTTGGGGGCTGTGGCATATCTGCGCAAAGACAACCCGCCCGACGACATGACGGTCCGGCTAAAGAAGATAGTCGACAGCCATCTGGGCGAGGAGCAGACGCAGCCCGGCGCGCGATGAACAATCACGAGGAAGCCCCATCGAGCCCCGAATCGGACTCGGCCTCGCCATTCGCGGAGATCAAGTACTCCCTGCCCGAATTGCTTCGGGACGTGAAATTGGACCGGACATCAAGCCTGTTCTCGATGGAGAAGCTCGATCAGGATGCGATCAGCCGGCTGTTCGATCAACACAACTCCCGTCGTGTCCCAGGCCCAGGCAAAAAGTAAGTTCATCGCGCTCCTTCGCGGCCGAGCCGGATTTGACTTCGGCTCGAAGTTGGAGGCCCTCGCGGAGAAGCACGAGTCGGCGCTGGACCTGCTCCAGGCCCTGATCGACCAGAAGCTCCTCCTGAAGGAGGACGCCTGTCACCTCTGGAGCGATTTCCTCGGCATCGCGTATGTCGACGTGCTCGCCTCAAGCATCACCGATCAGGCGGTCAAGCTGATCCCGATCGAAATCGCGAGGAAGGTGCGCGCGATCGGCATCTACGTGATCGACGGCGTGCTCACCGTCGCCATGGCCACACCCGAGGACGCTGGCCTCGTGCATAGCCTCGGGCGCATCGCCCAGATTCCGCTGAGCCCCGTGTTCAGCCTCCCGTGCGAGATAGACGATGCGATCTCCGTCCTCTACAGCACGGAACGCTCCATCACCGATTCCCTCGCAGAACTCGAGCGCGACGCGCTGTTCTCGGACCCCGACCTCGCCGTTGAGAGGATCTCGGAGCTCGCCGAGACCAAGACGCTGGCCAACGTGCTTGAGGAGATCCTCTATTTCGCGCTGCGCGAGCGCGCCACGGACATCCACATCGAGCCGCAGGAGATTCTCTCGCGCATCCGGTTCCGCGTCGACGGCTCGCTGCGCGAGATCCTGACGTTTCCCCGGGTGCTGCACCGCGCCGTCATCTCCCGCCTAAAGATCCTCAGCGACCTGAACATCTCGGAGTCCCGTTTCCCGCAGGACGGGCGGTTCTTCATTCCGATGGGCACGGACCGGGCCAACTTCCGGCTCTCGTTCATTCCGACGATCCGCGGCGAGAAGGCCGTGGTCAGGGTGCTCACATCGGCCACAAAGCGAATGAGCGTCACGCTGGACACCATGCTCATGTCCCAGAGGATCCTGCAGCCGTTCCGCCGGCTGATCAGGAGCCCAAACGGCATCATTTTCGCCACCGGCCCCACGGGATCGGGAAAGACCACGACCCTCTACGCCGCGATCGACGAGATAAACTCGCCCAAGATCAACATCACGACCATCGAGGACCCGGTCGAGATACCGATGGCCGGCATCAGCCAGAGTCAGATCAATCCGAAGATCGACCTGAGATTCGGCATGGTCCTGCGCGCCTTCCTCCGCCAGGACCCGGACGTCATCCTGATCGGCGAGATCCGGGACACGGAGACTGCGAAGATCGCGACGGAGGCCGCGCTTACCGGCCACCTGGTATTCGCCAGCCTGCACACGAACACCGCGCCGCAGGCCGTCGTGCGCCTGATGGAGATGGGGGTGGAGCCCTACATGGTGGCCCCGTCCGTTATCGGTGTGTTGTCCCAGCGCCTCGCCGCCCGAATCTGCGACAAGTGCAAGGAGGCCTACTACCCGCCGCGTGAGGTCCTGCTCAAGTACTTCAGAACGGAGGGTCTCTCCGAGGTCCCCTTCTTCCGCGGCCGGGGTTGTCCCCATTGCCGCGGCACGGGATACCATGGACGCGTGGCCTTTCACGAGCTTGTGATCATCACCGAGGAGATCCGCCAGATGATCACGGAGCGCCGGAGCGTTCAGGAGATTGGCCAGGCCGCGATCAAGTCAGGCTACCGCCCGCTGCGCTACGACGGCCTCAACAAGGTCCTCATCGGCCTCACGACGATCGAGGAGATCGAGGAGAACTCGTCGTTCGACTGGGCGGTCTGACGGGTGCGTTTGGCGGCGCGACCGGACAGGCGGCCGCCCAACGACGGGGCCTTGCCGGATGCCGTGAGGCCTTCCTGAGATCGGGACGGAGCCGGCGCCGCCGCCTAACGGCGGCGGATCAAGCTCCAGTCCGCCGGGAATGCACGGCGGAAACAGTATTAATGTCCGGAAACGGGATTAACATCTCCGACCAGATCAGCGGTAATCCTCGCCGGTCGCCGCGTTGATGATCTTGAAGTTCTCGATGTGGTAGTTCGAGTCGGCCCGAAAGGCGAGCTGCACGCCGAAGCTCTTCTCCATGCGCACGAGGAGGTCGGCGTCCTCGCTGCGTAGGCGCTCGAGTACGGCCGGGTTCACGAGGACGCGCAGCGAGTACACCTTCCCGTCCTTGCGGGCCTGGAGCCTGCGCACGACCGACGAGAGGCGGCGCTGGAGCTCGACCGACATGGTCGTGTCCGACTTCACGATGCCGCGGCCCCGGCAGTAGGGGCAGTCGGTGTAGAGGTTGGAGGAGAGCGACTCCTGCTGGCGCTGGCGGGTCATCTGCATGATCCCGAGCTGGGAGATCGGCAGGATGTGGTTCTTCGCCTTGTCGCCCGCCATGAGCTCGACCATCTTTTCGTAGACGGCGTTGCGGTGGCGCCGCTCCTTCATGTCGATGAAGTCGAGGATGATGAGGCCGCCCAGGTTGCGCAGCCTGATCTGGCGCGCCGCCTCCTGCGCCGCCTCGAGGTTGACGGCGTAGAGCGTGTTCTTCTCGTCGCCCGAGCGGTTCTTGTGCGAGCCCGTGTTGACGTCGATCGCGATCAGGGCCTCGGTCTCGTCGATGACGATTTCCCCGCCGCTGGGAAGGGGCACCTTGCGCTGGCCGGTCTGCTCGATCTGGCGCTCAATGTTGAACCGCTCGAAGATGGGGATGCTGTCGGTGTAGAAGGCTATCTTCGAGCGCGAGCGCTTGGAGATGAGGCCCACGAGGTCCTGCGTGCGGTCGTAGTCGGCCTTGTTGTCGATCAGGACGCGGTCGACGTCCTCCGTGAGGAAGTCGCGGACGGTGCGCTCCACCAGGTCCGGCTCCATGTACAGGCAGCACGGAGACCTGTCGTTCTGCATCTTGCGTGTGATCTCCTCCCACTTCTTCAGGAGCAGGTGCAGGTCGCGCACGAAGTAGCGGGGCTTCTTCCCCTCGCCGGCGGTGCGGACGATGACGCCCATCCCCTCGGGGATCGTCAGCTCGTTGATGAGCTGCTTGAGGCGCTTGCGCTCCTGGGGATCCTCGATCTTGCGGGAGATCCCGCAGCCGTCGCTGTAGGGGGTCAGGATGAGGTAGCGTCCCGGGATGGAAAGGTTGGTCGTGGTGCGCGGGCCCTTCGTCCCGATCGGCCCCTTGGTCACCTGGATGACGATGTCCGAACCCGGGGGGTAGAGGCCCGGGATGTCCTTGACCGTCACCTCGCCCTTGGGCGCCGAGTCGCGCTTCTTGTTGACGCGCACGACCTCGATGGAGGAGTCGGCGGCGGCCGGAAGCATGTCCCAGTAGTGCAGGAAGGCGTTCTTCGCGTAGCCGATGTCGACAAAGGCGGCCTTCAGTCCCGGGTCGAGGTTCTTGATCCGTCCCTTGTAGATCCCGCCGACCATCCGGTCGTCGGACTCCCGCTCTATCTCGTACTTCTCGAGCCTGCCGTCGACGAGGAGGGCCACGCGCTTCTCAAGGGGCTCCGAGTTGATGATGAGCTCGCGGTACGAGCCCTTCTCCTTCTTGAAGGCGGCTATGATCTTCTGGAGCAGCGGTCGCTGCTGGGAGCGCTCGACTGCGCCCGCCTTCAGTTCACCTGGGCTTACCGAGGCGACCTCGCGCTGGATTGGGGGACTCGCGAGCTCTGAATCATATTTCTGAGCGACGTCCTGCGTGACGTCGGGGTTGGGCTGGGATGTTTCGCTCATGGGGGACTCTGTCTTGGTTGTATGCGGGGTCCCTCCGGGCGCGAGTTGCGGCGCAGGAAATTCCGGCAGAGCGGTCGTTATCGCGGGTCGGACGCATGGTCATGCGAAGTCCTTCCGGAAGCGATAGACGCTCTGGACCAGTCCTTGCAACAAGCAGCAACTGAGCACGAAGGTGCCACCGTAGCTTATAAAGGGAAGCGGTATGCCCGTGATGGGCACGAGCCCGATGGTCATGGCGATATTCACGAACACATGCATCATGAAGAGCACGGTGACGCCGAGGGCGAGCAGCGTGCCGAAGCGGTCCCGCGAGAGACCGGCGATGCGGATGCCGTTGAATAGCATCAGACCAAACAGGCTGAGAACCGTAATGCTTCCCAGAAATCCTTTTTCCTCGGCGATGACCGAGAAGATGAAGTCGTTGTGCGCCACCGACCTGGGCAGGTAGCCGAGGCGGGCCTGCGTCCCCTCCGTCCACCCCTTGCCGTAGAGGCCGCCGCTGCCGACCGAGATGAGCGACTGGCGCTGGTTCCAGCCTATGCCGATCGGGTCGATCTTGTCGGGATCGATAAACGAGAGGATGCGGTTGCGCTGGTAATCGTGCAGGGGCACCCAGCTGTGCTTCTCATAGAGCCCGCGGTCGTTCTGGAACGAGTATCCGTTCGCTTCCATGAAATCCATGTAACGCCATGTGTCCCAAGCCACTAGGCCTATCACCAGGAGAAACGCGGCCAATGCACCGGCGAAGAAACGCGCGGAGAGTCGCGACACGTAGAGCATGGAGAACACCATCGGCGGTAGGACGATTGCGGACTTGAAGTCCGGCTGTCGCAGAATCAAGAGAACGGGTGCACCCACCGCAAGGGCCAATTTCCCAAGCACGCCGAGCGACTGCCTGACCGTGCCTATCTCGCTGCGCACCAGCAGACTGGCCGTTATGAGGAGAACCGCCATGTTCGCCGTGTCCGACGGCTGGAACGAGAACATCCCGAGGCGGATCCAGCGCTGCGATCCGTAGACCTCGGTGCCGATCCCGGGCACGAGCACGAGGACGAGGGGAACGAGGCACAGGGCATAGATCCAGTGGGCCACGCCGAGCCAGAACTGGTAGTCTATCAGCGAAACCGTGACATAGACCCCCGCCCCCAGGAAAAGCCAGAGCATCTGCACCATCCAGCCGCGGCCCTGCACAGGAAGCTGGGCCGAATAGATGAAGGCGATCCCGAAGGCCCCCAGCCCCGCCATCGCTATCGGCGTCCAGGGGTCCCACCGTTCGCGGGTTGTCGTCTTGAAGACACTGAAGGAGTCGACGGGCAGGCGCAGATTCACCGTGGGCTCGAATGAGTATGCAACAGGACCGACTTTGCAACCGAGCTTTCGTCGGCAGGCGCCGCGGCGCCGTCCGCGGGAACGCCGACGCCGAGGGCGCATGAATTGGCAAGCCCGGCGACCGTCCAGAAGACGACGGCGCCCATCGGTCCCTCCAGCACCACCCCTACGCACGCGCTTATCCAGGTCACGCAGACAATGCTTGTCAGCCCGAGGCCGTCCGGATCACCCCTCTTGATCAGCCGCCAGGCCATCCTCGCCAGCCCGGCCGAGACGACAATCCAGGCCAGAAGTCCCGCGATTCCCATACGGCCGAAGACGGTCATGACTATGCTGTGGGGGCTGCGGGCGGAGAAGTTCTCATCGGATAGAAGGTCATAGTCGGCTAGGAAGCGGATCGCCAGGTCGCTGCCGAATCCCATCCCCAGGACGGGGTTTGTCTCCAGCGTCTCGTGGATGACGTCACCCCACCAGATGATCCGGAAGCGGTTGTTGTCGCCAGGATCCCCGCTTTCCCCGTTAATGTAGGTGCCCGTGCCGGCGGGATCAAAGATGGAGACGGCGTGCTCGTACGCGGAGTAGGGGGCCGACGTGCGGATGTCCCTTCCGAGGATGCCGAGCACCGCCAGGGTCAGGATCGACGCGGCCGCGACGATTCCAACCTGGGCGGCCGCTATCCGCCAGCGGCGAAACAGGAGCCAAAGCGCCGTCGTAACGGCCACCGCGGCCATGGCGGCCCGAGGCGACGCCATGAGGCCTATGAGCAGCAGGCTGGTGCCGGCCAGCAGGAACCAAAAGCGGTGGCCGGACTCGTTTCCCCTTGTCCAGAGCCAGAAAAACCCGGCCGCAAGAGAGGTGGCGATCAGGTCGCTCTTGTGATAGATGAGTGGGATCCCATTCCAGGTGAAGTGGTTGTAGAGGAAGTCAGGAGAGACATTGACGATGATCACGGCGGGCAGAAGGGCGACGAAGGAGAGCGTGAGCGCACGCTTGAGGACGCCGACCGAGGCGGCACTTGAGCCGAACGCCTGGCTAATGAAGAAGAAGGACGCATAGTAGATCATCGCGTAGTCCCTCAGGGCCATGACTCCGTATCGCGCCAGATCAACCGGCAGCCGTGCGGTCCCGACCAGCATCCACACAAGGATCGCATAGTTGAGGAAGTCCTTGCGCACGCCGACCACGCGCTTCATCGCCACCCGGACGACAAAGGCGGGGACCGAGACGAGGAGAACGGCCTCCGCGGGCAGCAACGGGAGATTTCCGGCCGGCTGGGTCTGCGCGAAGCCCCGGTTGCCCACGACGTAGCCGACAACCGCCCCCGCGAGGAGCCAGGCGTCAGGGGGGGCCGCGCTCGCCCACTCCGCGAAGATCCAGAAGCAGACAACGGCCGTGACGGTTGCCCATGCGTAGTGCTCGTCCGCGATTTCGACCCCGATGAAGATCCCCAGCAAGGCGCCCAGGGCCAGGAATAGGGCAAGCCGGAGTCGTGGGTTCATCGAATGGGGCGCTTCCGCAACCGGTTTCTCCCGACGGGCCGCCGCCGCATCCTCAACGATTCCGGACGCATGTTCGGAAAACCTCCGCATATGCGGAGGCCTGCGCGGCGGGTGCGCACTTCTCGAGGACTGTCATGCGGGCGTTCTGGCCAAGCTCCGCCAGCTTATCTCCGCATGCGATTGCGCGGAGCAGGGTCTCGGCGAGTCCCTCCGCAGAGTTCGAGCGGTTGAGGAATCCGTTCACGCCGTCGGCGATGAGGTCCGGCATGCCTCCGACGCAGTTTCCGGCACAGGGAAGAGCACACGCCATGGCTTCGAGCATCGTATTCGGTAGGTTGTCCTCCAGGGATGGGAGCAGGAAAAGGTCCGCCGCCTGGTAGGCCGTGGCAAGTGCCGAGTCTTCCCGTATGTGACCCAGGAAGACCGTCGGAACCCCCGCGGTGGCCTCGGGCCCGGAGCGTGAGTTCCCAAATACGAGCAGTTCAATCCCATCCGCCGCGGAGCGCCTCCGGAGGTGGTCGAGGGCCGCCCTCACCAGCTGGTAGCCCTTCCGCCGGTCCTCGACGGCATTGGAAGCGCCAAACAGGATCACGAACCTCGCGTCGGGCCTGATCCCCAGCGCTCGGCGGGCCTGGGCCTTCGAACCGGGCCTGAAGAGGTCCGTATCAACCGAGTTCGGAATCGTATAGAAGCTCGAGCCCCGGAAGACGCTGCTTGCCTGCGCGCACTCGTTCATCCAGCGGCTCGGCGAAATGACCGCCGTGCCCTTCGGGTACCATCTGTGCTTCCTGCGAAGAACCCAGGCCGCATCCAGAAAGGGAAGATGCAGGCCGAGAATGGGGCAGCCCCTGCAATCCGATTCGTAGCCCCGGCAATCGCCGCTGTAGTGACATCCGCCGGTGAACGGATGCATGTTGTGGAGGGTCCATACGATCGGCTTCGTGACCAGCGCTAGATCTTCGATGCGCAGGAACCCGTTCGGCGCCCAGTGTATATTCAGGACGTCGGCTTCCCACCGGTTGATCAGCCCGGCCAGGCGAATGCCAAAATATTGGAACGAGAACGCCTCCCTAGGCTTGTGCCATCCGGCCCGACCAAGGAGCATGAACGACCGGTCAAGCTTGACCCGCCAGCGGTTGAGCGAGGCATGTCGCGTGGCTGAAAAGACGCGCCGGTCTGCGGTCTTCTTGTCCACCGCCAATACCGCAGATTCGCAGCCGACCTCCAGCAGCGAGCGGTGGAGGCGGTAGGCCGCCCTCGGGGAGCCGCCATCGGAATCAGAGGCGCTGAGCAGCAGGGCTCTCACTGTTTTTTGGGCACTGTTTTGGAGGCTCCGGGAATCGCCGCGGATTTCATGCGGCCCTTATCCGCCTCCTGATTTGCACCATTCGGATTCCGCTCCATTGCGCCGGGCCCGTCCTGGGGTCGAGCGTGAACTCCCGGTTCAACGATCCGAAATCCACCACCGCGCCGCCCTGGCTGGCGACGAACGCGTCGATCCCGTCGCGCACATCCGGGCAGAAGCTGTCATGGAAGAGGATATAGGCGCCGTCCGTCATGTGGGGCAGCACACCCATCGCATCGCTGACCACGCACCCGAAAGAATGGCTGCCGTCGATGAAGACGAGGTCGAGGAGTCCCTGAGCAGCCTCCGCGGCCTTCGGCAACACATTCGGAGAAGTCCCCTTCACGAGCGTCGCCCGATGCTCGATGAGGCGCCAGTGCTCGGGTGATATCTGGGGGTTGGAGTCCACGCAGATGATCCGGCCCGGCGTCTGCAGCGCATCCATTGCCGCGGCCGCTATCAGCGCCGATCCGCCCCTCAGCGTCCCAACTTCCAGATAGCGGAGCGGACGAAGGGTGAACACCAGGGTGTAAAGCAGCAGACGGTCCGCGCGCGTGAGCTGCGCCGGCGCCCAGCTGAGCACGTCCGCGGAGGACAGGGCCGCGTCGGAGCAGAACGGCGTGCCGTCATAGGTGGCCCAGGACGGCGCGGCCCGCGGTCGCCTTGGCACGGGGAACAGCAGGCGGACAGCGAGATTGCGGATCCGCGTCCTAAGGGAGATCCAGGCCACCAGCCGATTGATCAGGGAGCTCATATTTGGGGTACCTCATCCCAACCCAGAGAAATAAGAAAGGTGTGGGCCATGTTGAGCCTGGCGGAAACCCCGGGCATGACCCGCAGCCGCAAACCGCTCGAGTGAAGGAATCGGCTCATGGCACCCCGGCTGGCGGGAGGCCCAGCCGCGCCCTGCAAGCCTCCTCGACCTTTTCCACGGACCAATATTCCAGGCAGGCCATCGGGCTGGCGGTGTTCACGCAGCCCTCCAACGCGACGGCTGTCTTCTCGCAGGGGGCGCAGGCCAGGTTCGGGTGCCGGAGCACGGTCCACCTGTCGCGTTCCCAATACGGGTCCCATCCGGTCGTCGTCGGTCCGGTGACAGCGACGCCCGAGCGCCCCAAGGCATTCGCCAGGTGCATCGGCCCGGAGTTGTTCCCGAGGAACAGGTCGGCGCTGGCAAGCCATTGGGCCAGTTCGGAGATCGAGTCGACCACGGCGCCGACCGTTCCGCCGGGTGCGGGGCCGGCCGTGTGGCCGTGCGCGATCCAGACAACCTCGAAATCCCGTGAAAGCGCCGCCGCGACCGCCGCAAAGCGCTCCAGCGGCCATTGGTTCAGGTAGCCGCCCGCGCCGGGATGGACGACGACGCGCCTCCGCGCGCCCGGCGGTATCGGTCCCCGCGGCAGCAAATGGCGCAGGTCCGGGGCCGGGGGCTCCTCGGGCCATCCCTCGCCGAAGCCGAGCGACCGCGCGAGGGCGCCTGCCATGCGCCAGTTCCAGGTCACGGGCCGCAGATCCCCGGGGATCGGGATCTCCTCCGTAAGGGAACCCGCCACCCTGATGCGCACGAGGTTGCCGCCTATCCGGATCCTGGCGCCGCTGAACTTCGCGACGAGGTGCGCCGCGTTGGACTGGTCGAAGGCGACGATGCACGCGTCGGGCCTGATGCGCCGGATCCGCCACATCCAGCGCGCAAGCACCCACGGCCTGCAGTAGGATTTGTTGAAGACGGGCTTGGGGCAGATGATTGTCTCTTGTGGCGCTAGCGGCCCGCCGTAGAGCTCGGACTCGTTCGGGGTCGTCAGGAGGGTAATGTGCAGGTCCGGGCATCGGGACCGCAGGGCCTGGACGGCCGGCACAAACACGACGTTGTCGCCCAGGGAGTTCAGCTTGAATAGGACGGCTTTCATTGGCGGGTCTGCTGGCCGTAGCAAGGCTCACGCATTGAAAGCCGCCAGGAAACCCCGCCAGCGGCTGGGCTGCCACGGGGCGAGAAGACCGCGGGCCTGGAGCGCCAGGCACGGGCGCAGCGGGGCCAGCACGAGGGGCAGCACCCAGGCGCTGAAAAGCTGGGTGACGAGGAACGAAATCGCCGCGCCGGAGATTCCGAGCAGGGGGACAAGCTTGTAGTTGAGGAGCACCTGGGCCGCGAGCGTCGAGCCGGCCGCGATGGCCTGCGCGCCGGGCGCCCTGCGAAGCGCAAGGTAGCTCGCCCGCACCAGGCCCGTGAAGTAGAATAGCGCCGCCCAGCCCTGGATCGCGAAGACGGGCCATGCCGCGCGGTAGGCGTCGCCCAGGAGCGCGGGGATCAGCCACGGGCCGGTCACGGATGCGCCGATGGCCGTCAGCCACGCGATTGCCGAGATGAGCCCGAAAACGGTCTCGAGCCGGGCGTGCATGACCGGATTGTCGTCGCTGATCGCGAGCGCAGGAAAAAGGGCCGCGGTTGTGGCGGAGGCAACGAAGATCGGAAGCTCCATCAGCCTGAGGGCGCCGTAGTAAAGGCCCGCCGCAGCGTCGCCCAGCATCCCGGCGACCGCGATCTGGTCCACGCGCAGCGCGAGCGCAGCGAGAAAGCCGGCCAGCGCGAATCCCCATCCCTCGCCGAGGAGGACCAACGCGGTCCGCCCGTCGAACCGCCAGGGCGGCGTATGGTCGGGGCAGCGCCTGCTGTAGGCGACTAGGCCCACCACGAACGCCGCGGCCTCGATTGCGTAGATCCACGCAAACGCCACAATCCCGGCCCCTGCAGCGACCAGGATGAGTTTACCCACGGCGCCGGCAACGATGACGCTGCCGCGGATGACGACGACCGCGCGGGACTGGACGCGGCTTCGGAACCAGCAGTCGGCCACCTCGCCCGCCTGGGCGACGATGATGAGGGTCATGGGGCCGAGCGCGGGCTCGGCGGCCCTGAGCACGGAGGAGAAACGCGATATGCCGAGGAGGATCGCGGCCAACACAGACCCGGCGGCCAGCCTGAGGACGAAGGACGTGCCGAGCAGCGTCGCTGTCCTGGACGGGAATCGCACGAGCTCCCGAACCAGGACCGTATCAAGGCCGACCTGCGCCAGGGGCGTCGCCAGGCCGACGATGGCCAGCGCGAAATTGAGCACGCCGAAGCCCGCCGGCGCCAGTTGGCGCGCCACGGCGGCCAGCGCGACGACGGTCACGGTGCCGCGGACCACGCGCTCCCCGACAAGCCAGGCGACGAAATGGGCCGGGTGCCCCGGGGTCTGTGAACTCATGTCTCCAGCCATTGGAAGACCCGTCTTATTGCAATCTCGGCATCGATGGCGGTCAGGCAGCGCGGCTCGGAGAACCGGCAGTAGTCACTGCAGGGCTTGTACGGGCAGGGCGCACCCTCGATCCAGCCTGCCTTTGGGTGGCGCGGGGAGAAGAGCTCGGGCAGCTGGGGCCCGAAGACGGTGAAGGTCGGAACCCCCAGCAGCGCGGCGAGATGGCCCGGACCCGAGTCATTGCCTATGAAGCGATCGGCGGAGTCCAGTTTGTCGAGCAACTTCGCGATTCCGCTGAAGGAATCGTCGATGATCTCGGTCTGCCACCCCGCCTTGCCGAGCTCCGCGGCCAGCCTTTCGAACCGCTCGCGCGGCCAGAGCCTGGCAGGCTGGCCCGCGCCGGCGTGGATCAGGATGCGCCTTCCGTTTCGGCGCGCAGGCTCGACTGGACCGATCTCGAATCCCAGGGATTTCGCCAGGCAAGCCCAATGCTCGGACCTGTGCGGGACGGCGGGCCTTTGGAGTGGGCTGGTGAGAAGCAGCCCCGAGCCGCTGCGCGGGAATCCGTGCCGGCGCCTTGCGCCGGCCAGCATGAGGAGGGCGTGGTCGCGCGGATCAGGCCGGGCGGAGACGCCCGCCTCGAATCCCGTTGAGCGCAGTCTGCCGACCGTGCGTCCGAGCTGCCCCCAGGGCCACCTGAAAAGCCGGTATTTCCCGCGAAACGCCGTCCAGGGGGCCACGAGGGCGACATGCTCCACCGCCGGAACGAATCGCGCTACGATGGGGGCGGCATGCGGCTTGGCGACAAGGGTCACGCGCCTCGTCGCAGCCGCGGCGCGAAGAAAGGGAACCGCGAGAGCGAGGTCGCCCAGGCCCCATAATTCGGTGACGAGTAGCGTCGGCGCGGAATCTTGGGATGGTTTTGCCAATTCCTTGGAGTTAGGCTCTGAATCCACGGCATGACAAGCGTCGGCACCCGCGCGCGCGACATATTCTGGCCCGCATCCGTATGCGCCGTTTCCGGCGCGCTGGTCTTCCAGTTCTTAGGCAACAGCACTCGCGGCTACATCGGATCGGATTCGCTTTTCTACTGGTGGGGCTTCCAATGGGTCAACCCGGGATCCGAGACCCAGCATGGCCTGCTGATCCTGGGAATCAGCGCCTGGCTCACGGCTCGGGAACTGCGTTCGCATCCGGCGGGCGCCGGTTCCGGGACGGGCTCCGCGCCTGGGGCGGTCTGGGCGATGCTCGGCGGCCTGGCGATCCATGTGCTCGGATTCGTTGCGGAGCAGGCGCGCGTGTCGATTCTCGGCCTTCTGCTGTTCACCTGGGGGACCGCCGCATTCGCCGGGGGCCGAAGGTGGGCGCGCGCGACGGCATTTCCCGTAGCGTTCATGGTGTTTGCCATTCCCTTTAACGCGCTCGACTCCGTCGGCTTCTGGCTTCGGATGTGGGTCGTCAGCGCCAGCGCGCGGCTCGCCCACGGATTGGGAATCGGAGTCCTTGTGAACGGCTCGCAGCTCCTTTCGCCGGACGGGCGGTACGACTACGACGTGGCCGCCGCGTGCTCCGGCGTGAGGTCACTGATGGCGCTGGCGGCTCTCTCGCTGCTGATCGGGCACCTCCGGTTCAGGTCGCGCTGGCTCTGGGCGGCCATGCTCGCGGCCAGCTTCCCGCTCATCTACGCCGGAAACGTAGCGCGGATCGCGTCGATCGTCGTTGCCGCGCAGCTGGGGGGACGGGCGTGGGGCGACCGGGCGCACGAGGCCATGGGCTTCGGGGTGTTTGCAATCGTTCTCGGCGGGATTCTCGGCACAGCCGGAATCATCGGGCGCCTCTGGCCGGCCTGGTTGCGGCGCGATCCGGATCCCGTGGGTCCGTCCCCGTTCACCACCCTTCCGGCGGATGCGCGCACGCCAACGCGCCGCCGATGGTCGGAGGCTGCTGCGATCGCATCGGTATCGATAGCGGCCGCGGCGCTTTTGCTTCACATCTCCCGGCTGCCCGCCGACGGGCGCACGGGAATCGCGCTCGCAGCGAACGCGCGGGACCCCGTGGACCTGCCGACGTTTCTAGGCACGGACTGGATCGGGCAAAGGTCCGAGGTGACCGAGATCGAGAAGCAGGTCCTGCCTCCGGACACTGGGTATTCTCGAAAGATATACATCTCGCTGGCGGACCCTTCGAAGCAGGCGTTGCTCTCGATTGTCCTTAGCGGAAGGGACCGCACGTCAATCCACCGGCCCGAACTCTGCCTGGTCGGCCAGGGCTGGACTATCAGAGGCTCGTTCACCCACAGGTTCTCGTACCCCGGAAAAGACGGGGGATTCCCGGCCACGGTGCTCCGGGTTGAAAAGAATGTCGCGAATGCGCGGGGAAGGGTGCCGGTCTCCCAGCTCTTCGCCTATTACTTTGTGGGCGGAGACGATGTCGTCGCCACGCACTGGGATCGCATCTCCAGGGACGCTTGGGACCGGGTGGCGCGGGGGCGCGCCGACCGCTGGGCCTATGTCGTCATTCAAACCGGCAGCTCGGACGGCGAATCCGCGGCGCTTGAGAGGATTCAGACAATTCTGGATGGCACGCTCCGGGTATTTCAAAAACATGGCTGAGCGACAGCGCAGCCACCGCCGCGGCGTTCGTTCCAAAACACAGATTATCAATAAGATAGAGCCGGAGGGAAAGAGACTTGAGGTCCGCCTTCCGGACCCTATGTTAACCAAACCCTATACTTGGCCTTAGCAACCGTAGCCGAATTAGCACAAAACCTGCCAGGCGGACTTACTGACGCGGCGTTCCCCCTTTCCCTCTTTTTCGGGGGACTGGTGGGGTTCATCGTAGTCTGGCTCGTTACGCGGTACTCCCGGCGCGTGGCCCACGAGCAGGCCGCCGAGCTCATCGAGGTGGCCCGCCGCGAGGCGGCCGTCGCGGCCG
>CAYVKH010000066.1:0-17251 GCA_964451965.1 uncultured Opitutaceae bacterium
GTCCGGCTATTTGCCTTTATTAGAGCCGCGCAACAATTCGCCCGCACCTTTGATCTGGAGTCAGTTCTATTGCGCGGCGGCAACGGGGCCTCATCACGAAGGCACCTGCGAGGGTATGGTGGAATTGCGGCCACACCTGAACGCGACGGAGCCGTCCGTGAGGCCATGCCCCAGAGCTGAGAAAGTCGGCATGAGGCTGGATATTCCTCTTCATACCTGACTTCAAGCGGGCGGTGTTGGACACAGTTCTAGTCGGGAGTGGCACCAGACTGGACACCCTATCGGGACAGCGAGTGGGCGATGGCCTTGCTCGGCTACTCCCCCACCCGCCGCAGCGCGTTCTGGCAGTTCGTCCACAGCAACCAGGTCCCCTTCATTCGCGTGGGCAGGAAGAAGATCATCTTCAGCGAACAGCAGGTGAGGGTTTGGTTAGCCCACCGCAGTTCGACGGGCGAGGCCTGATCGGGACTCTCAGGGCCACCGCCATAGCGACATCGGACCTTTCAAACTGGCAGTTTTGTTCCCTTTCCGTTCCCTGCGTTACGGCTCCCTATGAGAATGACGCCCCTTGAGGGCGCCATCTCGGGCTCAGGGACTTGTTGGGTGCATGATTCGCGTGCGGTGCGCATCTTCAGGCATATCTGCTTGACGGATATATCCGCCTTCCGTATAGTGCCACGGTGATTCAGGGCTTCCGATGCCGCCATACCGAGCAGCTTTTCAAGGAGGAACATTCCCGCCGCTTCGCAAACATTCAAGACACTGCCCTGCGTAAACTGCGCATGCTGGCCGCCGCCACCGAACTGTCCGCCCTTCGCTTTCCGCCCGGAAACCAACTCGAAGCCCTCAAGCATGATCGTCAGGGTCAACACTCCGTCCGCATCTCAGATAAATGGCGCCTTTGTTTCGTTTGGCGCGACGGGCACGCGCATGACGTCGAGATCGTCGACTATCACTGAGAACCGTTCCCACACACGAATCTAAGACTCATCAATCTTCCCATGCACAACGCTACAAAGCTCGCCAAGAATCCACACCCCGGAGACGTCCTCAGCCTCGATTTTGTTGGTCCCTTGGGCATCAGCTATTACCGTCTGGCCGAGGTCACGGGAATTTCCACTTCGCGGTTGTACGAAATCCGCGACGGCCGGCGCTCGATCACCGCCGACACCGCTCTTCGCCTCGAGCGAGCCTTCCCAGGAGTCAACGCACAATTCTGGCTAAACCTGCAGTCGATGTACGACTTGTCGGCAGCCCGCCGAGCGGGCGGCAAATCTTACGAGCAAATTAAGCCGATCATCGATCCGGGAAAGTTAGCCGTTGCATAGCCCAACCCCGCTCAGGAAAAAGACTATGTTCAGCGAGCGGGCCGTGCGGGTCTCGATGGCCCGCTGTAGCTCGACGGGCGAGGCCTGATCGGGCCTCCTAGCCATAAGAATCGCCACAATGTGCCTTTCAAACTGGCAGTTCTGTTCCCTTTCCGTTCCCTGCTTCGCAGCTCCCTCTGAGAATGACGCCCCTTGAGGGCGCCATCTCGGGTCCAGGACGTCAACCCTTCCCGATGACGTTCTTTGCGGTCAACTGGAAGTGCGGGGCGGCAGCCAGAAGGTGACTGTCGTTCGAATAGACGAGCTTATGGCCATGCGATATGGCCGTTGCCAAATGCAGGGCGTCGGCCGCGCGCAGATAGACCGACGCCGGCAAATTGGCGTAAACTTGTGCGATGCGCGCGAGGATCTCAGGGCCTGCCGGCAACCAGATTATGGCACCAGACTCCTGGTCGGTTGCAAATTGGTCCATCATCGCCCGAAAATGGATCAGGCGGATCGCCTTCTCTCTAAGTTTGCGATGGAAGGCGGCCATCGTCTCCGCCTGCCCATGCCAGGCACACACAACATGGTCCGTCGACGCCAAGGCGCGCACACTTTCGTACCCGGGGTCCTCAAAATAGAGGCGAACCAAATAGCTCGTGTCCAAGTAGATCACGAGACTCGGGCATCGCGTTCCGCCGAGATCCCATGCGTGGAATCAATGCCTCCTTTGAGCGAGGACTGAGCCGCCCGAAATGCGCGCGTCAGCGAACGCCGAGCATAGTAGGGGACATCTGGGAGGGATGTCATGGGCAGCAACCGGGCGATTACCCTTCCCCTCTCCGACACCCGCACTTCCCCAAGAGCGGCCGAACGACGGACCCATTTCCCGGTCGCCGCATGGAGTTCTCGGATCGTGATTGTCTTCATGAGACACATGGTGACACATAAGGATAGGCTGTCAAGCGGCGGAGGCCCTGGGGCGCGACCAAGGCCCCCGAGCACGCCGCAGATTCGGCGGCTTAGAAAGCAAGGGATTGTTGAGGACACGCGTCCCCGAGGGCCGGGTCGACGTCGGCGACATGAAGTCCCTCGGAGAAGTGCCGGGGAGATAGTTCCGCGGCCGCCAGCCTGGGGGCCATGCGGCTTTCGTGTTGGCGTGGTTCGATTCGGCCCCATTGAATGCCGGCTCCGGCCGTGCTCCCCGCCTTTCTTTCCGCCTTCTTCTTTGCCTTCAACGCAACCTGCGCAAGCCACAGCATTCGGCTGCTCGGCACGCTGCGGGCGAACCTGAGCCGGCTCGTCATCGGGACCGTCGTCCTGGGTCTCTTCGCCCATACGCTTGGAGGCGGCTTCTCCAGCGCCGGCACGGCCTGGTTCCTCCTGAGCGGTCTCATCGGGCTTGGGGCCGGGGACCTCGGGACCTACGGCGCCCTGCCGCTCCTCGGCTCCCGGATCACCATCCTGGTGGTCCAGTGCCTCGCGGCCCCGCTCGCGGCGCTCGGCGAATGGTGGTGGCTGGGAACGCGCCTGTCGTCCGCGCAGATCCTGTGGGGCACGGTCATCCTCCTCGGCGTGTTCGTTGCCATTGCGCCGAGCCGCTCGGATCCGCCCCGCGTCCGGGTGAAGGCGATGGGATTCCTCTACGGCTTCATCGGGGCCTGCGGCCAGGGCCTCGGCGCCGCCCTTCTGACCCGCAAGGCGGTCATGGTCGCCGCGGCCTCGGGCGAATCGGTCTCGAACGTGACCTTCGGCCTGACGTCGGCCTATGAGCGGCTCCTGGCCGGGCTTGCGTTCACGCTCGCCTGGTTCTGGGTCCTGCGGCTCCTGCGCCGGCTGCCGACGTCGCGGCCCCAGGTGTCCGCCGACGCGCGCGCCCCCTGGCTGTGGACGCTCGCCAATGGCCTCGCGGGCCCGGTCGCGGGCGTCGGCTGCTACCAGTGGGCGCTCGCGACGACGCCTAGCGGCGTTGTCCTCCCCATCGTGGCCACGACGCCGCTTGTCTCCATCCCGATCGCGTTCTGGCTCGAGGGCGACCGCCCCTCCCGCCGCTCGATCGTGGGAGGCGTCGTCGCCGTGGCCGGCTGTATCGTGCTGACGCTGGTCACCCATCACGCCTCCCCGGGGCGATGACTCACGGTCGCACATACGCCAAGTGATTGCGCCTTTGCCATCGGCCTCCCCAAAGCCCTCGCCGTGGAGCCCCGGCGGATTCTGGCTGCCGGCGTTCATTGCGGCCGCCGCAGTGGCGGCCTACGCGAACAGCCTCTCGGGGCCGTTTGTCCTGGACGACATCCCCTCCATCTCGGCGAACCCGACCCTGCGGCACCTGGGCGCCGCGCTCGCGCCCTCGGACGCGACGACCGGGGGCGGCAGGCCGGTCCTGAATTTCTCCCTCGCGGTCAACTATGCCATGAGCGGGATGGCGGTGTGGAGCTACCATGCCCTGAACCTGGCGATCCATGTCCTCGCCGCGCTGGCGCTCTTCGGGATCGTCCGGCGCACGCTCTGCCTGCGGGCGCACCCGGCTGCCCCCCTCGTCGCCCTCTGCGCCGCCCTCATCTGGGCCCTGCACCCGCTGCAGACCGAGTCGGTGACGTACATCGTCCAGCGCGCCGAGTCGCTGATGGGGCTGTTCTACCTGCTGACGCTCTACTGCTTCATCCGCGGCGCGGCCGCGGCCGGATTCAGGGCCCGAGCGTGGCTCGCCCTGTCCATTGCCGCGTGCCTCCTCGGCATGGGAACCAAGGAGGTGATGGTGTCCGCGCCGCTGGTCGTCCTGCTTTACGACCGCACCTTCCTGGCCGGCGGCTTCCGCGAGGCCCTGCGCCGCCGCGGGTGGGTCTACGCGGGGCTGGGTTCAACCTGGCTGGCCCTGGCTCTCCTTGTCCTCTCGACGCACGGCCGCGGGGGGACCGCCGGATTCGGCGGCGCCATCGGCTGGCAGAGCTACGCGCTGACCCAGTTTCCGGCGATCGTGCATTACCTGCGCCTCTGCTTCTGGCCTCACCCGCTCGTCTTTGACTACGGCACCGCCCTTGCGGCCGGCACGCCCCGGGTCGCGCTCTGCGCGCTGCTTGTGGCATGCCTCGTGGCGGCGACCGCATGGGCGCTCTCAAGGAGACCCTCCCTGGGTTTCCTGGGGGCAAGCTTCCTCGCGATCCTGGCACCCAGCTCCAGCTTCATCCCCGTGGCGACCGAGACGATGGCGGAGCACCGGATGTACCTGCCGCTCGCCGCCGTCGTCGTGCTCGTGGTGACCGTCGTCCACCGTTGGCTCGGCCGCGCCACCCTGGCGCTTTGCCTGGCCGCCGCGGCGGGGCTCTTCGGAGCCACACGGGAGCGAAACGAGACCTACCGGAGCGCCGAAAGCCTCTGGGCCGACACCGTGGGCAAATGCCCGGGCAACGACCGGGCGCGCACCAACCTGGGGAACGCCCTGAACGCGCAGGGCCGGACCGCGGAGGCGGTCGCCCAGTTTGAGGAGGCCCTGCGTCTCAGGCCGGGCAACGCGGACGCGCACAACGACCTCGGGAACGCCCTGAACGCGCAGGGCCGGACCGCGGAGGCCAACGCCCAGTTTGAGGAGGCGCAGAGGCTGAGGCCGGACAGCGAGGAGGCTCACAACAACCTGGGAAACGCCCTGAACGCGCAGGGCCGGACCGCGGAGGCGATCGCGCAGTATGGGGAGGCGCTGCGCCTCAACCCGGACTATGCGGAGGCGCACAACAACCTGGGCAACGTCCTGAACGCGCTCGGGCGGAGCGCCGAGGCGATCGCCCAATTCGAGGCCTCGCTGCGGCTGAGGCCGGACGTCGCCGAGACCCACAACAACCTCGGGAACGCCCTGAATTCGGCCGGCCGGAACGCGGAGGCGGTCGCCCAGTACGGGGAGGCCCTGCGGCTGAACCCGGGCTATGCGGCCGCCCACAACAACCTGGGGAACGCGCTGAACGCCGGGGGCCGGGCCGCCGACGCGGTCGCTCATTACGAGGCGGCCATCCGGATCTCGCCGGGGGTGGCCGCGTACCACATGAACCTCGCCGTCACGCTGCTGAGAATCCCGGGCCGGGCGGCGGAGGCGGAGCCGCACCTCAGGGAGGTCCTCAGGATTGAGCCCGGCAACGACCTTGCCCGCAGGATCCTGGCCGGGATGGGTGCGTCCGGGCCGTAGGGGCGCGCCGGAACAGGCGGCTTGTCCTGGGCTGCCGGAGCCGCTAGACTCCCCCACGTCCCAAGGGACGCCTGTATGCCGTCTGGACGCCGCCTTTCCCTGAGGATGCTGGCCGCAATTCTTGCGATGGGCGGCCTGTGCGCGTCCGCGCGGGCGCAGGGAACGCCGGCCGCCGCGGCAGGCGTCCGGGAGCCGGCCGTGGCCGGCATGTTCTACCCGAGAAACCCGGTGGAGCTGTCCAAGATGGTCGACGCCTACCTGGCGGCGGCGAAGGCCCAGCCGGTCGGGGAGCTCAAGGCGCTCGTGTGCCCCCACGCGGGCTACCCCTATTCGGGCCCGGTCGCCGCGTACGCCTACAGGCTCCTCGCGGGCCGGCGCTACGACACGGTCGTGGTGATGGGGCCCAGCCACTATTCGGACGTCCGCGGCGGATCGGTGACGGACGCCACGCTGTACCGGACGCCGCTCGGCGACGTCCCGGTCTCGGCTAAGGCCAGGCTCCTCGCCGCACAGCGCCCGTTTGCCCTCGAGCCGCCATGCCGCGTGCAGCGCCCCGAGTGGTGGATTGAATCGTCGCGCCGGCCGCCGGTGCGCGACACGGCCGACACATGGGAGCACTCGGTGGAGGTTGAGGTCCCCTTCCTGCAGAGGGCGCTTGGGCGCTTCGAGATCGTCCCCGTGGTCTGCGGCGAGGTCGACACCGCGCTGGCGGCAAGGGCGCTGGCCACCGTTGTCGACGATGGGACGCTCGTCGTCGCCAGCTCGGACCTGAGCCACTACTACTCGTACGAGGAGGCCCAGAAGCTCGACCGCAGCTGCGTCGACGCCATCTGCCGCCTCGACACCGATGCGATGGAGGGCGAGCAGGCGTGCGGACGCATCCCTATCCTGATCCTCATGCACCTTGCGAAGGAGCGCGGCTGGACGGCGCGGCTCCTCGACATGCGCAACAGCGGCGACACGGGCGGCGACAAGTCGCGCGTCGTCGGCTACGCGGCGATCGCGTTCTACGAGCCGTATGGGGGGCACCTGGGACCGGATGAGCGCCGTTCGCTCCTCGGGATCGCCCGCAGGACCCTGCGCGAGGCCACGGCCACGGGCCGCCTGCCCGAGGCGCCCCGGTCCGTCGCAGGGCTCTCGGAGCCGAGGGGCTGCTTTGTCACGCTCACCGAGCGCGGCCGGCTGCGGGGGTGCATCGGCAACCTCACGGCCAACGGCCCGCTGTACCAGGCCGTCGCCGAGGATGCCCGCAGCGCGGCGCTCAGCGACCCCCGCTTTTCGCCGGTCTCGGAGCGCGAGGTGGACGGGCTGAAGATAGAGATCAGCGTCCTGTCCGAGCCCAAGCAGCTTTGGTTCTCCTCGGCGGACGACCTCCTCAGGAAGCTGAAGCCGGGCGTCGACGGGGTCATCTTGCGGATCGGCGACCGCGGCGCGACGTACCTTCCCCAGGTCTGGGAGCAGATCCCGGACAAGGAGAGCTTCCTCAACAGTCTCGCGGAGAAGGCGGGCTGCAATCCGTCCGACTGGCGCCTGCCCGGGACAACCGTCTTCCTCTACGAGGTCGAGTCGTTCAAGGAGCCGGAGCGCTAGGCGCCATGAGCGAATCGCCGGCGCCACGGCTCGACGGGTTGCGCGCCGCCGTGCTGGCCTCGGTCGGCGCGCTGGGCCTGTCGTCGATCGCCACGCAGCTCTGCCTCCTGCGGGAGCTCCTGGGCGCCTTCTCGGGAAACGAGCTCATCCTCGGCATCTGCCTAGGGAACTGGTTCGTGCTGACGGCGGCGGGGGCGTGGCTCGGCGAGGCCGCCGGGCGCCTGCGAAGGCCGGTCCCCCTCTTTGCCGCCGGCCAGCTTGCCTCCGCCCTGATTCCGCTGGCGCAGGTGGTCGCCGTGCGCGGCCTGCGCGACATCGTCTTCCTGCGGGGCGAGGCGGTCGGCCTGACGGGAACCTGGCTTGGCAGCCTCGTGCTGCTCGCCCCGTACTGCCTGGTGGCCGGGGCGCTCCTCACCCTCGGATGCCGGATCGTCGCCCCGGACGGCGGGCCGGGCGGCATCGGGCCCGTCTACTTCGCCGATGCCGCCGGATCGGTCGCCGGCGGCGCGCTCTTTGTCTTCGTCCTCGTCCCCCATTTCGACCATTTCGCGCTCCTTTGCGCCCCCGCATTCCTGAACCTCGCGATGGGCGGGCTTCTTGCAGGGCGGGCCCGGTCGTGGGCGCTCCTGGCGGCGGCGGGGATTCTGGCGGGCGTCCTGACGCTCGGGGTCTCCCTCGTCGACGCCGACCGGGCGACGACAGCGCTCCAGCACCGCGGCGAGAGGGTCGTCTTCCGTGAGAATTCGCCCTACGGCAGGCTGATCGTCTGCGACAGCTCGGGGCTCCTCACCTTCTACGAGAACGGGGTCCCCGTCGCGGCGACCGAGAACACCGCCCAGGTCGAGGAGGCGGTCCACTACGCCATGTGCCAGCGCCCGCAGGCGCGGCGGGTCCTCCTGATCGGCGGCGGCGTGGCCGGCGACGCCCGCGAGATCCTCCGGTATCCCGCGATCGCCGGGGTGACGTACGTGGAGCTGGATCCGGCCATCATCGCCGCCGGGCGCCGCCTTGTGGCGGCCAACCTCGACGACCCCCGGATCACTCTTGCGTCCGCCGACGGGAGGCGCTTCGTCCGCGGGAGCGCCGGGCTCTTCGACGTCGTCATCGTGGACCTGCCCGATCCCTCGACCTCGCAGCTCAACCGGTACTACACGGCGGGATTCTTCGCCGAGGTGCGCCGGGCGATGAGGCCGGGCGGCGTCCTCGCCTTCGGCCTCGGCCACTACGAGAACTTCGTGGGCCCGGAGCTCGCGCGCCTCCTGGCCTCCGCCCGGCGGACCCTGGAGGGCGCCTTTGGCAACGTGGTCATGATCCCCGGGGGCCGGGTGTTCTTCCTCGCGTCGGACGGGCCCCTGGAGCCGGACATCGCCGGCCGCCTGGACTCGAGCGGCGTTCATCCGCGCCTGGTCAACCGCCACTACCTCGAGGCGACCCTCTCGGCGGACCGGATGGCCGACATCCGACGGGCCGCGGCCCGCCCAGCCGGGATCAACACCGACCGGAACCCCGTCCTGTACTACTACGAGATGCGCCGGTGGCTGAGCCAGTTCGGGGGCGGCGGCGCGGTCCTGGGACCCGTGCTGGCGCTCGCATTGGCCGCCTACCTCGCCGTCCTCGGGCCCGTGCCGCGGGTCCTATTCGCCGCGGGCTTCGCGGCCTCGGGCATCGAGGTCGTCCTCCTCCTCGGCTTCCAGATGCTCTACGGGTCGGTCTACCGGCAGGTCGGGCTCGTGGTGACGGTCTTCATGGCCGGCCTCGCGTCGGGCGCATGGTTCGCGGGGCGCGCGGCGCCCCGGGTCCGCGCCGCGCGGGCGCTGGCCCTCCTCGGCTTCGCCATCGCGGCCGTCGCGGCGTCCGTTCCCCTCGTGCTGCGGGCGAGCCAGGCCCTCGACGCGTCGGCACCCGGCCCGGTGATGGGCCAGGGCCTGATCCTGCTCGCCACCCTCGTCCTGGCGGCGCTTGTCGGGGCGCAGTTTCCGCTGGCCGGGGCCGCCGGGAGGCCCGGGGCCTTGGCGGCGCCCGCGCGCCTCTTCAGCGCGGATCTCGCCGGCGCGGCCGTGGGGGCGCTCCTCGTCGCCTCGCTCCTGGTTCCCCTGGTCGGCGTTCCCGCGGTCTGCCTGCTCACTGCGGTGTTGAATGCGGCCTGCGCGGGGCTAGCATGGGGCGACAGGCCCTGCGCGCCATGAAGCACTTCTGCCTAAAGCTCGTGCGATGGACCGGATGGATCCTCCTGCCGGTCATCCTCGCCTTCTTCGCGACCGGATACGCCGTGAGCGGGCGCTACGGCTTCGGGGCCCTCACCGACGAGAGGACGGCGCTCACCCTGCACAAGCTGATGCACGTGCCCCTCGGCATCCTCGTGGTTGCGCACGTGGTGCCGTCGGCGTACCTTGCGATGCTCCGATGGGGATGGATCAAATAGCGGTCGGAAGCCTGATCACCAGGCGGCGCGCGCTGGCGGCGGGCGCGGCGGCATTCGCATGCGCGGGCCTGCGCTGCCGGGGCTCGTGGATTGACGGCCTCCTTCACTTCGGCGACTCCGAGGCGCCCGCGGAGGTGTTCAAGGGCGATGCGCCCGACGACAGGCTCTGGGCGCTGTGGCGCGGCAGGGGCTGGGTGCGGGAGGCGTCGCACTACCTGAAGCTCGGGGCGAACGTCCAGTGCAAGACCTGCCCCAACAACTGCATCCTTGAGCCGGGCGACCGCAGCCACTGCCGCAACAAGGTGAACCGCGACGGAACGCTCTACACGATGGCCTACGGGAACCCCTGCACGTTCCACGTGGACCCGGTCGAGAAGAAGCCCCTGTACCACTTCCACCCCGGCACCACGGCGTTCTCGCTGGCGACCTCGGGCTGCGTCTTCCGCTGCCTCAACTGCCAGAACTGGGAGATCTCCCAGAAGAAGCCCGAGGAGACCAAGGATCCCACGGGCCCCGAGCTCAGGCTCCGCCCGCCGCTCCCGGGCTCCCTCACCTACGAGGACCTCGCGCGGGCGAGCCTCTTCCCGGAGGACGTGGTCGCGGTGTCAAGGGCGCTCGGCTGCCCGTCGATCGCGTACACGTACTCCGAGCCGACGGCCTACTACGAGTACGCCTTCGACACCTGCAGGCTGGCCCGAGAGAGCGGGATCAGGAACATCATCGTGAGCTGCGGCTCCATCGAGGAGCGCCCGCTGCGCGAGCTCGCCCCGTTCGTCGACGCGGCCCACGTCGACCTCAAGGGGTTCGACGACGAGACGTACCGTCGGCTCAACTCCGGGAAGCTCCAGCCGATCCTGAACACGCTTAGGACCTACCACGAGCTCGGGATCTGGTTCGAGGTCATCAACCTCGTCGTTCCGACCTACACGGACGACCTCGACTCCATAAGCCGCATGTGCGACTGGCTGGTCGCCAACCTGGGCCCGGACCGGCCGCTTCACTTCTCGCGCTTCAACCCGCAGCACAAGCTCGACCACCTCCCGGTCACCCCCATCGGGGTCCTGGTGAGGGCGCGCGAGATCGCGCGCGCCGCCGGCCTGAGGTACGTCTACATCGGCAACGTGCGCGAGGTTGCCGACGCCGGAACGACGTACTGCCCTAACTGCCGGCGCCCGGTCGTCGAGCGCGACGCGTACGCCGTCACGGCCCTCCGGCTCGACCGCGGCAGGTGCCGTTTCTGCGGGACCCCGGTAGCCGGCGTCTGGGACGCCTGAGGCCGCGCCCGGCCCTACGCGTAGAGCGCGGCCACCTCGTAGTCCTCGACGCCCGGGATCGTGAATTCCACCGTGGTCCCGTCCTGGCGGAACGGGATCGCGCGCTCGGCGCGCAGGAGCTCCACCCGCACGGCGCTGCGGCCCGAGGGCAGGACCATCCGCACCTTCTGCTCGCCTATCGGATAATGGCGCCGCAGCCAGCCCTTGTGCATGTTGGGGTTCGTGTAGTTGAGCAGGTGGACGGCGAACCCGGGCGGGGTCTCCCAGGCGAAGCACTCGACGACGCCCTCGCCCTCCACGGTGACGGGCTGCCTGCCGCCGGTGAGCCAGGCCACGGAATTCTGGAGGAGGCGGAAGAGGTCGGTGTGCCCCGAGCGCCATGCCGCGCGCTCGATGTCGCCCGGAAAGTAGAGGAGCCGGCTGCGGCCGTTGTCCCGGGCCACGACCGCGGGCTCGTCGGTCCTGTCGACGGGCGCGTACGAGAGCTCGGGCGGGTACGCGGTGTGGGCGGGGACCACCGAGAGGACCATCGGCCCCGCGGCCTTCACCGGAAGGCGGTACGCCCCCCCGGGGATCCAGCTCGTGTCCTCGAAGCCCCTGAGTATCTCGTGCTGGCCCTCGATCCTCGCGTAGAACCCGTTCCCCTTCGGCCCGGCGACCTCGCCGGCGGAATCGATGCCGAAGAGGTCGGCGAGGCCCGGGACGGCGCGCCGGACGCCCCTCTCGTCGAACATCGCGGTCTCGAACGACGCCATGAGCGAGCCGCCCGCCGCGACATAGTCGCGGATCTGCGCGCACTGCGCGTCGCTGAGCCAGGCGATGTTGGGAAGAAGAAGCGCGGAATACCTGCCGATTGTCCCCGGGCCGAGGTCCTCCTCGTGCACGAAGTCGAACATGAACCGGCCCTCGATCAGGGCGTAGTAGAGGCCGTCTATGAACTGGGCCATCCCGCCCTCCCCCGGCGGCGTGTAGAACAGGTGGGAGCGCTGGCCCATCACGACGCCGACGTTGGCCACGCTTCGCACGCGCTCAAAGTGCAGGTCGTGGCGCGCCAGCCACTCCATGTACCGCCGGCCGATCTTCTGCCAGCGGCGGTCCTCGCCAAGGCCCTTCTGGCCGCCCACCCAGTGGTACCAGATCGTCATGCCGCTGGCGGCCGTCTGGTCCATCCATATCTCGGCCTCCGGCCTCGACTTCGCCACGTTCCTCCAGCGCACGGCCCCGCACGTCGACCAGGCGCCCGTCACGTTGGTTATCGTGCGCCCCTTCATGATCGCCGTCGCGACGCGGCCCTGCTGCGAGGCGCCCCAGATCGGCGACCCCTCCCCCCCGCGGCCCTGGTTGTCGCAGTTGTACCACTCGCAGACGCTGGCAAGGCGGTTCAGGTTCGGGGTCGCGTGGATGCCGCTGCCCATGTTCGCAAAGAACAGGCTGTCCGGCTTCTTCTCCTTGGCTATGCCGTCGTAGAGCTTCCAGAGGGCGGCGACACGCTCGGTGAACTGGTCCCAGTATTCCGGGGTATCGGGCTTCGCCAGCCTGCGGCACTCGTCGCAGTAGCAGACGGGAAGCTTGCCAAACGGGGGCCAGCCGTTCGTGAAGAGCCCGTCCACGTCGTAGTTCGCCTGCACCTCGCGCATGATCGCCGGCATGTGCTCCGTGAAGTACGTGGAGAAGGTGCAGGTCTGGAAGAGCCGGGGGTCCTCGCCGTGCGCGAGGAAACCCCCGCTCTGGTCGCGCATGAACCACTCCGGGTGCGCCTTGACCGCGTCCTCCCAGTTCAGGTCGGGGCTCGTCCTGGCGATCACCCGCAGGCCCCGCTTCTTCGCCGCCGCCACGCACAGGCCGAAGAGGTCCTTGTCGCCGAGGAACTGGCTGCGGCGGTGGAACGGAACCTGGGTCGGGTAGAAGGCGAGGATGCCCGTGACGCTCACCAGCACGGCGTCGACCTTCAGCGAGGCCCAGTAGTCGGCCCACTCCTCCACATCCAGCTCGACGGGGTCCCGCTCGTTGAAATTGAGCTGGCCGATCCTGCGGATCCGCTGGTGCCAGGGCGCCCCGGCGCCTCCGGCGCCGCCGCCGACCGCGCCAAGCACGGCCTTTGCGCCCAGGCTCGCCAGGACGGTGCCCTGAACGACCGCGCCGGACATCGCGATAAACTGGCGCCGGTTCATCTCCATGGGGGTGCAAGACATCTGACGAACTGCTTCTTGCTTCGCAAGCGCCACTTGAATCACATTGTCGGGCCCCATCCGCCCGATGCGCCCGCCCATCGCGCCACTGCAGAGATCCGCCCTCGAGTCCCTGCCGCCCCCCGCGGCGCCGGGCGCCTTCGCCCGCGTGCGCCGGCTGGTGGCCTCGAGCCGCACGAAGTCGGTCGTGCTGGACGACGATCCCACCGGCACGCAGACCGTGCACGGGCTCGACGTCCTGGCCGACTGGTCCGTGCCGTCGCTCGCGGCCGCGCTGGCCGACCCGAGGCCCTGCTTCTATGTGCTGACGAACACCCGCAGCCTGCCGGAGGCCGATGCGGCGGCCCGTGTGCGCGAGGTCGCGGAGAACCTGTCGGCCGCCGCAAGGGCGGCCGGCGCGGACTTCGTGGTCCTGAGCCGGAGCGACTCCACGCTTCGCGGGCATTTCGCAGCAGAGCTGGACGCGATCGAGAAGGGCCTCGCGGTCCCGGTCGACGCGAGGATTGTCATTCCCGCATTCTTCGAGGGCGGCCGCTTTACGATCGGCAACGTGCACTACGTGGCCGAGGGGGAGCTGCTCGTGCCGGCCGGCCAGACCGAATTCGCGAGGGACAGGACCTTCGCCTACCGCAGCTCCGACCTTGCGCAGTGGATCGAGGAGGTGACCCGCGGCGCCGTGCGGGCGGGCGACGTCGCGTCCATCGACATCGCCACGCTCCGGGGCGCCGGCGGTGCGGCGGCCGTCCGCACGAGGCTGATGGGCCTGCCCAGGGGGGCGCACCTGGTCGTGAATGCGGCGGCGTACCCCGACCTGGAGGTGTTCACCGAGGGTCTCCTCGGCGCCGAGGCCGAGGGCAGGAGGTACCTGATACGGACGGCCGCCAGCTTTGTGAGGGTCCGGGCCGGCATCGCGCCCCAGGCGCTCCTGGCGCCCTCGGAAATCAGCGGGCCCGGCGCCGGGGGCGGGCTGGTCGTCGTCGGCTCGTACGTCGGCAGATCGACCCTCCAGCTCGGCTCGCTGCTCGGGCTTCCCAGCGCCGTCGGGATAGAGGTCGCCGTCGATGCGCTGGTCGACGCGGCCTCCCGCGCCGAGGAGATCCGCCGGTCGGCGGCCGCGGCCCTGGGAGCGATGCGCTCCGGGCGCCACGCGGTCCTCTTCACGAGCCGAAAGCACGAGAGCGCGGTCGGGTCCGCGGGCGACCTGAAGGCCGGCAGGATCGTCTCGGAGGCGCTCGTCCAGATCGTGCGGGCGATTCCGGAGCGGCCGCGCTTTCTCATCGCCAAGGGCGGCATCACCTCGTGCGACCTGGCGATAGGGGCGCTCGGCATGCGCAGGGCGAGGGTCCTCGGCCAGGCTTCCCCCGGCGTCCCGGTCTGGGAAATGGGCCCGGAGACGCGCTTCCCGGGCATGAGGTTCGTCGTCTGGCCCGGGAACGTCGGCGGCCCCGAGGCCCTTCGCGACCTGGTCAGTTCCGCCTGAGGCTCTTCTCGGCCTTCTCGTCCGACAGGAACCCGAGGACCAGGTCATCGAAGTCGGGGTCGCGGCTGAAGCCCAGCCTGAGCGCCCTCGCGACGTCGAAGCGCGACGGCCAGCTTCCGACGATTCGCTGCACGGCCGGATCCTCCGCAAAGACGATGCGTGAGGAGACCTCCTTGCCCGCGATGCGCTCCAGCGCGGCGATCATCTCCGCCACCGTCACCGTGATGCCAGGCAGGTTGATGATGCGCTCGAACCCGAGGGCGTCGGGCATCAGCCACGCGCCGTGGATCAGGTTCTCGACGACCACGTCGGGCGAGGAGAGCCAGAGCTTCAGGTCGCGGGCGACCGGGCACACGGCCTTCTGCCCGTGGAGGGGCTCGCGGATTATCCCGCTGACGAAGGACGAAGCCGCCGAGTTCGGGGTGCCGGGCCGCACACAGACCGTCGGAAGGCGAAGCACCCGGCCGTCGACGTAGTCCTTGCGGGTGTAGTCTGCCACCAGCAGCTCGCCCATGGCCTTCTGCGCCCCGTAGGACGACTGGGGATGCGCGGCGGTCTGGTCGTCGACTATGGCCGGCAGAGGCGGCCCGAAGACGGCAAGGGAGCTGGTGAACACGAAGCGCGGGCAGTGGCCGGTTGCGCGCGCCGCCTCGAGAAGGCCGCGGGTCGCGTCCACGTTGACGCCCATCCCCATGTCGAAGTCCGCCTCGGCCTGCCCGCTCACGACCGCCGCCAGGTGATAGATCACGTCGGCCCCTTCGGCGAGCGAGGCCGCGGCCCCAGGCTCCATGAGGTTCGCCTGCCGCAGGACGAGCCGCTCGTCGTGCGCCGGCGGATGCACCGGCGAAATGTCGGCGAGCACGATCTGCTCAACCGCGGCGTCCTCGAGAAGTACCCTTGCTAGGCGGCGGCCGAGAAACCCGGCGCCGCCCGTGATCACTATTTTCATGTTGGGGTTGTATTGAAGCGCAGCCTCCCTCTGGCCGGGGTCGCGCCCTTCAATCAACGCGTATGGCAGCCGAGAGAACACACCATTGCAACAGAATCCCCAAGGCGCACGATGGAACCGATAACCCCATCCCAAGATGAATGAGTCCCGCCCCATTGAATCGGTCGGTTCATGCGCTGCGCGGCCAAGCCGCCTGGCCCGGAAGCTCGGCGCGGGGATCCCGGCCGCGCTCTGCGTGGGCCTGGCCGCGGCCGCCTTTGCCGCGCTGCCCCCGGGCGCCCGCGCGCAGGGGAAGGCGGAGCTCGACCTCCTGCATTCCGCGTGGCCCTCGAAGTGGGTCACCTGCCAGGGCGCCATTGCACGCAACCCGGGCGTCTACCATTTCCGAAAGCGGCTCGCGCTCGGGGAGGCTCCCCCCCACTTCATCATCCACGTCTCCGCCGACAACCGGTTCGTGCTCTTTGTGAACGCCGCCCGGGTCGGCGAGGGGCCGGCCCGCGGGGACCTCGACCACTGGCGCTACGAGACCTTCGACATAGGGCCCCTCCTGCGCAGGGGCGACAATGTGCTGGCCGCCACGGTGTGGAACTGCGGGGCTCTGGCCCCGGTCGCCCAGATGGGCGACCAGACGGGCTTCCTCGTGCAGGGCGACTCGGCGGCGGAGTCGGCCGCGGACACGGACCCGTCATGGGAGGCAAAGGAGGAGAAGGGACAGGGCTTCCGGCCGATCAATGGCGCCGACGTGCCCAACTACTATGCCGCCAGCCCGGGCGAGTTCCTGGACGGCGCGCTCTATGACTGGGACTGGCAGACCTCCTCCCTGGCCTGGAATCCCGCGGTCGCCCTGGGCACGGGGGAGCCCGGCCACTACGCGAAGCCGACCCCCGTCGGCACGGGCTCCGGGGACAACCGGTGGCTCCTGGTTTCGGACGGCCTTCCCCAGATGGAGTACGCCGAGATCCCGATCGGGAAGATCGTGCGGGTCACCGGTATCGGCGGACTGGAGCGCATGCCGGCGACGATCCCGGCGCACACGAAGGCCAGCATCCTGATCGACGGCGGCGCGATGACGACGGCCTATCCCGAGCTTGTCATGGGGCGCGGGAAGGCCGCCGCCGTGCGCCTGACCTACGCCGAGGCGCTCGTGGACGCGAAGGGCCAGAAGGGGAACCGCAACGAGACGGCGAACCGCACCATCCTCGGGCTCACGGACACCCTGGTCTCGGACGGCGGGGCGCACCGCGCCTGGTCGCCGCTGTGGTGGCGCGCATGGCGCTACCTCCAGGTGGACGTCCAGACCGAGGACGAGCCGCTCGACATCGAGGCGCTGGGCGCCCGCTACTCGGGCTATCCCTTCAGGGAGCGCGCGAGCTTCGACGTCGGGGACCCGGCGATTGCGAGGATCTGGGAGGTGGGGACCAGGACGGCGCGGATGAACGCGCACGAGACCTACATGGACTGCGCCTACTGGGAGCAGCTCCAGTACATCGGGGACACGCGGATCCAGGCGCTCATCTCCTATGTCGAGTTCGGCGACGACCGCCTGGCGCGCCAGGCGCTGGACGCCTACGACAACTCAAGGATCGCCGAGGGCCTCACGCAGAGCCGCTATCCGAGCGCGCTCGAGCAGGTCATCCCGACCTTCTCCCTCCTGTGGATCGGGATGGTCCACGACTACTGGCTCTACCGGCCCGACGGCGGGCAGCTGAGCGACTGGATCCCGCACACCAGGAGCGTCATCGACTGGTACGCGCGCCACCAGCGCCCCGACGGGCTCCTCGGGATCATGCCCTGGTGGAACTACGGCGACTGGACGAAGGACTTCGACTTCGGGGTCCCCCCGCAGGACGCCGACGGCGGCTC
>CAYVKH010000067.1:0-17151 GCA_964451965.1 uncultured Opitutaceae bacterium
TCAGAAGCCTGTGCCTTATCAGCATGCGAGTTCGAGTCTCGCCTCGGGCACCATCGTAATAGATAATGAGTTATAAAATGGGCGGTTTCTGGCAATTCCATGTATGCTGCTAGCAAAAATCTCAGCATTTTGTAGCTTGGTAGGCAGATTTCGGCCTGCTAGGACTGGTTTAGGACAAGGAGGCATTCATGACATACCAGGAGCGGCTCGCTCAAATCGAAGAGGTTGAGCGCGAGCTTTGCTCGGAAGGGATTGACCCATCAAAGGAACGACTGGGTCAGTACGGGAGGACCGTCGCGCAGTTGGCTGATCCGGTCGTCCGGGCTGACCTTGTAAGACGTTTCGGCAAGGAAGGCATCGACCCGTTGTACTTCACGCTTACGGGGGCCAGTTAGCTGTGCTTTATCCATCGGTCGCTGTCATTCTGTTTAGGGTCCGCCCTCCTGGAACGCCTGAAGGTGGCCTTAGGCGGACCAGCGGCGGCTGTCGACGAGTCGGCCAAGAACTCAAGCAACCGGGCGCACCACGTGCAATTTGAGTTGTACGTGATGGTTAGAGCCGGGGAAACGATGGGCTTTTTGCAAAGTATGCTCGTGCAAAGCATCGAGCGATTTGCTCATTCGTCGTCCGAACCTGCCTCGAGGATACTGCGTCGGGTCAAAACGGCGTCGACCGTTCGAGCCGCTTCGGGAAAACACCGAACTAAGCTGGCAAGAGCTATGTAGCTTGAGGTATGGGATTCTGCGCAGTCGCCGATCGTGGATAGGAATAGATCTAGATGCATCCGGGCGTCCGGCTTGGCGTCCGCCATCGCGGTCAAATAGTTCCGAGCAAATGCAGTCCCGATGCGGTGAATGACATCGTCCTTTTTCGCACTAGCGCCAATGATGCGCGTGCGATATAATGCGTAATATGCCCGACGTCGGTCGTAGAACGAGGCGTAGGCTTCCATGACGGCAAGGTCGCGATGGGTCTTGGTTCGGACCGTAGGGGAGGTGATCGCCAAAACAGAGTTATCGCAAACCTCCATTAAGTGTTTCCTTTGTTCATGCGGACAAGTGTGGTCAAACTGCGCGCGCCAGCCTGCGGCGATCGATTGCGCGCGCTTCACCTCATCGGAGTCCTCAGTCCGATTCAATTGGGCAAGAAGCATTTCGCCGCCGTCTTTTGCAGGTACTGCCCAGTTCGCGTCACGGTTGCTGGGGTCAATGACCCAATCTGACCATGTTCGAAGTATACCGACATCCCTCTGGTTCATACCGCCTTGTCCAATCGCCTTGGTAAGGGCCTTTGCCACACTCGAAAGCCATTGTGCAATTAGGAAACCGCGCAAGTCCTTTGCCTTCGAACCAAGCGGGCCGGTCATGTGCGACGGCACCAGACTGCGCGCTTCCTTGAATAAAAGGTCGGCATCCACAATGAACCCACCTGCTGCCCCAGCTTCAGCGATCTCGCAATACATGGGTACGCGCTCACTTAGCGTTCGAATCCTGTCTGCCAAATCTCGTGCCTTGCCCAGGGCACCTAGGGCTTCGCCGATATCGGACAATCTCCCGACCTCACGAGCATAATTGGAAAAAATCTGGATTTCATTTCCTAACTGACTGGGTGTCTTGCTTTCACTTGGTAGCAGCGCCTTTGCCTGCTCAATGTAGCGATCGCGCCATGTCGGATCAGATGACGCGGCGCATGCCAAATCCATCCACAGATTCATCTTGTATGGCCCTCGGCTCCCTCGATCGTTCTTACCCGCAACTATATCGAGGGCCTGTTCGCACAATTCCGCGCGACGGCTTCCCTCACCCAGTTGCATTCCGAGTGTGACTGCTAACTCGGCGCGGGCTACCGCCTTCTCATTGGTAGGACGCTGGGTTCCAAATTCGATCGAACGCAGCGTCGCATCCGCCGCCGCCTTATGGTGTCCCTTAGATTCGCAGAATCGGGCCCAGTGGGCCCAACCATACGCCACGTCGATTGGATTCCATTTCTGCTGCCTGGCCAACAGCTCAAACACCTTTTGCTCTGCGACCTCAATCGGCATGTTCTTTTGCCACCAATGCAGGCAGCGGGATATTGCCTGGGCGCGGTCTGGAACGGAACGGGCCCGGCGCATCGTTTGAGCGAGCTCAGTGGGAGTGATGCCTTCGAGTTGCACCAGAACATCGACTGCTGTGACCATGGCCTGATCCCACTCCTTGTGCTCCATCACGCGCGACTCCTTTTCCCCTGTGGCAGTAGCTGGAATCGCGAGCATCTCGGCGATCGCAGCAACGTCGTTCTCAAGCCCGAGTACAGTCCTGACGCGATTTACCCATTTCTCCTTCACCCGCTTGCATTCATCCTCGGGCCACGCCTTTTGCTCGGTTAGGTGAATCGTTGTCTGCGCCAGCCACATTGCGTGCTGAAAGATCTCCAACGTGGATGCTCCCCGCCATGACTTAAACTGGGTCCAACGATCTATGGCCCGCTGCCAATGAACCACGGCCCGGGCGCGCCATTCTTCTTCGTATTTTGCGTGATGAGAGGCAGCAGGTCCGGCAAAAGACTGGGCGAGCGCGCACTCGATTGTGACAAATGCCGGGAAGGGTTTGTCAGGGAACGCATCGCTTAGGGCGCCCATCTGTTTCTCGGCCAGCGATTCCCACCTCCAAATCTCATCAATCGCCGCACCGTTTGTGGCGCAGATCCATCGCAGCCGGTGTGCTGCCACCTCGCCGAGGACCTCGTAGGCCTTCGGCATTCTACCGGTCCGGGGAAGGATCTTCCTCTCAAGGAATTCGGCGATTACCTTCAGCAGGCTCCCATTACCCAACCTTGCTGCGACAATAGCCAAGTGCCGGCAGCGGCTCACCGGTTCGTTAAGATCGTTGTCGGGTGGTATTATCTGCGCTATGTCGAACGCGCGAGCCCAATCCCCAGATTCGGCCCATGCCGTTATGAGCTCCGCGACTGCACGGTGTAAGGTCCAACTCTTCGGTGGCAGGCTTCCAGAGGCCGCGCATTCACGGACAAAGGCTTCGGCAGAATTCCGCCCAATGATGCCACCTCTAGCGATTTGGCCGACAAACTGGGGGATTGCGTCAGGAGGCAAAGACCGGTTGCCAAGTTCGGACAGCCACGGATTGTCGCGGCGATCAAAGCAAGTAGGGAGCAGGATTGCCGCGAGAAATGCCCACTCACCGGGGATCTTTTGATCTGACCGCGCGAAGCCGCGCATGTGTTTATCTCGCTCTGCCCTGTTGCCCCGTTCGTGGTGCAGCCAGGCGGCGAGCAAATGCCACATTCGCGTTGCTGCGGGCTCCCATTGTATCGGGAGTCGCGTCATTTCCTCTGCCCGAGACAGTACGGTCTCTTCGTCGTTCGGCTCGCTTTCATCTAAGGCTACAGGCTTGCTGAGGATTCGCACGATCTTGGCGTGTGTGAGAATCAACTCCGTTACAGCGGTGGTATCCAAATTGGGAGACTTGCACTCCTCCTCCAAGGCGAGCCGAACGCGGCCCAAAGCGAGGCCTGGTTCCTCGGGAAATGCTTGGCGCTGGAGATTGAGATAACGGGCGTCGCCAACCAGTGCGTCGAGCTCCGGCCAATTCCGCGACGTCAAGAGGTATTCGTCGAGATGGCGAAGCGCATAGGGGCTGCCTTCCTGCCAGCTCGTCCGGCAAAAGGAAATTAGCGCCGGCGAATAGTGTTCTTGGAGGGTTGCTTTGAGCCGATTGGCCTCGGCCACAAAATCGGTGTCCAATGCGGCGCCGGACCCCTGACGAAATATCGGCATGAATGCCTCGCGAACGATCGGGTCGTTAAGGGAGAACCTCACACCCCATTTAAGGTTTGAACCCTCGGCCGGCTGTACGGTCACCCATCGGCGTGCCTCAAAGTACAGATTCTCCAGGTTGGCAGCCGGTGAATGGCCCAAAAGTTTTACCATTTCCCCGTTTGTAAGCGTTCCCTGGGCGGCAATAAGATAAAGCACGATTTCGCGAGCTTGTGCGGCTTCTGGACAATAATTGGCGACATCGTTAAGGCGCTGCCATTGTGAAAGAACCTGTCGCGCCACTCCCTTTGGGGTGAACTTGAGCGCGGCATCCCAGGGAAGGCCCTCGCTCAGGGACTTCTCGATATCGTCCAGGAGCCAGCGTAACGATAACGCCACACCGTCGCTTCGGTCCAAGAGCTCTCCCAAGATCACATCTGCGGCGGAAAGTTCTGCACGGTGAGCTGGTGTCAACTTGTCTACCCATTGAGCGACCCATTGCTCCACCCCTCGCCTCTTAAGAGGTTGGAGGTTAAGTTGCCGGCACGATGCGTCGAGTTGCTTCTTCCAAGTTTCGGCCGTTGGATGTAGCTCGCCACCATCGCCTGAGCGACAGGAAGCCACGATCCAAAGATTCGTTGGCAGAGATTTGCCCTTTGGTAGCAACGGAGGGCATAGTTCGGCCACGTTTTGGCCCGTATCATTGCGTCGGCCAATTTCATCGAGGCCATCGATAATCAACACCATCGGCTGACGGCTAACCTTTTGCTCCCAGCGTTCCCACGCGACGAGTAGGGCGTCGTCATGAACATCGCCTTCTGGAAGACCTTCTTCCGTCTGCGTCGCAAGCAGCAGATGTTCTAGCAGGCGCCGATAAAACACTCCCCGACTTTGCAGGCGGTCGTCGCTTTGGTCGAAATAGTGATGAAACACATTGTGCTTGCCGCATGCGGCGACTTGTCGCCGCCAGTGGGTCAATAGAGCGCTCTTGCCGTGTCCAACGGGTGCTACGACCAGCATCATCCCGGGCGTTCCCGCCAGGAAATCGTCCAACTCTCGGAGTTCGGAGCTGCGACCTGGTAGGTCAGTCTTGGGATGGCGGTCCTCAACAACCGAAAAATCGGTGTAGCCCGACTCAAGCGTCCTAAACCCAAGTCGATGTGTGATCCGCCGTTGCGACATCTCGACCTTCTTTGAGTTATCGAGTTGCCGATTGCGCTGATATGACTGCCTGAGCCGGCCCAGCCTTCGCCAGATACTCCAGAGTTCCCTTGGCGTCTTGGATTCGATTGCCAGCTTGGAGTCCTCCGCCTCCACGCGGCGAAGATGCCGTGGAGAATCAATGGCCGAAGACCTTTGGAGCATCTGCACGAAACGAATCCGCACATTCTCCCAGGCCGTGCCCGACGTGTGGGATTGAATGAACATGCCCTTGGTGTTGGCCAAGCGTCCAGCCAGGTCGACGGTGACCAAATACCTCACGCCTAGGCGCCTTGCCAGTTTGGTCTTGGCGCCGCCCTCCACATCCTCGGCCGTCTCTCCGCCGGTGCCGCGAACGGCGCCGACGCGCAGCCCGTTAAGCTCGCCCGTAGCAAGCAATCCCAATGGGGAGAAGAGGGGTACATCGAGGGATTCGCGCCGCACCCAGGCGAGCGCCAGGGGCAATGCCAAGCTTCGCCCGAGAGGTTGGGTTTCCCTCGGAAACACTGCCTCGAAGCGCACAGCCTGCCCCGTCAATAGCACACCTTGGGTACTGAGATCCGCGACTGTTTCCGCCCAGTGATTGATCGGCTCATTTCGCGCATCCACGCAGGCCGAACCCGGTGTCTCAACGAATCGGAACGGCACTGCGACCGCGTCGTCGCCGCGGATTAGGGGAACCACTCCATCGGCCTCAAGAAAGCTGCGGACACGGGATACGAGAAGGCCCCAGATGCGCACTTCGTCCGCTGCGCTCGCAGTCGATTCGGGCAAATCACCGCCCATGTCGTAATTGCGCAGCGGCTGCAAGGCCGCGGCGAATTCGCGCTGGAAGGCGCTGCTGAACCCCGGGGCTTGGCTCGTGAAGAGCGGTTCGCAGACGGCGTGAAATTCGTCTGGGAAGTTGTCCGCATATAGCCAATAACGCAGCCAGGTTTCGGCGATGAGATATTGTCGCAAAGCCGGATCGCTGGGCAGGCAGGCTAGCAGCTGGATCAAGTCATTGTCAGTCAATGTGCTTGCCGATCTCGGATCCAGGCAGAGACGGCGTTGAAGTGCGAGCGGGTCATTCACGGCTTCGAACGCACCCAACTCCAGGGGATGATTTCATCCGCGGCATCAACGAGAACGAAATGGCATGTTATTGCCGGACGATTGAACTCGGCGATGCCTTGCCTGAAGCGCGCCAGAACAATACCGGTCTCCGCATTAGCCAACGCAGCGCCATCCAGGCCCAAAGACCTTCCTGCTGCCGCATTTGCTGATGAGTCATATGCCTCGACAAAGACTAGATCGCCCGTGCTGCTAGTGTGGAACCAAACACGGACATTTGCTGACGGAACAAGGGCCACGAGATCCAATTCGACTTGCCCGACGGAGCCGGCCGCTAGTGGTAATTCAGCGAAATCAACCGTGAGCACATTTGCCTCCGACTGGTGGTCAGTAAACGCCATCATGCGCGACTCCTCGTCCTGATAAGCTATGCGGGGATCCTCGGGATGGATGATTGGGCATCCAACTCGGTCCCAAAGCTCGGCTGGCATACCTTCTCCCGCAATCGCGTGACGAAAGACTGCGCGTGATTCCGTCAACTCTTCGTTCGTAAGTTCACCGATGTGGCAGCTGGCCTGCGACAGCAGACCTGGCGTGATTGTCCTCACGTTCCATAGTGATATCACTCGCAGGACATCATTCGGTCTCGCCGATAGCAGCTCGGTCGTGGTCGCTGGCTCGGGAAACGGACCAAATGGGGCTATGACAAGCACATCGCCGTCCCATCGGTAGAGCACGGCCACAAACACGGGGCGTCGCGCCGTCGGTACGAGCCATCCGTCCAACAGGCGAATCTGGCCGACCTCAGGGAATGCGTCCCCCTGCTGCGAATCGCCTAGGCGATTCCATGGTGGATCCCCGCTTCGCTTGAAGCTCTGCACCGAGGGTAGGGGACTCGCGTAATCGGGGTCGGATCCCCTCAAATGCTGTTCCAGAAGCCAACAATCGCGCCAACGCGCGAGACGCTCGGCATAACCCGGGGGTGGAGGCAGCCAATGCGATTTGGGTATCTTTGGCATTAATAGGCTTGGTTGTTAAGAGTCGCTCGGCCCCGCATTTTCCGGCGGATATAACTTGGCGCACATCATGCCCACCAAGCCCAATATCATCTCTGCAAGTTCCCTCGCCATAGCGGGTTCGGTATCCGACCCATACTTTTTTCCCAACGCCTCGGCTAGGCGCCGGACCGCCTCGAGCCTCGCCGCGTACACCTGCGATTTGCGGCACTTTGCCATCTTGATCACCTCTGGGGCGTTCAGTGGCCTATCGGTCCAGTACGCCCCGAGTGCCGCTTGTTCTCGGATTGGCATCGCCGCAAACCACGCCTCCGCTTCGGTCTGGGCGCATGCTGCCATTTCCTCGCGGTCCGCCGAGCTTTCAACAGAGCGGGCGAAATCCCCTGGAGGGAGCATGGCCTCGAGCGGCGGTGCGTCCGGGTGATCGATTCTCAGCATCGGCAGACGCTGAAAGCCGGTTTCGTTGCTGCGCCGGCTCCAGGTTTCGCGAAGTGCATAATTGCGAAGCGCAGTGTGCAGCACCCTGCCAGCGTAAGCCTGCAGCATTCGCAGTCGGGCGGTATCGTCGTCCAGCGCCATCGCGACGTCAAACATGCGGATCTTCGGTTTCTTTCCGCCGCGCTCGCCCTCAATCACCGAATGGGTTTCAAAAATATGCCACGCTTGGGACAATTGGTCGCCAAGCGTGCCGGCCCAGTTGTATTGGGCCCGGGCGCGCGCCCACGCGACCAACGTGCCGCGGGTCTCGATCTCGCACAAGTCCAACGCGCATCGTTCGCGCCATTCAATCCAAGCGGCAAGCTGCGCGATGTTATCCATCGGGCCACACTTGGTTACGCAGGCACCACGCGCCGAGGTCGGCCTTTTCGTCTGGGTCGAACTCGGCCTTTTCCCGCCAACGCTTAATGCGTGAATATGTGCGGCGACCGTCAAACTCGGCGATCCAGATCCTTGCCGGCTCCGAAATGGTCCCAAATACTGTCTCGTGCTCCTGGTCTGACGGCGAGAGACGGGCGAAAACCAGCCCCTTTTGCTTTCGATGCCACCATTGAGCCGTACAGCCGAACAAGAGCGGCAGCATGTCAAAGTATGAGGGCGGCGGGTTCCTGCGAACCGAAACCCCGGGATGGCCGATACGGTCCCTTCCTCCAGCATAGTCGCTCAAATAATCACGCCATGCGCACTCTTCAATCGCCCAAACCGAGCCAAAGTCTGCTCGCAGCCGAGCGAGCCAGAGCTTGTTTTCGCAAAGGTCTCGTTCGCTCTGCGATTGTCCGCTTGGAGGCATGGGGTAGTGGCAGCAAAGGCAAGTTACGGGCTCACTACAACTATGAACATGAATAGCGGCTATAAACAACCGCTGGCTGGATCGATTTAGATAATTTAGACCGATATTGTGGCTCCAATGACCGGCAGGGCATGAGGCCGCCGGAAAAGTGGTGAGTGGCAGACTCTATACTTCTGCGCATGAACTCACAACTGATCCGCCGGCTGTCTAAACCTAAGTCGAGCAAACTTACGGGCATCAACGGGTCCAAACCGGGTGTCGTGAACGGCTATCTGCCTGACGGCACGTTTCCTCATGGGAAGAGCACCAAGGGACTGTCGCAATGGCTGATGCGTCCTTCGGAAGCTGTTCCGATTCCAGCCTTTGGGATGCACCCGGACCTTGTTCGTCGCCTCTTTGCCTTCGTTAACACGGCACCCTTTGGCGAGACGGGAATCCGGATAATCACGGACTTTGCCGACAGCGAGTTCTGCTCCTGTTGGTCCGAGGTTCGGAGCCGGTTCGTCGCCGCAGCCTCAGCGGCGCGCCGAAAGATAGTTCGGAAGGAGGTTGAGCGGGTCCGTATAGGCAAGCAGCTTGAGGACTGCCCCGAGCATATCCCAGAGGAGGCTCCGCGGCTTGAGATGGCGCATGGTCCTCTTGCCCGCGCAGCCTTTGGGGGTTGGCTGGCCCTTTGGCTCGCGCTCTGCTTTTTCACCGTCTTCAACTGCCGAAGCCTGCTCGTGTTAGTCTTGCAGGACAACGTGCGGGCCGTGTGTTTCGCCCTGCCTCTGCTCCTGCTGCCCATCGGGCTAAAGCTTGCATTGGACCGCTGGGCTCAGGCGGCGGAGTTCATGAAGTCGCCCTGGGTTGCCCTGTTGCTGGCGCTCGCAGGCGCGCTTTTTGCCTTCGAAATCGGGCAGACGTTTGGGCGTTCGCGCAGCATCGACGAGATCGCCGATACCAGCACTGTTGGCCGCGACTGGCGGTACCTGATGTGGGCCTCGCTTGGCCTCGAAATCCTGGCCGGAAGCCTGATCTATCAGCATCTTTGCGCCTATGTCGTGCGGCGCCAATACCAACGCCGGAATCCCGAATACGACCGTATCCTTTCACGCGCCGCGACTCTCGACGAAGCCGTAAACCTGGAGGCTGCGGCCGTCGCTCGCAACGAGGGCTTGATGGAGGAATGGGAGACCTCCCGAGCTGCATTCATTGAGGTCGGCCTTGCCTACCACAGGCTCCTCGCCGAGCGCCAGCGCATCGCTGAGGAGAACGTCACTCACATCGAGACCTTGCATCGGCTTTGGCTGCCGAAGGAAGGCGCCGACTATCCTGGAGATTAGCCGTGTACCCTAAACCTGCACACACGATGAGATTCCTGTTCCCCCTGATCGCAATTGCGCTGGGCAAAAGCGCTCTCTCGGGCACGACGGCCGAGGTTCCCACTGAATTCGTGGTGATTGTCTCGAGCCGTTCCGCCCCGGCCGCCTTGGATATCACTAGCCGGCATTTCTTCGAGCTCCTTCTCCGCGATGCCCCGATGGGGGCTCATGTTGCTGTCTGGGACGGCTATTACCTGACGCGCATAGGCGAGGCCGATATCCCGCAATTGCAGCACGACAATTCCGACTCCCGTGCGGAGTGCTTGGCGCCCGTGCTTGTCGGGCTGAAGCGATGGCGTGAGCAGGCCCGAAAGGCATCGCGGGACGAGGGCTCCGCGGCCGACGACACGGTCAGGCTCCCCGAGGTCTTGGCCGAGCTGGGACCCGTCGAGGCGGGACGGCAACGGCGGATCCTGATCGTCGCGAGTCCGTTCTACCTTTGCCCGCACGAGCCGACGTTTTCGATGAATGAGAGCCGCTACCCGTCCGACGCGCACCTCGGTGCAACCCTTGCCGAAAGCCCGTATGGGACGGCCGGCAGGGAGCAGGCGCTCTGCAGAACGGCTCTCTACTGGGCGTACGGCGCGGACTCCCAGTGGGGAAGCGGCGCCCATCGAATTGCGGTCGAGCGCTGGTGGCATCTCTGGATGGCGGCGCAGGGCGGGGCTCTCACGACGTTCAGCCCCGACGCAGCAGTGGCTTGGTCGCGGTTCGTCGGACGCAACGTGATGGGCACGGTCGTCTCATACCAGAGAGACACCGGGGACTCAAGAATTGAGATGCGCAGCGCCCAGCCCCGCCGCGTGCCGGATTGGCTTGCGAATGCTGCTGCGCCCGCGATGCCTCCGCCTGAGCCCCCTTCACCTGCTGTGGCTGGGAAAGTCGACATGGCCCCCTCGGTGCCGGGCGCAGTTGCGCTGCCGGTAATTTCGCCCGCACAGGAACGGTTGGCTCCCCTGCCGCGGGTCCAGGATGCTCCCGTGGTGCGTGTGCCGCTTCAATTGGAAGCGTGGAAGACGGGCATAGGTATCGCCTGGTCGGCCAAGGGTGTTGATCTTGATCTTTATGTTCGGCCGCATTCACGGGCACAGGAAATCTATTACAGGCGCGACCGCACCAAGGAGGGCTTTCTCTACCGCGACATGCGCAACGCGAACACCGGTGGCCTATATGAATTCGTCGAGTTCTCCGGCCCGGTCGACTTGTCGCAGATATCGGTCTGGATCAACTATTATGCAGGGTCCGCGGCAAACGTTTCGGGCCAGGTGGTGCTCTTTGACCGAGGTGTCATAAAGGTAGGGAACTTCACGCTCGGTGCGGGGCGAGGCAACCGGGGCAACGACAAGCTGGAACGCGCCTCAAGCCCTTATTGGACCGAGGTGCGGCTTGTTGACCTGCAACCGGGCTCCGGACCCCTTGTCGCAAATAAACCGGGGACGCACCAAACACCATGACTCTCACCCCAAGACTTTTCGACAGCCGCCTTGGGTTCGCCTTTTGTCCGGCAATCAACGGCCTCGCTGAGGCCACGCGCCTGCTCGTCTTGATGTCTCCCTCGACGGGCTCCGATCCAAATGCAAGCGGCCAAAGCGGAGAGGACTCATCGGGGGTTTCCGAGCGCGAAGATTTCCAGCCGTTGGCGGAGCCATGTTCCTGGCGGGGACTGGCCGAGAATGGACATCCCCGGACCCCGTGCCGGCTTGTCATGCCTCAACTTCCCCGCATTCCCCTCACGTACGCGGTCCCTGCGTCCACGCAGCGCGATGGCGGGACACCTTGACGAAAACATTTCCACGCGACAACCCAATGACCCACTTCAACCATTGCCCCAACTGCATGCGCACGGCCAAGGCGGGCTTCTTCTGCCTGCCATTTCCTATCTACGAGTGCAAGGCCTGCAACACGCTGTATTGCCCAGGGCCCAAATGCGGCGAGAAACGATGCCCGAATTGCGGTTGCAAGGAACGGCTCGATGCGGGCAAGTGCTACCCCCGCTGAGATCGCCTGTCAGCCCCACCCGCACGGCATGTCACCCCAGACGCGAGTTTGTCCAAAATGCCTTGGTCACCGGTTTAAGCAGTGTGGCTACTGCGGGAACAGCCCCTTGCGACGACTCTCCTGCAGTCAATGCAAGGGGAGGGGGGTCTTACCCTGCCCAAGTTGCGGCGGCAAAGGATGGATCTATGTTGGCTGGGCACCCTGATGACCGGGCTGTCGCCACACGCAACGGGAACCGGGAATATCTGGCTCCAATCCAATCGGAGCATGCAGCAAATCATCGTTTTGTTCTCAGAAGCCTGTACCTTATGGGCATAGGCAATTGATTGGTTCTTGTGCTTCTCCGTCGGGCTTTGCTCTCACGAGAAAATGTTCGACCGAGTCTACCAGAAAAAATAGCGGGAATCGGAATCCATGAAATCGTCTGACGGGGGACGCAACAGATAGCGCCAGACGGTCGTGAATCTCGACCACGGACCCGGAATTTCGGCGTCGCACATTACCTCCATTTGGGGAACCGCGCTTTTAACTCTAAATCTCAAGCGTTCATCGAATGCAGTGTGGCCTTCATCGGTTGAAAAGAACCATGACCGGCGTTCGAACAAATCGGCAGGGGGTTGCTGGTTGCCAGATTGCTTCCAAGAACCGATGGCCCATTCGTGTCTGGCTAATTCGAGGCGAGCGCGATTGCAGGCCTTTCGAAACGACCCCGCTGCGGCATGACCATAGGAATAGAGTCCCTGCTGGGAGTTCGCGAAGAGGATCACGGCCACGCTTCCAACTTCAGGTGCAAAAGAGATAGCAGTTATGCCCGGCCAAACGGTTTCCCGACGTTCCCCATCGAGGCGCCTTTCCCACCAGTTTAGTAAGCAATACCGCTCTATCGCTTCGAATCGAGCTGCAACCCGCGCTGGCCTAACCGACATTCCTGGGAATGCCGCCATTCCGTTCGAACTGCGGTCGACATTGAAGCCAAAGACTGCGCTAGTTGGAGAATGGACTGTTTCGTGATATGCCCATCTTTCAAGAGCCTCAGAGATTGCCATATGGCGGGCGACCATTGCGGATGGATGCAATCCGGATCCATCGGCGCTGCTGTAAAGCTGCTTCTCCCTTCGGCTGGCCAAGCCGGCTCGTAAGTGTGCGTTGGCCTGACGATAGGTAAGCCCTGAAATGCCTATTTCCCCTTCTTCGATGGAGGAAATAGGCCCACTATCCGGATCAAGTACCGAGCGGTACCGTAACGCAGCTAAACTAAACACTAACGAATACGTGCAATGTCACAAGGAACACACTGAAACGACATGGGCAGGGTGTTCCGATGGTTTGACCGGCCAGCAACGGTTGAGCTAACCGGGTCGAAGCGTTCGGCAGTGCGTACCATGCCGACTGCGAGAAGGACACTTGAGAAGAAGCCAGAGGCGAGGCGGTTTGTGTTTTTCATGCGCGCCTAGAGAAATTTCACATTCGTCTACGTAAACCTCTCAAATTACATAAAATTACGTAGCATAGAAGCCATACTAATGTGGCGCCGATATAGCAGTGGATGAGAGAGATAAAGGCGTAATGGGAGAGGATCTACCGGGAATTCGGTAGATTTCCCGATAGATTGTCGACGCGGATTAGTGGCCCACTCTGTGCCAAGCCACGAACCAGGAATCCAAGACACTATGCAGATTAACATTACTGTAATCGATCGAAGGAAGTTTCCCCGGACGGAAAAAAAGACGATGCGACTCGATGTGGCTCGAACCTTTTCTGGGGGCTTTGTCTTCGCAGCCGATTGGAGGTTTCCGGTCCCTGCATGCAAGAGAAGCTATTTCGTTGGAAGACGACAATTGATAGTTGAAGAAATCGGAAGGGCGCCGGGGACGAGTACCTTTCATTTCAGCGGTCTCTATTTTTCTCAACGACGACCAGAGCACACGCCTTCGATGCCGACGCGCATACTATTGCACGCAAAGACACCGAGCCGAACAGCCGAATCTCAAAAAGGCCCTTAGAGCGCATTGCGATGTCAATCCTATTGTTAGCCGCGGCCTTTGTGCTCGCAGTTTATGCAGTATTCCTCTTTGGCATCGATGAAGGCCAACGCGCAATCTATCGGAAACACATCAGCGAGGCGTTAGTAATTGAGGCACTTGATCGAGCAGTTCCTATGCCTTTCCATATCTTAAACAATGTCACGCTTCGTTCGACGGGTTCATCCATACCTACGACCCAGATAGATCATGTCGTGGTCACTTTGCAGGGAATATTCGTGATCGAGACGAAGCATTATAGCGGACAGATCCTTGTTAATCCCGCATCACCTGAATGGCATCAGGTCCTTGGGCGTAGGGAAATCCGCTTTCGGAATCCAGTGTTGCAGAATTACGGTCACGTAAGGGAATTAGGGCGGGTATTGAATCTTGGATCCGGTGCGTTTGTTAATCTTGTTGTTTTTACCGGTCGGGCTGGGCTGAGTACACCCTGTTATCCGAACGTTCTTTCGCTTGCCGATCTTCCGCGTTACTTCGGCATTCCTCGCCCGACCATACTGAGCAGGTGCGCTCTTTATGATGTCGTTGGGAGGATTGAAATGCATCGCCTGCCGCGATCTATCGAGACCGATGAATATCATGTCCAAGCAATTAAGAATTGGCTCCGGAAAGCAGCGTGAGAGTGTACTGACCTGAGATTTGTCTGGAGTTAGTTTTGGCCGCGAAGATGGTCACGGCTTCAAATGGATCTACCGTGGCGTATGACTGTGAGGCTCATTTAGTGCGACTGATAGTGTTGTAATCTGTTTAAGTACAATAAGATGTTTTTAAGTTTTATACGGTGGACGAACGATAATTAGTTGCAATCTTCATATTTAGTTGCATCTTTGGGATGAAAGTGGCAACTTAATATTTAATGAAGGACGTCGGAATAGATGCAGAGATCGGTAACCGACTGATCGAGATAAAGACGGGCGGGACTAGCTCCAGCTTGCGAAGCATCCGGGAGGGGCTGATGCAGCTGGCATACGCACTCAAGGACCGTGAGAACGCGACGGGCTATCTTGTCCTGTCTGACTCACGGATAACCAAACAGAGTGTTGAGGGCGAATGGAAGCGGGCCTTGACGGTACTAAACACTGACATAGGGAAGCGAATCGTGATCTCGCTCGAGAAAGACGGCGAGCTTCAGGGCGTCACACGGCCCTTGGACCCGGAAACCCAGACGGTCATCGCGGACGTGCTTCACAAAGAGCGCGCTCGTTCGGGCCCCCATGTCAACCGGTCGGATGCCGCGTTCGTGGTTACGAAGGTGCTCATCAACCAATGGCTGGTGAGCGGCGAGGCTTTGACCACAACTTGGCTTACGGAAACCTGCGGATACTCATATCCCACGGTTGCAAACGTCATCCAGGGTCTTGGGAGTCTCATCGAGCGACTTCCGAAACGAAAGGTCCGCCTTCGGTATTTCCCAGACGAAGAATACCTCCGCCTCCTAGCAAATTCAGACCGTGCCCGCTCGACCGCGAGGTATGCTGATGCCTCAGGTGACCAACGCTCCCCGGAACGGCACTTACGTCGGCTTGAGCTCCTCAACCCCAAGGGCGTCGCCATCGGGGGTGTGTTCGGCGCCAGGCACTATTTTGCGGACTTGGATATCGTTGGCTCACCGCGGCTCGATATTTCATTTCATGCGCGCGATTTAGGGGCGGACATCGACTTCATCAACAAACTCGATCCTGCATTGGTGCGATCCAATGATCCGCGCGGCCCGGCAAGCGTGCTTGTCCATCAAGTGTACCATGCAAACTCACTTTTCGCTAAGCGAGATGGAGGGCTCGCATGGGCGGATCCGGTCGAATGCCTTCTGGATCTCCACGATGCAAGGCTCGAAAGGCAGGCCAAGCAGCTCCTCGAATCTCTTAAGGCCAAGAGGCCGAAAGTCCTATGAGCTCAAAGTCCATTGAAGTTTCGGTGCATGGAGTCCTGAAGGAAGTAGCCAACGCAATTCCTGAGGATGTTCGTCCCAACATCATCGTCATCGGGAGTCTCGCGGCCGGGTACGGCGTGTTTCGCGGCGATGATCTGGTCACGGTTCGCACCAAAGACGTTGATTGCGTGCTTTCACCGCATATTGCGGCTGTGGAGAAGGGCCGGAAGGTTGCCGAAAGATTGATCGAGTCCGGATGGAAGCCCAAGTCGGACGGCGAATTCAGGAAACCAGGGACAAGTTCCACTCCCGACGATAAGCTTCCTGCCGTGCGCCTTTATCCACCGAACGGAGGCGGGTGGTTTCTCGAACTCTTGACCGAGCCAGCGTCCGAACATCAGACCGAACGGGAGTGGACCCGGCTACCCCTTAGTTCGGGTGATAACTATGGACTCCCCAGCTTTCAGTTTACAGGCATCGCCACTTTTGAGGCGCGGGAAACCGAATTCGGTATTCGGTGCGCCCGGCCAGAGATGATGGTTTTAGCAAACCTGCTCGAACATCGGCCCTTCAGCGACGCTCCGATCGAAGGCACCGGATACCGGGGACGGCAGCAGCTGCGGCGAAACAAGGACCTCGGGCGCGTTCTTGCAATTGCTGCTGTCACCCAGGACGAGCTCGAAGACTGGACACCCCGCTGGGAGCGGGCGCTTCGAGAGCGCTTTCCCTCGACCTGGAAAGCACTCGCGTCCACCGCCGGCCAGGGATTGAGGAGGCTTTTGGACAGCCTCGAAGACCTGGAGGAGGCAACCTACCATTGCGAGAACGGCCTCCTGTCTCGCCGTCCCAGGACGGCAGAACAACTTCATGCGGTAGGCAGGCGTTTGCTAGCATTCGCGGTCGAGCCCCTTGAAAGAGTGGGCCGTTGAGTCTTTGAGCCATAGGCCATCTTTCGAGCAGATACGTGGCCGGGCGGCAATTGGTCGCATCTACAAGTCACCTACCGCGCACGGATATTGAGCTTGTGGCGCAAGCATTTGGAACGGCTGATTCCTGACAACGGGATCACGAAAGTTCGTGTTGCTTTAAGTTGTGCCTGTTGTATCCATATCGCACATACGTATCTATACGCGATCCTACACTCGGACCCAAAAAATGGGCCAATTTGGGCATTTTTCGGGCTTTTTCAGAAAAATGAGCACTTTTCGGAAGCTATTAATTTGACGATGTTATAGGGGTAAAATAGACATGGGCAAAAGTGAAGAAAATACGTCAGTCGTTGGCTCAGAAGCCTGTGCCTTAACAGCATGCGAGTTCGAGTCTCGCTTCGGGCACCATTGCTACAACGGCGGTTCCGGTTAAGATCGGAGGGATTTGCGGAGATCGCGGAGGACAACGGAATTTCAGGTCGCAATGAGGTCGCGAGTGAAGCGAATTACGCCGTAACGCCGGAGAGACGCTACGCCTAATTCAAACGCAAGATCCAGACCGGCCTTGTCGTTCAGTGACCTTTTCCAATGCCTCGCCACCATCCAGCCCAAGCTCGTCTGGAAGCACTCCTCCTGT
>CAYVKH010000068.1:0-16770 GCA_964451965.1 uncultured Opitutaceae bacterium
AGCTCAAGCTCGCGATAGACTCGTTCGTGAGCTTCTCCTACGCGCCGGTGCGCCTGGCGTCGCTCTGCGGCCTCCTTTTCGCCTTCAGCGGGTTCATCTACGCGGCTGTCGTCGCGGTGCGGGCGATCACGCTGGGCAGCCCCGTGCAGGGGTGGTCCTCCATGATGTGCGTGCTCCTGATCGTGTCAGGGGTGCAGCTCGCCATGCTTGGGATTCTGGGGGAATACCTCTGGAGGACGTTCGACGAGGCCCGGGGGCGGCCGCGTTACATCGTCGAGAAGAAGATCAATCTCTAGACTTTCCTGGACCTAATGTTCCGGTTCACGTTCTTGGGACGATTGAGGCCGCTTTGGGATCGATGGGAGGTTCCCGTGTCGTTCGCGCTCGGCGACGCCGCCGCGGCCGCGTGGCTCTGGTACGCGCAGCAGCGGTTCACGGGCAACATTGGCAGCCTATGGCCGGGCATCCTCGCCCCGGCGGCCGCGACCCCGCTTCTGGCCCTCTGCCTGCGCCTCCACAGGTTTCATCCGGGCCGGCCGTGGCTGCTGCTCCTGAAGGCCGCTGCCCTCGCCGTCCTGCTAGCCCTCCTGGGATGGCTCGCCGGCTCACGTGGATTGCTGCCTTTGGCGGGGAGGGAGGCGCTCTGGCTCGGCGCGGCCGCCGCCGCTGCCGCATGGGTCCTGCGGGCCGTGTGCTTCAGGCCCGCTCAGCCCCCGGTCCGGGGGCTCGGGGAGACCGTCCGCTGGCTAGCGGTCGGCGCGGCGGCCACCTTCGCCGCCCTGCCCTTCTACCACGGCGGCGAGGTGGGCTCGGGCGACGCCCATTGGTACACCGTCATGCTGTCCGACTTCGTGGCGCAGCTGAGGGCCGGCGTGTTTCCGGTCTGGGTCGGCCAGAGCCAGTATGCCTTCAACGGCGCCGTGTCGCCCCTGAGGTACGCCCCGGGATTCCAGTACTTTGGAGGGCTTCTGGACCTGGTCACCGTGCACAGGCTGGAGCCCACGGCGCTCAAGAACGCGATCCTTGCCGTAGTCGCCCTCCTGGGGGCCTTCTCGGCCTACGCCTGCCTGCGCCCGATCGCAAAGGGCGCCCCTTGGCTCGCCGCCATGCTCTCGATTCTCTGGGTCGTCGGGCCGGGCCAGCTGGCTCCGGTCATGACGGGAGACCAGTACATGACCTTCATGACGCTCCCGTTTGCCCCGCTCGCGCTTCACGGATGCTGGCGCGTGTGGCAAGTGGGCGACGTGAAGGGCCGCCTCCTGATCGCTATTGGTCTGGCGGGACTATGGAACTGCCACTCCCCGGTCGCGCTTTGGTTCACGCTCATCGCGTCCTGTATCTATGTTGCGGCGGTCGTCGCCCGCCGCGCATTTGCTCCGGAGCCGAGGATGGCGCTGCTGATGGCCGCGGCATTCCTGATGTTGGGCGCCCTTCCGTTCGTCTCCGTCCTCACGCTGGACAACCAGGTCAGGATCATCTCCTCGGGCAGCGCAGCCGCGCTGCAGATTCACGCCTACTTCCCCGCCAATTTCCTGCCGATAAGGCCCAGGGAACCGGGTCTCGCATTCTACCAGGTCGGCTACGCCCTGATCTGCGCGCTCGCGGGAACGCTTCTGCTCCTGTTCAGGACCCGGCCCCGCGGCGCATGGGCGTTCACGCTGGCGGCGGCAATTGTGCCGCTGTTCACCGTGCCCGTCCCCTGGATAACCGACGCCTTCTGGACCCACGTCCCGGTATGGTTCGTGAGCATCAACAACATCTGGCCGATGCAGAGGCTCTTCCTGGTCTGGTCGACCTTGATCATCTTCGCCGCTGCCATCGTGGTGGGATCCGCCTATTGTGCCGGCGCGAGGCTCCTGCGTGCCGTCGTGCTGCTGGCCGCGCTTGCCGGCGCCTGCTGGTCGGCGCGGGAGGCCCTCAAGATCGCCGACGTGGTCAGGCGGCTCCGTTCGTCGCCAGCCGAGACGCGGATCTCGGGCAACCCCGAGAACGTGGTATTGACGCGCTACGAGTATTCATCTTTCTCCTACGCCCCGGCGTATTTCAGCCACGGGTTCATGGACCCCTGGCTGGAGAACCGCCTCCTCGACTTTAGCACCCTGGAGCCCCTGGTGAGGAATGCCGATGCCGCCGCCCCGGCGGGTGCGGCCGGGGCTGCCCAGGCGGCCGGGCGGCTCGTGCAGTCGGGCGACTGGATTGGCCACAGCATCACGGCAAGCGAGTACTACCTCCTCCAGCCGCCGCTCGCGCTGGAGGCCGGAAGACGCTACGCCCTGCGCCTGGAGTTCGCCCAGCCGGGGGTCGAGGGAACCCTTCAGCTGAAGGCGACTGACATGTTCCGAGAGTACATGCTGCCCGATTCCGGGGCCGGGATTGCGCGGCGCGGGCCGTCCGAGGCGTTCGGCTCCGGAGCCACCAACAGCCACGTTGTCCCGCTGTCGGCCATGGGCGGCAACCTGTTCTCGCCCCAGGCGCTCTTCATCGCCCGCAGCCGCTCCTCCGAAGCAGTGCCCTTTGCGAAGTTCTCGCTCTACAGGTACGAGCCGCAGGACCTTCCCGTCTCGGTTGAGTCATGGATCCCCTACCGGGCGCGCGTCCATTCTGCGCAGGCCGCCTTCCTTGAAACGCCCCGAATGTGGCTCAAGGGCTGGCGCGCCAGCGTGAATGGCCACTGGGCCGAGACATCCCGCTCCCCGCAGAACCTGGTCATGTTTCCCGTCGGCGCGGGAATCAGCCACGTGACCCTGGACTACCACGCGTCCGCAATACTCAGCACCGCATTCTGGGGGTGCGCGCTCGGCTGGTCAGGGCTCGGCGTCCTCGCGCTCTGGCAGCTGACGCTGTGGACCGGGGGGGAGAAACTGGCCTTCCGGCGGCCGGGCGGATCGATTCTCGCGGCCCGCGCAGCGGCGCGCTCCCTCGGGCTCGCGTGGCGCCACAGGGCTCCAGCTTTTGCAGTCGTCTTGTGCGCGCTCGGCGCCCTCCTCTGGCTCAGGATCCGCTCGGGGCGCGTGGCGTACAGGGGCGACGCCGGCCCCATGAGGGTCGAGTTCACGCTTCCCTACGGGCTCGCCGGCCAAAGCCAGCCGCTTCTGACCACGGGCCGGGCCGGGGCCGGGACCATCGTATTCGTGACCTACCTTGACCCGCACCATGTTCGCCTGGGCGCCGATGTCTGGGGTTCCCAGTTCCAAAGCGCCCCGATCGAGGTGGACTACCGCGCGCTCCAGTCGCTTGTCGTCTCGGACACGGCCCTTTTCCCGTTGTCGGACCCCGGTGTCAGGGCGCTTGCCAATGCGGACATCGAGCGCCTGAGAGGCGAGCTGCTCGTTGAACTCAATGGAAAGATCGTGATCCAGGAGCCGTGCAACGCCTACGAGACCAAGCCGTCCGAGGTGCTGACGGGAGAGACCTCCTTTGGGTCGGTGACCGATCGGAAGTTCGACGGCGAAATCCGGAATCATGCGCGGCTGCCAATCCCCAGGTCCTCTGAGCTCGAGGCCGGAAGACGGGCCCACTTGAGGGTGCGTTTCCCCAAGGGCCGGCTGGGCCGAAGCGAGCCGCTCCTTTCCTTGTCGGCAGGGATTAACGCCAGGGTGTGCTATGTCACCTACCTCAAGGCGGACTCGATTCGGCTGACGTGCTGGGGGCCGCGCGGCGTGCCCCCAAAGTCGGCCGAGCTGGAGTATGACCCGGAGAAGGAGCACGATCTCGAGTTCCATCCGGGCGAACTGGCCGAGCGAACGGGCAGCTTCGACGTCGCCTGCTACTTCGACGGAGCCCGGGTTCTCGGCCACAACTGGGCGCCTGCCAGGGAGCGGACCCTGCTCATGTCGGGCCTGAACCTCGGGGGCGCGCCGGAGGTCGACACGCGTTTCACCGGCCCGGCCCTGGACCTGTCGACGGTACCCGACTCCACGGTCCCAGAAGAGGCGCAGGCCACGGGCCCGGAGCATCTTGTCATAAGGCTGTTGCGCAACAGCGCGGGGCGAAGCGAGCCTCTGCTGACGACCGGGGTTACCGGCGCCGCCGACTTCATCTATCTGAAGTATGTGGACGACAGCCACGTCCGAATCGGGTTCGATCACTGGGGATACGGCGGAACCGTCAGCGCCCCTATCCCGATCGACTATTCCGTTCCGCACGATGTCTGGATTAGCACGGGAGCGCTTTATCCATCGAGCCTGGACGACGGCGCCTGGCTGAAGCTCGATGCCGACGCCAGGAGGTTCCTGGGCTCGCATGTCAGCGTGACCATCGACGGCCGGAGCGCCCTTTCCTGCGCCGGCAAGACCTATTCCTCCGCGCCCGGGAACGTCACGGTGGCAATGAATTCCGTAGGGGGGTCCACATGCGAGGCCGCGTTCAGCGGCCTGCTGGTCTTTGCCGAGCGCGCGGGCGCAGTGGCCCCGCCCCCGGCTTCGCATTAGGCCTTACGGCGCAGCCGGCCCGATTTCGGCCGGAGCAAGGTCGGTTATTCTTCCCGTGAAGATCGACCCCGCGTAGCTACCGCCGATGTAGTTGGCTCCGACGATTATCCGCTCCGGGGGCGTGGGGTGGCTCGACCGCGCAGCCATGATGATCCGTCGGCCGTCGAGCTCGACGGCGATCGTATTCCGCTGCGCGGCCAGCCCGGGTTCGCGGCGGTAAAGCGCGTCGCCCTCAGGAGGAAAAAGTGCGCCAAAGCTCACCGTGAGGCGGTGTTCGGAGCCGCGAACGAGAGGGAAAGGATCCGACCGAAGCAGCTGGTCGCCCCAATGGTCCTCGACGAGCCGGGCCGTGCCGTTTGCACCAAATTGGATGAAGACAAAGTCGCCGCCTCCTGGAAAGCCCGTGGTCAGGATCGGCTCTCCCCTGCCGTCCTCTCCCTCCGGGAACACGATCTTCATCTGAAGAGGTCCCGGATAGCCGCTCCAGCCGGGCCGCGCCATCGACCCGCCCACAGCGGCTGCCTCGAGTAGATCGGTCGGGGGCGCGCGCATGATCGCCTCTATTGCGCCGCTGAATTCGGGATCGGTCGAATCGGAGCCCAGCGTATTCCTGCCGACGACGACCGCATCTCTCGCGCTCGGGTGTGGCTCACACAGCAGAAACACCGCCGGGTGACCGTCGACCACCACGTCCGCAATGGAGCGGAATTGGCTAAATTCAGGCGCATCTGCGTAGATGGGGGATCCGTCGGGCGGCATCAGCGACCCGATGCTAAGAAGCAGGTCGTGGATCGCACCCGGGCTGATCTGGATTGGCAGCGACCCGGATCGCTGCCCGTTGGAATGCTCGAATATGAAACGGGCGCTGCTGTCGCTCTCATAACGTACGCTTATGATATCCGATGAGCCGCCGGCGCCGGAGACAAGAATCGGCTCTGTGTGGCCCGCCCGGCCGGTTGGAAAGCGAAGGCGCAGCCTAATCGGCCCCGTGAAGCCGCCCCACCGGTCGTCGGGATTGACAAGCAGGTCGGAGAGCCGCCTGCCCAGCAGCAGCAGGTCCCCCGGCCCGATGGCCTCCGTTGACATCACGTCGCCCTGGAAGGAGCCGGCACACACCGAGCTGCCCACGGCGTTCGACCATAGGGCTATCCCTTCGGCGCCGACCGCCTGGAAAGGCTCGTCCAGATGCAGGGCCGGCGCGCCGTTGATGTGGACATACAGGCGGTCCCGCATCCGTTCCAAGCCCGGGGTCTGCGCGAAGATCGGCGCGTCCGGCGCCGGAAGGAGCGAACCGAGACAGATGTCCATCACCTCAACCCCCTCGGCCGAAAGCGGCAGGGGCTCCGAAAGGAGCAGGGGCTTGTAGCGCCTATCAAATCCAATCCTCACCATGTTCTGGCCCTCCCGAACGGCATAGAGGACGGCGCTCGAACTTGGGCCCCCAAGGGACAACAGGGGCTGGCCGGCCGCAGGCCCCGGCGCAAGCGCGGGCATGCGGAATTTCAAGCGCAGCGGCCCAATGGAGCCGCGCCAGTCCGCCGAACGGCTTCGCAGGACTGATGCCCTGGCAATGGATGGGGTCGATCCAGCAAATTGGCCGATTTGCGCTGATCCAAATTCGGATACGATTCCGGTGAAATTCGGGCCCGTGGCGGATCCACCTATTATGGCGGCGCCAAAGTAGACGGTCGACGGAGTCGCGGGATGAAATGCCGCGCGCCTGCTCAAGACCACTTGCCCGTCCAGGACGACGACAAGCCGGTCCCACAATCCGGCGAGTTCGGGGTGGTTCCCGTAGAAAGGGCTGCCCTGCGGAGGCACAAGGTTTCCGGCCGAGATCGCAAGCTTGTGGGACCTGGAGAGGTCCGTCCGTATCGGCTCCGACAGGATCTCGGGCGCACCCCAGTGATCCAGCCCGAATTGGATGTGGCTGGCGTCCGTATAGCGCACGAGGATCACGTCGCCGGCGCCCGGCTTCCCAGAGACCACGATGGGTTCGGAACCCTCCCAGAATTCGGGACGAAAGCTCACCGTAATCGATATGGGGCCCGGATACCCATCCCAGAGCGAATCCGCCTTTGAGAACTCGCAGGGAAACCGGATGACACGCATCGAGATGTCAGAGCCGTTCATCTGCCTTCGCTGTTCCACGGAATACCCCTCAAACTGGTACGGTCGAAACTGCATAGGATTCGGACGGCGCAACAGAACGACATTCGCCGGAAGGTTCCTCCCTATTGGCTTACCCCACAGCGACTCAGCATAGAGGATCTGGTAGAACCCGTAACTCGAGGACGCCTGCCTGAAGATCTCGCGCTTCGCCATCCTGAGGAATTCGTCCGGGAACACCAGGCGGAGCGGAGCCGCAAAATTCCACGCCGCCAGGCAGCCTATCCCCACGCAAAGCACCACTCGCAGCGGCCGCTGCGAGCGGCGGCGGGTCGCCATGAAATCCGCAATCCCCATTCCCGCCCCCAGGCAGGCGAACGGAACGATTTGCCTCGTCAGTCGGCCGTAGACCACAAAGCGCGGAATAACATCGGATAGAAGTACCAATCCGCCTGCGACGAGCGCCATCCCCAAAAGCCACCAGCGAAGGCTGCTGGCCTTGCTTGTGCGAAGGGCGAAAGCGACCGCGTACCCCAGCGCCGCAAGCCAGATGAGCAGGATCCCCCGCTCGGAGGACCACAGGTATTCGGGAATCACCCTGTAGCCGACAAAGAAGTCCCCCTGCCTTACGCTTGCGGCAAAGCTCCGGAGCGAGGACACCAGTTCCCTCGACAACAAAGCGCCAAGGCCAAAGCCTCCCGCGACGGTCGCGACCAACCCGGAGGCCGCGCCCGCCGCTCGCGAAAGCAGCCTGCGGCCGCCCCCGTCACCCAAGAAAACATGCAGCGTCACGATTGTCGCGCCAAGGAGCCAATACCCGTTGTAGATCAGAATGCCGAGTCCGGCGGTGCAGCCCACGGCGACCGAGCGGCGGAGCGAGAAAGGGCCGACCGCAAGCAGAAGGGCGCAAAGCAGCACGAACAGGGCGATGTCGTATGGGAGGAAATGCCGAGAATAGAAGAAGAGGCAGTTCGCAGTGGCCGCCAGGAAGGCGCTCCACAGGGCCGCCTCCTCCGTGCCGCCCGTGCGCCGCGAGATGGCCCAAACCAGGAGAATAGCCCCGACCGAGAAAAGGGAAAAGTAGCATGAGACAAGAATCGGGTGCTGCCCGCCCGCCCAGTGCTCAAGGGCCGCGGCCGGAAGGCTCGCCGCCCGGAAGAAAATGTGGTCGGCGTGCCCGAAAAGCTCGGTCATGGCGACCGCCCATTTCCCGTGCCCGATGGCCTCCGCTGCCAATTCTGCCGAACCGTACCTCGACTCGTCCGGCCAGAAGTTCTGGCCCCCGCCAAACGCGAGCGCGACCCTCAGGGCGAACGAGGCGACCAGCAGGCCGACCAGCAGGCGGTTCTTCATTGAAGCTCCCCACGGCGCCCGAATATCCGGTACTGCATGGCGAAAAAGGTGATCACGGTCTGGACGGCGTTTGCGGCGCCCGCCGCGGCCCAACCCGGAAGGCTGGTGAGCCCCATCAGCAGCTTGAATACAAGCGCTTGGACTCCGAATGTGACCAGCACCATCACGATGTACTCAGACGCCTGCCTGGCCGCGTCCGTGCGCGCGCAGCCGAAGGTCCACTTCTTGTTCAGCCAGAAATGCAGCGCGACCGCGGGCGGGTACGCCACGAGGAACGAGGCATCCGTCCCAAGCCAGTGCCCGAAGAGCCAATTGAGCCCGGTGAACACGAGCATGACCAACCCACCCACGACGGCAAAGCGGAGGACCCTCTTGTAGAGTTCAGGCATCAACGATAGAAGAATGGGCTCGCAGCGGCTCTGACAAGCCCGCGATGTACTAAAAGCATGAATCTCAGAGGGATTTCGGGAGACGCGAAGCCCTCCTGGCTTGCGCGGTACCAAAGGGAAATTCTCGATTTGGCCGCTCTTACCCTTTCGCTCTGCCTTGTGCGCGGACTCGGCGCCGGCGTGCCTTTGTCGGGGGCTCTGGGCGCTTTCATCCTAGCGGCGCTCGTGCCCCTTCGCCCGGTTGGCCCGGCTGCCGCGCTCTGGAGCGAGTTTTTGGCCGCAGCGCCGCGCAGAATCGCCACGGTTCTCGTCACGGGAGCGTACATGCGATACTATCTCGGCTGTGGCCTCGAGAGCCTGTGGTTTGGAGCTGCCTGGCCCGTTCTCGCCGGCCTTTTCGGATTGGATTGGCCGCGAATCCTCACTTGGACCGGCAGGCTTCTCGCAAAGGCATGGACCGTCGCGGCGCGCCTTTGCATGCCGGTTTGGCTGTGGATCGAGAGCTGGGTCGATCGGCATTCTTGGCTGCGCAATCCGACGCTTGGGGAGTCCCTGCGAGGCGCTTTCATCCTGGTGGCCTCACTTTGGCTCATGCGGGGTTTCTTCCGGCCAACATTGCACGGGGCGGCCGACGCGTACTGGTATGGGCTGAACCTCGCGGACACGATCGCCCAAATCCGGGCAGGTGTATTCCCGGTTTGGGTGGGCCAGAGCGCCTATCAGTTCAACGGCGCGATGTGTCCCATTCGGGTTTCGCCTGCGTTTGATTACTTGGGGGCCTTGGTGGACGCTCTGACTTTCCACAAGCTGGGGATCTTTGCCGTCCAGAACCTGCTCATCACGATAGTCGGGGTGGCGGGAATGTCATCCGCGTATCTGGGCCTGAGGGCCATCCTGCCATCGGGCAAATGGCTCGCGGCGGGCCTTGCGACGCTCTTTCTCTCTTGCCCAGGGGTCCTCGGGCTCGCCTACAACACGGACCTGTACATGTCATGGACAACGCTGCCTTTGGTCCCGGTCGTCTGGTATGCAACGGTCCGCTCATTCCGGGACCATGGAAGGACGGGGACACTCGCCCTCCTTGGAGCCGCGCTAGGCCTTTGCTGGTGGGGCCACTCCCCGATCGCGCTGTGGTCCACATTCCTGGCCGGCGCGGCCCAGCTGGCGCGATTCTCGATGCAATCACGCGATGGGGTCAACTGGCGCCCCATCGCGGCCTGCATCGCAATTCTCGGCCTGGTCGCCGCCTACCCGGTCGGATCGGTGCTGCTCTTCCCTCCCGAGCCCGGCGGCAACATCGGACTGTTCCAACGCGCCACCCCGGGGGTAATTGTGGAGTTTCTCCGCGGGGCCTTTCCCGGTTCATTTCTTCCGGTAAGCGCCAACGGCCACTCCACCTCTGACTTTCAGGTTGGGTATTCGCTTTGGGCCGTCCTTGCGGTTTCTGTCTGGTGCCAGCGGAGAGCGTTGTCGACGGTGTCTGCAGTGCCGCTTTTCGGGGCGGCATTGCTCGCGCTCCTCATTCTTCCCATTCCCGGAATAAACGGCCTCCTTTGGTACGCGGTGCCCTCGTTTGTGCGAAATACCACCGGCAACTGGGCCATGAGCCGACTTTGCATCCTGCTGGCGGCCGCAATTGTCTTTGCTGTCGCAGCCTACGCATCCAGCGGCGCGATCTCAACGGGGCGACGGCGTCGGGATCTCGCCCTTCTGGTCGCGGTGGGATGCCTTTGGAGTCTCTCGGAGTCCAGAAAGTTTGCCCTGGGATCCGAGCAGTCGGCGCCCGCCCCGGAGACCGCAGTCGATATGCTAAGGCCCGAGAACGTGGAGATTACCCGTTACTCGTACTCGATGTTTCCGCATTTTCCATTCCTGCCGAGCACGTTCACCCACGGCGTGACGGATCCGGAGCTGGAGGACCACCTCCTGGCAAGGGACGCGTCGGCTACAATCGATTCAAACGTGGCCGGAGCCCGACGCTCCGCGAGCCTTGAGGCAATCGGCAACTTCCGATGGAATCCCAATTCCGAGATGTCCCCCGCCCTGCTCGATCGGACGTTCCGCATCGAGCCTGGGCGTTCCTACCTGCTGGAATTTGAATTTGCTCGTCCGGATGGCATCGAAGGTGTCCTTGAGATCAAGGCCCCGCATATGTTCCGCGAATATGGTCTGCCGGAGCACGGCGGCCCCAGGGCCTTCGGAGCGGGCGGCAGACACGCGAGCGTGCTTCCCCTTTCCACGACGGCGGGAGAGGAGAACCTCACCCTTCTCTTCTATCCCAAGGAGGCGGCTTCGGGCGGCATGGCGCAACCTGTGGCTAAGGTGCGGCTCCTGAGCTATGACCGGAATTCGCTTCCCGTCCGGGTGGATTCGTGGATCCCCTACCGGGCCCGGGTCCGGAGCCCGGCGGATGCTTGGCTCGAGACTCCGCGCGCTTTCCAGACGGGTTACCGGGCCTGGGTCGACGGGAAGCCGGCTGCGGTCCGCGAATCCGCGGAGGCGCTCGTTTTGGTGGCGGTGCCGGCGGGCGCATCAGATGTAGAGCTGGCCTATTATGCGCCGGAAGGATTGAAATTCCTGTTCTGGCTATCATTCCTCACCATAGTCGGAGCAGTTGTCTTCGGCGGCGCTAAATGGATTCTTCACTTGCTAGGAGCGCCCACCCCTGCAAAGGCATCCGAACCCGCGCCAGGCACTTAAGAACATGTCCAACCCAGATCCACCCCTGTTATTCGCGATCATAGGGTGCGGACTCATTGGCAGGAAGCGGGCAGACGCACTGGCCAAGGTCCCCGGAACGAGTCTCCGGGTGGCGTGCGACCTCGATGCGGGTCGCGCCTCCGAGGTCGCACGGAATGCTCCGGGGTGCGAGAGCGCCACGGACTATCTGAAGGTCGTGGCCGACCCGCGCGTTGATGCGGTGATTGTTTCGACGCTCAACGCCTCGCTCGCGCCGATCGCGCTTGCCGCCGTCAGCGCCGGCAAGCACGTGCTTATCGAGAAGCCCGGCGCCCTGGGCTCGCGGGAGCTTCGCGGGCTGGAGGCCCCGGCGGCGGCCAGGAACGTCCGCGTTCGAATCGGCTACAACCACAGGTTCCATCCCGGCCTCGCCAAGGCGCGCGAGATCGTGGATTCGGGGGTCCTCGGTCCCCTGATGTTCCTGCGCGGGCGCTACGGACACGGCGGACGCAAGGGCTACGACCGCGAATGGCGCGCGGACCCGAAGCTCTCGGGCGGCGGCGAGCTGATAGACCAGGGCGTCCACCTGATCGACCTTGCGTCCTGGTTCCTCGGCAGCTTCACGACGATCGGGGGCCACGCGCACACGTATTTCTGGGACATGAAGGTGGACGACAATGCGTTTCTCAGCCTCCGGACCAAGGCGGGGCAGACGGCGTGGCTGCATGTGAGCTGCACCGAGTGGAAGAACATGTTCTCCCTGGAGATCTACGGCAGGGACGGGAAGATCTCGATGGACGGCCTCGGCGGCAGCTATGGGACGGAGAGGCTGACCTACTACAGGATGCTGCCCCAGATGGGCCCCCCCGAGACCCAGACGTGGGAGTACACCTCCGGCGACGACTCCTGGGCGGCCGAGACCGGCGCCTTCGCGGAGGACATCCGGCAGGGGCGCACGCCGTCGCCGGGCTTGCAGGAAGGCATTAGGACGCTCGAAATAGTCGAGTCGATCTACAAGAGGAGCGGCTACCCCATCTCATGATCATCACACGCTCACCGCTGCGCGTCTCCCTGGGAGGCGGCGGCACCGATCTGAAAAGCTACTACAGCGAACACGGGGGATTCCTCGTCGCGGCTGCAATCGACAAGTACGTGTACATCACCAAGCACACCACGTTTCAGAAGGAGATAATCGTAAAGTACTCCAAGCTCGAGAGGGTCTCGTCGGTCGACCAGATCGAGCACCCCATCGTGCGCGAGGCCCTCAAGCTGACCGGGGTGACTGATCCGCACATCGAGCTCACGTCGATGGCCGACATCCCGGGCGGCACGGGCCTTGGCTCCTCGGGAAGCTTCACGACCGCGCTCCTGAAGGCGCTGCACGCCCACAAGAAGAGCCTGATCTCGCCCGCCGAACTGGCGGAGCAGGCCTGCGAAATAGAGATTGACCGGCTGGGAGAGCCGATCGGCAAGCAGGATCAGTACATTGCGGCCGTGGGCGGCATCACCGCCTTCACGTTCCACAAGGACGGACGGGTCGAGTTCAGGCCGTGCAATATCTCGGAGGAGACCCTCTACAACCTCGAGGACAACCTGCTGCTCTTCTTCACGGGCTATTCCAGGAGCGCGTCGGTGATCCTCAAGGACCAGGATGACCGCTCGAAGAAGCACGATTCGTCGATGCTGGATAACCTGCACTTCACGAAGGAGCTCGGCTACAAGTCGCTCGACTGCCTTGAGCACGGGAAACTCGAGGAATTCGCGGGCCTCATGGACGTGCACTGGCAGCGGAAGAAGCTGCGCAGCTCGGGGATGAGCAATGCCCACATCAACGAGTGGTACGACTGCGCCATGGCCAACGGGGCCCTGGGCGGGAAGCTCATCGGCGCGGGCGGCGGTGGTTTCCTGATGTTCTATGCCGGTGACAAGCGGCGCCTTCGGCATGCGATGCGCGAGAAGGGCCTGCAGGAGGTGCGCTTCCGGTTCGACTTCGAGGGCACCAAGGTCGTAGCCACCAACTGACCCCTGCATGAGGGCGGTCCGAATCAACCTGACACCCTCTGTTCCCGTGGGAACGAGGATCGCGGCGGTCGACGAGCTCAAGGGACTGGCGATCGCCCTCATCCTCGTGTACCACTGCGGAGCCGTCCTCGGGGCCGCCAACGTCCTTCACGGTGAGATTGGAGTCGATATCTTCCTCATTCTCAGTGGCTTCACGCTCGCGGCCTACTCGGCGGAGATGCCCCTTCGCGATTTCGCGCTGCGCCGATTCCTGAGGATCTACCCAAGCTACTGGCTGGCGCTGGGCTTGTTCGGCTATCTGGACAAGCTCTACCTTGGCGGTCCCCGCCCGTGGGCGAGCGTCTGGCGGCACATCCTGGCGATCCACGCCTTTTCAAAGCCGGAATATTTTTCCGATTTTGCAGATGCCTTCTGGTTCATCTCCATGATTGCCGCCGCCTACATCGTGTTTGCCTGCATCCGCCGCAGGCTCGACAACCTTTCGCTTGTCTTCGCCGTGTGCGGCTCCCTGACCACGTTGGCCGTCCTGCTCTACCAGCAGTTCAACCACACCGGGGGACTCATTTCACTGGCGGTTCGAATTCCCAGCTTCTTTGTCGGCGTTGTGGGAGGGAGGCTTCTGGGTTCTGGAACAGCGGAAATCCGGTTCAACCTATTTCTGGGGCTCGGCCTCCTTTGTTTCTACTACTTGACCTTCTTCAGGGGCATAGTCTGCAACTACACGATCCCTGCGACCGGCATCGTGCTCGCATGGATTGGACTGCGGCCGCATGTCCTTAAGATTCCGGGTGGCAGGATGCTTCTGGCCTCATTTGCGCTGACGGGGGTGATTTCCTACGAGCTCTTCCTCTTCCACCAGCCGCTCGTGCGCGACATGAATCTTTTCACCTACCACGTCTTTCTCAAGAACCCTGAGCCCACCCAGCGGCAGATCATGGGCGGCATCGTTGTTGCGCTCGGGATCACCCTGGCCATAAGCGTCATCGTGCACCTTTCTGTGTCGCGCCTTTTCCGGCTCTTCGGCAGCAGGTCAACGCTGAGGGCCGCCCCAGTTCATTGATGAAGCCCACGGAGCTGCCGGTTGCCATCCTCGCGGGCGGCCTTGCCACCCGCCTGAAGCCGATCACCGAGAAGATTCCAAAGCTGCTCGTCGAGGTTGCAGGCGAGCCCTTCTTCACGCATCAGATACGCCTCCTGAAGAAGAGCGGCCTGAGGCGCCTGGTTCTGTGCGTGGGCTACCTTGGAGAGCGGATCGTCGAGCGCTACGGCGACGGCTCAAGCCTAGACGTCTCCATAGAATACTCCTTCGATGGCCCGACGCTCCTGGGAACGGGGGGAGCCCTGGTCAAGGCGCTGCCCAAGCTGGGCGACGCGTTCTACGTGCTCTACGGAGACAGCTACCTGCCGATCGACTACCTAGCGGTCGGCCGCGCCTTCCTGGAATCCGGCAAGCTCGGCATGATGACCGTTTACGAGAACAGCGAGCGCTTTGACTCGAGCAACGTCTGGTTTGAGGGCGGGGCCATCAGCGCCTACGACAAGAAGAACAAGCTTCCGGCGATGCGGCACATAGATTACGGCCTAGGGGTTTTCAAGCGGTCGGCATTCGACGGGTTCCCGCGGGACAGGGTCGTCGACCTTTCCGACGTGCAGAAGGCGCTCCTCGGCCGCAATGAGCTCGCGGGATTCGAGATCACGCAAAGGTTCTACGAAGTCGGGTCCCACGCCGGTCTTCAGGAGCTCGACAGGCTGCTGAAAAATTCCGCCTAATCCGCCACTGCCGCCTCGCATTTGCGACCCGCATTTGCATTCTCGCCCCCATGTCCTACTCAGCACAGCACCTGAAGGAGACCGCCGAGATCGTGGCGAAGATTAATCCCGCCGACTGCGATAGATGCGTCGCCGAATTGCGCGCCGTGAGGGAGCATGGAGGACGGCTCTTCATGCTGGGCGTCGGCGGAAGCGCGGCGAACGCCTCGCACGCCGTGAACGATTTCCGCAAGATAGCCGGGATTGAAACCTACGCGCCGACGGACAATGTCTCGGAGCTCACGGCGAGAACGAACGATGAGGGCTGGGCAAGCGTGTTTGTCGAGTGGCTGCGCGTCAGCAAGCTGAACAGCAAGGACTGCCTCTTCATCCTTTCGGTTGGCGGCGGCAACGTTGAGAAGAACGTCTCTCCGAATCTCGTCGCCGCGCTCCAGCTCGCAAAGCAGGTGGGTGCACGGATCATCGGGATCGTCGGCAAGGACGGCGGCTACACCGCAAAGGTTGCCGACGCATGCGTCATCGTGCCCACCGTGAATCCCAACAATGTCACACCCCATAGCGAGGCGTTTCAAGCCGTTGTCTGGCATCTGTTTGTGTCACATCCTGACCTGAAGGTGAATCAGACGAAGTGGGAGTCTGTGACCGCCAAACCCTAGGTGGATGGCGCTGCGGCCGGCAGTCTTCCTGGACCGCGACGGCGTCCTGAACATCCAGCTCGTTCGGGACGGCAAGCCGTTCGCCCCCGAGCGCCTGGAGGATTTCCGGCTGTATGACGGCGCCGCCGGTGAATGCCGGGCCCTGAAGGCGGCCGGCTATGCGCTGGTCGTCGCCACGAACCAGCCCGACGTGGGCCGCGGACTCGTCGCGCAGGCGGTGATCGAGGCGATGCACGAGCGGCTTCTCGCGCTGATCCCGGAGATCGACCGGGTCGAGGTCAGCTACGATCCGGGGCGGGGCGAGGACTCGCCCAGGCGCAAGCCCGGGCCCGGGATGCTGCTCGACGCGGCAAAGGCGCTCGGCCTGGACCTCGCGCGCTCATGGATGGTCGGCGACCGGTGGCGGGACGTCGAATGCGGGAAGCGCGCGGGGGTGAGGACCATCTTCATCGACTACGGTTACAGCGACGAGCACGACACGCACCCGGATCACACGGTACCGTCGCTCCATGAGGCGGTTGCAATCATCCTTGCTAACCGAGCCCCGCCCGGGCCCGGCTCGTAATCTCCTTGCGAGGTGGAAACCGTGACCTCAATTGTCTATACAAGCACCCATGAAATCCCTCAACGACCTTAAGATACAGCTCTATGCCGACGGCGCCGACAAGGCCGGCATCCTGGACCTCTATGCGAAGCCCTACATAAAGGGCCTCACGACGAATCCCAGCCTCATGAAGAAGGCGGGGATCAAGGATTACGAGGCCTTCGCCAAGGACATCCTGCAGACGGTGACGGCAAAGCCCATCTCGCTCGAGGTCTTCACCGACGACTTCGTCGACATGAAGCGCCAGGCGCTCAAGATCTCCGCACTCGGGAAGAACGTCTACACGAAGATCCCGATCACGAATTCGCGGGGCGATTCGTCCCTGCCTCTCATCAGGGAGCTCGCGAAGCAGGGCGTTAAGCTGAACGTCACCGCAATCCTCACGCTCAAGCAGGTGGCCGGCGTCGCCGAGGCGCTCAGTCCCGCCGTCCCTTCGGTCGTGTCCGTGTTCGCCGGAAGAATCGCCGACACGGGCGTCGACCCCGTTCCGCTCATGCGCGCCTGCGGCGCCCTGCTGCAGGGCCACAACAAGGCCGAGCTGCTTTGGGCAAGCACGCGCGAGGTCCTCAACATCTTCCAGGCCGAGGAGTGCGGCTGCGCGATCATAACGGTGCCGCACGACATCCTTGCCAAGGCGGCCAAGCTGCTCGCAATGGACCTGACGGAGCTGTCCCTGGACACGGTGAAGATGTTCGCAAAGGACGCTGCGGATTGCGGTTACAAGCTCTGACGCACCCACTTCGTCATTTACCTCCCGG
>CAYVKH010000069.1:0-16611 GCA_964451965.1 uncultured Opitutaceae bacterium
GCCTCCCCGAACGAGGCGTCGCGCCCCGTTATCGACATGAAGAAGCCGATCCTGACCGGCTCTCCCGCGAACAGGGCCCGCGCCCCGAGAAGGGCGGCGGCCACGAGGAGGCGCGCCTCGCGCGGGAGAACGGCTGCGGCTTGGCCAGTCATCGGCGGCGACACTACAGCCGCCGGCGGCCGCCCAGGAAGCCGAAAGCGGGAGGGCTCCCCACTCTGCCTTTGCATTGTCCCCGGAATCGGGTTTCTTCGGGCCCTGTGAACAGCGCCACAGTCAAACGCCGCTGGTTCGTCGCGGGCGACCTGAACGGCTTCTTCGGACTCGTGGTCGACAATCTTGCGGTGATGGCGTTCCTCGCGACGGTGCTCGTGGCCGGCTTCGGGTTCCCGGCGGACATCGTGTTCACGAGGATGTTTCCCGGCACCGCGCTCGGCGTCCTCGTGGGCGACCTGGCCTACACGTGGATGGCCGTGCGGCTCGGCAGGAGGACCGGGCGGGACGACGTGACGGCGATGCCTCTCGGGATCGACACCCCGACGACCATCGGCCTCGCGCTCCTCGTGCTCGGGCCGGCCTTCTCGAAGCTCAGGCAGGGGGGGATGGACGAGAACGCTGCGGCGCTCGCCACCTGGCACCTTGGGATGGCGGCGATGATCGTGATGGGGCTCCTCAAGTTCGCGCTCTCGTTCGCGGGCGCCTGGGTGGGCCGGGTCATCCCGCGCGCCGGCCTCCTGGGCTCCATCGCCGCGATCGCGCTCATGCTCATAGGATTCCTGCCCATGGTGGAGGTGATGCAGGTGCCCATCGTGGGGTTCGTCAGCCTGGGCGTCATCCTGTACGCGGTGGTCGCCAAGGGCCGCCTCCCGGGGAGGATTCCGGGCGTCCTGGCCGCGGTCCTCGTCGGCCTGGCGCTCTACTACACGCTGGGCCCCCTCGGCCTCGCGGGCCCGGGCTACAGGGTCCCCGGCGCCCTGACCCTGCGCTTTGCCCTGCCCGTCCCGTCGCTCGGCTTCATCGGCGGCCTCGCCTCGACGGTGCCCTACCTTCCGCTGATACTGCCGTTCGGGATCCTGATGGTGATCGGCGGCATCAACGTGACCGAGAGCGCGCGCGTGGCCGGCGACGACTACCGGACCCGCGACATCCTGCTCACCGAGGCCTTCTCAACCCTCGTGGCGGGGCTGTGCGGGGGCGTCGCGCAGACGACGCCCTACATCGGCCAGCCCGCGTACAAGAAGATGGGGGCCCGCGCCGGCTACACGCTCCTCACGGGCGTGTTCGTCGGTCTCGGGGGGATATTCGGGTACCTCTCGAACCTGGTGGAGCTGGTCCCTCTCTCGGTGCTGGCGCCCATCCTCGTCTTCGTGTCGATCGACATCACCGCGCAGGCGTTCGAGGCGACGCCGGGCCGGCACGCGGCGGCCGTGGTGTTCTGCTTCTTTCCCGCGATCGCGCGCCTGCTTGCGATCGAGCTGGGCAATCCCGCCTATGTCTCCCCGGCGCATTTCGCCGAGCTGCTGGCCTCGACGGCGCAGGGCATGCCCGAGCTCGCGGTCATCGTGGCGCTTGGCAACGGCTTCATCATCACCTCCATGATCTGGGCCGGCTTCCTAGCGGCCCTTGTGGACCGGCGCATGGGCGCCGCCGTCGCGACCCTTCTCTGCGGGGCCGCTTTCACCCTCTTCGGCGTCATCCATTCCGTGGAGCCGGGCGGCGGCCTCTACTGGCCGTGGGACCTGGCCGGCGTGGCGCGCACCCTGGCATTCCAGTTCACGTTTGCGTATCTCGTGCTGGCCGCGGTCATCGCCCTTCTCTCGCTTCAGCGCGGGGCCGGCCCCCGGGACTCCTGAGGGCCGGGCCCGGTCGCCCTAACGGGCGGGCTTCTGCAGGGGCGGCGCCGGCGGCCGGTGCATCGCCTCCTTGAAGAATTCCCCGTCGCCCGCGAGCTGGAAGCCGTCGAAGCTGCGCAGCATCCTCGGCCCCCAATCCGGGTCGAAGCACCACGCCATCCAGCCGATCCCGCGCTGCTCCAGGAAGCGGGTGATGCGGTTGCCGTAGTGGCTGTCGTCAACGACCTCGCCCGGCTTGAGGTCAAACCCGATCTCGGTGGCGATCATCGGGTAGCGATCCGCGGCGAACGCGAAGTTCTCCTCCCACCTCGGCTCCCAGGGCTGCGGCCTCTTGTTCGGGTACGGGTGGGTCACGTAGCCGATCCCCTCCGCGCGCACCGGGTCAAAGTGCAGGGCGCTCAGGTCGTAGGCCCAGTCGAACCCGGCGACGAGCGGTATGGCCTGCTTGTCCCAGTAGCGGACGATCCTGATCATCTCCTCGTTCAGATCCCGCCACTGCGGCCAGCTCATGGAGCCGAGCGCCCCGAAGGAGTGGGTCGGCTCGTTGAACAGCTCATAGAACGCGACCGTGTGGTTCCCGTGGTAGTGCATCGCGATCGTGCGCCAGAAGTCAAAGGTCTCCTCCTTGCTGGTGACATAGTGCGGCGCCTCGAACATCCCGCTCTCAAGGTTCCCTATCGAATGCCAGTCTATGATCACGTGCATCCCGAGGTCGGTGCACCAGTCCACCGCCTGGTCGAGAAGCTTCAGGTAACCCGCCTTCGTCTGCTTTCTCCATGCGGCGGGATGCACGGGGATCCTCACCAGGTTCGCGCCCATGTCCTTCACGGCGACGAACAGCTCGCGGTTCCAGTGGCCGCGCTCCACCAGGTTGTCGGGGTCCGCGATCGAAAGGCCCCGGAAGAGCACGGTCGCTCCGCTTGGATCCACAAAATGGTTTCCCTGCACGGAGATCAGGGGAAGCAGCTCCGCCTTGGGGTTGGGCTCGGGACGGTGCCGCGGCCCGCCCTGCCACACGGAATTCGCGGGAGGGGGCGGGGCGGGCTGGTCGGCTGCGGGGACGCCTGCGCAGGCCAGCGCCGCGCACAGGGCGCCCAGCGCGAGCCTTTTCGAGGTGGGGGTTGTCATGGCTTTGGGGAGCGGATGCTTGGATGCGCGAAGGGCCGGGGCAACCTCAACCCGTCTTCCCGCCGAGCTTCCCCGAGGCGTCGGCGGCGGATGGAATGAGGAGGCTGAGCGCCATCAGCATGTTGCTGAGGGGCGTCATCCAGTACTCAGTCGTGTTCCACTGGGCGTCGCCCTCCTGGTCGAGCTGCGGCTGGTCGTCCGCCGACCCGTTGAAGCCGTTGCAGAAGCCGCCGGGATAGGTCCCCAGGAAGCGGCTGTGCGGCATGGGGTTGTTGTAGCCGGCGCCGCTCACCAGGCAGGAATTGAACGGGTTGCGGCCGACGAGCCAGTGCAGCTGGCTCCACGCGAGCTCGCCGCACCGCGGGTTGTCGAGGACGCGCCCGACCAGCGCCAAAGCGTGCGCCCAGCTGGTCCAGTGCCCCCCGAGCCCGTGGTTGATGCGCTGGGGGTGGTGCTCGGGCATGAAGAACCGATACAGGTACCCGTCCCTCCATGGCCGGTAAAGGTCGCCCTTGCTCGCCGGCTCGCGGTAGAGCCCGAAGGGAATGACGCTAAAGGGGGTGAGCTCCGAAAGCGGGAAGACGTACGCCTCAAGGCACCGGCTCATGACGCCCCGGATTGCGTCCTTCAGGGCCGGATCGTCCGTCGCGAGGGCGATCTGCGACAGCGCGATCAGGGGCTGCGCCGAGTGCAGGATCCCGCGGTAGGGCTCGTCGCCGCCCGGCCGGTTCCGCCAGAAGCCGATCTGCGCGTCAAAATCCCCGAGAAGGCCGCCCGCGCACCCGGCTACCTCCGCCCACGGGAGCCGGCCGCAGCGGTGAAGCTCCAGCGCAGCGAGCGCCCTCCAGGACTGGACGGAGGTCCAGGCGGCGAAGTCCGTCCCCGTGCCCGTCAGGTACCTTTCGTCCGGGTCGAGCCCAAGGCGCCAGCCGCGCTCCGCCGCCTCGGCGCAGCGCCGCGAGCGGTCCGGGTCCAGCTCGGCGTAGGTCCGCGCGGCGCGGGCGAGTATCGCCACGGAGGTGAACTGCGCGACCGGATTGTACTGGACGCGCAGCGGGCGCTCGTCGCCGCTGTCCGGGACGTTGTCCGTGAAACGGTTCTCGGAATTGTCGGCATAGCAGCCGGCGTGGTTCTCGTACCACCAGGACATCCCCGGCCGCCTCCTCGCGTTTCCTCCCCCACCCACGTCCTCGTAGAACATCCCCGACGCCGGGTCCTGCATCTTCACCATGAAGTCCAGGCCCCAGCGCGCCTCGAGGAGCCAGGGGGACCATCCCTTGTCGACGCGCTCCCAGTCCGCGTAATCCCACGGCAGGCGCTCGTGCGCGTCCATCAGCGCCAGCGCGGGAAGGTTGGAGTGCACCATCCACTTGCGCAGGTCCCCGGCGTCGTACCACCCGCCGGCGACGTCCTCGGTGAGCGCGTTGTCCGTCCGCCGGGCGTCGTCCAGGTGCGAGGGCCCGCGCCAGGCGTTCTCGAACGGGCCCGAGCGCCAGTTGTGGATGAAGTTCAGGAACAGGGCAGGCAGCCAGCCGAAGGCGCCGTCGGTGATCGCGAACTGGTAGGAGTGCTCTTCCGTGCCCGGCAGCACGACGCGGTAGATCCCCGGCTTGGTCACCGCCGAGAAGTCGCCCACCGAGTAGGCGCCGAGCGGCGAGTCCACCCTGCGCAGGGCGCCGGTCAGCACCCCCTCGAAGTCCTCGCGCGCCCCCATCGCCGTCGTCCGGACCAGGGCCATGTTCTGGAGGACAAAGGCGCCGTCGTGCCCGCCGCGCACCACGACCTCCTTCCTGGCGGTGCAGGGGAACCCAAGATGGTTCACAAGGACCCTGCCAAGGCGCCGGGCCGCCGTTGGGGAGGTGCCGCTCATGGCGTGCCGCTGCCCTGCCGCAATTCGGGGGAATCCCCGGCCGCGCGCCGGGCCAACCCTGTCGTGGCGCGCTCCGGGCTCAGTTGATGTCCTTGCCGTTCCTGAGCTTCTCGATGTTCGCCTTGATGGCCTCGTCGTTGGCAGCGTCGCCCGGCGGGACCTGGGTCTGCGCCTTCAGCAGGGCCTCCAAGGCGGACTTGTAGTCGCCGCTCGCGGAATACGCGCGCGCGAGGCCGTAGTTCACCGGCCAGACGTCCGGATGGAGCTGGGCGTTGAGCTTGAACACCGCCACCGCTCGGTCGGTGTTGTGCCTGGCAAGCTGCGCGCGGCCGTACTGGTGGACGTCGGTCGCGGTGCCGATCTTCATCGCCTCGTCCATCACCGCGCTGGCCTCGGCGGCCCGCCCCATCTTGTCCAGGATGTCGGCCTTGTTGGAAAGGGTCGCGAAGTTGCGCTCGCCGATGTACGGCCCGCTTATCGCGAATTCGGCCCATTCGAGGGCGAGCGGAAGCTCGAGGTTGCTCGTGAGCAGGAAATTCGACGCCGCCACCCACGCCTGGTACTGGAATCCCCGCGAGCTGCGCATCTCGGCCTTGAGCCTTGCCACGACGATCGTGTTCGTGTCGACCTTGAGCGGTATTGGAATCCGCTTCTTCTCCCACGAAAGCGCCAGCACGGCCGAGTCGTTGGTCACGTCGGTGAAGTCGTAGGTGAGCAGCTCGTGGAACGGCGCATCCTCCCACTTAACGGAGACACGCAGGGCGTCGTGGCTCGGGTCATAGAAGAAGCTGCCCCACGATTCCGTGTCGTGCGAAAAGATGACGGTCACCGTGCCGACGGGAGAAATCGCCATCGAGAGCCCGTAGGACCCGGCCTTCAGCGGGCTCCCGGCCACCGTGACGTCATTCTGGAAGGTGACGACCGTGTTCTCGTTCGCCCCGGCCCGCCAGGGGGCCGCCTTGGACGTGCCGAATCCGAGGTCGTTGAAGCCGTAGGGGACCAGCTTTCCCCAGACGTCGCGCTTCTGGACGCCCGGCCTGTGGTAGGCGACCGTGACGTCGGTTATCCCTATGGTCTGCGAGACCGTCGCACGCGGGCTCAGCTCGGGCACCGTGACCGCCTGGCCGAAGAGCCCGGCCTGGCAAAACGACAATGCAAATGCCGCGACAAGGGGTGTCTTTCTCATGGGGCAGAAACTGGCATTCCGCCCCGAAAAATGCACGCCAATAGCCGTGAGCGGTCCAATAAGCGCGACGAACGGCGGGAGGAGGCCGCCCTATGGCTCCACGTTCACCCTGAAGTTCACCGAGCCCGAGCCTCGGGGGCCCTCGTACTGCAGCTGCGCCACCCATTCGCCGCCCATGTCAGGCGTGACCACCGCCCTGTAGCGCCCGGGCGCATCGCCCGGGGTGACGGTGCTTCCCGAATGCATGACCATCCCGGGCATGTTCATGTCGAGGGTGAACTTCACGGTGCCGACGTCGACGAGCTCCCCGCCCGATGCCTCCCGGAACTCGATCAGCAGGTTGTTGTCGGCCATCCGAAGATGCCCCTTCGGGATGACAAGGCTCACGGTCATTCCGTTCACCGACTGGACGGCAAAGGGCTTGCCCGCCGGCGCCTGCCCGGCACCCGCGGCCCCCGGGGGCCGATGCCACGCGCGATAGCCTCCCGCCGCCGCGGCCACAAGGGCGACCGCGACAAGCGGCGCCACCCAGCGGCGCCGAGCGCCGTCGGGAGCGGGCGGGCCGCCTGGCGGCCTGGATTCCAAGACCGGAGCGGGCGTGCCCGGGGGCGGCAGGTGGCGGCGGCGCCAGATCACGTAGATCGCCGGGTACAAGAGGAGCTCCAGGACGGCGGACGTCACCACGCCGCCGATCATCGGGGCCGCGATGCGCTTCATCATGTCCGCGCCCACCTGCGTCGTCGGCGACCACATGATCGGCAGCAGGCCGAAGAGGATCGCGCAGACGGTCATGATCTTGGGGCGTATGCGCTGAACCGCCCCCTCAAGCACCGCCTCGTGGAGGTCTCCCTCCGAGCGGAGGCGGCCGGCCGCGAGGAACTTGTCCCACGCATGGTCGAGGTAGAGCAGCATCACGACGCCCGTCTCGGCGTCGAGGCCGGCAAGCGCTATCAGCCCGACCCAGACCGCGACGCTCAGGTTGTAGTCGAGCAGGTACAGCAGCCAGAACGCCCCGACCAGCGAGAACGGCACCGCGAGAAGGACGATGGCCGTTCGCGCCATCGACCTCGTGTTCATGAAGATGAGCACAAGGATGATGAGAAGCGTGAACGGGACGACCACCATGAGCCGCTTCTCCGCGCTCTTGAGGTACTCGAACTGGCCCGCCCACTGGATGTAGTAGCCCGGAGGGAACTGGACGCGCTCGGTTATCCTCGCCGACGCGCCCCTCACGTATCCCTCGATGTCCGTGTTGGTGGCGTCCACGAACACGAAGCCGACCAGCTGGCCGTTCTCGTTCCGGATCGAGGGAGGCCCGGTGCGGTAACCGATGTCCGCGAGCGCGGAGATCGGCACCTGGGCGCCCGTCGGCGTCGAGACGACCACCCTCTTGAGCGCGTCGAGGTCCTCCCTGAAGTCGCGGGCATAACGCACGCTGACCGGGTAGCGCTCGCGGCCCTCGACCGTCGTGGTGACCGTCTTGCCGCCTATGGCGGACTCGATCATGTCGTTCACCTCCCCGACCGTGAGCCCGTAGCGCGCCGCCGCCGCCCGATTGACGGTGAAGTCCAGGAAGTAGCCGCCGGTGGTGCGCTCGGCAAACACGCTTCGCGTGTCCGGAAAGTCCGTGAGCGCCTTCTCGATCTGGACGCCTATGTCCTGGATCTTGGCCAGATCCGGCCCGAAGACCTTCACGCCCAGCACGGAGCGGAAGCCCGTCGTCAGCATCTCCGTGCGGGTCTGGATCGGCATCCAGAAGATGTTCGCCATCCCCGGTGTCCTCAGCCGCTCGTTCAGCTCGGCGATGATCTTCTCCCAGGTCATCCCCGGACGCCACTGCTCGTGGGGCTTGAGCGTGATCACCGTCTCGAACATCGAGAGGGGCGCCGGATCCGTGGCCGTCTCAGACTGGCCTGCCTTGCCGAATACGGTCTCGACCTCCGGGATCTGCCTTATGATCCGGTCCTGGATCTGCAGGAGGCGCGTCGCCTCGCCGATCGTCATGCCCGGCACGGCCGTCGGCATGAACAGGATGGATCCCTCGTTGAGCGGCGGCATGAACTCGCTTCCGAGCCTGCGAAACGGGATGACCGTGGCTGCGAGCACTGCCGCGGCGGCCAGGATCGTCAGCCATCGGAAGCGCAGGACGAAGCTCGCAAAGGGCCGGTACGCCCAGATGAGGAAGCGGTTCACCGGATTGCGCGCCTCGGGGGTCACCTTTCCGCGCACGAGCAGCACCATGAGGACCGGCACGAGTGTGATGCCGAGAACCGCGGCGAAGAACATCGAGAACGTCTTCGTGTACGCGAGCGGCTTGAACAGCCGCCCCTCCTCGCCCCCGAGCGAGAAGACCGGGATGAAGCTGACGGTGATGACCAGCAGCGAGAAGAACAGCGGGCGGCCGACGCTTCGGGCCGCCTCAACGATGACGGCGGTGCGCTCGGGCCCGTCCGGGTCGCGGCCCTCCTTCTCCCGGAAATGCTCCAGGTGCTTGTGGGCGTTCTCGACCATGATTATGGCCGCGTCCACCATGGCGCCGATGGCGATCGCAATGCCGCCGAGGGACATGATGTTCGACGTGAGGCCGAGCGCGTGCATGGGCAGGAAGGCGAGGACGATGGCGATCGGCAGCGTCACGATGGCCACGAGCGCCGAGCGCACGTGCCAGAGGAACACAAGGCAGACCAGCGCCACCACGATGCTCTCCTCGAGGAGCTTCTCCCGAAGGGTCTCGATCGCCTTCTTGATGAGTTCGCTCCGGTCGTAGGTCGGGACGATCCTGACGCCCGGCGGCAGCGAGGGCGCGACCTCGGCGAGCTTGCGCTTGACCCCGTCGATGACATCCAGCGCGTTCTCTCCGTAGCGCATAACGACGATGCCGCCGACGACCTCGCCCCTGCCGTCGAGCTCGGCGACGCCGCGGCGCAGGTCGGGGCCCAGGTGGACCTTCCCGACATTCTTCACGAGGACGGGCGTCCCGCGGTCCGTCCGAAGAGGGATGTCCTCGATGTCGGCTATGCTCTTTATGTAGCCGCGGCCTCGGACGTAGTATTCCGTGGACCCGACCTCGAAGATCCTCCCTCCCACGTCGCTGTTTGACTGGCGTATCCTGGAGACGACGTCGCCCAGCGACACCCCGTAGGCGAGCAGCTTGTTGGGATCGAGCTCAACCTGGTACTCCTTCACGAAGCCGCCGACCGTGGCCACCTCGGCGACGCCCTTCACCGATTCCAGCGCGTACCGCAGGTGCCAGTCCTGGAATCCCCGCAGGTCGGCGAGGCTGTTCTTGCCGCTGTCGTCGACCAGCGCGTACTCGTAGACCCAGCCGACCCCCGTGGCATCCGGCCCTATGACCGGACTCACGCCCTCGGGCAGCGATCCCTGGACCGAGTTCAGGTACTCGATCACCCTCGAGCGGGCCCAGTAGATGTCCGTGCCGTCCTCGAAGATCACGTAGACGAAGGACTTCCCGAACATCGACTCGCCGCGCACGAACTTCACGCGCGGCGCGGCGATGAAGCGCGTGGATATGGGGTACGTGATCTGGTCCTCGACGAGGTCGGGCGAGCGCCCCTCCCAGTCGGTCGAAATGATGACCTGCACGTCGCTCAGGTCGGGAATAGCGTCGAGCGGCGTGCGCCTGAGCGCCCAGAGGCCGCCGGCCAGGGCGATCGCCACCAGAATGACGACGAGGAACTTGTTCCGGGCGCTGGCCTCGATGACGCGCTCGATCGCGCTCGCCGGCGGAGTCTCTTGGGTACTCATGGGATCACCAGGACTTGAGCGCGCCCTGTATCTTTGACTCGGCGTCGATCAGGAAGTTGGCGCTGCTGACAATGCGCTCATTCTCCGCAAGGCCCTTCCTGACCTCATAGCGATCGCCGTATTTCCGGCCGAGCTCGATGAACCGCGGCTCCAGCCGGCCCCCTCCCTTGTCCACGAAGACTATGTTGTGCAGGCCGGTCGGCAGCACGGCACTGGCCGGCACCGTGAGGCCCTCGCCCCGGTCCGTGGCCAGCGCGACGTCCACGTACATGTCGGGGCGCAGCCGGCCGCCCGGGTTGCCGACGTCGACCCGCACGCGGAACGTGCGTTTCATCTCGTCCATGAACGGGTCCACAAGCGCGATCTTCCCCGCGAGCGTCTCGTCGGGATAGGCCGAGGTCGAGATCGCCACCGGCATGCCGGCCTTCAGGAGGGACAGCTCCTCCTGGTAGAAGCTGGCCCAGACCCACACGGCCGAAAGGTCCGCGAGGCCCACGAGCCGGTCCCCCGCGGAGACGCGCTGGCCCTGGCGCACCGCAATGGACTGAACGATGCCGTCGACGGGCGAGACAAGCGCCAGGTACGGCTTCGCCTGGCGGGAGGTCTCGAGCGCGGCGATGTCCTCGTCCGGCACGTTCCACTGGCGAAGGCGCTCCCGCGCGGAGTCGACAAGGCGCACGACGTTGTCCGCCGCCCCTGGCAGGCCGGTCCTCTCGATGTTGTCCCTCATCCGCAGGAGGTCCAGGTACTCCCTCTCCGTCGAGGAAACGTCGGGGCTGTAGATATCCAGGAGGGCCTGGCCCCTCGCCACCGCGTCGCCCGGCGCCGCCACGCGCAGCTCGTGCACGTAGCCGTCGACGCGCGCGACGCAGTCCCATGTGCGCTGGGTTTGAACGGCCACGGTACCTACTGTCCGCAGCGCGCTTCGAAGCGGGGTTCTTTCAACCTTGGCGAAGGTGACGCCGATCTGCTGCTGCCGGTCGACAGGAACCTGAAATTCCGCGGGCTTGTCGGAGGCGCCCTCGTCCGCGGCCCGTGTCGCCGGGGCGGCCGCGGCGATCGCCGCGGCTGAAAGAAGCAGACGCCCTATGTGGAGATTCGTATTCATGGTGGGTCCTTGGCCTTGGGATCGTGTCAGTGATGGGTTTGCTCCGGCGAATAGCTCGATGCGTGCGAGGTCGGGTCGAAGATGCCCGTAAGAAGCGTGAGCTCTGCCAGCTTTCCGGCCTGGTCCGCGGTCGCCCGGCCGAGCGTCAGGCGGTTGTCCACCAGCATGCGGTGGGCGTCCAGGATGTCCTGGAAGGGACCCAGTCCGCTCTGCCAAGCCGCGTCCGCGCTGGACAGGGTCTGCTCGGTGAGCGGGATGATCTGGTCCCGGTAGAGCAGCGCCTGGCGCCTCGCCGTGTCGAGGTCCATGGTGAGCTGGTGGACGGCCTCGCGGATCTCGAGCTCGTATTCCGTGGCGTCGCGCTCGCTGGCCCGCCTGTTTGCAAGATCGCGCCGCAGGTCGCTGTCGTACCGCCTTGCGTTGAGCCACGGCAGCGTGAAGTCGACCGTCAGCGCCCCCTCGCGGATTCCCGCGTCGCCGCTGTACTGGCGCGCCTCGACGCCCACCCCGATCTCCGGCATGCGCCGGCGCCTGGTCAGCAGGGCCGTCGCGTCGCTCTCCTCGGTCTCCTGCCGCTTGATCTTCAGCTTCGGCGCGAGATCCAGGGCGTCCCTCACCAGGTGGTCGTCGTAGGGCACCGGGCCCGCGACCTCGGGCATCGCATAGCGCGGCCAGAGCGTGTGGGGGTTTCGGTTGAGGAGCCGGTTGATCAGCACCTGCTGGTGCTCCCGATCCAGCTCGCGGGTCCTGATATTGTCTGCGGCCTTGGCCCGCTCGGTCTGGGCCCTCAGCCACTCGACCTGGCTGGACTTGCCGGCCCTGTAGCGGCTGTCCACCGTGGAAACCGTCGCCTCGAGCCAGTCCAGATCCTCACGGGCCAGGTCGAGGCTCCGGTCTGCGAACGCCAGCCCAACGAGCGCCACGGTCAGGTCGCGCCTGATCCTCTGGGTTTCATAGGCTACGCTTAGGCGCGCCTTCGCGGCCGCCGCCTCGGCCACGTTCCGCGCAAGCTCCGGGCGCCCGAACACGGGCAGCTTCTGATTGATGCCGTAGATGATGTTGCCCTCCTGCGAGGCGCTCATGCCCCGCGGCGTGGACTTCCATAGGCCGAGGCTGACCGTCGGGTCCTCCCAAGTCCGGATGGAGTCGATCTCCGCGGATGCCGCATCGGCCCGCGCACTGGACGCCTCGATGCCGGGATTGCTCACCGTCGCGTCCTTCACGAGCCCGTCGATCAGGGCGGGAGTGATCGGAACGCGCGCTTCGGCGGGGGCCGCCTCGGCCGCGAGGAGGCCCGGCAGGCCCTGGAGGGTGAGGAGAAGGGTGAAAAGTTGTTTCGATTTCATGGCGGAAGGGAATTGCGGACGGGAGGGACGGAACGGAACGGCCGCGCGGACGCGCGGCAGCACTGCGGATGCGGGGGAGGCTTGCACCGCCCGCGTCAGAGCGCGGGCGCAATACGGCCCCGAGACCCTAGATCAGGAAACTGCAATGCGCCTTGAACAGGGGCGCATACGCAGCATGCGCCGGGCCAGCCGGCGCACTGAGCCCGGCCGTGGCGGCCCGGGGCCCAACAAAGGACACGAAGAACTTAACCCGGTTGCTGCGCGCAGGCAGGGAGCTTCGGGCCGCGGCCAGGGTCGCAGCCCCAACCGGCTGGTCGGAGGCAAAGAGAACGGGGGCCGGCGCCATGGGGCAGGCGGCCCCGGAACCCTCGCACCCTCCCTTGCACCCGCAATGGCTGCAGCAACACGCCTTGGCCGCCAAACGATCCACCGGCTGCACCGGCGCAAGCGCGGTGCAGAAGACGGCGATCAGGAGCCATACGAGCCGTTTCATGCAGGTATCCGCCAACGTAGCCGCCAGGGTCGCCAGCGCAAACGCTATTATGTCCATGCCATAACCTACTATGCTCCATATTGTTATGGCATGGATCCTGCGGCATGATGCCCATGGACCTCCCGACGCCTTATTGCAGTCGACAAGTCTGCGCGGCCTTGGACCATCGGGTCCCAATGGGGCAACTCGACCATCTTATCGCACAGAACCGAGCCTGGGCCGACGCAATCCGGGCGCAGGACCCGGAGTTCTTCACAAAGCTCTCGCGACAGCAGTCGCCGCAGTACCTGTGGATAGGATGCTCCGACAGCCGCGTGCCGGCCAACGAGATTGTGAACCTCCTTCCCGGCGAGCTGTTCGTCCACCGGAACATCGCGAACGTCGTGGTGCACACGGACCTGAATTGCCTCTCCGTGATGCAGTTCGCGGTCGATGTCCTGAAGGTTCGGCACATCATCGTATGCGGGCACTACGGCTGCAGCGGCGTGCGCGCCGCGCTCCGCTGCGACAGGATCGGGCTGGCGGACAACTGGCTCAGGCACGTTCAGGACGTCTCCGAGAAGCACCGGGCCTGCCTCCATGGGGTCAGCGAGGAGCAGGACCGCACGAACCTCCTTTGCGAGCTGAACGTGATCGAGCAGGTCGGCAACGTGTGCCAGACGACGATCATGCGCGACGCCTGGGAACGGGGACAGCCCGTTACGGTGCACGGCTGGATCTACGGCCTGAAGGACGGACTCATCCGGAGCCTCGGCCTTGAGGTGTCGTCCGCCGCGGAGTTCGGAAAGCAGTACGGCGACTCCCTCGCGGCGGTGGGTTCGCGCTGACGCGTTCCCAAAGGCCGGCGATTTGCAATTCGACGCGAGGGGCCGAAGCTGTAGCGTCACGGCCCGGGCCCCCCACCCTCGGAATTCGCCGGCAAGCCCCGAACCAAACGCACATGATTTCACGCCTTTCCAGCCGCGGCCGCATACTGGCTCGCCTCTTCTTCGTCGCCTCCGCGTCGCTGGCATGGCTCGGGGATGCCTCGTTGGCCCTGCAGCCGGATCCTGCAACCGCGCCCGCCGCGCAGACGGCGACCCCGCGGCGCGACAGGCCTCCGCGCAAGGTCCTGATCGGCACGCTGATCAGCGGTCTGGACGTCTTCAAGATGCCGCTTGAAAAGCGCCTGGACCTCATGGACTCGCTGGTGGGCGAGATCGCGGGCGACGCCAGGCGCGATTACCCGGGAAAGCGCCTGGACCTGGTTGTGCTGCCGGAGGCCTTCCTGGCCCGTTCGGGCGACACCGTCGCCGAGCAATCGGTGCGCCTTGAGGAGGTTCGCCCGCGGATCGCAGCCTGCGCGAAGCTTCACGGCTGCTACCTCATCGCGCCCGTGCTCATGCTGGAGGGGCACAAGCCCCGCCGGCTCAGCAACACCGCGGTCCTTGTGGACCGAGGGGGGAACCTCGTCGGCGTCTACCGGAAGGTGCATCCGGTGGCGCTCACGGGAAGCGACGTGCTGGAGGGGGGCACCATCCCGGGGGATGATTTCCCCGTGTTCGACTGCGATTTCGGGCGCCTGGGCATACAGATCTGCTTCGACATGCTGTATGCCGACGGCTGGAAGGCCCTGGCCAAGGCGGGCGCGGAAATCGTCGCGCTCCCGTCGGCGTCGCCGGAGACGGTCCGCCCGGCCTCCTACGCGAGGGAGAACGACTTTTACGTCGTCAGCGCGAGCCCGCGCGACCATGCGGCGTTCTTCAGCCCTCTGGGGATGATCGAGGCGCAGGTCTCAAACCAATCCGTTCTGGTCCACGAGATCGACCTATCCTACGCCCGCCTGCATTGGGAAGCCATTCTCGAGAATGGCGACGCGCTCAAGCGCAGGTTCGGGGACCGGGTCGGATTCAACTACTACGACAAGGAGGACATGGGCATCTTCTGGTCCAACGACCCGAGGACGTCGATCGGGCAGATGATCGCGAGCGTAGGCCTTATCGAGGTTGGTGACAGCGTGGCGCGCATACGGGCTCTCCAGGACAAGGCCAGGGGCGGCCCGCCGCTGACGCCTCCTTAGGGAACCCTTTCCCGTCGGCGGACGCGGCTCGAAACACGAGCTTGCAAGGCGCCCCTGCCCCGGGGCCAGCAGGCCTACAAGACGATTGCCCCGTTATCGACCAGGAGCCGCCTCAGAATCGAGCGGTGGCAGCAGCCCTCGTTCTGGCAGTAGCAGCCCACCGAGAAGTCGGACGCATGCGAAAGGGCGGCAAGGAGCTTAAGATCGTGCCTGGCATTGGGTGCGGCCATCTCCGCCTTGTACCTCCTCGCAAACGCCGACCATTGCGCCGGTGATGCCGCTTCCCTGCCAAGCTTCATGGTCTCCACGCTCGGGGCGAGATTCGGGAGCCATACGTCATACCAGTTCTGGGCAGAGAACTGGGCCTTCGCCATGCCTCGGGGAGGGAGGCGAACCGTCCCGATTCTTGGCCCCTCCCCGGGAATACGCGGGGTTCCGAGGCGGACAACTCGAATGCTCATTGGCAAGCCCTTGGTTCGAATGGAGGTTCAATGCAATCGGAAGGGTTCGATTCTGCCGGGTTCACAAATCCTTTGGAGAGGACCCTAAAGGAAATGGCGGGATGGACGGGACTCGAACCCGCGACCTTCTGCGCTTCTCCCCTAGGCAATCCCCTTAAGGCACCGGCTTAGTGGCCTTTCAGTGGCTCTTTTTGCACCGTTTTCCCCTTCGCCAATTCAACGACCAGATCCGACGTCTCCGTCTGTCACATTTCGACTCAAAGGTTCGATGTGGAGCGTTTCTGGCAGCGCTCCCAATTCTGTCGCCAAGGTTGATAATGCGACGTCCAAACGCTCGCTAGGCCGAAGGACGGACAAGCTGCTCAACAGACCCCATTGCCAGGTACACCCGATTCGGCTCAGCGCCAAGTTGGAGGAAGCCATGTTTCTTATAGAAGCGCAGGGCCGTGTCGTCTTTCGCTTCGGCGACAACCGCCACGGAACCGCTGACCCTTGTTTGCGAATAAGCCCGGGTAAGGGCATCGACGAGCAGTAGCGCTCCCGTGCCCGGAAAGCGTTCGTCGCGCGCCAACCGCCCAATCAGGGTTGCGGGAAGGCGTGGATAGCGAGGCAGCCTCCGCGTGAGGTCGGCGGGCAGTTCAGCCAGCTCCACCGTATAATTCGAGAGGGTGTAAAAACCGACAATGTCCCCAGGCGCAGCCTCATTAACCATGACAAACGTGGCCGCCAGGAGGCGTTCGGCGTCCTTGCGGGCCTGTTGCTGGAGGTATAGATCTAACGCCGCGACAGCAGACCGGAACCCTGCCCGATTGTGCCGGGCCGTATCCAGTGGCTCAAAGCGGTAGGCCATCAGCGCACCTGCTCACGGTAACGAGTGAGTGCTGCTTGCAATGCCGGAACAGGCACAGACGGAGCTAAAAGCGATTGGACAAAGGCGGCCGACTCTCCGGTGTCCAGTCGCGTTCGGCGGGCTACCTGCACTGTCCGGGATGCGCTTTCTTGAAGGGTCTGGACAATGTAGGACGACACCGAAGCATGCCCGGTCAATCTCGCAGCCTCCAAGAGAATTGCCTTCAACGTGACGGGGACGCGCGCTTCAAGCCGGGCGGTTCGGCTTTCAGCAGCCGCTGCGGGAATAACTGTGCGTCTGCGGGTCAATGTTGGCATGGGGACTATGTACGGCAGTTTGCCGTACAAATCAAGAGCTCCTACGAGATGGCATCTATTATGCCTTCCGTAGGCCAACTTACATGCCATTTTGCTGAATGTCGGCGCCCACAAAGAATTGATGGCTGAGAGGGACCCCGGAAGTTGGACACGGGGGGTCGGTCCCGTTAGATCAAAA
>CAYVKH010000070.1:0-15822 GCA_964451965.1 uncultured Opitutaceae bacterium
TCAAAGGCCCGAGTAGTGAATACTGGTTTAACCCTTGGGTTAAATACCTAAGGGACGAAGGCGTGAACTTTTATTGGGAGAAACCTCTGGCAAGACTAGAGTTTGACGGGACCCATATTGTTTCCGCTTTTTGTGCCGCGGAAAGAATCCAAGCCGACGCTTATATTCTAGCGATCAATCCCTTCACTACAGCGGAGATTTTAAGCACGGACCCTGAACTTGAGCGGCAGGAACAGCTAAAGCTGTTTAAGCCCCTGGTTCAGGGCGGCCCCCACACTCAAGTCTCTTTCCGACTGGCCTTTTCCGATCCGATTAGATTTCCCCGCGTGCGCACAGCCGTCGTGGTAAGTGATTCCGAATTTAACCTGACCCTTTTTGCCGAAGAGCAGGTCTGGGACAAAGGGGTGGATTTGGGAAAAAACATTAAGTCTCTTTGGACGGGCACTTCCTGCATCAGTGGCGTCCCGGGAAGAATCTACCAGAAGGCAGTGAATAATTGCACAAAGGAAGAATTCATCGAGGAGATTAAAGCTCAGATATATAGCTGTGGAGCCCTGAACGAACTAATCAGAGCAGCCAATAATGGCAGAGAATTGAAAGACTTTCCGATTATAGACATTGAAGTCTGGCATGAGTGGAAGTTCTCCAATGATGGAATCAAGCCCCTGCAACCGAAATGGGTCAATACAACCAATACCGAAGCATATTTACCCTCTCAGGTAACGCCGGTTTGGAATCTATTTTTGGCTGGCGCCCACACGAAGACGCAAGCTCAAGTATGGAGTATTGAAGGCGCCGTCGAAAGCGGCCGCAGAGCCGCAAAGGCGATTGACAGTCGAGTGGTGGTTTTAGACCAATATAGGCCACAATGGATTAGGATTGCGACCAAATTGGATGATTGGCTATATGCAATCAGAGCCCCCCAGATCGTTGATCTGTTTCTGTGGCTCCTGCTCATCTCAAGTGGGGGCCTATTTTATATATGTGTGTCGCATTGAGCGTTGCCACATCGAATTGATTCCTGAACGCGCCTCATGCCCACTGAGCCGACCAGTGCCGTTGGTGCCACACCCCGAGCGACCAAGTTCTCACTGGCGGCGAACTACGATCCGGAACTGGTTCCGGCGCTTGCCAGCTACCCGGTCGACGAAGTTTACGGCAAGTTTCCCACCGACGGTATCAGCAGTGGCCGTCCTCGCTACTTGGCGACGCCGGTCTCGGAAGAAGATCTGCGGCGTTATCCGGGCATCCGCTATGTGCTCATTCATTCACTGGCCCATGCTCTCATGCGCCAGATAACCTTGGAATGTGGCTACACAGCAGCGAGCATTCGGGAGCGCATCTATTGCCGCGGTGCAGCGGAAGAATATGGGCCCATGTCAGGGATTCTTCTTTATACGGCGGCTTCTGACAGCGAAGGCACCTTGGGCGGATTGGTGCAATTGGGCCAACCCCAACCTCTTGGCCGATTGCTGGACCAGGCCCTCGAGGAGATGCGGATCTGCGGCTCCGACCCTCTCTGCGCCGAGCATAACCCGACAGGTGACGGCCGCGGGGTGCATGGTGCTTGTTGCCATGCCTGTCTCTTCGCCCCGGAAACCTCATGCGAGAAGGGCAACCGCTTTCTCGACCGCGCGGCTCTAGTCCAAACCTTCGCCGGTAAGGGCGCGGCTTACTTCACCTAAGGCAACCGTGCTTTCCAGGTCGCTTATCAGCGCTTTTCAGGAGGCTCGCCAACGGCTGCCTCGTGAAACCTGGAGCTCTCTCATGGCTCATGCAGTCGGAGTAAACGGATCTTTGGATGAGAACAGCATACAGGTCGGCCTGAATCATGTAGCAAACCGCGACATCCAGTGGGCGATACACGAGGGATTGAGGGCGTCGACTGGCGCCTCGTGGGCGGAAGTGGCCGCCGCCCTCATGGCAATTGACCAACTCACTTCGAGTGCTGCCCCAACCATCAACATTGTGTGGACGGGACCCGCCAGCGGCAGTTTTGCCGCCAGACGGATCGATCAACTTCTATACGACCTTTTGGCAGAGGCGCAGCGCCGAGTTTTGTTGGTGACCTTTGCCGCACACCGCATTCCACGCTTGGTCACGGAACTCAAGGCCGCGCACGCCCGCGGTGTAAAGGTGACCCTTCTCCTTGAGACAGAGGACGACTCCGATGGACAGCTCAGCTTCGACGCCGCAAAGGCCTTCGGAGAGCTGCCAATTGACGAGATTGAGGTGTTGCAATGGCCGCGCGCTTTTAGGGAGAACAATTCAGCAGGGAGGCCTGGTAAGCTGCATGCCAAGTGTGCGGTGGTGGATGACACAGTCCTGGTGGGCAGCGCAAACCTGACTGACGATGCCTTCAACCGGAATATGGAGATGGGCCTCACGACAGTTGATCCCTGCCTTGCGGATAAGGTCGTAGCTCATTTTCGGGAACTCCAGTCCCTAGGCATCCTGAAGGCGGTGAAGGGTTAGCCCGTTTGCGCGCCCTATGCCGCGGGTGTTAAGGGTATGGCCTCAGGAACATTAGTCGACGGTGCTCGAGGACTCCTGGGGCCCCGCATCGCTTTGTCGAGGGCCTCAGCATCGACCTCGAGGTAACGCTGCGAAACCCGTATGTCCGAGTGCCCGGTGTAACTCCCGGGCTGCCGGAGCAACGCGCCACGGAACACAATGTCCCCCTCCTTGCGGGCCGGCTGCGGATCGTCTCCCAATTGCTCCCTACGGTAGTGCGCCCAGCTCGGGAGCTTTTCCACAAGTTTTCCGTGGGTTAAGACGGGTTGAGGTTAGTCATCAGCGACATTGGTGGGCAAGAGCGTCATCCCCGTATTTATTCTCACTTTCATTCTCACTGAGCGCATATTGACATCAGAGAATTACATTAAGTAATTAATAATAAACAACTTCAACGGATGGCGTCCCCACGGGGATTCGAACCCCGGTTCTCACCGTGAAAGGGTGGTGTCCTGACCGGGCTAGACGATGGGGACGTAGCGCGGAACCCGGCAAGCTAGGCGGCGGGCATGGCCAAGCAAGAGCATTTTTCCGTCTGGACGCGAGTCGATGTCGGGGAATTCTGAAGCCATGACCTTTGCCGAAATCGAAGCTGCGCTGCCTGCCAGGGCCGTCACCTCAATCGACGTGCCCTTTCCGAGGATCGGATCCGGCAAGGTGCGCGAGATATTCGACCTGGGGGACGCGCTGCTGCTTGCGGCCTCGGACAGGCTCTCGGCGTTCGACGTCATCCTTCCCGACGGGATCCCGGGCAAGGGCATATTGCTGACGCAGATGAGCCTCTGGTGGTTCGCGAAGACCGCCGGGATCATCCCGAACCACCTCCTGCCCGATCAGGAGGGCGAGTTCGACCGGCGCGGGATTCCGGGACGCGATCTGCGCCTGCGAAGCATGGTCGTGCGCAAGCTCAGGCCCCTTCCGATCGAATGCATCGTGCGGGGATACCTCGCGGGCAGCGGTTGGAACTCCTACGCCAAGTCGGGATCGGTGTGCGGCATCGCGCTTCCCCGGGGCCTTCGGCAGGCGGACCGGCTGCCCGAGCCGATCTTCACCCCCACGACCAAGGCGCCCAAGGGCAGCCACGACGAGGCCATTGACGATGACCAGGGATCCGCGGCGGTGGGCCCCGAGCTCTACGGGAAGGTGAAGGCGGCCAGTCTGGCCCTTTACCGGTTCGGCCACGACAGGGCCCTGGAAGCCGGGATGATCCTGGCCGACACCAAGTTTGAGTTTGGAACCGATTCCAGTGGGGACCTCGTGCTTATCGACGAGGTGCTCACGCCGGACTCCTCACGATACTGGCCGGTGGGCAGCTATGTGCCGGGGGCGTCTCCGCCGAGCTACGACAAGCAGTTCGTGCGGGACCACCTGCTCGGGCTCTCCTGGGACCAGAAGCCCCCCGCCCCGCGGCTGCCCCGGGACGTCATAGCGAGGACAGGGGAAAAATACCTGGCTGCGTTGCGGAACCTGGTGGCCGGGGGCGCGCCTACTGCATGACGCCCTGGCGCCTTTGCGGCACCGTCGCGCCATTCTGGCCGCGGACAAGCTCACGCCGGAGCCAGTCCAGGGCCGAATTGACCGCGCGTTGCTTGATCGTGCTCCGCGGGCCGGGGAAGCTGAGCTTGCGGGACCAGACCCCGTGCGGGGCGTGAAGGGCCAGAAAGATCGAGCCGACCGGGTTCTCGTTCGTGCCCCCGCAGGGCCCGGCAAACCCCGTTATGGCGAGGCCGTAGTCGGCCCCGAGCTTCTCGGCCGCCCCCGTGGCCATGGCGACCGCAGCCTCAGCGCTGACGGCGCCATGCTGGAGCAGGAGGCATTCGGGCACGTCCAGCAGCTGCATCTTCGAGTCGTTCGAGTAACACACGCATCCCCCGGAGAAGAACTTTGAGGCCCCGCATATGTCGGTGAAGGCGTTCGCGAGCAAACCGCCGGTGGCCGTCTCGGCGACCGCGAGCCGCTTGTCCTGGGAACGCAGGAGGTCGGCGCACACCTTGGACAGGGATTCGTCGCCGTAGGTGACAAAATCCTCGCCCAGGACATTGGCGCACTCCGCCGCGATCGCCGCGATCTCGGCCGGCCCAAACTCGCCGCCGGGCGCGCTCAGCCGGCAGTCGACGTGGCCCGAATGGGCGCAGAAAGCGACGCCGAGCCCGTCTCCGTGGCGGTCAAAGACCGGCTGCAGCTTCGTCTCCAGCATGGATTCGCCGATTCCGGCCGTCCGCAGCTGCACGTAGGCCTTGCATTCAAGCACGAGCCCCAGCTGGGCTAGCCGCGGGATCACCTGCTCGGTGAACATCGGCTGCAGCTCGTTCGGCGGGCCCGGCATCATGCACAGCACCTTGCCGTCCTGCTCCACCCAGAGGCCGGGAGCCGTCCCGTTGGCGTTCGGAAGAACCTGGCCGCGCTCGAAACGGTACGCCTGCCTGAGGTTGTTCGGCGTCATCTTCCGCCCGAGGAGCGCGAACCGCTCGAGGATGTGGCGCTCAATCTCCGGATCGAACACGAGCTTCTGCGCCAGCACCTGGGCCACGGACTCGCGCGTCCGGTCGTCGCACGTCGGCCCGAGGCCGCCCGTGATCAGGACGACGTCCGACCGGGCCCAGCTCTCGCGGAACTGGGCGGCGATGTCCTCGGCGTCATCCGTCACGGTCACATTCCTGCGCAGCTCGATCCCGCGCGCGCCAAGCTGCGAACCGATGAACGTCAGGTGGCCATTGGCGGTCAGTCCCAGAAGGAGTTCATTGCCAACGGTCAGCAGTTCGTAACGGAGCTTATGCGGAGGTTTTTTCAAACGGTGTGCGGAAGTCGGGAGAAAGCGTGCTTTGCGGACGTTGAAATTAGGCTAATCTGGGGAAAATGCCAGCCGTTGACTCAGATAGCGGGGTCCCTCCCACGCTCAAGGAAAAGGTGCGGCGGCTGCCGGACCGCCCGGGCGTCTACCTCATGAGGGACAGGATTGGGAGGATCATCTACGTCGGCAAGGCGAAGGCGCTGAAGAAGCGGGTTTCGTCGTACTTCCAGCCGTCGCGGGCGTTCACCCTGCACCCCAAGATCCGGGCCCTGGTCGAGATGATCGCTGACTTTGACGCGATCGAGGTGAAGTCCGAGCCGGAGGCTATCCTGCTCGAGGGGAAGCTGATCAAGCAGTGGAAGCCGCGCTACAACACGGACTTCACCGACGACAAGCGCTTCCCCCTGGTACGCGTGGACCCGCGCGAGGAGCTTCCCCGGTTCCGCCTCGTCCGGATCAGGAAGGACGACCACTCGAGGTACTTCGGGCCCTTCGCGCATAGCGGCCCGCTCCGCAAGGCGCTCGCCCAGATGCGCCGGCAGTTCGGCATCCTGCTCAGCGACGGCACCCCCCGCCGCCTGCCTGACGGTTCCTGGCAGCTCTATGACGACGTCCGGGCGGAGATCTACGGGTTTCCCAACAGCGTGACCTCGGAGCGGTACCGGGAGCGTGTGGACCAGGCCTGCGCCTTCCTGGAGGGCAAGTCGCGGGAGTGGCTCGAATCCCTCCGGTCCGAGATGGCCTCGGCGTCCGGGCGCCGCGAGTTCGAGAAGGCCGCAGGACTGCGCGACGTCGTGTTCGCCCTGGAGAAGACGCTGGAAAGGCCGCGGCACTTTGAAAGGACCGACCCGACGGCCCCGAGCGCGGACGAGTCGGCGTTGGAATCGCTCCGGCAGGCGCTCGCGCTGAAGGCGCCCCCGCGCTCGATAGAGTGCTTCGACATATCGCACATATCCGGCACCTTCGTGGTCGCCTCCATGGTGCGGTTTGCCGGCGGGAAGCCCGACCGGGACAGCTACAGGCGCTTCAGGATCAAGGGATTCATGGGCAACGACGACTTCCGGGCGATGGAGGAGGTGGTGGGGCGCCGCTACCGGCGGCTGCACAGCGAGGGGAGGGAGTTTCCCGACCTGGTGGTGATCGACGGGGGATTGGGGCAGGTGGGGGCCGCTCTGAAGGCGTTCGTCGCGCTCGGCCTCGACCCGCCCCCGATCGTGGGCCTCGCGAAGCGGGAGGAGACCATCGTGTTCCCCGACGGGCGCCCGCAGCTCGACATTCCGCTCGATCACCCCGGGCTGCGGCTCCTGCAGCGCCTGCGGGACGAGGCCCATCGCTTCGCGAACACCTACAACGCGGACCTGCGGTCCCGGAAGATCCGCGAGTCCCTGCTGGACGATCTTCCGGGCGTCGGCCCGGTCCGCCGGTCCGCCCTGATGGGCAGGTTCGGGAGCATCGGGCGCCTCAAGGGCGCGACGGCCGCCGAGATCGGCGAGGTGGAGGGTTTCGGGCCGAGGCTGGCCTCGGAGGTGCACTCGTTCCTTGGCGGAATTCGGGCGTCCCGCCCGGAAACTCCTTGATCTGGTCGGCGGGTTGAGCCTCCTACGGAGTCGCCATGCTTCCTTTCCGCCTCGCTGCGCTGGCCCTTGCCGCCTCCCCCGGGCTGGCCCTGCCGCCCGCCGCCGCCCCGGAACTCGCCCCGCTCTTCCAGGATCACGCCGTCCTCCAGCGCGAGAAGCCGGTTCCCGTTTGGGGCCGCGCCGCGCCGGGCGAGCACGTGAGCGTGTCGTTTGCGGGCCAGACCGTCGGAGCCACGGCGGGTCCCGAGGGGCGCTGGATCGCGGTTCTTGCGCCGCTTGCCGAGAACGCGTCCGGCGCGGACCTCACCGTTGGCGGAAAAACCGCCTCGGTCACCCTCCATGACATTGTGGTCGGGGAGGTCTGGCTCTGCTCCGGGCAGTCGAACATGGAATTCGCGGTGGACGACGGCAGCCCCGCATACCGCGTCGACAATGCCGCGGCGGAGGTCGCTGCGGCCCGCTATCCCCTGATCCGCCATTTCAAGGTCGCGCGCCAGGCGGCGCCTGTCCCGATGGAATCCGCTCCCGGCGAGTGGAGCCCGTGCTCGCCGCAGACCGTGGGCCGGTTCACGGCCGTGGGCTACTTCTTCGCGCGCGACCTCTTTGTCCGCCTCGGGGTGCCGATCGGCATTGTCAACAGCACCTGGGCGGGGACGCCAATCGAGGCCTGGATGAGCCCTGCCGCCCTAGCTTCCGTCCCGGGTTCCCCGGGGGGGCGCTCTTTTGCCGGCGCCGATCCAAGGGGAGGGGACCCCTCGGCCCCCTCCTCGCTCTTCAACGGCATGATCCAGCCGCTCCTGCCCTACGCGATACGCGGCGCGGTCTGGTACCAGGGGGAGGGCGACGCGGGCCGCGCCCCGCTCTATGCCCTGCAGTTCCCTGCGCTCATCAACGCGTGGCGTTCCCATTTCGGCGAGGGCGATTTCCCGTTCCTCTGGGTGCAGCTCGCCAACTTCTCGCCGAAGGGGGAGGGGCCGGCCGACCAGTGGGCGTACCTTCGCGAGGCGCAGGCAAGGGCCCTTGCTCTCCCGTCGACGGGGCAGGCTGTCGCCATCGACATCGGGGATCCCGCGAACATGCACCCGAGAAACAAGAGGGAGGTCGGGCGGCGGCTCGCGCTCATCGCCAAGGCCGAGGTCTATTCGATCCCTGTGGACTACTCCGGGCCCGTGTTCAGCAGCGCAACCGGCGAGGGTCCCGCCATCCGGGTTCAGTTCAGGTTCGCGGCCGATGGGCTCACCGCGTCGGGCAGGCCGCTCCAGTCGTTCGAGGTCGCCGGCGCGGACAGGGTCTTTCACCCCGCGAGCGCCGCCATCAGGGGGGACTCCGTGATCGTCCGCTCGCCTGCGGTGGCGCAGCCCGTGGCCGTACGCTACGCATGGCGCAACGCCCCGGACGCCAACCTGTACAACGGCGCAGGGCTCCCCGCGGCGCCGTTTCGAAGCGACGACTGGTGAGGCGGGCCGTCGCCGATTACGGCAACTCGTACACCTCGCCGAGCGCCGTGCCCGCCGAGCCGCTCGCGCTGGTCACCTGGAACGTGTACGCCCCGGGCTGCAGGTTGGCGATGAGCGCGGTGTCCGAGTTCAGCGCGGAAAGCGAGAACGCCCCCACGCTCGCGTCGGCGGAGGTGATGTCCGAGGCGGCAATCGCCGGCTGGTCCGGTCCGGTGGCGGCCTGGCTGGTCCAAGAGAGGTTCTCGGCGACCAGGTTGCCGCCCGCGTCGAAGACGCTCAGCACGGGATCCGGGAGCACGTTGGCCACGCCAAACTGCGCGAGTCCCGGACCGATGCCTCGAATGAGGATGCTCTTGGTCGAGTTTCCCGAGATCACGAAGCCGCCGATCAACGCTCCCGCCCCAGGGCTGACCGTCCCCATGGCCGAGATGTTGACCAGCCTCTGGGATGCGGTCAGCGGCGACGGGCTGGCGTCATAGACCTCCGTAAGCACGGCTCCGCCCCTCGCGGAGGGATCGAACACGCGGATCGTGTAGCTTCCGGGGGAAAGGCTGGCCGCGATGGCCGAGTCGGCGCTGGCCGGCGCGAGCGAGAAAGCCCCCACCTGCGCGAACGTCGCCGCAAGGCTGGCGGAGCCGCCCCATCCGCTGTTCTGCGCGATCACCGAGCCCGATGACGAGTTAAGCTGGATCTCGGGGGTCGCCATGACGCCGGTGACGCTGAACGCGGCCAGCCCAGGTCCGACGGCGCGAAGGAGCACCGTCTTGGGACCGGTTCCCGAAATGACAAATCCGGCGACCAGGGCCTGGCTCCCGGAAAGCTCCGTTCGGATGGAGAGGTTGAGAAGCCGGTTGTCGAGCGACGTCGGCGCGGGCGAGAACGGCGTCCCGCTCGAGGCGCCGACCGTGATCGTCAGCGTTGACACCGCCAGGCCGCTGTTGCCGGTGGCGGTCACCGTCACCGTGTAAGTGCCGGTGGCCGTCGGCGTGCCGGAAATGACTCCCGTGCCGGGGTTCATGCTCAGCCCGGGCGGCAGTCCCGTGGCCGAGAAGGCCTGCGGGGACAGGGTCGCGGTCACCGTGAAGCGGAACGGCTGGCCCGATGTGCCCGCCGCCGATGACGTGGAGGTGATGGACGGGACGACGGACGAATTCGCAAGATAGAATACCTGGACCAGGCCGGAGGAGCTGTACTCGGAGGAGGGGCTGACGCCGGTCGCGCGAACGTAGAAGAGGTTCGATCCCACGGGGGCGGCTCCCGTGAGCTTCCAGGTGATCCCGTCCGTCGTGGTCGCCAGGCCCACGTTGACCCAGTGCGTGCCGTCCGTCGTCTGCTCAAACAGCACGGACGAGAACTGGGACGCGCCGCCGCTCCGCGTCCACGCATAGGTCGACTGGTCGGCGCTCACCGAGACCGACTGCGTCACGGGTGTCGGCGCCGAGAAGCGGGCGATCCCGACGCGCGAATAGCCGCCGGCCTTCGTGAAGGCCCCTCCCAGCATGACCTTGCCGTCGGGCTGGACCAGGACGGTGTTCACGGGGCCGTTGACCCCGGGATTGAAGGACGTGTCGACGGCGCCGACGGCGCTGACGTGCGCGGCGTAGGCGATGGCCTGGCCGCCGATGCTCGTGAACGAGCCCGAAACGTAGAACGAGCCGTCCAGCTGCTGCGAAATCGCCTGCACGGTCCCGTTCGCCTGGGGATTGAACGATGGGTCGGGCGAGCCGTCGGGATTGAGCCGCGCCAGTCCGCCGACGGCCAGGCCCCCCACGCTGGTGAACGAGCCAGCGATGACGATCTGGCCGTTGGGCTGGATCGCGATTGCGTTGACGATCCCGTTGACCGACGGCGTGAACGTGCTGTCCGGCAATCCGGTCGTCCCGAGCCGCGCCATGTAGGCGGTGTTCTGACCGCCCACGGTGGTAAAGGCCCCTCCGATGAGTATATGGCCATCCAGCTGCAGGGCGATCGAGTCGACCGCCGCGTTCACCGCCGCGCTGAAGGAGCTGTCGATCGACGCGTCGGCATTGAGCCTGACGAGGTTGGGCCGCGTTTCCCCGTCCACATTCGCAAATGCTCCGCCGACAATCACCTTGCCGCTGACCAGGGGCACGATCGCGTTGACGGGGCCGTCCGGGTGGGCGCTGAAGGACGAGTCAAACGTGCTGTCGGAATTGAGCCTCGCAAGATGGGCGGCCGAATTGCCGCCGACGGTGGTGAAGCTGCCGCCGATCAGGACCGCGCCGCCCTCCTGGACCGATGTGAAATTGCCGCCGACGAACATCGACCCGTCGGCGAGGACGGTGATCGTGTCGACGGTGCCGTTCAGCGCCGGGTCGAACGAGGGGTCGACCGAGCCGTTGGGGTTGACCCTGGCGATTTCCGCGCGGTTCGCGGCATTTCCGGTCTTGTTCGGCTGGATCGAGTTGAAGTTGCCGCCGAATAGGACCTGGCCGTTCGGCTGGAGGGTCACAAAGGTGAGGGCGCCGTTCGGATTCGGGTTGAAGGACGTGTCGAGCGTGCCGTCCGTGTTCACCCGGGCGATGAAGTTGCTGTATACGACGGGACCCGCAATCACACCCGTGACGTTCGAATTCTGCATGAACGCCGTGAACGTGCCGCCCACGATGATCTGGCCGTTAGGCTGCACGGCGATGGATGAAACGGGTGCGTTCGGGTCGGGGTAGAACTTCGTGTCGACGGTCCCGTCGCTGTTTATCCGGGCGAGGTCCTGCACGCTGTAGCTCGTCGACCCGCCGCTTGGCGTGATCGCTGTAAACGACCCGCCTATGACGACCTGCTGGGTGCCGTTCTGGACCGGGAGCAGCCCGATCGAGTACACCGGGCCGCTTGGATCGGGGAGGAAATCCTTGTCGACGGTGCCGTCCGTGTTCATCCTGCAGACGTAATCGCGCGAGAATGTGGGCTGCGTGCCGCTCGCGACGGTCGGGACCAGGAGCGTGAAGTCCCCTCCCGCGACCACCTTCCCGTCCGCCTGCAGCGCCAGGCTCAGCACCTGCAGGTTGGGCTGCGGCGCATAGCTGGAGTCCAGCGTGCCGTCCGGCATCAGCCGTGCGAGGTAGGCGTTGTTGGCGCCGTCGACGTTGGTGAAGCCGCCGCCGATCACGATCTTGTTGTCGCTCTGGATCACTATGGCGCTCACCACCCCGTTCGGCGACGGCTTGAAGGTCGTGTCGACGGTGCCGTCGATGTTCAGGCGGACCAGGTTCTGGAGCCCGCTTGTTCCGCCGAAATTGCTGAAGAGGCCCCCTATGACGACCTTGCCGTCGGCCTGCTGGGCCGAGCACACGACCTCCCCGTTGGAAGCGGCCGAATAGGAGTACCTGACGTCGCCGCTCGCGTTAAGCCACACGCCCGAGTTCGTCGGCGTCAGCGTGGAGGCGCCGTTTGGCAGGACCGCGACGGCGTTCACCGGCCCGTCCAAGTAGGCGTTGTATCCGATGTCGGGCGACGCGTCGCCATTCAGCCGCGAGAGGTAGGCCCCTGGGCCGCCGCCCAGCGGGCTGAACGAACCGGCGACCAGCACCTGTCCGTTGGGCTGCTGCGCGAATACGCCCACCTGCCCTGTGGCGACGGGATTCGAGCCGGCGTTGAACGAGGAGTCGATCGTCCCGTCGGGATTGAGGACCGCGAGGTGGTTGACGAACGACGGGCCCGCGGCGCCGATTGGCTGCAGGGTCGTGAAGCTCCCGCCGATCAGGATGCGCCCGTTCGACAGCAGGCTCACCGTGTTGATCAGGGCGTTGGCGTTGGGGTTGAAGCCGGTGTCGAGGGCCCCGCTGGCCGAGACTCGGCCGATGTAGTTGCGGATCGTCCCGGTTGGCGCGTAGTTCGGGGCAAACGAGGTGTAGGCGCCGCCGACCACGATGCTGCCGTCAGACTGCACAGCCAGCGCGATCACAGCGGCGCTGGGGTCGGGGAAGAAGGTTGTGTCGAGCGTCCCGTCCTTGTTCAGCCGCGCGAGGTGGTTGACGTAGATCGGCGTCGTGGCGCTCGTGCCCGGCGCCGGCACCGTGACGGTCCCGTAGCCGGTGTTCAGCGAAACCGGCGTTCCGGTCTTGCCGGTCTGGGGTATCACCCCCGTGAACCCGCCCCCAATGAGAATCTTCCCGTCTCCCTGGACCGCAACCGCGTAGACGACGCTGTTGGCCTCCGGGTCAAATGGGTTTGGATCGATGCGTCCGTCCGCCTGCAGGCGGGCGATGTAGCTGCGCTGGAATCCGCCGATGGAGTTGAATCCTCCGCCAACCACGATCATTCCGTCGGATTGCAGGGCGATCGCAAAGACGCCGCCGCTTGGGTTCGGATTGAAGGTGAGGTCAAGGGAGCCGTCGTTGTTCAGCCGCGCCAGGTAACTGAGCCCGTAGGTCGTCGTGGACCCGTTCGGCGCGAAGCTGGTGAAGCCGCCGCCGATCAGAATCTGGCCCCCCGAGAGCGGCACGATTGCGTTCACGGCGGCGTCGGGACTCGGGTTGAACGCCCCGTCGATGGTCCCGTTCGGATTGAGTCGGGCCATGAAGTTTCGCACGAAGCCGTCGACCTGGTTGAACGACCCGCCGATGAGAATCTGGCCGTTGGACTGCACCGCCATCGACTGGACGGGCCCGTTGACCGTGGGCGTGAACGAGCCGTCGAGCGAGCCGTCGGCATTGAGCCGCGCGATGTAGTTGCGGGTCACCCCGCCAATGCTGAGGAAGGTTCCTCCGACCAGGATCTGGCCGTTTGCCATGGTCGCCGAGACGAAGACGGTTCCCGCCTCGTCGGGGGCGACCGTCGAATCGGGCACGCCGAAGGAATTCACCCGCGCGATGAAGTTCCGGGGGGTGGGGGTCAGCTTGTCCAAGGGCTGGAGGCTCGTGAAATAGCCCCCGAGAATCACGTTTCCATCCGGCTGGACCGCGATGGCATCGACCACCTGGTTGGGGCTCGGGATGAACGTCTCGTCAACGGACCCGTCGGCGTTGATCCGAACGCAATACGGGGTCGCGACCGAGCTCAGGTTGTTCTCGGGATGGAGCTGCGTGAACGATCCGCCAACCAACAGCTTTCCGTCCGGCTCGTAGACAACGGTGGACACGTTCTCGAGCGGGTTGATGATGAAGTTCGCGTCCAGCGTCCCGTCCGTGTTGAGCCTTGCCAGGAAGTCGCACTGGGTCGTGAACGTCGCACCGTTGGGCTGGACGGTCACGAACCCGCCGCCCAGGACAATCTGCCCGCTCGGCAGGACGATGGCGGCGCTTACGGACGCGTTCGGCTCGGGGTCGAAGCCCGTGTCGAGCGAACCGTCGCTGTTGAGGCGGGCGGCGCAGTTGCGCTTTGTCGGCGCCCCCGCCCCGTTCGGCTGGAGCGTCGAGAATCCGCCGCCGACGACGATCTGGCCGTTTGACTGGACCGCGAGCGCGAGGACGGGCTTGTCCGCGTTGGGATCGAACGCGGTGTCGAGCGAGCCGTCCGAATTGAAGCGCGCGATATGGTTGCGGGTCGTCGCACTTGCCGCGCCGTTGGGCTGCACCGCCGTGAAGGAGCCGCCTATAACGATCTGGCCGTTGGCCTGCCAGGCGATCGCGTACACGGCGCCGTTTGCCCCGGGGTCGAACGCCGGGTCGAGCGTGCCATCGGCGTTCAGCCGCGCCACATGATTGCGGGTGACCTCGCCAGGCGTGCCCGTGGGCTGGATGGCCGTGAAGTTCCCGCCGATTATGATCTGGCCGTTGGGCTGCAGGGCCATGACCCGGACAACGCCGTTGGCGTTCGGGCTGAAGGTGCCGTCCACCGATCCGTCATGGTTAAGGCGCGCGATATATCCATGCCCTGAAACCGTCGAGCCATAGGGATGAAGCTGCGTAAAGTATCCTCCCATCAATATCTTGCTATCCGGTTGGACCAGGAGGGTGGTTACGATGCCATTCGGGTTTGGATCGAACCCGTCTATCGGGACCGAGGTTGCCCGCATGCCTGGCGCCGCGCCCATGGATGCCAGCAGCGCGAGACCCGCAAATTGGATGCCTGACAGGCGGGTTCTTGGGGGCGATAGGAATGGCATGAAGGTAATGCTGCTTACAGAGAAAGCGTACAAATGCAATGCCGGTCAGCAGCGCTTTCCGGAGGGAGATTTTTAGTCTCCCGGACCCCGCAAAAGGTTCCGGAAAAGGAGCCCTGAACCTGTCATTTCTTTCGACCCCGCGCCAGCTTGCAAAAGGCGCCTACTGGGGCCAGCTTTCGGCCCCAATGAAATCGACGATTATTCCACTCCTCGTCCTCTCAGCCACCCTCGCCATGTCAAATTCCGCAAGAGCCGAGCTCAAAGTGGGCGACAAGGCCCCGGAAGTCACGGGCGTCACCGAAGCCGGCAAGCCGCTCAGCCTCGCAGACGTCTATTCCAAGCAGGCCTACACCCTGGTCTATTTCTATCCCAAGGCCGACACGCCCGGGTGCACGGCCCAGGGCTGCTCGCTGCGCGACGGGTACGAGAGCCTCACGAGCAAGGGCGTCGCGGTGATCGGCGTCAGCCACGACAACGCCACCGCGCAGAAGGCGTTCAAGGAGAAGTACCATCTGCCATTCACGCTCATCGCGGACACTGACAACGGCGTCATGAACGCCTTCGGCGTATCGACCTATCCCGGTGGAATGGCCCACCGCCAGGCCTACCTCATCAAGGGCGGCAAGATCGTCTACACGGACTACAAGGGCACGACCAGCAAGCAGGCGGAGGCGATCCTGGAGGTGCTGGCGGCCGACAAGGCCTGACCGCCCCGGGCGCGGGCTCAGAGACCGGCGTCGGGCGCCCCCTTCGGCGGGGGCGCCGCGGACAACACGACCCTGTCCACCCTGCGCCGGTCCATCTCGGACACCTCGATCCTCCAGCCCATCCACTCGAAATTGTCGCCGACGGCGGGGATCCGCCCGAACTGGGTGACCACGAATCCGCCCGCCGTCCGGTACTCGGCCTCCGCCTCGTTTGGGAGCGCCCCCGTGACCCCGAGGAGGGACTTGAACTCGGCTATGGGGAGCGTCGCGTCGACAAGCCACGAGCCGTCCTCCCTCCGCTTCGCCGCCGGCTGGCTGCGCTGCCCGGGCTCCGGAAGGTCTCCCACGATCGCCTCGAAGACGTCGATCAGAGTGACGAGGCCCTGGACGGCGCCGAACTCGTCCGAGATGACCGCCGTATGGCGCCCTGTCTTCTTGAACTGCTCCAGCAGCTGGATGGCCGTCATCGACTCCGGAGCGAGCAGGGGAGGGACGAGCAGGTTCTTGAGCGTCGTGGGCAGGCCTATCGCTGAATGCGCCCAGAGGGCCTTCACCGAGACCATCCCGACCACCTGGTCGCGGTTCTTCTGGTAGACTGGAAAATACGAGTGCCCGCTCGTGACGATCTTCCTCCAGTTCGTCTCCTCGTTGTCGTCAATGTTGAGGAAGACGATCTTGGAGCGCGGCGTCATGATCGCCGTGATGGGGAGGT
>CAYVKH010000071.1:0-15041 GCA_964451965.1 uncultured Opitutaceae bacterium
CAACGGTTCCAGGATCAGCCCCCAAAGGGATCCAAGGCCGCCTAGGGCCTTGGGCTACGAATCAATGGAAGCAAGGCCGCGCCCATTCTAGTGGCGTGGCCTTTTCGTTTCGGACGCGCAACGGGTAATACAACACTCCGTCCTGTTCGCACGCGGTGGGACCACACCCTGCCTTGTAGCAGGTTCAATGCACTCAGCCGAACCGCTTTTTTTGCCTGGAAATCACAAATTCCGGTGCAACGGCAATGAACCCAAATCGTTCAATCAGTCACGAAAACATCGCTCGGCGGGCCTATCAGATCTGGGAAGAAACCGGTCGGCGGGACGGCAACGAGACGGCGCACTGGCTGCAAGCCAAACGAGAACTGCACGTGCAGCACGGAAAGACTGGCGAGGTAGAAAGCGCCCGATCGGACGAGCAAAAGCAGTGGTCTCAGGGCGTCACCCAGCACAGCAATGCCTTGGATCTCGAGTCAGGTGTATTCACCTGGGACGACCCGGTGGCGATTGCCCGGTCGCTCAAGGCCTCTGCGGAGGCCAGCGACCGTAGAAAGTCCACTGCGTTTCGGTCGGCAATGTCGATGCTCACGTTCTATATGAATCGGGCCGGACATGAGCTAGCAGCAGAGCAGCGGGCTCGCCTTGAGTCCGCAAAGGACGAACTTCGCGTACTCTTCAATCGCCCTCGCCGTAACTCGCCAATTTCAATTAGGTGACGGACGCAACATGCGCTGGATAGAGATACTCCCATCCGCTCGCATATCGAGGGACCTCTAGTCCATTATAGCTGGACCACCCGAGCAGGGATCGAACCTTTTGCTCGTTTTCAACAATTCTGAGAAAGTTCGCCCCTAAGGTTCAATGGGTTGCAGAACCGAGACATCTTTGTCTCTCATACTGTGTTGGGTTGAAAATGGCTGCCCAAGGAGGGATCCGAGATAAAATTTTGCGAGTCTCGATGCCCTTCGAAGAGAGGAAGAGTTCGACCATTAGATCGAGAATGGGACTTCCTCAGAAACGCTTGTTGTTTGGAAACCTCTCTGATCCTTGGGCTGTAGTTGTCAGGGTTCAGTCATGGGCTAAACAAATGAGCGAAGGGACGGTACTAACCCGATCAGAAGTGGCTAAAATGGAGGGGATTACGCCTGCTCGAGTCTCGCAGCTTTGGCCGTTGAGTCGAATCGACAAGCAGCAGGCAGAGCAATTTCTGAGGGAGAGCTCGAGAAGAGATATTAGCCTTCGGGCGCTGATCGGATTCGCTCGGAATACCGAGGTGAAATTCGTGGGTTCTGGAGGAAGAGATACGGCCTGAGGGTAACTAAATGGACGCGGCCGAGCTGCACCGAGTGAGCTAGTATGGCACGTCCCATTTAGTTTCTTTTAGTTACCTTCGGTCCTACCACGCGTTATCAATCGACAAAAAGGAGGCTCGTACCATGGCACGAACCTCCGACCAATAGAGCCAGGCACGCGGGATTGACTCCATTATCTGGCCTTGGCACCGAGAGGGGGTGACGGCAGGTCTTTCGATACATTCTGAAGCCAGAGGAACGTCTCTAGGATTTCGGTTGCCCATTGGCAGCCGCCGCGAAGCCGGGCTTGCTGTCTCCGATAAAATTGAGACGTTCTCCAACCTAAGGAGACGCGACAGTCCCCTCGGATTTCTCTCCCCAGTGGCATTGGAGATTCCGCAAACAGCAAAGATAAACCCGACCGCCCCGATTGGTGTCCGGCTTTTAGAGGCATAGGGGCCCTTTTCATCAATGCTTAAACACACTATTTTTATGCTGCTCGCACCGGCTAGTCTTCTCTGCCAGACCGCTCCTGGGCCGCGGGCCATTAACGCCGATTATTCCGGTATCCTAGGCCCGACAAACCGGATGTTCAATTTTTGCGTGGGTGCGGGCCGGGCGAATGAGGGACTGCGCGCCGATTGGCAGCGCCAGCTTCGCCACGTTCGCTCCGAATGCGGCTTCAGATATATCCGCTTCCACGGGCTTTTTTGCGATGACATGGGAGTGTACCAGGAGGACAAAAAGGGACGTCCTGTCTACAATTGGCAGTATGTGGACGAGCTCTTTGATTTTCTCCAGAGCATCGGGATGAAACCGTTCGTCGAGCTGGGCTTCATGCCCAGTGCGCTCGCGAGCGGCCCGCAGACGATTTTTTGGTACAAGGCCAATGTTACGCCGCCAAAGGACTACGCGAAATGGGAAGCATTCATCAATGCATTCGCAAGGCACGTCACCGAACGGTACGGTGTCCAGGAAGTCCGCACCTGGTATTTTGAAGTCTGGAATGAGCCAAACCTGACGGGCTTTTGGATGGGAACCACGGGAGGCAAGAGCTATGACGAGTTCCTGCCGACAGCCCGTGCGGAGTACTACAAGCTCTACCAGTCCACGGCTCGGGCACTAAAATCGGTCGACGAGGCGTATCGTGTTGGGGGTCCCGCAACGGCTGGAAGCGGGTGGATCGACGAGACGCTCGCCTATTGTGCAGAAAATCGGTTGCCGCTGGATTTTGTCAGTACGCATAGCTATGCGACGATGAGCGGGTATCTCGACGAAAGCGGCAACGCGGGCACTGTATTTTCCGGCGACCGCGATGCCATCACCGGGGAGGTCAGGCGTGTGCGTTCCAGTTTGGACCACTCCATCTTCGCACGGTCGGAGCTCCATTATACCGAGTGGAGCTCCTCATACACGCCATCCGATCCCATTCATGACAGCTATCATAGCGCAGCCTTCATCCTAGACAAAATCCGCAACATTGGGACATCCGCCAACTCCATGTCCTATTGGACCTTTACCGACGTCTTCGAGGAGGCGGGCCCGCGCACGACGCCCTTTCATGGTGGGTTCGGCCTGCTTAACTACCAGGACCTGCAGAAGCCCTCCTTCTTCGCCTACCAATTTCTTAACCGTCTTGGCGGAACGGAGCTGAAAACCAACGATCGCGCCTCGTTTGTCTGCAGGGATGGGACGGGTGGCGTTCAGGCTCTCTTCTGGGATTTCACGATCACCCATCCAGGTCCTTCCGTGATCGACCAAGAGTACTATAGGGCCGACCATCCAGCCGGTGGGAAACGCCTAGTTGAGCTGCGCCTTTCCCATCTGCCCAGAGGCGCCTATCGCCTGAAGGCCTTCAAAGTTGGCTATCGGGCCAACGACGTCCAGGCGGCTTGGCGCGACATGGGTTCGCCGCCACAATTGACACGATCGCAGGTCGAGGCGCTTAGAAGGGCCTCCTCCGGGGAACCCTGCATTCAGGAGGAGATACGGATCGGGCCCGAATCGAGCTTCTATCGCGGCTTTGAGACGCGCGAAAACGACGTGTGGTTCATAGAGCTAAGCCCGCTGCGATAGCCGCTCCCCATGCCGGCCACACGACGCGGCCCTTGTTTGGGGCTGTCGATTCTGGATTCAGCCCCTTAGAACATTCTGCGTAACCCCAATCACCCACCATGCGGATATCCTCCCTGTTCCGTGCAGCCGTTCTAGCCGCCCTACTCACACTCGCCTCCGCAGTATCCGCCCAAGAGCTCTATGTGGGCACAAACTATCACCCCCATGACTCGAACCCGGAAACATGGAAGCACGACATAGCGCTCATGAAGGCCGCGGGCTTCCATGTCGTGCGAATGGGGCACTTGGCCTGGGACAGCTACGAGCCCACGGACGGGAAGTTCACATTCACTTGGTTCGACCAAGTGATGGACATGATGAACGACGCCGGGATTAAGGTCGTCCTGGATATCGCGGTGAGGCCGGCGCCTATCTGGTTGCATCAGAAGTACCCGTCGATGGACATCACCGACAGCAGCGGAAATGTGCTCTATCCCAATCACCGCTACATGGTGGATGTGGGCGACCCCATGTATCAGCAGTACGCCCTTCGCTTCACAGACGCGATTACCCGGCGCTACGCAAAGCATCCCGCATTGCTCGCGTTCGGGATCGACAACGAGCCCGGCGATGGACCGATCTCTTACTCGCCGACGGTGAAGGCGCGTTTCATCGCGTGGCTGCAGGTGAAGTACGGCACGGTTGACAACCTTAATGTTGCCTGGGCCTCGCAGCGGTGGTCTCGGAGGATTGGAGCCTTTGACGAAGTGGGCCTGCCGGCCTCGGGAGCGGTCGAGGGCCCGCCCGAACGGGTGCTCGATTTTCGGCGCTTTGTCTCCTCCGAGGTATGCGGAATCCTTCAAAAGGTAATCGCAAGAGTGAATGAGAACGCCCCAGGCGTGCTAACGACCACAAACATGTGGTACTACAGCTACTCGAAGTATTTCGACTACTCGGGGCTCGCGTACGCGGGGAAAATCGCCCGCGGCGGCTGCGGATTTTACCCGGGCAATTCGTTGCAGAAGAACGAGGGCATTGAGCAGGCGCTCTTCGGAATGGCGAGGATCCAATTCGAGAACACGACCCCGTTCTGGTGCACGGAATTCACCACCCACACGGCGGTTCCGGGCTCCATCCGCAAGTCGGCCTATGCCTCGCTGATGGAGGGAAACCAGATGGTGTGCGGCTGGACGTGGCAGGCCATGCACGGGGGCGAGGAGCAGTACTTGCAGGGGATGGTCGATTGGGACGGTGTGCCCAACCGGAAGTACGAGGAATACAGGATGATAGCCGCTGAGTTTAGGAAGATTGGACCTCACGGATTTCCCTACCACCCGCACCCCGAGGTAGGGCTGGCCTTCTCATTCGACAGCCAGATCGCAAGCGCCCGGTTTCCGGAATATCACGACAACCAGATCCAGACGGCATTCAATGTCTTCAACCGACGAAATGTCGAAACGAGCGTGGTTGAGATCAGCCGGAGCTCCCTGCACTACAAGCTGCTGGTGGTTCCCGGTGTCGCGCTCATGGATGCGGCCACGGCCGACAGCATTCGCGAGTTCGTGCGAAGGGGGGGAGCCGTGATCATGACCGGGTATTCTGCCATGCTAGATGAGCACGGACAGGTATACTCTAGCGCTCTCCCCGGACGCCTAAGTGACGTCTTTGGAATCCGCATTTCCGGTTTCGAGGAGACAGAACAATTTAACGAGCTTTCGAAGCTTGGGCTGAAGGGAGACTCGCTTCGCCTCTCCTTCGGCGGCCAAAGTTTAGATAGCCAGTCGCCTCGATTCGACGTGATTCACGCCCAGGGTGCTACGGTGCTCGGCCAAATTGTCGGCCTGGATCAAGACTACCCGATAATTACTTCGCACAACTTTGGAGCTGGCACCGCAATCTACGTCGGACTGCCGGCAAGGGAGAACGTGCTGGAACCGATCGTAAGTGATCTGATAAGCCGGCTCGGCATCAACACGGGGCCCGTTGTGCCTGAGGGCGTGATGGCTCGTCAGATCGATGCTGCCCATCTTCTTTACTTGAATCTCGATGGAACGCCGAAACGAATCGAGCTCAAGGGGAGGTCTAGTAGCATCCTCTACGATCGGCACTACGAAAACGCCTTCACAATAGATCCCTACCAGCCGGAATTTGTGGAGACCTACCGCTGAACGGATCTGTCGCCGCTGGGAGGTGCTGAATCTGCAACGGAGGCGTCGACATCGTAGGCGAGAGGTTTGCCAGCTATGCGGGTCCGGGCTCTAAAGAGAACACTTTCGAGCGACCAACCATTCGCCAAGAATGAACCGCCAACGAGTACCGCTGCCGAGAAGCTTGCCGTGCCGCACAACACACTTGGCCCCTGCTGAGTGCTTTGCGTTGGTTGGCTCGTTGAGTTCCAGTCAACGCGGCTTTGTGGCTGATGGGGCCTGGCGAACCCAGGCTTCCCCGTCGGGAGTTCGGCGCCAGGCATAGTAGGCGTCGAGCACTTCGAGTTTCAGCCGATTGGGAAGGTCACCAACGTGGGGGCCGTCGGTGAAGTACATAACCCGTGGGGAGGCATCGCTGAATCCGGGCCAGTCGGGTAGACCGTTTCCATTCGGGACGCCGTATTTTGCGAAGTTGGTCCAGTAGGTGGAAACGTCCTGTCCAAGCTTTAGGTCCCCGGGCGTCCAGTGCAGCGCCGGGTCGAAATTCCCGAACACGTAGGGTTCTTCCTCTGAATGGGCTGTACCTATCGCGTGGGCCCACGGCACCGCCTGTGAACGTGGCGGAATATGGTCGAAGTAGTACAAGTAGGCGTGGCCCTTGCCCGTCCTCGCTTGCAGGCGCGCCCACGACCAGGTGCTCCAACCAAAGCCGGCGTCCCGCGTGAGATCCATTCCGGACTGGTGCCAGGTGTCGGGTCCGGAAGGATACTGACTGAAGATTTTTTCGGCAAAGGGGCCGAAGCGGCCTTTGACCATAGCGATATATGCCTCGCGGCTTGGGGGGCCGCCGAAAAGCGCGCCCTCATCGGAGTTGATCCCGACCAAAATGTTCGTGTCGTTCTGTCGGCCTTCCTCGTACACACGATAAGGGTCGCCGGGCACCACCCAGCCATCGACCGCGGGCCAAAAACGTCCCAATCCGGGTGAGGCGTCCAGTATCTGCTGCGCCGAGATTTGGCGCAATTGCGACAAGGACGCGGCTCCAAGGCCGCGCTCAAAGCCCAGGCCATCCTGTTCGGCGGCGGATAGAAGCTGCATGTTCTCGCCGAAGGAGGGCGGGGTACGAGTGGGGCCCAGGGACCCACCGCTCTCGGAGATGGCGCCTTGAAAGAGCCCGTGAGCCAGGGGCGAGGCGGCAAGGAGATTGACTGCGATTCCTCCGGCGGACTCGCCGAAGATCGTCACCTTGCGGGGATCGCCGCCGAAAGCGGCGATGTTGCGCTGCACCCAGCGCAGGCCTGCGATCTGGTCAAGCAGGCCGTAATTGCCGGAGACGTGATGGGGGGACTCGGAGCTGAGTTCAGGCAGTGCCAGAAAGCCAAGCGCTCCGACCCGGTAGCCGATGCTCACCACAACTACGCCTCGGCGGGCCAGGGGCTCGCCATGGTATTGGCCGATTGCAGTGGAACCGCCCGAGAATCCGCCGCCGTAGATCCAGACCATCACAGGAAGCCCTTCGTTTGGCGATTTTGCCGGGCTCCAGACATTCAAATAGAGACAGTCTTCGCTGATGTGCAGAGGCCCCTCCCAGGCTTCCAGCTTCTGAATGGGGGTCGAGGCGTATTCCTTAGCCGGCCGCACCCCGGTCCAGTCGGCGGCAGGTTCCGGCGGGCGCCAGCGCAGCGGGCCCACCGGAGGGGCCGCAAAGGGAATGCCAAGGTAAACGGCCAACTCCCCATCTTGGGCGCCCTCAACCCAACCATTTTCAACGCGAACGGGTACGGGGGCGATCGCAGCAAATGCCGGCGTGCCGAGGAGCAATGCGAGTGCAATCCCGCGGAGTATTTGCGGCATAAGGGGTTCGAGCAGGTTTATCCCCGCAAATGATCAAATTCAAGCGCCGGAGTCGAAAGACTAGCAGTTCGGCAACATCATGTTTCGAGGTGAAGGGCGTACCTTGTGGTTCCATCCCGGCTGAGCATTGGGACTCAATTGGGTATTGGACACAAAAGGTGGGTGATACTTCGGCGATCTAGATTCCTAAGTCACTCTCATCCAATGTTTGGGTTCTCGAGAAATCTTTTTGTATTCCGAAGTGAAATGGCTGCCCGGGCTGGGATCGAACCTAAGGGCTTTATTCATTATCAATGACTTATCCCCGGGAAATGGCTGTTTCAATGCCGATTGTTTGACGATTTCTATGCGCGGCTGGACGACTCCACTAATCTGGATTTGCGGCTGATCCTGAGGCCGCTGTGCTGCCGCAAACATAGAGGCGAATACAATCATCAGCACTACTATCATAGCCTCCATTGCGTGACCCCGAATCGGGCGCGCGCCGGCTTTCGCGGATGGGACGACGGCGCGTCCGCTCGGGTTTCGCAACGTCCTCAACGTAGAACTTGAAAAAAGACCAGCCAATCTCTGAATCAACTGTGCCCAGACCGAGTCAAACATGGGTCTTTGCCTCATTACCAAGTCCCCGTCCCGTTATTTCCGTTATGTCTTACGGCGCCCCGTTCATCTTCCTATATCGTCGGCTCGCCCTTGGAGCCTTTCTTTCTCTCGCCCTGGCGGCCATTTCACCCGCCGCTGAACCGGCACCTGCACTGCGGGAGATCATTCCCTTCGACTTCGGCTGGCGCTTCCACCTCGGCGATGAAGCGGCCGCCAAGACGCCTGCGTTCGACGATTCGAGCTGGCGAACGCTCGACGTGCCGCACGACTGGAGCGTCGAGGGTCCGTTCACACCGCCGCCCGACGGCGAAAAGGAAACTGGATTCTTTCAGCACGGCATCGGCTGGTATAGGAAGAGTTTCACGCTTCCGCCCGGGACCGCTGGCCGGAAGGTCATCGTTGAATTCGACGGGGTCTATATGAACAGCGAGGTCTGGATCAATGGCGAACTCCTTGGACGCCGGCCGTATGGCTTCATCGGCTTCCGCTACGATCTCACCGACTCTTTGAAGACCGATGGTACAGCCAACGTCCTCTCAGTCCGCGTCGACGACTCCGCTGAGCCGGCCCTGCGCTGGTATGCCGGCGCGGGAATCTACCGCCATGTCCGGCTGATCGTTACGGGTTACACCCACTTTCATCTCGACGGAGGCCTTCGCGTCTCGACGCCGCAGATCTCTCCCGAACAAGCGGTCGTTGAATGCGACGCAATCATCGACGCCCATTTTTTCACGGAAGAGGAACGTCAAACGTGGCTGAAGGACGCATGGCAGGTGAAGCCTGTGAAACGCGAACTCGTTCTGCGCAGCACGGTACTTGCCCCCGACGGCACTGAAGTCACCGGCACCGAGTCGAAGGTCACCCTCGTCAGCCAGCAAGCCGTTCAGCACGCCACGCAGTGGCTCACCGTGCCGAAGCCCCGGCTTTGGTCCGAGCACACGCCGGTGCTTTATCAGCTGCGCTGCACGCTTTCCCTCGACGGCCGCACGCTCGACGAAACGTCCACCCCTTTCGGCATCCGCCAGCTCACGTTCGACCCCGATCGCGGCCTGCTCGTCAACGGCCAGCCGACGAAGCTCAAGGGCATCTGCGTCCATCAGGACGCCGGCTCGTTCGGAAACGCCGTTCCGCTCGCGGTCTGGGCCTGGCGTCTTGCCCAGTTGAAGGAGATGGGCTGCAACGCCATTCGCCCGAGCCACCATCCATTTGCGCCGGAGTTCTACGATCTTTGCGACCGCCTCGGCCTATACGTTTTTGATGAAGCCTTCGACGAATGGAACCGCGACTGGACGCACAACCCCACCGAAAATCCGCGCGGCAAGGCGAGATACGGCTACCACCTCTACTTCGACCAGTGGTACGAAGCCGACCTGCGCGCCATGCTTCGGCGCGATCGCAACCACCCGAGCGTCGTTTTCTACAGCATCGGCAACGAAATACCCAACCAGTTCGACGACGACGGCTGGAAGATGGCGAAAAGACTCGTCGCCATATGTCACGAAGAGGATCCCACACGCCTTGCTACCTCCGCCTGCGACCAGTCGTTCGTCTCGTCCCGCAACGGTTTCATGGACCAGCTCGATATCATGGGCTACAATTACATCGACCGCATCTACAAGGAGCGCACCTATGCGCCCGAGCGCGAACGCTTCCCGCGCCGGCTCATGTTCGGAACCGAGACAAGCAACCAGGTCCACAACTGGCTTGGCGTGCGTGACCACGACTACGTAATCGGCGAGTTCATCTGGACCGGCATCGACTACCTCGGCGAATCACACGCCTTCCCGCGCCGCGGCTCCGGCTCCGGCTTTCTCGATATCGCGGGCGGAAAAAAGTCCGAGTTCTTCCGCCGCGCCGCCTACTGGCGCGACGATCCCGTCGTCCAACTCGTCGTCCTCACCGGCGAGAAGCCCGACCGTCCCACGCGCCCGGAGCCCGCGCTGCTCAAATGGAACTGGACCGCCGGGGCTCAGCTCACGGTCCGCGCCGTCACGAATTGCGATGAGGTCGAGCTATTCCTCAACGATCATTCTCTCGGCCGCCATCCCGTCTCGCACGATCTTTACGCGAGTGATTGGAGTGTCCCCTTCGCGCCCGGCGTCCTCTCCTCCGTCGCTTATCGCGGTGGCCAGAAGGTCGCCGCGTCGGAACTCCGCACCGCCGGCGCGGCCGTCCGCGTGCAGCTCACGCCGCTTACCGTGCCGATCGCCAGCGACGTCGCACTATTTGAAATCACGCTCGTTGATGCCACCGGCCTTACCGTCACCGATGCGAACGCCGCAGTGACCGTGAAGGTCGATGGCGCCGGCCGTCTCATCGGCCTGGATTCGGGAGACCTCGACTACAGCGGAATCTTTAAGACGGACACGCGCAACTCCTACCACGGCCGGCTCCTCGCGACCGTGCAACGCACCTCGGCGATGGGCGCCGCTCACCTCTCGGTCACAGCCGCGGGCCTTCCCGCAGCTACCGCCGCCCTACCATGAATACGCCGCATCTCCTCGGCCTGGTATCGTTTGCCGTCGTGCTGAGTCCGGTTGCGCTCGCGTCGGTTCCGCTCCTTCACATCGACACCGAAAAACTCTCGGTTTTTGTGGATCCCAATGCGTGTCGTTGGTCCGCGAGCGTCAAGGGCACACCGATGCAGTTGAACGACGTTCATTTTCTGCCTGGCGACGATCCATCCGGTTGGACGGTGACGAGCTCCATCGACGAGCACGATATTAACAGGCTCGGCGAATTCACCACGGTTACGTTGCACGGAGAGAAAGCCGGCCAGCTTGACTTCGATTACGCGATCGCAGTCAGCAGGACCGGCACCGATCTTCTTGTGAGCCTAGGCCGCGCGAACTCCACTGGCCATGCGGTTGAGCTCGGCGACATGGATGTGTTCGTTTCCGGCGATGCCCGGCTCGGCGGAACCGAAGATCGATGGACGGACCTCGGCACCCACTCGCGAAACCGCGATTACTACGAGCTTTGGCCGGTAATCCATTTGATCATGCCGCTTCGCTACGAGGTTAACCACGTCGTGCGCGATATGGAAACGGGCAACAGCCTGCTGGTCGGTCATGTGACGACGAGGAAGGGCGCCTCGCGTTTCGAGATCGCCGCAGGCTGGACAGGAAAGACTCCCGACCGGATGCAGCTGCGCGGATACTGCAGCTACAAGATCACGATTCCAGCCGGCGAAGAGTTCCCCGGCGAAGAACTCCTGATTGATTTCAACCACGACGCAGTCCGCGCGATGGAGCACCAGGCCGACCTGATCGCGATCGCGCACGACATCCGTCTAAAACAGCGCCGACCGATCAATCTCGACGACCGCGAATGGGTCGCCAACGACTACAGCCGTTTCCATGGTTGGATGTCCGGTGGCTCCACCGCGAAGGCCGCCGCCTTCTTTAAGGAATACGGCCTCGACGCGTTCTATTGGGGCCTCGGCGGGCCCGCGCCGAGCGGAAGTTGGGGCCTGTATGGCTCCGGCGGCGCCACACAGGGACGTCCCTCGCGTGTCAAGTATCCGGCGGAATGTTTCCTCCCTATCCACACGCCGAAATACGAAGGCGAGCGAGTCATCGATTTCTCGAACCCGCTCACTATCCGGCTCGAGCGCGAGCGCGCCTTCGCGTGGGTCGTCGGCCACGAGCAGCAGACCGGCCGCGTCGAGATGGATTTCTCGGATTGGTGGGACAAATGGCCGGGCCAGTTCGATCCGTTCCGCAGCGCACTTGAAACCTACCACGCCGCCGGCGCGCCGTGGCGCGAGGTCATCGACATGAAGGCCCCGCGCATGGTCATCCGCTCGAACATGCAGCCCGTCGACCACTCCTACGGCCTTGTCGATATTTGCCGGGTTTCTGAAGACGCCGACCACGGCTACGAGAACCTTTTCCCTCAACTCGCCAACATCGAGTTCAACGGCCTCTTCGCCGAATCGGTCTTCGGCTGCACGAACCGGTTTTTCTATAACGGCCGCGTGTTCTGGAACGACGGCGACGGTTTTCACATCTACAAATACAATTCCGGAAAGGATTCGCAGTTCACGGCCGCGCAGGCCAAGGTCGACGCCTGTTTCCACGCGATCGCGGGCAGCACGCTCTTCGTCTCGGAGGCGTTCGACGTGCCTTACCCGGCGGACCGGATCGAACTCCTGAAACGCGTCAGCCCACCGACGATGGACACCGCGTATCCCGTGGATCTGTTCGACCGGAAGCCGGCGCAGGTTTGGAACATGCCGATCGCCAGGCGGTGGGGCAGTTGGAATGTGGTCGCGATCTTCAATTTCACCGACCTGGGCCAGACCGGCCGCGGCAAATCCGACTTCGCCACCTCGCTCGACGCCGCGAGGGACCTCCGGCTCGACCCCAACAAGGAATATGTAGCTTATGAATTCTGGAGCCGGCAGCTCGTCGGCCCGTTCAAAGGCACGTTCACGCCGCGCGCCCTAAGACCCTACGACTGCGACATTTACAGCGTCGTGGAGGCGCAGGACCATCCGGTGCTGATTTCGACGAGCCGGCACATCCGGCAAATGGCCGTCGATCTCAAGGATCTCGCTTATGACGCCGGCGTGCACGTGCTGCACGGCGTTTCGCGCGCAGTCGCCGGCGATCCTTATGAGCTGCGCATTTACGTTCCTGCGGGCTTCTGTGCCAAGCGCGTGGAGTTGTCGGGCGGGCTGACTGCGACGATTTCTACTGACGGCACGCTACTCAAGGTCGACACGACCACGAACACCGGCGATGACGTCGTGTGGAAGGTGTTTTTCTGAGGCTCATCCATTCCGCCGTCATGAATTCGCCGCGTCTCCCAACGCTCATTTTGTTCGCGTTCGCGCAGACCCAGTCCGTCTTCGCTGCCGATACGCTGGTTTATTTTGGTTCGCACAGCTCCGGCCCCGGCGTCGGTTTTTCGCTCGCGCATTTCGACCCAGACGCCGGCGTGCTCACGAAACCAGAGTTCCTGCTCGAGGCGAAGGAGCCCGCCTTCTTCGTGCTCTCACTGGACGGCCGTCGGCTTTACACGTGCAACTCCGGCACGCCCGGCGGTCTCTCTGCCTACGCGGTCGAACCGCATACCGGCCGGCTCACGCTGCTGAATCGCGTGCTCGCGGGCGGCGGCGACACGAGTTTCATCACGCTCGACCACACCGGCCGCTTCGCGCTCGTCGCCAACTACGACGGCGGCAGCGTTGCCGCGTTCGCACTTCGGTCCGACGGGTCGATCGGCGACTGGACCGCCTTCGACCAGCACACCGGGCGAAGCGTGAGCCCGCAGCGCCAGACGCACGCCTACGCCCATGCGATCGTCCTCGATCCATCGAACTGCTTCGCGCTCGTTCCCGACCTCGGCAACGACCGGCTCTACGTCTACCGCTTCGACGAAGAAACGGGAACACTCACACCCAACGATCCGCCTTTCGCCGCGATCGGGCCCGGCTCGGGCCCTCGGCACGTGCGCTTTCATCCGAACGGCCGCTGGGTTTACCTCATCAACGAAATCGCCAGCACGATCATCGGATTCACGTGGGATTCATCGCGGGGAATGCTCTCGCGGTTTCAGACGGTCTCGACGCTGCCCGCCGATTTCAGAGGCGTCAGCATGTGCGCCGAACTTGAGATACATCCCAACGGGAAATTTCTTTACGGCTCGAATCGCGGCCACGACAGTCTCGCCGTCTTTGCGATCGATCCCGGCACGGGCCGGCTCTCGCTGGTGGAACACGTTCCCAGCGGGGGAAGGAAGCCGAGGAATTTCGCCATCGATCCGAGCGCCCGCTGGATCGTTGTCACGAACGAGGACAGCAACAACGCCGTCGTCTTTCGCGTCGACGCCTCGACCGGCCGGCTCACTAGCACGGGCGATCCGATTTCGGTGCCGTCGCCGTTCTGCGAGCGTTTTCTCGCTGTTCGCTGACGAAATACCCAGCGGGAGATCGCTGCTGGAAGTCACTTTTACCCATTGTTCCAGCTCACGACTTTGCCTTTTCACTTTGATCAGATTCCAACGACATGCGCAGTCGTTAACCGAACTCCGTCGAAGGCGCCTGCCGCTTCGGTATAGTTGCTCGACAAACACTACGCTGAGAAAAGTCGGCGTCAATTACCTCGGAAGGCCATTCAGATCACCTGGGAAAATGCCTGCGGCAGGCTTCGTCGCCTCTGTCCTCGGCATCGGCCAAGGCATCCATCCGGCATCCTTCTCTATAACCAAAAACCAGCGGTCCTTTGTCTAACAGTTGGGGACCACCTCGTTGTTCATGATTTCTATAATAGTTGAACACGCCGCCGATATGTTCCCTTCGGCAAATCGCGTCTTAAAGTAAATCGAACTCGTTTACTTACCGAACACCTTCTTTATCTCACCAACCTTCTTCTGGGCATTACCTTCAATCTGATCGCAATCGCCTTTGGCTTCCAGTCGGGAGTTTCCGACTGCCTTGCCGGCCTCTTCCTTGATCTTGCCCGCGATAGTTTTCGCATTGCCTTCGATTTTATCCTGGGTCCCCGATTTCACGTCGACTGATTGTTCTTTTTGCATAGGGTGCCAGTTTGAACCGAAGATCGCATAAGGACCATGGGGTGTTCACTTTCTGCGCGAGGTTGAACCACAGTTGACATCAACTAGGATGGCACTCTCGGTCGCTGTGGTAACATCACGTTGCCAGGAAATCTTACCACTAATATGCTTCTCGAGCTGCGCCTGTTGGAACTGCGCCAGCTCGAGCCGGAGGTTCGGCGTCTCAATGCGTCAATGATCGTCTGTTAGATTAGACGCCGATGGATTGTACATTCTACATACATTGTTCACCCCATAGCAGCAGAGACACAAGCAGCGTAAGCTGTATCCTAAACTTATGAAGATTAAAAACTTGTCGGTGCTGCTTGTTCTTGTCGCTGGCCCTATCGCGTTATTCGCCTCATCTGAGACTGATCGCAACGTCGCGGCAGCTATGCCACCAGTGATGCCGCCGGTGAAGCCGGTACCCCCCCAGCCGGGGACGCCGGTGAATCCGGTACCGCAGCCAGGGACGCCGGGGACGCCGGTGAATCCGGTACCGCAGCCAGGGACGCCGGGGACGCCGGTG
>CAYVKH010000071.1:15141-15787 GCA_964451965.1 uncultured Opitutaceae bacterium
AATCCGGTACCGCAGCCAGGGACGCCACCGGTGACGCCGGTACCCCAGCCAGTGACTCCAGCGACGCCACCAGCGGGGCAGTAGGTCTTCCCGACACGCGGCCGCTCATCTGGCGGCAGCGTGGTCGTCCCGTCCGACTTCACCCTGCCATCGCTCGCATTCATCGTCTGTCTGGTTTCCGTTTTTTCTTAGGACATCGATTCTCGCGGATGGAGCGTACTTGGATAGAGACACGGGTGTATTGGGTAGAGTCCTCAGCGTTAAGCGGGCGGGACCGTCGGTCCCCTTAATGGTACTTCACTCTTAGGGCCCGCACAGAGGTAAAAAGGGGACACTAGGGCGACACTTAGAAAAACCATCGCCCAATGCGGATAACCCATAACCTCGTCCGTCTACGATCCCTGTCCCCACTTCATGGTGGAGAGCCCACTTAATGGTGGAGAGCCCGGTGATGGGCGGCCGTCAGAATCGCATCTTCCGCTTTTTGAGGAGGTTGCGCTTTCTGACAAATGAGAGGGACCCCATCGGTTAGGCAGGGGATCGGAGAAAATAAGAATGAATATTGAGGGAGGGGTCCGAGGGGAGGGACGAAGTCCCTCCCCTCCCTTGATTGAGTTCGAGCGTAGGATCAAGCACGGAGGACGAG
>CAYVKH010000072.1:0-15352 GCA_964451965.1 uncultured Opitutaceae bacterium
CCCGTGGAGAACTTGATCCCGTATTCCGGGACGGTGACGATATGTTTCTGATTCATGTCTTGGGTTTCTGATTGTTAGTGGTCGGGCCCCGATGCATGTCTGGAATGCGGAGCGGGGCTTTTGGATTTGGCAGGCCGCGCGGCGCGCGGGCCGTGCGGGCTTTCGTCGGTCTCGCTACAAGACCCGAGAGATTTCCGTTTGGCGCCCCCGGGGCTTCGGGGGCTTGCCGAGGCGGCAAACGGAAATGTCCCGGTATTGTGTCGAGTGCCTTAACGACAACAGGCGACCCGCGGATCGGGTCGCCTGTTTGGCGAAAGCGTTATTTGCGCAGGTTCAGCTTCTGCAGCAATTCATTGTATTTTGGCAGATTGTGCTGCTTGAGGTAATCGAGCAGCTTGCGGCGTCGGCTCGCCATCTGCAGCAGTCCGCGGCGGGAGTGGAAGTCCTTCCTGTGGGTGCGCAGGTGCTCGGTCAGGTGGTTGATGCGCGCGGTGAGCAGGGCGATTTGCACCTCGCTCGAACCGGTGTCCTTGTCGTGGGTCTTGTATTCTGCGATGATCTCTGGCTTGGCAGCTGTAGGCATTGTTATATAGTTGAGTTGCATGACTATAGAGGACCCTTTCAGGCCCCGTGCCGCCCGCACCACCAAGGGGTAACCTCGGCTTAGCCGGCGTCACCGTTCCAATCCGGCGGGATGCCGGACCAGTCATGGCAGGTCCCCCAACTGTCGGGAACCCACTGACGCAAGGGAATAACTTCAAAAACCCCGGACCAAGGCGCAAGGCCAAAATTGAAGGAGGCCGGCTCAGCCCTGGGAGAGGTGAAGCTGTTTGATCGAGCCGCAGCCGGGCACCCTGCGGATCCTCTCGATGATCTCGGCGCGGTTCAGAAAAAGCTCGTTCCGGACGACGGCGTGCGTGGCGTGGACGACGAGCCGCCCCCTCTCGTCGATCCTCACGGCGTTCGAGTAGGAGGCGTTGGCAGGGCCCACGATCTCGGGCCATCTCTCGCGGATCGACTGCTCGGCGGTCGGCCGGCCGATCCCGTGCTTGGCCCTCAGGGAGTCGACAAGCTCGACGAACGCGCGCGAGGGATGCCTTCGTATGCCCCTTGGGTCCTCCGACGGGACCCTGCGGAGCGATGCGATCAAGTCCTCGGCCACTCGGCTGAATCTGTGGGGCTCGTCCGGCATGCGTCACCCGGATGATGCGCGCGACAGGGTCGCCTTCAAGGCGGCAAAGACCTGGTCGACCGTGAGCCTGCGAACGCAGTAGGTGCGGTACGAATCGCCGGGCACGCACGCAGCCGGCTCGACGCACGGGGTGCAAGGCAGCGCCGGAGCAAGCTGCGTGTGGCCCGCGCCGTGGGGCCTGAAGAGGACGGGATTCTGAGAGCCGTAGAGCGCGACGACAGGGGTTCCGACCGCGGCGGCCACGTGCATCGGGCCGCTGTCATGGCACAGCAGCGCGGTGCACGAGCGCGCGAGCGCGGCAAGCCGGGGCAGCGTGGGAGGATCGCCGATCGACAGCACGTGGGTCTTGGCCTTGCCGCGGATCCCGGCCAAAAGCCCGCGCTCGGCGGCGCCCCCGACGAGCACGACCTGGACCCCGAGTTCATCCTGCACCCTGTCGCACACGGCCGCGAACCGCTCGGCGGGCCAGATCCTGCTCGGACTGCGGCTGCCCGGATGAACGAGGAGCGTCATGCCCTGGGCGCCGACAATGCGCCGCCAATCGGCGACATCGGAATCGCGGGGGACCAGCCGGACCTCGCGGGTCGAGACGGGCACGCCCGCGGGGCGGAGCGCGGACAGGTAGTATTCGCTGATGGGCTGGTTCTCGTGCACGGACGCCGGCTCGTAGGCGACGTCGGAATAGAGGCCCCGCAGCCTCACGGGGTGGGCGCCGTGATGGAGGGCCACCCGGAAGGCGGCCCCGCTCAGCCGCGCGATGAGCGCCGTCTTCTCGGTGTTGTCGAGGTCGAGAACATGGGTGAAGCCGACCCGCCGGAGCCTTGCGAGGAAGCCGGGCCACGCGGACAGGCCCCCGGGCAGGGCCATCGCCTCGTCGACATCGGGATTGAGCGCGAGGATTCCCGCGTACGCCGGCTCGACGAGGGCGGCGAGGTGCGCCCCGGGCCAGTGGAGCCTAAGGTTCCGGAAGAGGGAGCCGAGGAGGACCACGTCGCCCAGGTAGCGGCGCCGGATGACGAGGACCCTCGCGTGCTGCGGCATGGCGGCCATCGGGAGACTCCCCCCTTCAGACCGCCTCGGTCCTCTGGCGGTCGTACAGGTTCTGGTAGAGCCTGTTGCCCGAATAGAGCTGGGCGTGGTCGCCCTGCGCCACGATGGAGCCCCTGTCGAAGACGAGGATGAGCGAGGCGTCGCGTATCGTGCTGAACCTGTGCGCGATGATGATGACGGTCTTGCCGACGACGAGCCTGCGCAGGGCGTCCTGGATCATCTGCTCGCTGTGGGAGTCGAGGGCCGAGGTGGCCTCGTCAAGGATCAGGATGGGGGCGTTCCTGAGGAACGCACGGGCGACGGCCAGGCGCTGCTTCTGGCCGCCCGAGAGCCTGGCGCCCCGCTCCCCGACGACGGTGTCGTAGCCCTGGGGGAACGAGAGGATGAATTCGTCGGCGTGGGCGTTGCGGGCCGCGGCCCGGACCTCCTCGGGGGTGGCGTCCAGGCGCCCGAGGAGCAGGTTGTTGTGCACCGTGTCGTTGAAGAGCACGGGATCCTGGGAGACCAGGGCGATGTTGCCCCTCAGGTCGCAAAGCCTCATCTGGCGCACGTCGATCCCGTCGATCGCGACCCTGCCCCCGTCCACGTCGAAGAAACGCGGCACGAGGTTGGCGAACGTCGTCTTTCCCGCGCCGCTCGGGCCCACCAGGGCGCAGACCGTTCCCGCGGGGATCACGGCCGACACGGCGGTCAGCACCGGCTCCTCCGACTTGTAGGCGAAGGTCACGGCCTCGAAAGCGATGTCGCCCCTGACCCGGCCGACCTTCGCGGGATCGGCGGGATCCCTGATCGTCACCGGCTCGTTGAACACCACCTCGAGGCGGTTCAGGGCGGCCTCGCCCCTCTTCATCTCGTTGTTGATGCCGCCCAGCTTCTTGATCGGGTCGTAGCTTATGTAGACGGCCGTGATGATCGTCAGGAAGTCCTCGAACTTCACGTGCCCGCGGTACGCGTAGACGAACACGATCGCCATCCCGAACGCCGAAAGGATCTCGATGGCCGGGGTCAGCGCCTGGGCGTACTTCGCCACCTTGATCTGGACCCGGATCAGGGCGGACGTCTCGGCGGCGAACGCCGCGGCCTGGCGCTCCTCGAGTCCGAACGCGCGAACCTCCTTCGCCGCGCCCAGGTTCTCGCTCAGGCTGTTGGTCACGGAGCCCATCTGCGTCTGCATCTGGTAGGCGCGTTTGACCAGCTTCTTGCCGACGTAGCGGATGGGGAAGACGCACAGCGGGATTATAGCCAGGCTGGCGAGCATCAGGCCGACGCCCTCCTGGCGGGCCGTGATCCAGATGATGGAGCCCAGGGCGAACAGGAGGGTCGCGGGCTGCTTCATCCCGTCGTTTGCGATGGTCGTCAGGGTGGTCTGCAGCTGGTTCGTGTCCGCCAGGCCGCGCGAGATGATGTCCCCCGTCGTCTGGCGCTGAAGGAACGAGAGGGGCAGGACCTGGAGCTTGCGGAAATAGTCGAGCCGGAGCGCCTCGAGTATGCGCACGCCGGCGACCTGGATCAGGTAGCTGTTCAGGTAGCCCGCGATGCCGCGAAAGGTGAAGACGATCGGGAGCCACATGGCGACCGCAAGGATCTGCCACCCGGGCAGGGGCGGGAAGCTCGGGTCGAACACCCGGGGGAAGATGTAGTGCTGCATGAGCGGCAGCCCCAGGCCCGTCGCGGCGCCGTAGACGATCCCGCAGAATATGGCCCCCGCGAGGATCCGGCGCACCGGCCTGAGGTAGGAGAAGTAGGGCTTGAATCTGCGGAGCATGGTGGGGGCGAGGGAGCGTCTAGTCCTTCGAGGCCCGGACGTCGAGGGCGTCCCGGAGCCCGTCGCCAAGGAGGTTGAGCGAGAGCAGGGTCAGGAAGAAGAGGGCTCCCGGGAAGACCAGGAGCCACCAGAACTCCTCCATCTTCTCGGAACCGTCCTTGATGAGCACGCCCCACGAGCTCATGGGGGCCTGGACCCCGAGCCCGAGGAAGCTGAGGAAGGACTCGAGAAGCATGACCGCGGGGATCGTGAGGCTCGTGTAGACGATGACGGGGCCGAGGACGTTCGGGATCACGTGCCGGAAAATGATCCTCCTGCGGCCAAGCCCCAGCGCCCGCGCCGCCTCGATGAACTCCATGCGCTTGATGGAGAGCACCTGGCCCCGGACGATGCGGGCCATCGTGAGCCATTCCACGGCCCCGATCGCGAAGAACAGCAGGAATATGTTCCGGCCGAAGAACACCATGAGCAGGATGACGAAGATCGCGAAGGGCAGGGCGTAGAGGATGTCGACCACCCGCATCATGAACGCGTCCACCTTCCCCCCGAAGTAGCCCGCGACGGCGCCGTAGGTGACGCCGATCGCCAGGGCGACGAACGTCGCCACCACGCCGACCATGATGGAGATCCGCCCGCCGTAGAGCGTGCGCGCAAGGAGGTCCCGCCCGAGGGTGTCCGTCCCGAGCCAGTGCTGCATCGAGGGCGGCGCGGCACCGAGGTCCAGGTTCTGCTCCTCGTAGGACTGGGAGAAGATCGGGCCCGCCGCGCAGGCGAGCGCCAGGAGGACGAGGAGGATCGCGCCCGCGAACGCGGCCCGGTTGCGCCGCAGCCTGTGCCAGGCGTCGCTCCAGAGGGAATGGCCGCGCTCGGTCTCGTCGGGCTTCACTCGAACTTCAATTTGGGGTTGAGCCACACCTGGACGACGTCGACCACCAGGTTCATCCCTATCAGGAAGCCCGCGTAGAGGACGACCGTACCCAGGACCAGCGTGTAGTCGCGGTTGAACGCCGAGTTGACGAACTCCCGGCCGATGCCGGGCACCTGGAAGATCGTCTCGATGACGAAGGAGCCGGTGACGATCCCGGCTATCGCCGGGCCTAGGAAGGAAACGACGGGGGAGAGGCCCCCGCGCAGGGCGTGCTTGAGGAGGACCCGCGTCTCGCTCGCGCCCTTGGCCCGGGCGGTCCTGATGTAGTCCTGGCTGAGCACCTCGAGCATGCCGCCGCGCGTCAGCCGCGCCACGTAGGCGGCGTAGACCGAGCCCAGGGTCAGGCTCGGCAGCACGCGGTCGACCGGGCCGTACCAGCCCGACGCGTTGAACCAGCCGAAATGGATGGCGAACACCAGGATCAGGAGCGGGCCCATGACGAAGGTGGGGATGCAGATCCCGATCATGGAGGCCGACGAGCAGAGGTAGTCCACCCACGTGTTGCGCCTCACGGCGGCGAGCAGCCCCAGCGGAAGCCCGACGCCGAGGGCGACCCCGAGCGACCAGAGCCCGAGCTCGATCGAGACCGGGAGCTTCTCCGCGATGATCTCGTTGACCGAGCGGGTCGGATACTTGAACGAGGGCCCCAGGTCGCCGCGCAGGATGCTGCCGCAGTAGTCGAGGTACTGCCTGTAGAGGGGCTTGTTCAGGCCGTAGTGGGCCTCGAGGTTCCTCATGATCTCCGGCGTCACGGCCCGCTCGGCGGTGAACGGGCCGCCCGGCACGAAGCGGATCATGAAGAACGTCGCCGTGATGATGACCCAGACCACGGGTATCGTCTGAAGGAGGCGCTGCGCGACGAATCGGATCATCGGGGCTGTCGGTCCGCGGGCGGCCCTGGGTGGGACACGGTGCTCCGCGCGCTCTGCGTCATGATCTTTGGGGAGGGCGCCGGATCAAGGGGTCAGCGGGACCCGCCCGCCACCATCGCGTCGCGTCGCTCCTTGAATTCGCACCCGGGCTTCCACTCGGGCCACGCGTCGCCGTTGGCGAGCTGGAGCCCCATCCGGAAGAGCACGCCGGCGTCCTGGGCTGCGCCGCGCAGGTCCCACCAGGGCTTAATCTCGTCGCTCACCTTGTGGTAGTCTGCCCTGACGAATTCGTCGCGGCGGTCCCGGCCGTAGCCGGCGGGCTGCCCGATGATGTCGGTCCCGCTGCTGGTGTAGAAGGCGGGGACGCCCACCTTCGCGAATTCAAAGTGGTCCGAGCGGTAAAAGCTGCCCTTCTCGGGCTGGGTGTCGGGCACGAGGATGCGCCCGCGCTCCTCCAGGATAAAGGCGGCAAGGTCGTCGAGCGTCGAGTTCCCGTAGCCGACGACCTCCAGGTCGTGGGACAGCCCGGCGGTCTGCATGCCGTCGATGTTGATGTCGGCCAGGGTCTTCGTGAGGGGGTAGAGGGGATGCTGCGCATAGAACTCGGAGCCCAGGAGGCCCTGCTCCTCGCCGGTGACGATCAGGAAGATCATGGAGCGCTTCGGCCTTTCGGCCGCGGGAAGCCGGGCGTACGTCCGCGCGATCTCGAGCACCCCGGCGCACCCGGAGGCGTTGTCGAGCGCGCCGTTGTAGATCTGGTCGCCCTTGAGGCGCGGGTTGCGCCCCAGGTGGTCCCAGTGCGCCGTGTAGATGACGTACTGGTCCCGCAGCGAGGGATCCGATCCCTCGAGCTTTGCGATCACATTTCGCGAGGCGAGCGGCCTTGTCCTGTTCGCGACCGAGAACGTGGCCTTCGCGTTGAGATCGACGGGACGGAAGTCCCTTCGCGCCGCGGCCGCCTTCAGTGCTCCGTAGTCGAGGCCGGCGGCGGAGAAGAGGGTCCTCGCATAGTCCAGCGAGAGCCAGCCCTCGACCGACACGCGGTGCGCGTCGCCGTCGGCGCTCTCAAGCGAGAAATTCTCGCGGCCCCAGCTGGCCTGCACGACCGAAAAGGGATAGGCGGCGGGGCCGGTCTCGTGGACGATGAGGCAGGCGGCGGCTCCCTTGGCGGAGGCCTCCTCGTACTTGTACGTCCAGCGGCCGTAGTAGGTCATGGCCTTGCCCTTGAACATGGAGTCGTCGAGCTTCGACGGGTCCTTGGGGTCCGGGACCGGCGGGTCGTTGATCAGCATGACGACCGTCTTGCCCCGCACGTCGGCCCCCTTGAAGTCATCCCAGCCGTATTCGGGCGCCACGACCCCGTAGCCCACGAACACGATCCCGCTGTCCTTCACCGCCACGGTGGGCGCCACGTGGCGCGACACCGCGACAATATCGTTGAGGACGGCCGGCGTGAGCGTCTTTCCCCCGACCTCGAACGATGCGCTTGTCGTCGACGCGATGCCGACCATGGGGACGTTCTGGATGTAGGTCCCATCGGGGTTTCCCGGGAGCAGGCCCAGCCCGATGAATTCCTTCTGGAGGTAGGCGACCGACTTGTCCTCCCCCGCGGTCCCCGGGGCCCGGCCCTCGAACTCGTCCGATGACAGGACCCTGATGTGCTCGAGCATCCGGCCGGCGGAAGCATCGAGCTTGTCCTGGGGCGGCGTCTGGGCGGCGGCGGCCGCGCAAGCGGCAAGGAACAGCGCCGTGTTGTGTGGGATTCGCATCGGGGTAGTGTTTGGCGCCGGGCCAAAATGGCAATCCCGCCTTGGGCCGCAACGCGCGGAATCGGGCGGCGCCGCCCCTAGGGCGTCGACTTGAAATTGATGTTGACGCTCCCGCTGGCGCCGAACTGGCGCCCGTCGGGCCCGTCGGTCGCACGGGCTCCGAGGACCCCGATCATGTGCCAGCGGGGAAGGCGGTGCCGCAGGAGAGGGACGAACACCTGCTGGTTGAGCGTGAACACCTGCCGGCCCTCATTGCTGACGAGCTCGCTCGTCGCGCCGCTCAGGGTGAGGGAGCTGACGAAGCTCTTCCATTGGCGGGTTGCGCCGACGGAGAATGTGATCGAGTTTGAGTGGAGCACATTGACGCCGAACGTCCCCGGAAGGGGGGAATGGGCCAGCAGGTCGAGGCCGAGGCTCGAGTAGCCGACGATCTTCAGGGACGGGACCAGCGGGCGGGCGTAGGTGACATAGGGATCCGTGTGGCGCCAGCCGTCGACGAGGGAGAGGGGCGGGCGCCCGACCGGGCTCGAGTAGTTGACGCCGACGCTTATCGCCGAGCCCGTCGAGGGCGAGACCGGCCGGGCGTACTTGATCCCGAGGTTCATGCCGTAGAGGCCGTAGCGGGTCCTGTCGCCCTCGTTGGCGTCGCGCCAGATGAAGCCCTGGGCCCCCGCGTTCAGGTCGACGGTGTCGGTCACCTTGAGCCACCCCCCGCCGTCCAGCCGGAAATAGTTGCCCTTGAAGGGATCGCCGACATGGGGCCGGCCGTAGAACCAGTAGGTGCCGCCCGGCGCGAGAAAGGGCAGGTGCTGGTCGATCAATTCGGGCAGGCGGTTCATGAAGGGAAGAAGTCCGCCCGGCTCCTGGGCCGAGGCCGGCTGGTCGGACTGGCCGCGCACCGGGGACACGGCGGCCACCGCGGCGGCGCAGAGGAGCGCCGTGCGCAGGGCGGCGCCGCGGGCGAGCGGGCGCGCCGCCGGGCGGGCGCGGCCGGGAGAGGGGAGGCCGGTTCTCAATGGGGTGGGGAACCTAGCCAACCGACAGGGGATTTGGGCTCTGGATCGACCATTTCGTGCAGGTATTGGACTTGGGCGCGGCTTTTTGGTGCCGGCATTCCACACAGGCCCTGTTCCCCGCGGGCAAGCAATTTCAGCGCCGGCCGCCGCACCGGGATCGCGCCTCCCTTGCCTGCGAGGCGGATGGGCGCCATCTTTACGGCGTCGAAGTTTGACTGGCCGTGACCCGCCGTGGCACTGTGTGCGTGAGTCAGGGAGTGGAGGGGGCCATGCCGATATACGAATTCTTCTGCCCGGAGAACAACCGGATCTACCAATTCTACGCGAGGACCCTCGCGCAGGGAGCCGTCGTTCCGATATGCCCCGACAACCCGAAGTTCCGGATGCGGAAGATGTTCTCCCCGTTCTCGGTGGCGGGCCGGGGAGGGGAGGCCGAGAGGGTCCAGGCCCCCGGGGACGCGGGCCCTGCGGAGGCCGGGGGCGATCCGCGAATGGAGGCGGCCATGGGGGAGATGGAGAGGGAGTTCTCGGGCGTCGACGAGAACGACCCCAGGTCGATGGGCCGCATGATGCGCCGGATGGCGGAGCTCACGGGCGAGAGGATCGACGGCGAGATGGAGGAGGTTGTGCGCAAGCTCGAGGAGGGGGCCGATCCCGACTCGCTCGAGGACCAGCTCGGGGCAGGCCCGGAGGAGGGAGCCGTCGAGGCGCCGGCCGACGCAGGGGTGGGGCGGCCGCGTTCCCGCCCCAGGCGCGAGGCGCCTGTGCGCGATCCAAGGCTGTACGACTATCTATGAGCGACTACCTGCCCGAACTCACGCGGCGGATCGAGGCGGCGAAGGACGCGGTGCAGGCCGAGACGGCGCTCCTGCACCGCGAGTTCGGCCGGGCCGAGAGCCGCTGGAAGGGCGACGGCACCCGGGTCACGGCGATCGACATCGCGATCTCCGAAAACATCTTCCGGTCGCTGCGCTCGAAGTTTCCCGCGGACCAGATGTTCAGCGAGGAGCTTCCGGAGGGAGACGGGCCGGTCCCTGTGACCTCGCGGTTCGGCTGGGTGCTTGACCCGATTGACGGCACCAACAACTTCGCGCTCGGGATACCCTACTGCGCGATCTCGCTCGCCCTGATCGTGTACGGGGAGCCCGTGTACGGCGTCGTCTACGACCTCGGCCGCCGCATCCTGATGCACGGCGGGCCCGGATTCGGGATGCACGACGGCGACCGCCTCGCGCACGTCTCCGGCGAGAGGCCCAATCCGGACAGCCTCATCGGGTTCCATAGCCCCAACGACAAGACGATGGCGCCGGCCGCGAGCGCCGTGATCTCGAGCTTCAAGATCCGGGGGCTCGGGAGCGCCACGCTCCATCTGGCGTATGTCGCCGCCGGTCTCTTCGGCGGGGCCGTCGACTTCAACCTGAAGATATGGGACCTCGCGGCGGCCATCCCGCTCTGCAGGGCCGCGGGCGGCGAGGTGATCTTCATCAACGGAGCGCAGCTGCCGATGAAGCAGTTCGACCTGAAGATGAGGAAGATCGTCTACGTGGCCGGCTCGCCGGCCATGGCCGCGAGGCTGGCCGCGCTGGTCGCCGCCCGTTAGGGGGCGCCCCTAGACCTGGTACTGCTTCAGGGGGACCGGGTCTATGACCTTGGCCGAGGGCAGCTTGGCGGCCAGCTGTCGCGCGAACCAGTCCCGCGCGGCCGGGTCCCCATGCGTCAGCACGATGCTCCGTGCGCCGGTCTGGACCGCGAACTGGAGCAGCTCCTCGCGGTCGGCGTGGCCGCTCAGCTCGAACCGCTCGACCCGGGCCTTGATCTTCGTCTTCACGTGCGCGGTCTCGAACAGGAACGTGTCGCCGGGCTTCGACGCGAGCAGGCGCCCGCCCGGGGTGTCCGGGTCGCAGTATCCGACGAACCCTATCGTGTTGCCGGCATGCCCGAGGAGGCCCGAGGCGAGCGTGTAGCTGGGCGTTCTCTCCACCAGCATCCCGGAGCTGATGATGTAGAGGGCGTTCTGCTTCGGGTCCTCGCCCGGGGTGAGGACCCGCGGTAGGGGGCGCACCTTCAGCTCCTTCACGATGGCCCGGTTGAACTGGATGTGCCGCGTCTTGCGGCTGATCTCGTCGAAGTAGTCCACCAGGTCCATGCCGAGCCCGGACCCGTAGATGGGGCAGTCGACCAGCCTGCGGAACTTACGAGCGTCGTGGACGATCGAGAGGATCTCCTGCATGCGGCCGAGGGCGAAGACGGGGATCAGGAACGAGCCGCCGCGCTTGATCGTGTCGTTGATCGACTCGATGAGGCGCGCCATCTCGGCCCCGCGGGTCTTCTCGGCAACCCTCTGCGTGATGCCGCGGGTCGTCTCGGTGACGAGGGTGTCGAAGTGGCCCGCGGGGAACTTGGCCCCAGGAAGCGTCCGCTGGTTCTCAAACAGCACGTCCCCCGTGAAGAAGATCGCCCGGTGCTTGTGCTTGATCTCGACCCCGGCGGCCCCCGCCACGTGGCCGGCGGGGTGCAGGGTGACCTCGATCTCGTCGCGGCCGCCCTTGAACTTCTTCGCGTGCCCGAAGGCCACCCCGGTCATCCTCCTGGCGATCCGGTCGATCTCCTCGTGCGTGAACAGCGGATAGTCGGGGATGTTCTGGTCCTCGCGCTGGCGCATCATGACGCTCGCCGAGTTGTGGAGCATCCGCTCGATCAGCATCCGGCTCGAGGTCGTCATGATGACCGCGGCGTTGGGATGCTCCCTCATCGTCACCGGAAGGCTTCCGATGTGGTCGAGGTGGCAGTGCGTGACAATGATCAGGTCGAGGTTCTTTCCCCTGAGCGGGGCGTGGTCGGGGGCCGCCCGGCGCCCCACCTTCTTCGGGTGCAGGCCCGAGTCCACGAGGATATTCAGGTCGCCAAGCTGAACGAACAGCGAGTTGGCGCCTATTCCGCCATCGCGGTTCAGATCCATGAGCTTCATGTAGTGCGCGGGATTTAGGAGGGTGCGCCCGAAGTATTCAAGCGCCGGTCGCGCATGCCCCGAGAATACGCGCTCACCCGGGAACGATGAGGTCGAAGGGCGCGAGGAGCACGTGGACCTTCGACCCGGCCTCGTCGACGCCATGGAAGCTGCCCTGGACATGGGCGTCGCACCCCGTGATGTGGTGGCTGTTGTAGGAGAATTCCTCGCCGGGGGCCAGCCGCGGCGTCTCGCCCACGATCTTGTCGCCCTCGATCACCTGCCGGTTGCCCCCTCCGTAGTCGATCACCCACTTGCGCCCGAGAAGGGTCACCGTCCGGTCGGAGCCGTTGCGGATCGTGATGTAGTAGACGAACGCATGCGGCTTGTCCTCGGGCAGGCTGACGCCCCCGTGGTGGTGGACCAGCTTGTCCAGCCGGGCCGTCAGGCCGGGTAGTTCGTAGGAGGAGCCGCAGGACACAACCACAAGGAGACGCCGCTTCGGCCCATCCGCAAGCGGCTTTCCGCTTGATGCCGCGCGGCGCGGGGCGCACAAACACCCTTTGACCATGCGAAAACTCGCCCTTCTCTCGGTGAGCGACAAGCGCGGCCTAGCGGAGTTCGCCGCGTCGCTCGTAAAGGACCATGGCTACACGCTGCTCTCCACGGGCGGCACGGCGCGGATGCTGCAGGGCAAGGGGCTGCCCGTCACGGAGGTGAGCCAGCACACGGGATTCCCGGAGATCATGGAGGGCCGCGTCAAGACGCTCCACCCGAGGATCCACGGCGGCCTGCTCTGCCGGCGCGACAAGCCGGAGCACCTGGCCGAGGCCGAAAGGAACGGGATCGAGCTGATCGACTTGGTGGCCGTCAACCTGTACCCCTTCGAGCAGACGGTCGCCGAGCCCGGGGTGCGGTTCGAGGAGGCGATCGAGAACATAGACATCGGGGGCCCGTCGATGCTCCGAAGCGCCGCGAAGAACCACGCGAGCGTGACCGTCGTCTGCGATCCCTCCGACTACGCCGCGGTGCTCGCCGCGATGGCGGGCGGCGCGGCCGCGCTTTCGGAGCTGCGCCGCAGGCTCGCGCGCAAGGTGTTCCAGCGGACGGCGGCCTATGACGCCGCCATTGGGCGCTACCTTGAGCTGCAGGAGGCCGCCCCCGACCTCGAGGCCCTCGGAGGATTCCCGCCGGCGCTCAGCCTTTCATGGCCGAGGGCCCAGTCGCTCAGGTACGGGGAGAATCCGCACCAGAAGGCCGCGCTCTACGGCACCTTCCACGACCATTTCGAGCAGCTCCAGGGAAAGGAGCTGAGCTACAACAACATCCTGGACATAACCTCCGCCACGTACCTGATCGGCGAGTTCGAGCGCCCCACGGTGGCAATCCTCAAGCACACCAATCCGTGCGGCCTCGGGAGTGCCGACACGCTCGTCGAGGCGTGGGAGAAGGCCCTTGCGACGGACCGGCAGGCCCCGTTCGGGGGCGTCATCGTGGTCAACCGGACGATGGACGGCGCGCTGGCGTCGCTGATCGCGGACATTTTCACGGAGGTGATCATCGCCCCGCGCTTTGACGCCGCCTCGCTCGCGACCCTGCAGAGGAAGAAGAACCTCCGGCTGATGGTGGCGAAGGAGGGGCTGGGCGCGGACGCGCTCCAGGAGATCCGCTCCGTTGTCGGCGGCGTGCTGGTGCAGGACCGGGACAGGACGCTTGGCGACCGAGGCGCCTTCAGGGTCGTGACCAGGCGCCAGCCGTCGCCGCAGGAGTGGGACTCGATGATCTTCGGCTGGAAGGTCTGCAAGCACGTGAAGTCGAATGCGATCGTGTACTGCCGCGGCGAGCAGACGCTCGGGATCGGGGCGGGGCAGATGTCCAGGGTCGACAGCTCCAGGATCGCCGTCTGGAAGGCGCGAGAGGCGGGACTCGACCTCAGGGACTCCGTCGTGGTGAGCGAGGCGCTCTTCCCCTTCGCGGACGGGCTGATCGCCGCCGCAGAGGCCGGCGCCACGGCGGCCATCCAGCCCGGGGGGTCGCTGCGCGATCCCGAGGTCATCAAGGCGGCCGACGAGCGCGGCATGGCGATGGTGTTCACCGGGATCCGGCATTTCAGGCACTGAGGACCGAGGCGGCCCCTTCGGGATTGGCAGCCACCCGGGTAAGGGCCAACCTCGGCGGATGTTTGATCCCGTTGAAAAGCTGAAGGAATTCATCCGCTTCCCTAGCGTCTCGACCGACCCGAAGTTCAAGGAGGGGATGCGGGGCGCGCAGGAGTTCGTCTCGGAGCTTCTCGGCTCCATGGGCTTCAAGGTGGAGGTGGTCAAGACGGACGTTCACCCGATCGTGCTGGCGACAAGGGGAGGAGACCCGGGCTGGCCCCACGTCGTGATCTACGGCCACTACGACGTGCAGCCCGCGGATCCCCTGGGCCTCTGGAAGACCCCGCCCTTCGAGCCGACCGTAATCGGGAACCGGATATACGGGCGCGGGACCGCGGACAACAAAGGGCCGCTGATGACCAACATCGCCGCGGTCGCGCAGCTGCTCGAGGCGAATCCGCGGCTGCCGCTGAGGATCACGTTTCTCGTGGAGGGGGAGGAGGAGATCGGCAGCCCGAGCTTTCCCGCGTTCCTGGCGACCCACGCGGACCGCCTGAGGCAGGCCGACCTGGTCTATCTCTCCGACACCGCGCTCCCGAACGAAAACCAGGTCGTCATCACGTGCGGCCTGCGGGGCCTCGGTCTCATGGACCTCGTCGTGACGGGCGCGAAGGGCGACCTGCACTCGGGCCTCCACGGCGGGGTGCTCCGCAACCCCATCCAGGCGCTGGCGGAGATCTGCGCGACCCTCCACACGCCCGATGGCCGGGTCAACGTGCCCGGATTCTACGACGACGTCCTCGACGTCGAGCCCTGGGAGAGGGCCGAGCTGGCGAAGCTCGCCGGCGACGGCAAGGCGTACATGGACTTCCTCGGGATCGACTCATTCTACACGGCGCCCGGCTTCTCGCCCTTCGAGGCCATCCGGTTCCAGCCGACGCTCGAGTTCAACGGGGTCGGCGGCGGCTACCAGGGCGACGGGACAAAGACGGTGATCCCGAGCAAGGCGTTCGTGAAGATGAGCTGCCGGCTGGTTCCGAACCAGGAGCCCGACAAGATTAAGGGGCTGGTGAGGGACGCGATCAGGGCCCGGGCGCCGAAGGGCGTCCGGATCGAGTTCGTCGACCAGCACAAGGGGGACGCCTACGTCGTCGTCCCCCCGGGGCGCCCGAACACCCCGAAGGACCAGTCGCCCGTCCTTGCGCGCGCGTTCCGGGCGACCGAGGCCGCCGTCACGGCGGTGTGGGGGCGGCCGCCGCTCTTCCTGCGCGAGGGCGGGAGCGTGCCGATCATCCCCCAGATCAAGAATGTCACGGGGCTGGACTCGGTCATGCTCGGGCTGTTCCTGCCCGAGGACAACCTTCACGCCCCCAACGAGAGCTTCAACCTCGACGTCATGAAGAAGGGCGTCGAGACCGCCAAGCGGATCCTGTCCGGTATCGCTACTTCTTGAGGATCACCAGGTCGTCGCGGCGGTCCTTGGACATGGCCGCCTCGTCGGCGTTCTTCTTGGCCTCCTCGCTGCCCTTCGAGAGGGTCTCGAGCTTGTCGGCGCCAACGCCGATCGAGGCCAGGTACTTCTTCGCGGCGGCGGCGCGGTGGTCGCCGAGGCCGAGGTTGTACTCGGAGGTTCCGCGCCAGTCGCAGTGGCCCTCAAGGAGGAGCCGGTACTGGGGGTTCTTGTCGAGGTAGTCCTTCGCGGCCTGGAGCTTCG
>CAYVKH010000073.1:0-15260 GCA_964451965.1 uncultured Opitutaceae bacterium
CGATCAGGAGGTCGGACTCGTCGACGGCCCAGTTGCCGTAGGCGGCGCCGTGCATCCCGAACCACTGCATCGAGAGGGGGTTCGTCTCGGGGAAGCAGCCGAGCCCCATGAGCGTCGTCGCGACCGGGATGTTCGTCGCCTGCGCGAAGCTCCTGAGCTCCAGGTGGGCGCCGGCCGAGATGATCCCGCCGCCGGCGTAGATGACGGGCCGCTTCGCCCCGGCCACGAGGGCCAGCACCTTCTTCAGGGTCTCGTCGCCCGCGCGGTGGGTCTCGGAGAGGAGGGGGTTGCGGAACTCGACCGCCGCCGGGAAGACGGGCTGGAACTTCGCCTGCTGGACGTCCTTCGGTATGTCGATCACGACCGGGCCGGGCCTGCCGCTGCGGGCGAGGTGGAACGCCTCCTTCATGATCCGCGGCAGCTCGTGCACGTCCATGACGAGGTACGAGTGCTTCACGACGGGCAGCGTCATCCCGAAGAAGTCGGTCTCCTGGAACGCCATCTTGCCGATGAACTCCGACTTCACCTGGCCCGTGATGGCGACCAGGGGGATGGAGTCCATGTACGCGTCGGCGATCGCCGACACGAGGTTCGTGGCGCCGGGGCCGCTGGTGGCCATGCACACGCCCACCCGGCCCGTGGCCCGGGCGTAGCCCCCCGCGGCGAACGAGCCGCCCTGCTCATGGCGCGGCAGGATCACCCGGATCTTGTCCGTGCGCGCAAGCGACTGGTGCAGCTCCTGCGACGCGCCGCCCGGGTACGCGAAGATGACGTCGACGCCCTCGCGAATGAGGCACTCGACGACGGCGTCGGAGCCCTTCATTTCGCGGCCGATCTCGGCCTTTGGAAACGGCGTGGGGGACGTGCGGGTTTTCATGGGTGGGCGCCTTTGTAAAAAAGCCCGCCATCTGAATACTTTGGAACTCCCGAGGCAAGCCCGGGAATTGGCTGGCGGAGGCGGGCCGCGCGATCCATTTGAGGGGTGTGCTCAAGCTTCTCTTCATCGGCGACATTGTGGGGAAGCCCGGGCGCGAAATCGTCGAGGAGAGGGTCCCGCGCATGAGGCGCGAGGAGGGCCTGGACTTCGTCATCGCCAACGGCGAGAACTCCGCGGCCGGGGCCGGGATCACCGGGGCCCTCGCCCGCTCGCTGCTCGAGTCGGGCGTGGACGCGGTCACGCTCGGCGACCACGTCTGGGACCAGCGCGGATGGGAGAACGACATCGCCCAGATCGACCGGGTGTGCCGGCCCGCGAACCTGCCCGCCTCGTGCCCCGGGTGGGACCACGTGGTCGTCGCCTCCCGGGGGTTCAAGGTGGCGGTCTTCACGGTGCTCGGGCGCCAGTTCATGAACATGAAGGCGGAGGACCCCTTCGCCTGCGCGGACAGGATGGTCGAGAGGCTGCGGGGCCAGGCGGACGCGATCGTCGTCGAGATCCACGCCGAGGCGACCTCCGAGAAGCAGGCCCTCGGCTGGCACCTGGACGGCCGGGTGACGGCGGTCCTGGGGACCCACACCCACGTGCCGACGGCGGACGCCCGCGTGCTCCCCAAGGGCACGGCCTTCATGTGCGACGTGGGGATGACCGGCCCCTACGCGAGCGTCCTCGGGCGCGAGGTGGCCCCGGTCATCTCCCGGTTCATGGACGGGATGCCGAGGCGCTTCGAGGTCGCGACCGGGGACGTCCGGATGTCCGCCGCGCTGATCGAGATCGATCCCGCGATGGCGCGGGCCGCGAGCATCGCGCTGGTGACGGTGAGGCGCTGACGCAGAGCGCCCCCGGCCGGCTCAGGACTTGATGATGCCGGCCTCCTCGTAGGTGCCGATGTGCCTGTAGCGCTCGTAGCGCGTCTCGAGGAGCGTCTCCATGTCGAGGGCGCGAAGGTCGTTCAGGTGCTTGTGAAGCGAATACTTCAGCGTCGCGGCCGCCTGCGCCGGGTCGTTGTGCGCCCCGCCGAGGGGCTCCGGTATCACCTCGTCCACCGCGCCGAGCTTCTCCAGATCGTCCGCGTCGACCTTCAGGGCCTCGGCCGCCCTCGGCGCGGCGGCGCCGTCCTTCCATAGGATCGCCGCGCAGCCCTCCGGGGTGATCACCGAGTAGTAGCTGTTCTCGAACATGAGCACGCGGTCCGTGACGCCGATCCCGAGCGCCCCGCCGGAGCCGCCCTCGCCGACGACGACCGAGATCGTCGGGGTCCTGAGCATCGCCATCTCGCGAAGGTTGACGGCGATCGCCTCCGAGACGTGGCGCTCCTCGGAGCCGACCCCGGGGAAGGCGCCCGGCGTGTCGATGAACGACAGCACGGGGATCCCGAACTTCTCGGCCAGCTTCATTATCCTCAAGGCCTTCCGGTACCCCTCGGGATGCGCCATCCCGAAATTCCGGCTGATCCTCTCCTTGGGGTCGCGCCCCTTCTGATGGGCGATGATCATCACCGCGTGGCCGTCGAAGAAGGCGGTGCCGCCCACCAGGGCGCGGTCGTCGCTGAACTGCCGGTCCCCGTGCAGCTCGCTGAAGCCCCTGCAGATCAGGGACACGTAATCGAGCGCGTAGGGCCTCTTCGGGTGGCGCGCGAGGAGCACCTTCTGCCAGGGCGACAGGTTGGAGTAGATCTCCCTCTGCATCGCCTCGATCTTCTTCTCGATCGAGCGGGCCTCCTGGACCATGTCCACGTTGGTCTCGACGGACTGCTGCCGGAGCTCGTCGAGCTGGCGCGCGAGGTCCCGGAGCGGCTTCTCGAACTCCAGCGTGTAGGAGGGGGTTTCCATTGATCTGGGCTGACCGCGCAAAAATACCCGCTGCGCGTTCGCCGTGTCAACGGGCGGCGGCGGCGCTCAACGCAATCCGCCTGCATCGGGCGGGGGAGGCGCGCTCAGCTCGTCCTTCCAGCCCTGCACCCTCGCCATGGCCCCGTACTGCTCGGCGCGTGCCTTGTCGCCCCGCTCCATCCATGTCCGGGAAAGCGTGGCGATCACCAGCGGGTCCGACCTCCGGAGCGCGTGCGCGCGCTCGCCCGCCGCAAGCGCCTCGTCCAGGCGGCGCAGGCTCAGGTTGATCTCGGCGAGGGCATGCCAGGCCTCGGGCGAGTCGGGCGCCCCCGACGTCGCGCGCCCGAGCTTCTCGAGCGCGCTCGCCGCGTCGCCGGTCACGTAATCGTAGGTCGCGTCGTCGATCAGCGCCTGGAGCTCGTCCGGGCTCACTTCTTGACCATGTCGGCCTCGATGTTGATCGAGACGCCGACGTCGCTGCCGAGGGCCTTGCCCAGCATGGCCGGGCCGTTGATGCCAAAGTCCTCCCTGTTGAGCGTGACGGAGGCGTCCCAGCCGGAGAGCTGCGCGCCCATCATGCCGGGGCCGAACCCGAGCAGGTTCACCTTGAGCACAACCTCCTTGGTGACGCCCCTCATCGTGAGGTCGCCGGTCACGTCGAACGTGTTGTCGCCTGTCTTCTTCCATGAATTGCTCTTGAACGCCATCGTTCCGAACTTCACGGCGTCAAAGTAGCTCGGCGACCTGAGGTCGTCATCCCTCTTGGCGTTGTCGGTGTCGATGCTGCCCACGGTGATCTCCGCGCTAACCGAGCTGTTCTCCAGGTTGTCGCGGTCGACCGTTATCGTGCCGCTGAACTTTGTGAACCGGCCGGGCACTTTCGTGAGGAAGTGGCGGATCGAGAATCCGACGGACGAGTGGACGGGGTCGATGTTGTAGGTCTCGACGGCTGCCTGGGAGGCGGTGGCGAGGCCGGCGGCGACGGCCGCCAGCGCGAGGATCTTTGACGTTAGTTTCATGGGATATTCTGGCTTGGTCTACTGTGAGGGAGGGTACAATTGGCCCGGGATCGCCCGGAATTCAACCCAACACGGCGTTTTTAGACCACAAGCATGGAGTCGCCATAGCTGAAGAAGCGGTACCGCCTGGAGATCGCCTCCGCGTAGATCTCCATCAGCCAGCCGATCCCGTCGGTCGACCCGGGCGTCAGGAAGGCGGCCACGAGGCAAAGGAGGGTGGAGCGCGGCTGGTGGAAGTTTGTGATGAGCGCGTCGACGCCCCTGAACACGCGGGGAGGATGGATGAAGAGGCCCGTCTCCGCCAGGTGGGCCCTGCCCAGCGGGCCGTCATGGCCCGCCAGGAAGTCCTCGATCGAGCGCACCGTCGTCGTGCCCACCGCTATGCGGCGCCCCGCGAGCGGCGGAAAGAGGGCGCGCTGGGTATCCTCTGGGATCTCGTAGAGCTCCCGGTGGATTGCGTGCGCCTCTATCTCCTCCGCCCCGATCGGCTTGAAGGTCCCGAGCCCCACGTGAAGGGTGAGGTCCGCCGTCCGGACGCCGAGGGCCGCGATCTCCCCAAGCAGCCCGGGCGTGAAATGCAGGCCGGCCGTCGGCGCGGCGACCGCGACCTGGCGGCCCCGGTCGGCGTAGACCGTCTGGTAGCGCTCGCGGTCCTCCTGCCGCAGCGAAGCGTCCCTGCGCACGATGTAGGGGGGCAGGGGGACGTCCCCGTCCCGGTTGGCGGCGTCGGCCACCGAGCCCTGCCCGCGGACCGTGAAGCGCACCAGCACGGTCCCGTCGCCGGGGACGGCGGAGACGATCCCTGTCAGGGCGTCCCCCGCCGCCACGAATCCCGACCCGACGGGAAGCCTGCGCCCCGGCCGCACAAGGCACTGCCAGAGTTCCCCGCCGCCCTGCGCCGGGCCGGTGTTCCTGAGAAGGAGGCACTCGACCTTCCCCCCCGTCGACCTGCGGCCGTGGAGCCTCGCCGGGAGCACCGAGGCGGTGTTGCGAAAGAGCGTGTCGCCCCTCCTCAGGAACCGGGGCAGATCGCCGAAGGTCGTGTGCGCCACGGAGCGGGCGGCCCGGTCGACCACCAGCATGCGGGAGGCGTCCCGTCGCGCGGCGGGGGTCTGCGCGATCAACTCGGGGGGAAGCCGGTAGTCAATGGCGGCGGTAGGGATCATGCGCTCGGCCCCGCTGTCGCGGCGTCCGGGGCGCGGAAGGGCGGCGTGGTCGCGATGCGCATTGAGGCGCGGCCATTGTGGCGCGGGGCCGGGCGGGAATGCAAGCGGCCGCGGGGCGAAGGCTCTTCCCTCTTGTGAAGGACGGCCGAATCGGATGATCCTGCCCGCCGATGACCTACCTCGACGACCTGAAGGTGGCGATCGAAGAGAGATACGGGTGCGAGGCGCACCTTGAGGGGTTCGTGCCCGTCACGGTGGCCCGACTCGGGGGGGTGGCCTGGGACGGCGAGGTCGGCATCTTCCTGCTGAGCGGGCACCCCGATGCGAAGCGCTGCTACGCCTGGGGCCTGCCGGACGACGACGAGGCCGGTTCCCGCGAGATCACGACGGTCCTCGAGATTTCCCCCGTGGATTCGGCCGAGGCAGCCGTCAAGGCGGCGATAGCGTCGGGTCCCCGCCGGCGCGCGGTCCGGGGCGGGCGTTCTTGACAGCCATTGGGGCGGCTGGTGGACTGACCCTTCTGACGCCGGCTTAGCTCAGTGGTAGAGCATCGGTATCGTAAACCGAGGGTCGTCGGTTCAACCCCGACAGCCGGCTCCATTCCTAGCCCCCTTTTTTTTCGCCAGGGAGGTGTCCTGCCGATCGTGATCGGCGATGTCATTAAGTCGGGCCACCTGCCGGATCAATATGGTTGGCTGACCGCGATTTGTTCCATCCTATCTGCTGTTTGATCCGATTGCGCATTTCAGGACACCCGTCACGACTCCAATAGGCTTTATAACCCACTGGCTCGATAAGCGGAGGCACTTCAACTCAACAATGAGGGGTGCCAGAAGAGTATGACTATCAATGAAAGAATATTAAGTGCGCTCACTTGGGCCGTTCCCGATTACGTGCCTCTTACGATATACGAAGACCTCCTGCCGCGAGGAATTGCGGAGCGGCAGCTTCGAGAAGCAGGGCTCGGACTGATAACGCGATTGCCGGCACATAATGTGGAACATCGCCAAGTTGAAATCACTACCTGCGAATATTTCGAGCGCGGCCAGAAGTTGAGGCGGCGCAGCATCAATACGCCTGTGGGCGAGGTGTGGCAGACACTCGAGTCGGATCAAGCCTACGCGTCGAATTGGATTCGCGAACACTTCATCAAGAAGCCGGAAGATTATGCCGTCATGGAATTTTACGTGCGCGACGGCGTATACCATGACAACTACGGGGCAATCCGCGAGGCAAGCCGGCGAACGGGCGACGATGGCCTCGTTATTGTGCGAGTGGGGAAGACTCCACTGCAGGAGATGCTTTACCAAATGCTCGGTTACGAACAGTTTGCGGTGGATTTCTACGAGAACAGGGAATTGTTCGAAAGCCTACACTCTGCGATGGTCAGGCGGTACCAAGAATTGTACGAGTTCGGCGCCAATGCCCCTGTGGAGGTCCTACAGTTGGCTGATAATGTCACCGCAGACGCAATTGGACCGGAGAGATTCCAGAACTACCTCATGACGGAATACGCTAAGTTGAAGGCGCGTCTCGCAGGGACGGGGAAGCTGCTCGCTGTGCATATGGACGGTCGTTTGCGCGGCTTAGTGGACCAGATCGCGCGATCCGACTGCGACATTATCGAAGGAATGACGCCTCCGCCCATGGGCGATGTTTCCGTCCGCGACGCTCGTCTAGCATGGCCCACGAAGGCACTGTGGCTTAATTTTACCAGCTCCGTGCATTTGGAGGCCCCCGAACGGATTGAAGCGCATACACGGCAACTTCTGAGCGAGGCGGGAGGTAAACGCGGCCTCATCATCGGTGTCACCGAAAATGCGCCGCTCGAAGCATTGGAGCGGAGCTTATTCATTATAGCCCGAATACTTCGAGAGACCACCTAGCACTAGGCGCATCGGGCCTCGATGCTTGCGCGACTCGGCAGAACGCCTAGGCCTTACGGTGCGCGGGTGCACCATTCAAAGAATTCGTGCCAAAAATTGACAGGGAAACGTCCTATTCTGAGGGTATTGGAGCTTTTGAAGCGCGAACTTGCCTCGTAGCCAGTGAGGGCATGCGGCATCGTGAACCGAGCGTCGTCGGTTCAACCCCGACAGCCGGCTCCATTTCTAACTGATTCAAGGGAAGCATTGCAGCAAGTGTTCCGGATTCAGAACATGCCGTTTGCCAAAGCTTTCTAGCAAATAGAACCACGATCGCCGGGCTAGTCCGCATCGTAGACTTCGACAAGCGCCACGCCCGTGTCGCCGGATGCGCCGCTCACCTGGGCGGTGTACGCGCCGGGCGAGAGGTTGACGAGGATCGCGGAATCGGCGCTGCCGCTCGTCCAGGCGAAGGCGCCCACATGCGCCGCGGCCGCCTGGATGGCCGATGCGTTCGCCGAGCTGCCCCAACCCGTGTTCTGCGCCAGGACGGAGCCCGACGAATCGAAGAGCTTGAGCGTGGGATTTGGGAGCGTGCCGGATACGCCAAAGGACGCGAGGGCCGGCCCGCTGGCACGGATGAGGATGCTCTTCGGCTGGGTGCCGCCCACGACAAAGCCCCCGATCTGAATGCTTTGACCCGTGCCGACCAAGGACCGCGTGGAGATGTTGATCATACGCACGGACGCCGCCGGCGCGTCGCAGTCGTAGACCTCAGCCAGGGCGACTCCCGTGTCGCCCGAAGCCCCGCTTATGAGGGCCGTATATGCGCCCGGCTGGAGGGTCAACAGGATCGCCGAGTCCTTGCTGCCAATGGGCCACGAGAAGGCCCCGGCCAGGGACGACGCGCCCTGGATGTCGGAGACGTTCGGGGAGGTGCACCACCCCGTGTTCTGCGCCACCACCGTATGGTTCGCGTCTACAAGCGTAAGAGACGGATCCGCCAGGGCCCCGGTAAGGTTAAAGGAAGCCAGCGATGGCCCATTCGCGCGGATAAGCACGGTCTTGGGCTGGGTGCCCGCGACCACGAACCCGGCGATCTCGACGCCCGAGCCTGTCCCCACGAGGGACCGCGTCGAGATGTTCATGAGGCGGTTGGCTTGGCTCGGAGCGGCGCCGGGCGGGATGACAAGGAGCGTGATGCTCTGCGACGGCACCGTGAGGGAGACCGTGCCGGCCGACACCGGGACGTCGGCCATCTGGGCGATCGACGTCTGCGAGGCTGAGTTGATCTGCCATGCCTGGGCGGTGCCTCCGGAGGAGAAATTGGCAATCGAGAGCGTCACCGGGGTCGAACCCGCCTGCTTGTTGATCACCATGACGGTGAGCGCTCCGTCGGAGGATCGCACCGCAGCGAAAGCCGAGAGGTTGTCCGGGTTTGACACCGTGGCCGACACGCTGACGTCGCCGAAAGTCGAGTTCTTGCCGTCGTAGTTGCGGAAGATCTGGCTCGCCAGATACGTGACGTAAATCGTCGCCGGTGTGTTCGAGGTGTTCTTGGCCACCGTCCAGCGGGTGGACAGGTCGATCCCCTCCCTCCCGTAGATCCCCAGGACGTCCGCCTGCGTCGTGGCGCCGTTCAGGTTCGCCTCGTCGCCCCAGTTATACTCCGTGATTCCGATTTGGAGGCCGGGGTAGTACTGGTTCACCATCGCCTTGAGCGAGGGAATCCAGTCGATGACCCGCCCGTTGACACCGATGTCGCCGTACCACTCGGGGTCCTGATAGTTCGGGTCCCAGAGGATGCGCGTCTGGCGGTTGCGAAGCTGCCGCCCCGACGCGCTGTCGTCGCTCCCGTCGGGGAGGTCGCTGTACCCGTGCACCGTGAATATGTCGATGAGCTGCATGCCCGTCTGCTGCCTGTAGGCCTGGAGCTGTTGAAGGAGCCAGGGGTAGTAGTACGTCTTGCCGTGGATGTTGTAATCGGACGTGGCCGCAGAGAAGCCGTTAGCCTGGTCGAGGCCGCTGGCGTACATCGCCCACCAACCCCACTCCTCGGGCCCGGCGATCTTCGCCTTGGGATCCACCGCGCGGATCGCTGCCGCGTAGGAGCTGATCTTGGTGAAGAGCTCCTCGTCGGTTGTGGGGATCGGATGGACATCGCGCTGCGTTGAGTCCCAAAGCGACGGCTCGTTGTCGAGGATGTAGTATTTTATGCCTCCCGGGGTCGATGCGTTGCCCAGCGTGCTGACGAAGTGCGTGACCCACCCCTGCTGGATGGTGGTGCTGTTCGCCGCGCCCGTATCGTGGGGATCGTTGCCGGTGATGTTCTTGCCGGTCGCCGCGCTCACTCCGTTGCCTGCGTCCGGGTTCCAGGGGTCGGTCGCCGTCTGCGCGCCGTACTTCTTCACGGGAAAGCCTTCCAGCGTGGTCCGTCCGGGACCGAGGTTCGCCAGGTAGTCGAGCATGGGAATGGTGATCAGGGGCTCCGCTCCGTTGTTTGCCGAGCGTGTCGTGGCAACAAACGCATCGGCCGAGCCGCTCGGCGTCCCGGGGCCGTCGGGATACGTCTCAAAGTACCAGTCGCTGTCCGCGGAATGCGCATCGATCTGCCAGTTGTAGCGGGAGGTGGCGTTTCCTCCCCACCGGTTAAGCGGCGCGTTGAGCGCGGCCATGTCATTGGCGTCGCCGTAGCAGATCCCGTAGATGTTCGGGCTTATGGGGTGCCGGTTCGCATTCGCATCCACGGCGACCGAGGTCGGCGGATTCTGGCCGAGGGCCGTTGCCGCGAGGAAGAGCAAGGCCAACGAGTGACCGACGATGCGCCGCCTCACCAAGTTTGGCACCATAAGCGAGACCTGCAGGCGGCTCAGCGATGAGCGCATTCAGATATCCTCCTTGCCGTTCGACGCTCTCGGTGGGCAGAGCGCCGTGCTCCTGTTCGCACGAAGCAGGATGAACCTGCCCAAGGTGCTCTCATCAAGCGGCGGCGGGATCATAAGGTGCTTTGTCTCTATACTATCTTGTCCACAATGATCGAACGCTTTCCTTCAAAGCAGGCTTATGAATATTGGTCCCTCACTCCGGATGCTTTGAATCGGATCTGCCCCGCGGCTTCGGAGGTACGGGCAAATAGATCCGTCCCAACAACGTACGAAAAGGGGCGTGAAAAAAGGTGTTAGAACCATCCAAGGAGGGATCAAACGGAGGCCAATCTAGACCTGCAAGTCATGGCACAAAAGGCTGGAGTATCTCATACGGTCCAAGTAGCCCCACGCATAGTAGCAGTGATCGTCGATCACCGCTTTTTGAAGCGGGAACTTCCCTCGTTGCCAGTGGGGGTATGCGGTATCGCAAACCGAGGGTCGTCGGTTCAACCCCGACAGCCGGCTCCATTTCAAGCTCATTCAGGAGAAGACGTTGGGACGGCGACTCTGTCTGAGCAATCCATGCGTAGCATATCCCGGGGCCGGGGCCTATAATGCTGCGCGACGCATATGGATCCTAGACGCGAGGCTTTCGCTGCCATTGCCTCTTCCGTTGGACTCGGAATTTCCGCGCTCTTCGTCATGTTCGTGGCGGGAGCAGTGACTGAGGTTCCGGGAACGAATTCGCCGCGGGAGATCGCTTCGTCGTGTGCCGTGGGGGCCTTGTATCTTGGCTTTTGCCAATTCTGGGTGGCGCCAAGGGGAAGCCGGGGGTTCGGGGCGAAGGGGCGCACCCTGGTCGCCATGATTCTGCCGCTTCTGTGCGCCGTCGTGTTGATCTTCGTCGTCGAGCACGGATCCCTGGTTCCGGGTGTCTTCTGGCTGGTTTCCGGGTGCCTCGGGAGCCTTTTGGGGGCCATGATCGCGGGTCGGGTAGGCACCCAATCTCCCATTGAGGCCCCGTCGACGGTATCGTCCGGCCGCGCCAGGGAGTGCCGTCGTCTCCTTTTGGTCGGTGCAGCCCTCTTGGCTGGGGCCACCGTGTCGGTCGCAGTCGGCGTGATTCCGCCGCTCACGGTGGATCGCGCCTACGCCACAGGCTTCAAGGCGCATGGGGTCGCGGTGATGCTTGGCGTCTTTGCCGCGCTGAATCTTCTCGTGGCCGCGATGATGGCCTTCGTCGCCTTTCACCCAGGCGCGCGCGATCACCACCCGAGAACGTCTCTCGGGGTGCCGGCCATCCTCGCCCTGCTGTTGGCGCTGCTGTTCGCGTTCTCCAGCGGCATTCGCGTGGAGGATCCGGCCCTGTTGGCCGCCTCCGTCATCCTCGTGGCCTGTGCGGTCTCGGACCTTGTCGCCGCGGCGCTTGTCACCTCTGTGTCAATTGTCGCGGACCGCGCCTCGAAGGCGGGCGGCTAAGGCCACCGTTCCCCGCCCGCCGGCCCCGTTCACGTCAGGCCTCGAGCACCAGGGCCCGCAGCTCGGAGAGCTCGATCGGCTTGTAGAGGATCTTCTCGATGCCGAGCCTGCGGTACTCCGTCTCGACGTCGACGTTCAATTCCGAGCTCACGATCGCTATCATCCCGGGATACTTGATCTCGCGCAGCTTGATCACGAGCTCCAGCCCGTTCATGACCGCCATGTGGTGGTCCGAGATCACGATGTCGAAGACTCCCGGGTTCGCCATCACCATCTCGAGCGCGTCCGCGCCGTCGGGGGCCACGTCGACCTTGTGCCCGGACCTCGAGAGGGCGATGCGGGCGACCTCGCGAAGCTCGCGCATGTCGTCGACGTAGAGAACCCGCTTCGTCTTCTTCTGCGCTGCCTTGCTCTCGGGAACGGAGGTGATCATGGCATTCGAGGCGGTCGACCTATTGCGTGAACGAATTGACGCCTAAAGCCCACACTTGTTTCGCAGATTGTTGCTAAAAAAGGGCGAATCGAAAAGGGCACAACGGGGCTCAATTGAGCGGAATCTGGTCATCGGACAGCCCGCCCTGCAGGTTCATGTTGAGGATAGCGGAGTCGATCTCGGAGCGAACGACCTGCAGGAGAAGGAGGAGGCGGCGGTTGACGTCGAGGGTCTCGAGGAGTCTCTGCTTCACCGGGGCGTCGTCGCAGAGGTTGAAGGCCGCGATGTCCGCGAATATCTCCGGATCCTCTACCGTCTTAAGGAGATCCGTCATCCCTTCGGAGCCCCCGGGGGACAGCCTGAGCTTGAGCTTGATGAGCCTGGAAAGCTCCTTGCGGAGCCGCGCGTTCTCGCCGGGGGCCGCCCCCGGCTCGCTCGCCAGGGTGCGGATCCTGATCCGTCGGTAGGGCTCGTCGCCAACGATGGCCTCGATCGCGACGCGGCAAAGCCCCTGCAGGAGGAGATTTGAGGTCCCGTTGACGTTCTCCTGGCAGGCCCGCACGAGCCCGATGCAGGCGACCCGGTGCGGGGGTTCGAACCGCCCGTCGGACGCCGCCGCCTCTGAATCGAGGCAGGCGACGGCGAAGATCCGGTTCGACGCGAGCACGTCGCGGAGCATGCGGCGGTACCTCGGCTCGAAGATGTGCAGCGGCAGGAGCGCCTGCGGGAAGAACGCCAGGTTGGGCAGCGTCATCACGGGCACCTCGTCGGGCACTTGGATCTCAACCTCCATGCTCCCATGTTGGATCGGGCGGGCGGATTATCAAGAATCTGGTCGAAAAACGCCAGTTTGCCGGCAAGTCCACTCAGGGCCACGGACCCGAGAGATCCCGCGTATCCCTCCCCGTCGCCCCCGCCCAACCGTCCGCGCACGCCCATCCGTTTGACCCTCAAACACAAGACCTGCGTCCCGCTGCTCCTGGCGGCCGTGCTCCCCGCCGCCGCCGCGCCGCCGGTCCACGTTACCTACTGGGAGAAATGGGTCGAATTCGAGGCGAAGGCGGACCAGGCGGTCATCGACCGGTTCAACCAGTCCCAGGACGGGATCGTGGTCGACTACTACTCCGTCTCGCTCCCCGACCGGAAGACGCTCGTGGCGACGGCCGGCGGCGATCCCCCGGACATTGCGGGCCTCCACGAGCAGAACATCGCGACCTTCGCCGACGCCGAGGCCCTCCAGCCCCTGGACGACTTCATCCGCAGGGACGGGATGACCAACCAGGAGTGGCTTGCGCGGTACTATCCGGTCTACGCCCGCATCTGCTCGCACGGGGGGCACGTCTGCGCGGGGATCAGCACGCCGGCGCGCAGAAGACCTTCATCCGCGGGATCGCTACGACCGGGACAAAGGGCTAGCGGGGCGCGGTGCCCGGACTGCGGCGTGTGCCAAGGGATGTCCCAGATGCCGCAAAGATGGGACAGAATGGCAGAAACCGGCCCCTTTCCCGGCCCTCGAGGCGGGACGGAAATTTTTTAAGGCATTTGTGATAAAAGGGTAACGTAGGACTCCAAATCGGGGCACAGGCATTGCTCATCTATATAGCATGAGCCGCATCCTAGGCATCGATCTGGGCACCACTAATTCCTGCATGGCCGTCATGGAGGGCGGGGAACCCGTGGTCGTCCCCAACGCCGAGGGAGGACGCACGACGCCGTCCGTCGTGGCATTCACAAAGACGGGCGAGCGCGTCGTCGGCCAGGCCGCGAAGCGACAGGCCGTGACCAACCCGCGCAACACGATCTTCTCCGCGAAACGCCTCATTGGCCGCAAGTTCTCGGAGATCCGCGAGGAGGCGAAGAACATGCCGTTCAAGGTCGTCGAGGGCAAGAACGGCGACGCGTACGTCGAGGTGCAGATCGGCGACAAGACCGAGCAGTATGCCCCGCAGCAGATCTCCGCGTTCGTCCTCGGCAAGATGAAGGCCGACGCCGAGAAGTACCTCGGCGAGAAGATCACGCAGGCCGTCATCACGGTGCCGGCGTACTTCAACGATTCGCAGCGGCAGGCGACCAAGGATGCGGGCAAGATCGCCGGCCTCGAGGTGCTTCGCATCATCAACGAGCCGACGGCGGCTTCCCTGGCCTACGGCCTCGACAAGAAGAAGGACGAGAAGATCGCGGTGTTCGACCTCGGCGGCGGCACGTTCGACGTGTCGGTGCTGGAGATCGGCGACGGCGTGTTCGAGGTCAAGGCCACGAACGGCGACACGCACCTCGGCGGCGACATCTGGGACGACACGATCATCATGTGGCTCGTCGACAATTTCAAGAAGGACAACGGCATCGACCTGCGCAAGGACCCGATGGCCCTCCAGCGGCTGAAGGAGGAGGCCGAGAAGGCCAAGATCGCCCTTTCCTCGACCCAGTCCGTCGACATCAACCTGCCCTTCATCACCGCGGACGCGACGGGCCCGAAGCACCTCAACGTCCAGCTGACCCGGGCGAAGATGGAGCAGATCTGCGACGGCCTCTTCGAGCGGTGCATACAGCCCTTCAAGAACTGCATGAAGGACGCCGGCCTCACGTCCGCGCAGATCGACGAGCTCGTCCTCGTGGGCGGCATGACGCGCATGCCCAAGGTCGTCGAGATCGCCAGGACGCTGGGCGGCAAGGCCCCCCACCAGGGCGTGAACCCGGACGAGGTCGTGGCGGTCGGCGCCGCGATCCAGGGCGGCGTGCTCAAGGGCGACGTCCGCGACGTGCTTCTCCTCGACGTGACCCCGCTGACCCTCGGCATCATGACCGCGGGCGACGTGGCGACGGCGATGATCCCGCGCAACACGACGATTCCCTCAAAGAAGACCCAGGTGTTCTCGACCTTCAGCGACAACCAGCCCTCCGTGGAGATTGTCGTCCTCCAGGGCGAGAGGCCGATGGCCCGCGACAACAAGACGCTGGGGACGTTCCGGCTCGACGGGATCCCGCCCGCGCCGCGCGGCGCGCCGCAGGTCGAGGTGACCTTCGACATCGACGCAAACGGCATCCTGCACGTCTCCGCGAAGGACCTTGGCACGGGCAAGGACCAGAAGATCACGATCCAGGGCTCGTCGGGGCTCTCCAAGGACGAGGTCGAGAAGATGACCAAGGAGGCGGAGATCAACGCCGCCGAGGACAAGAAGCGCCGCGACGCCGTCGAGGTCCGCAACCAGCTCGACACCTCGGTCTACCAGCTCGAGAAGACCCTCAAGGATGCGGGCGACAAGCTGCCCGCCGAGAGGAAGACCAAGGTCGAGGGCGTGCTGGCCGAGGCCAAGAAGGCCCTCGAGTCCAACGATGCCGCCAAGATGAAGGACGCGCTCGAGAACCTCTCCAAGGCGGGCGCCGAGTTCTACGCCGAGGCCCAGGCCGCCGCCCAGGCCGCGGGCGCCTCGGAGAAGCACGGCGGGGCCGCCGAACCAGGCCCCGCCCCCAAGGCCGAGAAGAAGGCCGACGTCGTCGACGCCGACTTCGAGGTGGTGGACGAGGACAAGAGCAAGAAGTGACCGCAACCCTTTCCGGATCCGGGGCGATTCGTCGCCCCGCTCCGACCTTCAACCCTAAACATAATCCATATGGCTAAAGTCAAAATCAGACCGATAGGTGATCGCGTTCTCGTGAAGCAT
>CAYVKH010000074.1:0-15052 GCA_964451965.1 uncultured Opitutaceae bacterium
GCGTGGGCGACGGGGTCGGGGTCGGCGTGGGCGACGGGGTATGGGTCGGCGACGGAGTCGGCGTGGGCGACGGGGTCGGGGTCGGCGTGGGCGACGGGGTCGGGGTCGGCGACGGTGTGTGCGTGGGCGACGGCGTCGGAGTCGGCGACGGTGTGTGCGTGGGCGACGGGGTCGGGGTCGGTGTGGGCGACGGGGTCGGTGTGGGCGACGGGGTCGGCGACGGCGTATGGGTCGGCGACGGTGTGGGCGACGGTGTGTGCGTGGGCGACGGAGTCGGGGTCGGTGTGGGCGACGGGGTATGGGTCGGCGTGGGCGACGGAGTCGGGGTCGGCGTGTGCGTGGGTGTCGGAGTCGGCGACGGGGTATGGGTCGGCGACGGCGTGGGCGACGGCGTCGGTGTGGGCGACGGGGTATGGGTCGGCGACGGCGTGGGCGTCGGTGTGGGCGACGGGGTCGGGGTCGGCGACGGTGTGGGCGTCGGTGTCGGCGACGGAGTCGGCGTGGGCGACGGGGTCGGGGTCGGCGTGGGCGACGGGGTATGGGTCGGCGACGGCGTCGGCGACGGCGTGGGCGACGGGGTCGGTGTCGGCGACGGAGTCGGCGTGGGCGACGGGGTCGGGGTCGGCGTGGGCGACGGGGTATGGGTCGGCGACGGGGTGGGCGACGGCGTGGGCGACGGGGTATGGGTCGGCGACGGCGACGGCGTCGGCGTATGCGTGGGTGAAGGTGTCGGCGAGGGCGACGGGGTCGGCGTGGGTGACGGCGTCGGCGAAGGAGTCGGTGTCGGCGTCGGTGTCGGCGACGGCGTGGGCGACGGAGTCGGCGACGGGGACGGAGTCGGCGAAGGTGTCGGGGTCGGCGTCGGCAGGTACACCAGGCCGAACGACTGGCCGGACTTGTTCGCGAACACGGCGTTCACCGTGTTGTTCGAATAGTAGCTCGAGTTCCCCTTCAGGACATTGCCCGTGCCCTCGGCGTGGGAAGCGGCGAGCGAAAGCTGGACGCCCACATACACGGTCCCGTTTCCGCCGGTGACCTTGGGCTGCGCGATGAAGGGGTACTGGGTGCCCGCGGTGATGGCGGGCAGCGACTTCGCGACAACCATGGTTGACGGCAGGCTCGCGGTCGCAGGATACCACACCAGCTGCAGGTCGCCCGTTGTGGTGTCCGTCTGTACCGCGTAGGAACGCTGGCGCTGGATGGTCGCGATCTCGCTCTGCGAGACCACGGACGAGGGATCGGCGCCCGAAAGATTGGCCATGGTGTCCGCGAGCGTAATGGTCCAGTCACCACCGGTCAGAGGTCCGGTGGCGCCGTTGATGTACGCGCCGGTCGACCCGAAATTCGGATAGGGAAGGGAAAGGAAATCGCCCGTCTGCGGCACCAGGTAGTCGGGGGGCTGGGCGGCGGGAAGGGTTACGTGGATCTGAGACTGTGTCAGGGACGTCGCCGCGGTCACCGAGCCCTGGCCGCCCACGTAGATCCGGTAGTTGAACCCCTTGTAGGCGTTCGCGGACCCGTTCTGGCCGGTGAAGTTCGGGGGCGACAGGTCCGCGGACCGGGCCATCTCCCTCGTCAGGTGCTCAAAGACGTACCTGCCCTTGGTCGTCGTGTCGTTGATCGCGCTCGTCTTCGTCGAGCTGACCATCCCGCTCACGAGGAACGCCACAACGGCCACCATCAAAAGGCACGCGATGCCGAGCGCCACGACCATCTCCACCATGGAGAACCCGACCCCGGGTGGGTTGCGGCGAGCCTTGTTTCCGTGCCGGCCTGGATGGTCCGCGGGTGATTTCATGGGACGGCCCTCACATTCGTTATCGTCTGGCTCTGCGTTCGGCCAAACACGGGGTAGGTGATCGTGAAGTCACCCTCGAGCATGTATCCGGCGGACTTGTTCTGCGAGAGCAGCGTCGGCTGCCCGGTTGAGTCGTACAGGTACCAGACGCTTCGGGTCACCGTCGCCGTGACCGGCGCGCCCGTGTTGTCGCCGAGCAGCACGTTGTAGCCGTAGGAGCCCACCGTCAGGATTCCGGTCGAGCCGTCCGAGTTCGTCCAGCTGATGCCCGTGCCGAGAGGCGTCTGGTTCCCGAAGTTCGGCCCCGCGTTGGGATCGACGGTCGTCTGGAACATCGTGAGCGTGTTTCCCGAGGTGTCCGTCGTCTGCTGGGTGAGGAACTGGTCCGAAAGCGACTTGATCACGTAGCGCGCATGGTCGTTGAAGCGCGCCTTTGCGGCCACCCTGTAGGAGCCGATGAGCACCGAGAGGATCCCGAGGATGATCATCGACATCAGAACCGTCGCGACCATCACCTCCACGAGCGTGAAACCCCGCCGAGCGCCGCAGCGGCGCCGGCCCCTTGGGGGGCTCTGCACGATGGCTGGATATGCGGAATGCACGGGTTGGTTGCTGGTACCTGGGCCTGACTCTTCTTGTCGTAATTGCATTGCAACAAAGTTGGCCTTTCAACGCAATTCTGCGTCAAACGATTGTAATACGTAACTACCGCACAGAGGCATGCAATACCTGGGACTGCTGTTCACGCTGGCGCTCTTGGCGGCCAATCTTTGGGGCCTGATGCTGCTCGCCGGGGCATATTGGCGCAACCGCTGGTTCGCATTGGCGGTCGCCCCAATTCTCGCGGTGACAGGAATATACGCAATCGAGTGTCTTCACGGCCTAGGTCCCTCGCTGCCCGGGCTCGGGCTGTTCTCGACCCTGGTCTCCGCCGCGCTGATTGGCCTGAGCGCGCTCTCCTGGGAGCCGGCGGGCCTTGGCCCGCGGCAGGCCTCGCTCCTGAGGGGGTGGCGCGCGGAATTCGCCCCAAGGAGGCTTGCCGGCTGCGCCGCGGTCTTCGCCGCGGTCTTCCTCTATGCGCTGCTCTGGAGGTTCACCACCCCCGACATCGACGGGTCGTCGGAGAAGATCGCGGACTTTTCCTACATCTGCAGCTACTACTCGGGCGAGACGATACCGGTTCCCGACGCCTGGTTCTATCCCTACCTCTCGACGCAGTACTACAGCTTCCAGCACTACGGCGCCGCCCTGATGGGCAGGGTGCTGGCGGTGCCGCCGGGCGTCGCCTACAACATCGGGTTCTGCCTGCTGGTCGCACTGGGCGGCGCGGCCTTCTCGGGCGCCGTCGTTCTGGCCTGCCGGCGCCTCTGGGTCCGGGCGCTGGTCATCACCGGCTTCGTCGTTGGGGGGATGGGGACGACGCTCTTCGTCCACCTGACGGACACGAACGTCCACCCCTGGACCAGCATGCGCTTCATCGGCAGCGCGCCGATGGACAGGCCTCCGCTCGGTCCCTGGGTCAAGGCCTACCAGTCCAGGTTCGAGCACCTGGACATGCCCGGCGAGCCGTTCTCCTATTCCGTCTACCTGGGCGACTACCACGCCCCGCTGTCAGGCTACTATCTGCTCGGCCTGTGCGCCATGGCGATGCTCCTGTGGTCCCGATCGAGGCAGGACCGGTACGCCGTCATAGCGGGGTGCACGCTCACGTGGACCCTCCTCGCGAACACGTGGCTCCTTCCGCTCCAGGCGATCGGGATCGGGGCCTGGCTCCTCGTGAATTACCGGGACTGGCGCCGCCTCGTGCCCTCGGTCGCCGCCGGGGCGGCGGCCATATGGCTCCTCTGCTGGGTCTACCTGTCGGCGTTCACGTCGTCGGCCTCGGGCTACGGCGCCGCGCTGCGGATGGTGCCCTGGAGGGAGCACACTGCGCCGCTTCTCCTGCTCCTTTTCATGCTCCCGACGATCGCCCTGATCCTTCTCGGCCTCCTCTCCGGGGACCCCCACGGCCGCCGGCTCGGGGCGCTCTGGCTCTTCTTCCTCCTGTTCTCCGAATACTTCTACGTGGACGACGTCTACTCGGGGGCCTACGAGCGGTTCAACACGACGCTCAAGTGGTGGCCGTGGATTGCGGCGGGCACGCTGATGACGCTTGGTCCCCTGGTCCTCGAGCAGGCGAGGCGGCGCTGGGTGCGCATGGCCGGGCTCCTCTTCTGCCTCTACCCGTGCTTCTACGCCCTCGACCTCTGGGGGCCCTTCCTCGGGGGCCCGAGGGCGTCGGTCGGCCGGATGGAGGGGACCACCTATCTCACCAAGGACGAGTTCCCGAGGCTGATGCTCGGCCGCCTCAAGGTGGAGCCGCCCGGGGTGGCGGTGGAGCGTCCCGACAGCGAGGGCGGCTTCACGAATTCCGCGGTCATCCCCCTTTTTGCCGGCCAGCGAATGTGGCTCGGATGGTACGGGCACGAGCTCCTGTGGCGCGGGTTCCGCGAGGACGTGCGGAAGCGCCACGAGAGCCTGGAGAGCCTCTTTGGCGGCGGCATGCCCGGCGCGGGCAGGTGGCTCGTCGCTCAGGGGATAGACTACGTCCTCTGGTACCGGGACGGGGACACCCCCGAATTGTGGAGGAAGGTGAACGACTCGGTGGGGCCCGAGTATGTCTGGTGCGACATCCTCACCTACCAGAGCGAGCGCGAGGACGGCCGCAGGGTCGGCCTCTGGAAGCGGATCCCGGCGCCTGCCCCCTGAGGGGCCGATGCCTCAGGTTCGCTCGTCGCGGAGCTTCTCGAACGTGTGGAGGGCCGCGCCGACCACCTGGTCCATGTTGAGGTAGCGGTACTGCGCCAGGCGGCCGATGAAGGTCACGCCGGGCTCCCGCTCCGCGAGCTCCCGGTAGCGCGCCGCAAGGGAGTCGCTCTCCGCCCCGGGCACCGGATAGTTCGGGTCGCTCTCGCCCGGCCGGTATTCCGCGGGGAACTCGCGCACGAGGTTCGAGGAGCGGCTCGACTGCCCGGTGACGTGCTTCATCTCGACGGTCCTCGTGAAGGGCTCGGGCCCGGGATAGTTCACCTGGAGGACGGGCTGGACGAAGCCTCCGCCTGGGACCTTGTCCTCGTCCAGCTCCTCGAGGGCGTAGCGCGCCGTGCGGTAGGGCAGGGGCCCGAACCGGCAGTCGAAGTACTCGTCGAGCGGCCCCGAGTAGATCAGGTGCCGGTGGGGGACGCGCCGCAGGACGTCGCGATAGTCCGTCTCGAGGCGCAGATCCGCCTTCGAGGCGTCGAGGATCGCCTCGAACATGGGATGGTAGCCGAGCTTGGGAAGGGCCTGGAACTCGTCGCGGAAATAGCGCTCGTCGAGCCCCGTGTGGATCGGGATCCTGCGGCACACGGAGGCGTCCAGCGCCTCGGCGGGGCGCCCCCACTGCTTCTCGGTGTAGCCCTTGTAGAAAAGCTCGTAGAGTTCGGCCCCCACCGACGCGAGGATGGCCTCCTTAGAATTCGCCGGGGAGGCGATCGGGACGGCGCTCCGGGCGAGGTAGGCCTTGAAGTCGTCCTCGGTCGCGGCGGGATCCCGGATGAACTGGCGGAACGTCCCGAGGTTGATCGGGAAGCTCCAGTAGGTCCCCCGCGTGAAGACGTTCACGCGGTACTTGGCGTCCTGCCACTGCGTGAACCGGCTGAGGTAGGTGCGCACGACCTCGGAGTTCGTCCGGAAATAATGCGGGCCATAGACGTGGTAGAAGAGCCCGTTCTTGTCCTTCCGGTCATGGCAGTTGCCGCCGATGTGATCGCGCCTCTCGACCACGAGGCAGCTCCTGCCGAGCGAGCCGAGGCGCTCCGCCAGGACGAGTCCCGACAGGCCCGCCCCGACGATCAGGTAGTCATAGCGGTCGCGCATCCCCTAGTGCCCTAGCCTAAACAGGTCGCGATGCAATCGCAGGGCCTTGGGTACAAACCCCCACAGGCGCACCGTGGGATGCCCCCCGATGCGGTCGCGGAAATGGATCGGCACCTCCAGGAACCCTTCGCGCTCCATGAGGAGGGCCATGGCGATGTTCGCGAGGCTGAAGTCCGCGGGGACCCTCCGCGCGGCGGCCGCGGCCAGGCGGGCGCGGTAGAGGCGGAACGGCACGTTCGTGTCGTTGAGCTTGGTCCCCCGGGCGATCTTGAGCGAGGCGCGGAGCACGCGGCTGATCACCCGGCGCGCCATGCCGTCGTCCCTGCTCATGCGCCTGCCGTAGATCGCGGCGGCGCTCTCCCTGAGCCACCACACGCGCGCGAAGCCGGCGGGATCGCACTGCCCGTCGGAATCGATCTGGAACACGTAGGTCGCACCCATCCTCGCCGCCTCGATGTAGCCGGCGAGGCAGCTCTGCCCGTGGCCCCGGTTCGTGTGCCGGAGCACGCGCAGCTCGGGCCAGGCGAGACCCGCGAGCCGCGAGGGGGTGGCGTCGGTCGACCCGTCGTCGACCACGAGGATGAGGAAGCGCCCGTTTCCGACGGTGCGGGCCAGCTCCGCGCGCCACTCCGAGAGGACGGGCGCGATCGCGTCCTCCTCGTTGTACACGGGCACGATGAGGACGAGCTCGGGCGGAGTGTTTGGCACGGTGCGTTGCGCGTTCTGGCTGGAGGGACTCGGGCGCGCGATCGTCACAGCCGCGGCCGCCGCCACGCAACGCCAAACCCGCGGCGAACCGGGTCCGGGGCGCTCCGAAAGCCTTGATTCAGGGTTTTTTGACGGCGCCCGCGTCAGGGCGCGTCCGGAAGCCTCGGGTAGTCCGTGTAGCCCTCCGGCCCCGGGGCGTAGAAGGTCTCGGGCCTGGGCTCGTTCAGCGCGGCGTTCAGCGCGAAGCGCCTGGGAAGGTCCGGATTCGCGATGAACGGGGTGCCGAAGGCGACCGCGTCCGCCTCCCCGGAGGCGATGGCCCTCTCCGCGGCCTCCCGAGTGAACTTCTCGTTTGCGATGTACGCGCCCCCGAACGCGGCCTTGAGCCTCGGCCCGATTCGGTTGGGGCCGACCGACTCCCGGGCGCAGATGAATGCGATCCCCCGCCGGCCGAGCTCGCGGGCGACGTGGCCAAAGGTCGCGGGGGGGTCCGAGTCCCCCATGGACTGGCCGTCCCCGCGCGGGGCCAGATGCATGCCGACCCGTCCCGCCCCCCAGACCGAAACCGCGGCGTCGGTTACCTCAAGCATCAGCCGCGCGCGATTCTCGACGCTTCCCCCATAGCGGTCGGTCCTGCGGTTCGAGCCGTCCTGCAGGAACTGGTCGAGCAGGTATCCGTTGGCGCCGTGCACCTCGACGCCGTCGAACCCCGCGGCGCGCGCGTTCTCGGCGCCCTTGCGGTAGGCCTCGACGATGCCGGGGATCTCGTCCGTCTCAAGGGCCCGCGGCGTGACGTAGGGCCTCTGCGGCCGGACGAGGCGGACGTATCCGCCGGGGGCGATCGCGCTCGGCGCCACGGGACGCGCCCCTTCCAGGAAGCACGGGTCTGAGATGCGCCCCACATGCCACAGCTGCAGGAGCATCCTGCCGCCGGCGGCGTGCACGGCGGCGGTAACCCCGGCCCAGCCCCCAACCTGCTCGGGCGACCAGATTCCGGGCGTGTCCGCGTATCCCACCCCCATCGGAGTCACGGCGGTCGCCTCGGAGATGATCAGCCCCGCCGACGCCCTCTGGACGTAGTACTGCGCCATGAGCGCGTTCGGGACGCGCCCTGCTCCCGTGGCGCGGGCCCGCGTGAGCGGTGCCATGACAACGCGGTTCGGGAGGCGCAGTTCGCCGATGGCGACGGGATCGAGGAGGCCGGGCATGTGGTCCTTGTTGGTGCGCAACACACCCACATTCTCCGAATTGTCGAGCCGCGCCGGTGCGGAGCCTACTCCGAGAGCAGCTCCGCGCCCTCGAGCGCAAGCAGGCGCGTCTTCGTGCGCACGCCGCCCGGCGCGGAGAACCCCGTCATCTTTCCGGAGGACGACACCACGCGGTGGCACGGCACGATGAGCGGCCACGGGTTCGCCGCGAGCGCCGCGCCCACCGCCCGCGCCGCCTCGGGGCCCAGGGCGATGGCCCTGGCGATCTCGCCGTAGCTGTTCTTGAAGCCCGGCCTAATCTGCTGGGCCTGAAGGTAGACCGCGCGCTGGAATTGGCTGACGATCGACCAGTCGAGCTTGAGGTCCGTGAACTCCTGCAGCTCGCCCTCGAAGTGGCGGCGCACCCGGGCGATGGCGTCGCGCACCCAGGCCGGGGATTCCTCCTCGGGCACCCGAGGGCCGGCGCCGGACGAGAGATGCCTGCCCGTAAGCCCCTCGGTGTGCTCGGGCAGCTGGAAGCGCGACAGGCCCCGGTCGTTCCAGGCGAGCCCGCAGATGCCGAAGGCGGTTGAAAATAGGACGAAGGACATGGCGCGCGCGGACGCGTCATTATCGCCGGCCGGGCGCCGCGGGCGCAATTCCAAACATCGGCGCTCCGGGCGCCGCGGCGCCGGGGAGCCCTCAGCCCGGCACCATCCACATCAGGTAGTAGGCCTGGAGGTAGACGATCGCGGAGACGAGAAGCAGGAGGATCACCGAGTGCTTCAGGGTGAAGCGGAACAGGGACCCCTCCTCGCCCACCATGCCCGTTGCGGCGCAGGCGACGGCGATCGACTGGGGGGAGATCATCTTGCCGATGACGCCGCCGGTCGTGTTGGCGGCGCACGTGAGCAGGGGATTGATTCCCAGGCGCTCTGCCGCGGTCTTCTGCAGGCTGCCGAAGAGGACGTTGCTGGACGTGTCGGAGCCGGTGAGGAACACCCCGATCCAGCCCAGCACCGGAGAGATCAGGGGGAACAGGCGCCCCGCCCGCGTGGAGAAGATGCCGAGGCAGGGAGTCATGCCGGAGGCGTTCATGACGTAGGCGAGGGCGAGGATCGACGCAATGGTGACGGCGGGATAGCGCATGTCGCGGACCGTCTTGCCGAGGAGACGAAGGGCCCCGCGCGCCCCGACGCCGCAGACGAGCGCCGAGAACACCGCCGCGATGAGCACGGCGGAGCCCCCGCTCGCCAAGTAGTCCAGCTTGAACTTCGCCGGCAATGGGACGGGATTCGCGCCCGGGGCCGCCCTGGCAATGGCGTTGTCCAGGCCGGCGACCGAGATTGTCACCGTCGTCCGGTTGAGGGCGCCCTTCACGGAGGGGGCGCCCCAGAGCAGGACCATCGCGGTCACGGCGATGTAGGGCGACCAGGCCCGCAGAACCTGGGCCCCCGAGTAGCGGTGGCCCTCGCCCCCGACCAGCGGGTCATGCGCAAACAGGAAGAGCGTCGGCGGCCGCCAGAACCTGAGCAGGACCATCAGGGCGGCCATTGCCGCGAGGGACGACAGGATGTCGGGCAGGTAGGGTCCGAGGTAGGTGGAGACCGCCCACTGGCAGACCGCGAACGCCGCGCCGCAGGCGGCCACCGCGGGGAGGACCTCGACCGTCCTCCTGAAGCCGGCCATGATGAGGACCAGGTAGGCCGGGAGGATGAGGGAGATGAACGGCAGCTGGTGGCCCACGATGGCCGAGAGCCGCATCAGGCCCGCGTCGTTCAGGCCGATGACCCCCCCGAGCGCGACGATCGGGAGGCCGAGGGTTCCGAAGGCGACGGGGGCCGTGTTGGCAACAAGGCAGATCGCAGCGGCGTAGAAGGGGCGGAACCCCAGGCCCACCAGCGTTGCGCCCGCGACGGCCACGGGAGCCCCGAACCCCGCGCAGCCCTCGAGGAAGGCCCCGAAGCAGAAGGCTATCAGGAGCGCCTGCAGCCGCCGGTCGGGGGTGACGCCGGCCAGCGAGGCCCGGATGACCTCGAACTGCCCGCTGCTGACGGTGATGTTGAAGAGAAAGAGCGTCGCCAGCACGGTGAAGAAGACCGGAAACAGGCCGAACGCCGCGCCCTGCGCGGCGGAGAGGCCGGCCAGCCCCGCGGGCATTCCCCAGGCGAAAATGGCAAGGCACAGCGCGGACGCCAGCGCGAGGACCGACGCCCGGTGCGCCTTCATCCTCAGGACGGCCAGGCAGAAGAACAGGACAGCGAGGGGGACGGCCGCCACCGCGGCGGACAATCCGCCGCTTCCGCCGATCGGGGCGTAGGCCTGTGTCCAGGGCATTCTAGCGGGGGCGGTCCGGCGTCAGCGGACGCCGGGCGTCTCGCGGATCTTGATGTTGCGGAAGCTCACCGAATTGTCGTGGTCCTGCAGCGCGATGTGGCCGCGCGCAAAGGTCGCGAACGGGGGCCACGCTCTGAACTTGCTGTGAGCGATGAGGTCCCGCCCCTCGGCGCTGCCGAGGTCGGCGTCCACGATCTTCTCGCCGTTGAGCCAATGCTCGATGTGCCATCCCCGCACCACGATGAGGGCGTGATTCCACGCCCCAACGGGCCGCGCCAGGTCCCTTGGCGGTGCCACCAGGTCGTAGAGCGCGCCGGTCTCGTGCTTGGGATCAACGAGGTCTTTGGCGCCTGTGACGTCCAGGATCTGGTATTCGGGGCCCGTGTGGAAAGCCTCTTTCCCGGCCAGCGATACCCTGTACAGGATGCCGCTGTTCGCCGCGCGCTCGACCTTCCAGTCGATCGAGAGCTCGAAGTCCCCGAACTCGCCGGCCGTGACGAGGTCGCCGCTCTTGGCCGTGCGCACGATGGCGCCGTCGATCACCTTCCAGCCGGCGCCGGGGTTCGGGCTGGCAAGCCCGCGCCAGCCCGACAGGGAGACGCCGTCGAAGAGGAGGCGCCAGCCGTCCGCGCGCTCGGCACCGGTCAGGACGTTTGTGTCCTCAGATCGCGCCGGCGGCGCGCATAGGACAAGGGCCGAAAAAAGAACGGCGGGGCGGATCAGGGGTATCGTCATGGCTTCCTGGGCGGGATAAGGTGCGCCGCCGACGCGGGCGGGAAGGGAATGGACGAAGGAAGACGGACTTGGGAGGGTGCGGCAACCCTTGAGTTCCCGGCCTTGGGCCCTCGCCCAGACGGCGCACCGCGCAGCGTCAGATTCTCTTTGCAGCAGCCCTTTGGGGGCTTCCATGCTCGGCCCCGACATGACTGAGACGATCCGCGCCCTTTCGAGCGCAGGGGCCCCTTTTTGGGGAGGCGGGCTCCGATGAGTGCCAAGTGCTGGCTGGTGAAGCAGGAGCCCGAGAGCTACTCGTGGAAGTCCTTTCAGAGCGAGGGCCGAACCTCCTGGGACGGGGTGCGGAATTACCAGGCGCGAAACAACCTCAGGGGAATGAGCGCGGGCGACCGCGTCCTCTTTTATGAGAGCGGGGAGACCAAGTCGGTTGTCGGGGTGGCCGCGGTCGCCAGGCCGGCCTATCCCGACCCGACGGCGGGCGGGCCCGCCTGGGTCTCGGTGGAGCTCGAGGCTAGGGGCGCCCTTGCGCGCCCCGTGGCCCTGGCTGAGATAAAGGCCGACCCGGGCCTCGCCGGGATCGCGCTCGTCAGGAACAGCCGGCTCTCCGTCATGCCGCTCTCCTCCGGCGACTTCGAGCGGATCGTGCGGTTGGGATCGGCCTGATCGGGGCCGCCTGCGCCGAATTTGGCGAGAGATGGGCGTATCTTGCTCTTTGTCGCATCCTAACTTGCGTCGGCGCCGTCCGCGCGCGTGATCGGACAACCCAACAGCAGCCGCCGTGTCCGCACGCTCCCGCAACCGCCCCGCCCGTCTCCTCTGTGCAGCCGCGATTCTCGCGGCGGGCGCGGCGGGCGCGGCGCCTGCCGGGGCGCGGCGATGCGCGATGTCCCGATTTCGCGCAGCAAGAAATGCGCAGCCTTCGTCAAGCTGCGCGCAGCAGGTCCCCCGATTATAGGGTAGCGTTTGCCACGATGATACGCAGCGAGCAAAAGCCCGGTCCAATCCTGCATGCCGTCCGCCCGCGGCCATTGGGATCTTCGACCGGAGCGGTGTATCCCATTTGGAACAAGGCACTAGCGACAGCCGTCGAACCATGAGCACACCGGTCCTCTTCGTCGTCGGGGCGACCCACCGCACCGCGCCCTTTGAATTCAGGGAGAGGATTGCGCTGGGATCGGACAAGGAATCGTCATTTGCCATGGAACTCTCTGGGAACAAGGCTCTTCTGGAATTTGTGATCCTGAGCACGTGCAACCGGGTCGAGATCTACGGAGTGGCGGCCGGCGGGGACGTACCGAGCCAGGTCTCCACGGCTTTCTGCGCCCTCCAGCGGGTCGACCCGGCGGAATTCGGGCGCTTCGGCTTCGTCGAGCTGGGCCACGACGCGATCCTCCACCTGATGGAGACCGCCTCGGGCCTTGACTCGCAAATGCTGGGCGAAACGGAGATCCTCGGGCAGATGAAGCGCGCCTATCTGAACGCCCAGGAACTCGGTTCCGCGGGCCCCGTTCTCAACCGGCTTTTCCAGAAGGGATTCCAGGCGGCCAAGCACGCGCGCACGCACACGGCCATCTCCGTGGGGCAGGTGAGCGTCGCCAACCTTGCGGTCGACCTGGCTGCGGGGATCTTCGGAAGGCTCGAGAATGCCCGCGTGCTCCTGATTGGGGCGGGCGCGATGGGGGAGAAGAGCGGAAAGGCCTTCGCCAGCAGGGGGGCCAGGAACTTCGCCGTCTGCAGCCGCACGCTCGAAAGCGCCGGTGAGCTTGCTGCGAAGCTCGGCGCCGCCGTGCTGCCGTTCGAGGAGCGCGAGCGGATCCTGGCGGACTGGGACGTCGTCGTCTGCTCGGCGGCCGCCCCGGGCACGGTCATCTCGGCCGGCGCCGTTCGCGGCGCCATGGAGCGGCGGGGGGCCCGGCCGATCCTGTTCGTGGACCTGGCGATGCCCCGGGACGTCGATGCCGAGGCGGTGGACGCCGGCAATGTCTTCCTCTACAACCTGGACGACCTGGCGCAGCTTGCCGTGAAGAACCGCCTTGCGCGCGCCTCGGAGGCCGAGCGCGCCCGGCAGATCGTCCTGCCCCGCGCGGAGTCCCTGTGGCAGCAGCTGCAGGCCCAGCTCTCCAACAGGGGCGATCAAAGGCCCGGTACGCTGCACGAAGACCCCCAGGCGCGGCCCGCTCCCGCGGTGGCGTTTGCCTGAGCCGCGCATCGACGAGCGCCGCCCCGACCCCATGGTCCTCCCCAACGAATCCGCGTACGGCTCAGCGGCCCAGCTCGACCTCGAGCTCATCCGGAAGTACTCGGTCGCGGGTCCCCGCTACACGTCCTATCCCCCCGCCACGCGCTTCACGCAGGACATTCCCGAGCAGCGCTACGACGAGGCGATCGCCGCCGACAACGCCGCCGGCGCGGGCCCGCTGTCCCTCTACTTCCATCTGCCGTTCTGCGAATCGCTCTGCTGGTACTGCGGCTGCAACACGGTGATCACGCGCCGGCGCGGGGCGGTGCGGGAGTACCTTGACGACCTGGTGCGCGAGGTGTCGCTGACGGTCGCCAGGATCGACGCGAAGAGGCCCGTGACCCAGATCCACCTCGGGGGGGGCACCCCGACCTTCTTCCTTCCCGAGGAGCTGGCCGAGCTCGGCCTGCTCATCCACGGAAACTTTGACGTCGCCAAGAACTGCGAATTCGGTGTGGAGATAGACCCCAGGCGCCTCACCAAGGAGCACGTGGAGGCCCTGAGCGTCATCGGCGCGAACCGCGCGTCCCTCGGCGTCCAGGACACCGATCCGCGGGTGCAGCTCGCGATCCACCGCTGGCAGCCCTCCCGGCTCAACGTGCAGGCCATGGAATGGCTGCGGGTCGCGGGCTTCCCGTCGGTCAACGTCGACCTGATCTACGGCCTTCCGCTCCAGACCGAGGCGTCCTTCGGGAAGACCATAGACGACGTGCTCAGGCTGGGTCCCGACCGGCTGTCGGTCTTCAGCTACGCGCACGTTCCCTGGCTCAAGCCGGCGCAGCGCATCTTCGACGACCGCGGCGAGCTGCCGCAGCCGGAGGAGAAGCTCGCGATGTTCGCCCTCGCGCACGAGAAGCTGAGCGCCGCCGGCTACGTCGACATCGGGCTCGACCACTTCGCCCGGCCGGACGACGAGCTCGCCCTCGCGCAGCACAGCGGGAACCTCCAGCGCAATTTCCAGGGGTACAGCACGTCCGCGGGCGCCTCCCTATACGGTTTCGGCGTCTCCTCGATCTCGTCGACCGCGGACAGCTACCGCCAGAACTTCAAGGGCCTGGCGGAATGGCACGCCGCGCTTGCCGCCGGCCGGCTGCCGATAGAGCGCGGGCTGATCCTGAGCGAGGAGGACAAGCGCCGGCGCGCGCTGGTCATGGGCCTCATGTGCGAGCGGCGGCTCCACTACGCCGAGCTCTCCAGGGAACTGGGGGTCGACGTCGCGAGCCGCTACGCCGCGGAGATCGCCGGCCTGGCCGACCTCGAGGCCGACGGGCTCCTGCTGCGGACGGGGGAGGGGGTCGAGGTCCTGCCCCGCGGGGCCCCGCTCCTGCGGGTCATCGCGATGCGCTTTGACGCGACCCTTGCGCCGGGCGCCGGGCACCACTCCAAGACCATTTGACGGCGGCGGGCGGCCCCGTGCCCGACGGCCCCGGGCTGCGCGCGCCGAAAACAAGAAATGCGCAGACACGGGCAATCGGCGCGGAGCGGGTGGGAGGAGCGGTGCTATAGGATAAGTCATGGCTGTAATTCCACTTACACTAACCATCAGCCTCGTGCTGGTGCTGACCTTCGTAGCCTTCTTCCTTCGTGAGCAGAAGCGCGGCAGCCGCGGCGGCGCCGAGCGCGACTCGCTCCTGCCCCTCGCCGAGGAGGCCCGGACTCCTGTCCCGGTGCGCGTCCGGCCGGGCCCGGCGGAGGCGAGGCGCGGCTGAATCCTTCTTCTCCTCCGGCGATGCCCAGCGAGAAGATCACGATCGAGTTCAACGACCGAATCGTCCGCCAGTTCCTGCTGGCGACCGTCGTCTGGGCCGCCGTGGCCATGCTGGTCGGCGTCCTGATCGCCGCCCAGCTCAACTTCTGGCAGCTTAACTTCAACACGTCCTTTCTCACCTGGAGCAGGCTGCGCCCGCTGCACACGAACGCCGCGATCTTCGCGTTTGTCGGCAACATGATGTTCGCCGGCATCTATTACTCGACGCAGAGGCTCGTGAAGGCCCGCCTGGCGAGCGACTTCCTCTCGCAATTCCATTTCTGGGGCTGGCAGGCGATCATCGTGGCCGCCGCAGCGACGCTTCCGTTCGGGCTGACGCGGAGCAAGGAGTACGCGGAGCTGATCTGGCCCATCAACCTGATGGTCGTGGTCGTCTGGGTCGT
>CAYVKH010000075.1:0-14788 GCA_964451965.1 uncultured Opitutaceae bacterium
ATCGATGACGGCAGTGGCCGTCGCGCCAGTCCCCCCACCGCCGTTGATATTCACGACCGGGGGAAAGGCGGTGCTGTAATTAGTCCCAGGGCTGTTGATCGTAAAAAACCCGTCGATCTTGCCGTCGCTGACCCAAATTTGCGTGATGTTGTTGATCAGCACCGGCGGCGTCGACTGCGCCACCGCAAGGGATGCCGCAAGGCCGGATGCCAGCGCCATCAGGGAAATGATTCTTGTTTTCATGGTGTCATCGTCTTGGGAGACGGTTTAGACGCGGGAGCATCACTGGCTGCCCCTCCTGGAGGGCTTGGGAGATTCGTCGAGGAAGGGATCGGAGCCGTCGCGGTAACCCGGCATGTCCGAGCGCCTCATGCGGAACTGGCGCACCTCGTCCGAATTGAAGACCTGCTCCACCGGCGCGCCCTCGGCGCTGATCGTCTTGGCGGTGATGAAGATGACGAGGTTGTCCACCGTGTTGGTGTTCGTCTTCTGCTTGAAGAGGTAGCCGATGAGCGGGATGTCCCCGAGGAGGGGGACCTTGTTGACGCCCGTGTTGAAGTTCGTGCTGATCAGGCCGCCGATGCCCATCGTGTATCCGTCCTTCAGCGACACCTGGGTGACCGCCTTGCGGGTCCCGATGATCGGGATCGAGGCGCCGCTCGCGCCGCCGAAGCTCGTCGTGCCCTGGTTCTGGCTCACCTCGGGCGCCAACGTCAGCTTGATGAAGCCGCGCGCGTTCACCTGCGGGGTGACCTTCAGGATGATGCCGATGTCCTTGTAGAGGAAGCCCGACACCTCGAACGTGCCCGTCTGCTGGTTGAACGTGTAGCTCGGGATCGGGTACTGCTGGCCGACGTTGATGGTGGCCTCGGTGTTGTTCAGGGTGACGATCGTCGGGTTCGAGACGATCTTCGCGTTGTTGAGCTGCTGGAGCGCCGAGAGGACGAGCTTGAACTGGTCGGCCGAGAAGACGGCCGAAAGCACATTGGAGGAGGTCCCACCGCCGTTGCTCGCCTGCGTGCCGTTGGTGGCCGCGTTGATCGTCGAGTTGACGGCCGTGGTCAGCGCGCTCGTGACTGTGTTGCCGATCGTCGTCGCGATGGTGCTGTTCGTGGTCGTCGCCGACGTGTTCGTGGGGACGCCGTTGGTCGTGGTGTTCGACGTGCTGTTGCTCGAGCCGCTGGTCAGCGTCGTGTTATTGTTGCCGTTGGTGTTGTTGTTGCTTCCGTTCGAGGACCCGTTCGTCGTCCCGTTCGTGTTGTTAATCGCGTTATTCGTGGTCGTCCCGTAGGAGTTCGTGTAGTTGTAGAGACCGCCCTGTCCCGGGGCGGCGATGACGTTGTACCCGCTAAGCGAGCTCCAGTTGACGCCGATGTTCTTGATGTCGTTGTTCGAGATCTCGACGAACTTCGACTCGATCATCACCTGGTCCGTCGGGCGGTCGAGCGCCTCGATGACGGGGCGGATCCGCTTCATCCTCGAGGGGCGCTCGGTGATCACCAGGCTGTTCGTGCGGCCGTCGATGACGATCTTCCCGCCCGCGGCCGTGTCCACGAGCGACGCGAGCGTCGGCTGGATGTCCGAGGCCTTGGCGTAGTTGATCACGAATATCTCGGTCGAAACGGGCTCCTGCGTGAGGCTCTCGTTGCTCACGATCTTGATGATGTTGCCGTCCTCGATGAAGGTGTAGCCGACCGGCGTCAGGACCACCTGGAAGATCTGGCGCCAGGTCACGTCGTGGAGCTTCACCGATGTCTTTCCCTGGAGGGTCTCAGGGATGACGATGTTGAGGTCGAAGAGCTCGGCCACGTTCCGCAGGATGTTGCGGATCTCCTCGTCGGGGAAGTCGACCGAGAGCGTGTCATGGCCCTTCGTCGCGGTCGCCCCCGCGGGCGCCGCCGGGGCCTCCTTGACCGCGACCTCCTCAATGGGGGTGGGCGCCGCCGCCGCCGCGGCCGCGGCGGTCGTCGGGACCGGGGCCGAGGCCGAGGCCGTGTCCGGCGGCGCCGTCTTCGCGGGAGCCGCCTTGGCCTGCGCGTTAACGAGCGATGGCGTGGCGAGCAACGCCACGGTGGCTGTGAGAAGGAAAAGGCGGGTTCTCATGGTGACTTTCCTGGTTGTATTGGCCTGGTGATTTCGTCGCTTTTGTAACGCAGTGTGAAGTTTGTGCCGTCAATCTGGGTCAACTCAAGATCGTAGTCATTCCCCTTATACGTAACCGTGAAGTGGGCCCCCGTTTTAACGAATCTTTTCCCAAACATGAGCAGAGGCTTGCCGTTGACGTAGATGGTTCCCGAGGGCTTCACCTTGGAAACGATGTCCTCGAGGAGCTCGTGGTCGGACGGCGGCGCCGGCGCGGCCGGATTGTTCTGGTTCGCGAGTCTCGCGGCCGCGGCGGCCGCCGCGGCCTCCTCCGCGTCCGTCAGGTCGAATCCCGGGGGCGCGAAGGGCGGGCTGAGCGCCTCGGGCAGGGCCACGACCGGCCTCAGCTTGGCCAGGGCCGCCGCCCTTTCGACAGACCCCTTCCTCTTCTCCGCGGGGGCGATCTCCGACTCGATGCGCGCGCCCGCAAAGGGGGCCATGACGCTTAGGACGGCGATGAGCGCCCCCAGCGCCGCGGGAAAGATGTTCTTGGCGCGCCTCATTGAATTCCGAGGAGTTGGAGCGACACCGTCATCGCCAGCGGCCCCCCGCGCTGTTCCGTGAGCGGGCGAATGTTGCACGTGAGCACGCGGCAGTAGTGCTCCCCGTCCTCGAGCCTCCGGAGCACGTCTATCAGCTGGGCGTAGTCGCCCTGGGCCGACAGGGTGAATCCCACGGGTGTGAAGAAGGTCTTCGGCGCGTTCTTGCCGGGGGCCGGTACCGGGATCTGCACGGGGGTGAGCTTTGCGCCGGTGGCGCTTTCGAGCTGGTAGAAGTACTGGAGGTTCTCGGCCAGCTGGCCGAAGCGCACCAGCCTGGCGGCGATGGCATCGTTGGACGCGGAAAGCGACGTGCGCTGGTCCTTGAGCGAGGGCGGCTGGTTCGCATCCTCGATGTTGGCGGCCAGGAGCTCGCCCTGCTGGGCCTTCTGCGCCAGCACCTTCTCGGCGTCGGGGAGCACTTCGCTGCGGAGGTAGATCGTGACGGCGATCGCGATGCTCACGATCACGCACACCACCGGGATCATGTTCTTGCGCAGAAAGGCGACTAGATCCTCGTTGCTCATGTCTTCTTCGCCCCCTTCTTGTAGTCGCAGAATATCTCGATGACCAGGCGGCCCGTCGTGGCGTTGCGCCGCATCGTGACCAGGTTGACGTCGTTGAAGATGGGCCCGAGCACCTTGTCGGTGCGCAGCAGCTTCTCGTAGGCGGACGCGTCGCCGCTCGCCCGGTCCGGCGCGCCCTTGACGGTCGCCCGGATCGCCACGCCGTTGTCCCTGAAATCGAGCAGGTCGAACGCAATCTTCTTCGGCGTGATCAGCCCCAGCCTGAGGATTATCGCCGAGAGCACGGGCCTCGAGCCGACAAACTCCGCGACCTCGGCCGTCTTGGCCTCCTCCTGCTTGAAATCCTGGAAGAGCGCCACGGCCTCCGCGCTCTGCTTCTTGTTCTGGTCGATCTGGTGCTGCCAGTCCGCGATCTGCTTGTTCACCTCGTGGAGCTTCCACTCCTGGATCCCGAGGTAGAGCGCGAGCGAGACGGCGACCAGCATGGCGGCGCCGTTGACGAAGAACGCCGTCCGCACGACCTTCGTGTCGGGCAGGTTTTCGACGATCCGCAGGTTGGGGTGCCACGGCGGCACCACAACGACGCCGGCGTCACTTTTTTTCGTCAGGGCGAGCGCCATCTTGGTTGTTGTACTGCACCATCAGGCTCATCAGGCCGAACCACCGGAACTCCCCGGCCGTCTTCGTGAGCGCGTCGGGAACGACCACGCGCCGGGACCGCAGCCACGGGACCGGGTCGAACTTCAGGGTCGCGATCCCGAGCGAGCTCGCCAGGGACCCCTCGAGCCATGAGAGCTTCGGCGAAAGCTGGATGCAGATCACCTGGCCCACGGACTGGCCGGTCTGGACCTCGTAGAACCCTATCGAGGACTGGAGTTCCTTCAGCAGGCGCTTGATCAGCAGCGGCCCCATCCCGGTGAAGTCGAACGTATTGGACCGGAAGAGCTTCCTCGCGGACTCCTCGTCCTTGAGCCCGAGCTCCTTCTGGACGACCGGAACCATGGCCTCGAGGCCCTGCGGGATCGGCCTTGAGGCCTCCACGCCGCTGCCCGAGATGATGAAGCTGTGGGTCGTGTCGTTGCCGACATCAAGGACCAGCGTGGGGGTCTTCGACTTTTCGAAGGCGAGGCAGTCGACCAGGGCGCCGAGGGTGGCCACGCTCCCCAGCTCGAGCCGCTCGGGGAAGATCCCCGCGTTGAGAAGGGCCTCCTGCGAGGCGACGATGTCATCGTTCGGGGCGCCGCAGAAGATCACTTCCTTCTGGACGGCCTTCGCCAGGTCGTAGTCGGCGCCATCGCCGGCGTTGATCATCGCAATCACGAACTTGTCCTGCTCGATCCGAAGCTGCTGGGCAAAGAGGTCGGCCATGTAGGTCGCCTCCTTCATCTTCTTGATCTCCAGGGTGTGCCTGCGGACGACGCGCCTCGGGGGATAAACCCCCACAACCGCATGCAGATAGCCGCTCGGCGGCTTCCTCGGCTGCAGGTGTTTCAGGGTGTCGGCAATGCCCGCGTCATCGCCCAGCGCGCACTCCTTGAGCTCCTCAATCTCCATGGGCGCCGCGGCCGAGGTTGTCCGGGCGAAAAGCACCGAATTCTCGTTCCATTCGACGAAGAAACCCTTCGTCTTTTTTGAAAAGAGCATGGGGGCGTTGGAATTAAAGTGGCTCGGGTACTATTCACCCGCCGCGGCAGAATGACCGGTTTCCGGCGAATGGGGGGCCACAACAGTATATATGCGGTCGATTTACAAGGCGAAAAAGGCATTAATGCCCCGCCCGTAAGTATTTACCGTAAATTAAAAGAAAAACCCGCCGCGAGGTGCGGCGGGTTCGGCCTATTTCTGCCACGTGCGCTTCTTGTGGCGGTTGGACTTCAAGCGCTTTCTGCGCTTGTGCTTGTTCATCTTCAGGCGGCGTTTCTTCTTGAGGTTTCCCATATGGAGCTTGTGCAACGAAGGTGCGATTCACCCTCGGGGCTGTCGAGTGCAAACTTCCCCGCGCAGCCCCTCGCATCGCCTCAGGCCCGGGAGGGAACACGCGTCCAAGCGCCGGCGACGGTCGAATAGACCCAAAGGCCCACCCTGGAATCCTTGAAGAACGCGGAGGCCGACGTTCCGTAGGCCGAGAGCTGGCCCTCGTACTCGGCGGCCAGCCTTGCGAGCAGGGACGGGTCGCCCTCCCCCTCCCCCCGGCGGTTCGTCTTCCAGTCGACGATCCAGACCTCGGCGGCCTTTGGATCGTGAAGGACGAGGTCCATGACCCCGTCTATCCAGCTGTCGGCCGAAAGCGGCGCGAAGATCCCGACTTCGGCGAGCCGGGTCCAGCGCGGGTCGCGCATGAGGCGCCAGGGCTCGCTCGAAAGCAGGCGCTCCCATTCCTCCGCCGCCCGCGCCCCGAATCCCCTTTCCCGCGCCACCGCCAGCACCGCCTCGCCGTGCGCCGCGACGGCGGCCGCGGCACCCGACCACGGGACGAACTCGAGCGCCTCGTGCCACCAGACGCCGTACTCCAGGGGATCGGCGCCGTCCCTCACGGGCGGCGGCGCGTCCAGCGAGGACTCGTGGCGCGCGGCCCTCGCCGCGTCGGGGAGCAGGGCCAGCTCGTGCGGCAGGACCCGCCTTGGAAACGGCGGGGCCGGGCTCGGCGGGGCGGATGGGGCGGCCTCGGAAGCGGCCCGGGTCTCGTCCCCGCGCTCCCGCTCCTGGGATCCGCGCAACGCTCCGGCGCGTGGAATCGGGTCGAGGGCCCCCGGGTCCAGGCCCCAGAAATCCGCAAAGCTGTCCTTTTCGGGCGCCATCGGCGACCACGGGATGACGAGGGCCTCCTTCGGGCGGGTCAGGGTGACGTAGAGCAGGCGGACATTCTCGCGCAGCTGCGCGCGTTCCAGCGAGTCGCGCGTCTCCTGGTCGATGCCGTCGCTGTCAAAGACCACGCGGGAGGCACCGTCCCGCTCGGGAACCAGCCTCATTCCGACGGGTCCCCGGAACGGGATCGTGCGCCACAGCCCGACCGGTATGACCACGGGCCACTCCAGGCCCTTTGCCGAATGGCAGGTGATCAGGGTTATGGAGTCCCTCGCGGGGCGCCCGGACGCCCGGAGATCGTCCAGGGATCCCTGGAGCTCCCGGAGCCATGCGCGCGGACCGGCTCCGCCTAGGCTCAGTTCGGCGGCCAGGGCGAGCAGCCGGGCAAGCTCGTCCTCAAGCCCCCCCTCGGGATCCGCGAGCCGGGCCTTCGCGGCCAAGCCGCATGCGCCCGCCAGCTCGGCCGCGAACCGGTCGAGCGACTCCCCTTCCATGTCCGCGCGGCCTATGAAGGGCCCGAGCAGCTCAAGCGCATCCCTCACCGGCCCGGCGTAGTCGCCGGGCTCGTCCCAGCGGAAGGCTCCCCGGTCCCCGAGCGCGTCGGCAATCAGCGCGTCGCTCACCGAGAAGATCTCCCGCAGCACGCCGACCCATTCAAAGGCGTTCTCGGGGTCGCACACTACGGCGAGAAGCCCGCAGACCCACGCGTAGGCTGGATTGTCGCCGTTGCGGTTGCGCCTCATCTGGAGCGCGGTCTTCAGGCCGGCCGCGTTGAGCCCGTCGCGGATGATCGGAAGCCAGGTCCTTCGCGGCGCCAGGATGCAGACATCGCCCCATTGCGCCGCGCCGACGGCGCCGGGCCCCCCGGACGCGAGGAAGCTCGCGATCTGGCGGGCCTCTTGCGCGAGCCTCCTGTCCGCGACGCGGCGCCTTCCCGCGATCGGCTCCTCCTCGATGGGAAGCAGCCATGCTCCCCCTTCGATGTTCTCGGGACCGGGGACCAGCGGCTCGTAGGGCACCTGCAGGAAGGGCGCCGGCGCGCCGTCCGACGGTGGAAGGCCGAAGTTGAAGTCGCGGCCGGCCCCGAACGCGGATGCAAGCGTCCCGTTGAGCAGGCGCACCACGCGGCGCGGGGCCCGGAACGTGACGCCGAAAGTGAGCCGCTCGCCGCCGTTTCCCCTCTCGAAGGCGGCCACGTGCTCCTGGAAGTTCCGGATGTCGACCCGCGTCGAGTAGATCCCCTGCTGCGCGTCCCCGACCATGCAGAAATGCCCGGGCCTGGGGGCGGCGCCACCCCCTGCGGGCCACGTGTGGAGCTGCGCCCCGGGCGGGCGCGCGATCTCGACCAGCACCGAGAACTGCTTCGGGTCCGTGTCCTGGGCCTCGTCCAGGATCACCCGCCATTCCTCGGTCCGGATTCGCTCGAGCATCGACGCGTCGCCGAGGACGGCCAGCGCCGTCTCGATCTGGTCCGAGTAGGTCTGAATCCCGCGCTCGAGGCGCCACGAGCGGTAGCGCAGCGAGAGCTCCGCCGCCAGCACGCCGCCCGTCTCTGCAAGCCAGTCCTTCAGTGGCGCGAAGAAGCGCCTGTAGAGGTCCCTTATCCCCGCCGCCGAACCCTCGGGGGCCGCGACGGGGAGCCGGTCCGTCTCCTCGGTGAACCGCCTCCTCCATTCCCTGGCCGTCTCCTTGTTGCGCGTAAGCGCCTCCGACCCGGATCCCTTTCGCGCGGGGGCCGCCGCCATGATCTCGTCAAGCGCGGCCTTCGACGGCGGCGGCGCCTCCTGGGAGGGACGGAGCTCCCCAAGCCTGAGGGCCGTCGCCAGGTCCAGGTCGCGGGCCAGGTTGAAGATCTCGTCGAGCGACGCGTGGCGCAGGAAAGCCCCGACCTGCGCGCCCCCGAGCGATTCGAACGTCATCGGGTCCTGCTCGAGGAACTCCTGCCAGTGGGCGTCCCCGTCGTCCTCGACCAGGGCCGGGTTGAGGTGGACGCCGAGCATGCTGCCGTGCCGGCGCGCCAGCAGCAGGCAGAAGCTGTGGATCGTCCCGAAGAACGCCCTCTCGAGCCGGGCGAGCGGCTCCACATCCGTCCGACCGGCCTCGGCCATCCGCCGCAGCAGCACCGAGCGGGCGCGCTGCTCGATCTGCGCCGCGGCCTTCTTCGTGTACGTCACAATGGTGGTGTGCCCGAGCATTTCCGCGCCGCTGTCGGAAAGCGCCATCGCCGCGAGCCGCTCGGAGATCGCGGTGGTCTTGCCGGAGCCCGCGTTCGCGACCACGGCAAGATTGACCGACCAGTCGTTCGTGAACCGGTCGCGGGCGGGCTGGTCCGACGGGAGCCTAGGCATCGTCATCCCCCTGCGCGTCGGCCTGCGGGCCCGCGCCAAACGTCCGCTCGAACTTGTCCTCCAGGATCGCCGACGCGATCGGCGCGCACGCCACCGGCCACTCGAATCCGTGCGCGAACTCGCTCCGGTCGGCCGTCCGGGCCCCGTAAATCCCCTTCTCGAGGTGCTCGCCGAGCACCCAGAGCTTCGAGCAGGCTCGCTCCAGCTCCTCCATCCCGACCCTTGCCGGCAGCTCCTCGGGCTTGAGCATCCAGACGCTCCCCGTGGCCCCGACCGACCGCGCCGCCTCGAGGTAGACGCCGAGCTGGAGCGAGGCGCCGCTGGAGGCCATCCGCTTGGCCGAGAGCCTCGGGTCGCCGCCTGTCTTGAAGTCGACTATCTCGATGCGGGCGCCGTCCCAGCCCGGCCTGTCGGACAGAACCAAGTCCATCCGGCCGCGGACGGAGATCCTGCCCGCCCTCCCCGCGGGGACGCTCGCGCCCTCGGGCAGGAGCGCCTCAACCGCGCAGTAGCCCGCGGCCGGCAGCTCAAACACCCTCTCGAGGAGCTCTCGGGCCGCGCGCGCCACGTCCATGTGGAAGGAGTCCCAGTAGCGATCGGCCGGCCACCGGGCGCGCAGCCGTGCCAGCTCCTCTCCGAGCTTGGCCGAGGCGTCGCCGGGGGCGGGCAGCCGGGAGAAGCCCCCCTCCGCGGGCGCTCCCCGGAGGGCGGCCGCCAGCACGGCGTGGACCGCGTTGCCGACGGACCTCTGGCGTACGCGCGTGAACGGGCTCCACTCGACTCGCCGCACGCCGAGGACCGCCTCGAACCAGAGCACGGCCGGGTCCGCGATCCCGCGCTCGATCAGCCTCGCCGAGAGGCTCGCGGGCCTGTGGCGGGCGCCGGGCTCCCCGAGGAAGTACTCGTCGAACGGCGCGGCGGGGTCCCGCCGGCGGACCCAGATCTCGTGCCAGGCGGCCGGCGCGGGGGCGCCGGTCGCCGCCGGGTCGCGCCGGGGCCCGGCCAGCCGCTCGAAGGCCTCCGATCCCGCGTCCGCCGCCGAAAGGAGGCCCTTGCGCCACAGCACGCGCTCCAGCCAGGCGTTCGGCCCCATTGCCACCTCCGGCTCGTCGTCGCTGAAGAGGGCCGCGCTGAAGATCACGCGCCGGCGCGTGTTGCGCGCGACCGCGCAGCAGAGCCGCCGCTCGAGGACGGCCCGGTCGTCGCCCGTCGGCAGGCCGAGCGAGAACCGGCCGAATGACCTGTCGAGCTCCCTCCGAGCGTCGTCGCCGAGCCAGCAGCTCGACTCGCGTTTCTCCGGCCATATCCCCCTGTTGGCCTCCGCAAGGATGACGTCGGACCAGGCGACCGCCGCGGCCCGCCTGCAGGTCGTGAGCGTCACGCGCGCAAACACGCTTCTCCCGGGGACGCCGGCGGCCGGCCCCTTTTCCGGCAGGAAGGAGCGGATGGCCTCGAGGATCGCGCGCGCGGGCATCGGCTCCGCGGCCCGCGCCGCGAACTCCCGCAGGGCGGACCATCCCGCGGGCGCGGCGAGCCCGAGCCGGTCCCTCGCCGCCTCGAAGCGGCCCAGGGCGTCCAGCGGGGAAAGCAGCCCTGGCCAGGCCGGCATGAGGAGCCGCGCGACACGCCCCACCTCGCGCCAGCCCTTGTCGTCCGAGGACTCGAGCCGCCCCACATGGGGCTCGACCGAATGCGACTGCACCTCGTCGAAGAGCCGCTGGCAGACGAACCGGGCCTCCGCCGGCGTCAATCGGGCGAGGTTCAGCGAGCGCAGGAGCGGCCAGAGCGCCAGCAGCTCCTCGAGCCGGCATCCCCGGTCGTAGAAGTCGGCGAGGGCCCGCTGGATCCTCGTGTCGACCGGCGGCGCGCCCGCCGTCCCGATGAGGTCGGCGTACGGCACGCCCCGCTGCTCGAGCAGCCGCACCAGCCGCGCATGGGCCGCGCCCGCCTTCGGGAACACGACGCCGATGTTGTCCGAGCCCTGCGCCAGGAGGCGCGCCACCGCGTCGGCGACCAGGGCCATCTCGTCCGACTTCGAGCGGGCGACGATCACATCCGCGCGCTCCGCGGAGCCCCCGGTGCCGTCCCAGAGTTCGGCCACGCCGGCGCAGCCCTCCGCGGGATCGGCCTGGACCACCTGGGCCTCGACGCCGAGGACGGCCTGCCAGACGTCGACCCATTCCTCGGCCGACCCGGCCCGGCCCCTGAATTCAGGCTCGGCCAGGACGACGCACACCGAAGGGCAGCGCCGGGCGAGGGCGACTAGCCCGAAGAATTCCCCCCACCCCTCGGGGCCGCCTGCCAGGATGAGGAGCCGGTCGGCCACCGGCGCCTCTCCGGGCCCCGGCGGCCGAAGGCCCGCGATCTCGTCCTGCAGGGGGCCGAGCGCGTAGCCATGCCCCTCGATCCACTCCGCCATCTCGCCGAACACCCTTCGCAGCTCCGGCCTCGGGAAATGCTCCGGACGGAATCCGCCGCGAATCAGGTCCTCGAAGTCGGCGAGGGCCGCTTCAAGGTCGCTCTCCAGGCTCCTCCAGAGGCCCCTCGCGGGATCGTCCGGGGCGAGCGGGGCGACGTGGGCCGCGATCCGCGACCTCAGGACGAGCAGCTGGAGGGTCCTGCCCAGGCCGCCGGCGCCCGTCCGCTTCTTTCTCGCGAGTCCCGGCGTCAGGAACTCGACGCCGAGCACCGCGACGCCCTCGCCCAGGCACCTCTGCTTGAGCGCCTGGGTGTGGCCGCGCGTCGGTGCGACGACGACCGAACGCTCAAGCGCCCCGCGGCGCCCCTCCAGCCAAGGGCGCACGACCTCCCCCCACTCGCCGTCGGCGAAGCGCGAAAGGAAAAGTTCGACGCTCGGGCTTGTCTTCAATTTGGGATGGCACGCAGCCATCCCAAAATCGCGCTCACTTCGCGAGCACGTACTTCGCCGCGTGCGACTTCGCGCGCGAGGCGGCGTTCCTGTGGACGACCCCGGACTTCACGGCCTTGCCGATGGCGGACAGATAGTTCCTGCCCGCGTTCTTCGCTGCCGCGGCGTCGCCCGACTTCACGGCCGCGTCGAAGGCCTTGTGCAGCGTTTTCAGTCGGGTCTTGGCGGCCTGGTTGCGGAGAGCCAGGCGCGTTGCCTTGCGGGCGGCCTTGATAGCGGATTGGGTGTTGGCCATGGTCGTTGTGAAGATCGGAGCCGGCCAAGGACTCAAACCGGCCGGGGCGAGTCAAGGGTATTGTGGGCGGCGGGCGGCCCGCGGGCGCTACTTGGGCCGCGCCGAATAGGCCCCGTTGCCCTCGTCCAGGTAGCGGACGCCGCCCACCTCGCTCACCTGCAGGTACTGGCGCCATTCGCCCCCGACCGTGTCGCGGCTGGCCTCCAGGCGCCTGATCCTGTAGCCCTCCGGCGGCGGCGCCTCGATGGAAAGCGCCTCCCCGAGCACCCGGCCGTCCATCTTGGCGGCCTCCTCCCTCAGCCCGAGGATCCAGAGGACCGTGGGCGCGATGTCCGTGTTTCCCGAGGGAAGCGTGTCGACGACGCCGCGGAGCAGGTCCGGGCCCGCCGCGACCAGCATGTTGTGCATGTCATAGGGGCTCAGGCTCGCGTGGTTGCCCTCCTTCTTGGCCTTCGGCGAGAGGTCTGACGTCTGGAGCCCAGGGGCCCCCGTCCTGCTCCTGTCCCGGGTCCAGCGCAGGGAAACCACGATGTCCGGGGCGTCCGGAGCGTCGATGTGCGCCTCGGCCAGCGGGAACGTCCCCTCGAGCGGCGCCCGCGAGAAGACGACGCCGGTCCAGTCCTGGATGTCGAGGCAGGCCGCGAGGCGCCGGCAGACGTCCGGGTCGTGGCCGCCCACGTACAGGAGCGAGCTGCCGCCGTTGCTGACGACCATGACGCCGCCGGGCTTCAGGCCGCCGAGCGCGACGCGCCCCGTGCTGAATCCGGCCAGGGAGAGCTCGGCCGCGACGTCCACCTTCCACGCCACCGTCGAGAACCCGTGGTCGGACACCACGAAGACGTCGGTCGTCTCCCGCAGGCCGCGCCGGTCGAGCTCGTCGAGGACACGCCCCAGGTTCGCGTCGCTGCTCGCGATCGCCGCGAGCGACTGCGCCGATCCCGGTCCCGTCGCGTGCTGCGAGAAGTCCGGCTCGGCCAGCCAGAGGAGCGTGTACGGGGGCAGGGAGTCCCCCCAGAGCGAGCGCAGCAGCGCCCCGGTGGTCCACGCGTCGCGCGCGATCTTGTCCTGGTCCTCCGGGATCGGGGGAAAATCCCCCATCTCCTGAAGCAGGGACGCCTCCAGTGCGGGCGGCAGGGTCGCCCCCTCGTAGAGCACCGGCGAGACCCCCGGCTCGTTGGGGCGCCGCATCCGGTCGTGCAGGAGCGCAACCTGCTTTGATCCCGCGACGACCGTCCGCAGGCCGCGGGCGTGCAGGATCTCGGCCACCGTCGGCACGGCGAGGTAGCGGCCCCCGCTCGCCTCGTCGCCGCGCCGGATTATGCCCGGGACCTCGATCCCTACGGGCAGCTGGGCGTCGATCCGTGGTCGGTAGTCGAGGTTCGCGACGACCGTGCTGCGCGACGGATAGGCCCCCGTCGCGATCGCGGTCCCGTTCACCTCGGTCGAGCAGAGGTAGACGGGATGGTGATGGGCGAAGGACACGCCCCGCCCGGCCAGCCTCCAGAGGTTGGGCGTCGCCTGCTCCGAGACGAAGTCGGGCCTCATCCCGTCGAAGACGACGACGACCACGCGGTGTTGCGGGGGCGCGGCCGCGGCGGCCGCCCGCGCAGCGGGCGCGGTCGGGAGCCACAGGGCCCCCGCGAGCGCGGCGGCAAACAAGCCTTTGTAATCCTTCATGCGAATCCTTTTAGAACGTGAAAGAGAGCCCCCGGGAGTCAACGGCGGCGGACGCCGCCGGACGCTCCCCGGCGCCCGGGCTCAGAACTCCGTGGACAGCGTCAGGAAGTAGTTCCTGGTCGGCAGCACGTTGTAGCCGTTGGCGGCGGGGGTCGCCCCGACCGAGCTCAGGACCTGCACCCTGCGGTCGAGCAGGTTGTCCAGCTGGAGCTTGATCTTCACCGAGTGGACGAGGCTCCCGCTCGGCATCTTGATCGCGTAGCCGCAGGCCAGGTCCGCCATCCAGAAGCCGGGGCTCACGCCGGACTGGACCGGGACCGGGGTCCCCCCGGGCTGGCCGGTCGACGTCTGCCCGTAGAGCCCGAGGTCCGGGTTCACCAGCGCGCTCGAGTAGACGACGAACGAGCCCACGTACTTGTCGCCGATCGAGGCAAACCAGCCGGAATGGTTGAACACCGCGCCCAGCGAGGCGGTCGCCTTCGGCACCCCGTTGCCCCCGAAGGCGCCCAAGGAGGCGACGTCGAACGACGGGACCCCGGCGTTCGTCTTGTAGGTCGCCCGGTTGAGGGACCCGTTCGCGTAGACGCTCAGCCCGCCGCCGACGTAGTAGGTCCCCTCGGCCTCGACGCCGCTCAACCAGGCTCCCTTGGACTGGAAGAAGAGCAGGTTCGTGGAGTCGTTGGGATCGGTCACCGACGACACGAGGTTGTTGATGTTGATCAGGTAGACGTCTGCGTCGGCGTTGAACCGGTCCGTCTTGAAGACGGTGCCGGCCTGGTAGTTCACCGTCTGCTCCTCCTTCAGGTTCGCGGGGTTGTAGCTTGTGCCGGTCGCCGCCAGGTCCCTGGGATCGTTCGGGACGTTCTCCTCGTCGGTCACGATGGGGTACGCGATCCCCTTCGCCAGCTGGACGTAGGCGGACCAATTCGGCGTGAACGCGTAGTTGGCAGAGAGGTGGGGCTCGACGTTGGTGTAGGTGTTGTTGGTGAAGTCCGGCTTCTCCGTGCCCTGGTTGACCGGGGCGACGAGGTCGATCGTGAAGTTCGAGTCCTTCACCCCGGCCTCGATGGTCAGGTTCTTGACGGGCTTCCAGACGAGGTCGGCGTAGGGCTGGAACGTCTTGTTGTAGACGTGCATCTGCCACTGGTAGCCGGGGTTGAAGGGGGAGCCCTTAGAGTTCGCCGTGTCGATGTACCCGAACTTCGTCGCGTACTGGGGGTTTGCTGCGGCGTAGGCGGGGCTGTAGTCGAGAAGGTAGGCGTAGCGGTCCGCCTTGACGTACTCGGCCCAGACGCCGACCTGCTCCTCCAGCTGCGAGTCCTCGCCGTGGACCAGGGCCAGGTAATTGCCGAACGCCCGGTAGGCGTTCACCTTGATCCGGCCGCCCGGGTCGTCGTTGTTCTTGATTCCGCTCAAATTGGTCTGGCCCTCCCCGGTGTTCGGGAGCGTGTTGTCGGAGCTGTTGACGTAGGCGGGGCCCGCGTAGGCCGCCCCGGGGTATTTCGTCACGGAGCCGCCGGCCACGGGGGACACCGAGTTCTCGTGGCTGTCGTTGTTGTAGTAGTAGGTGTAGGCCTTGTCGTTGA
>CAYVKH010000076.1:0-14464 GCA_964451965.1 uncultured Opitutaceae bacterium
AGGCCGACGCACTGGATCCACGCCCAGTGCCCGAGCTTGTGCTTCATCCGGAAGTCCACGGAGAAGGGGCGCGCCCCGACCTTGAACTTCCGGCCGGCCTTGTCCGGCGCCGCAGCCGAGTCCTCGGGGTGAAGCAGGCCAAGCCATGCCTCGTAGGTGTCCGGCAGCTCCGAATCGGCGTACCCGAGCATCCTCTTCCAGGCCGGCGAGTAGACGACGGTGCGGGCCTTCAGGTTCAGGTCAAAGAAGCCGACGGGCCCCTTCTCGGCAAAAAGCTGCAGGGCTGCCGACTGGTCATCGGCGGAGGCGGCCGGCGCGGGGCCGGACTCGAGCGGCGTCTCGATGACAACGATATAGCCGCCCGCCGAGCCGATTGCCTTCTCGGCGCGAACCGCCATGGGGCGCGGGCCGCCCTCCCGGGGCTGGACGGAGAGTATGGCGCGCTTGTCGAGCATGGCCCCCAGCAGGATATCCCACTGGGCCTCCAGCATCTCCGGCTCATCGCTGACGATATCAAGGGCGAAGAGACCCGGGAAGAAATCGCCGACAAGCTCCCCGGCGCCTGTCTGCCAGAGCGCCTTGGCCTCCTGGTTCGCGGAGACGACCTTGCCCGAATCATCCAGCAGCAACACCGCCGCCCGGGCCGCTTTCAGCCCGACATTGGGAATCGTCAGTGGCGGAGGGTTGGGGGTATCGCTCACAATGCGCTGCCATTCAGCCATTTTTGCACACGATTTGCGAGAAAATCGATGAACGCGGGATGGTCGTTTGGGCACGTGATCTTTTCAAACTGTTCTCCCCCAGCATTTAGAAAAGTCTCTTTTCCAGTCATCGAAATCTCTTCTAGTGTCTCAAGACAATCGGCCAGAAAGCTCGGACAAATCACCAGAAGGCGCCTCACCCCCGCCTTCGGCAGCCTTGCAAGTTCGAAGTCGGTGAAGGGCTGCAGCCATGGCTCGCCCGCAAGGCGCGACTGGAAGGACATCGAGTACTTCGACGGATCAAGTCCGGCGCGGCGCGCGAGCTCCGCCGTGGTGCGCACGCATTGGGCCCTGTAGCATGTCGCATGCGCCGGAGAGCAGGTCGTGCAGCAGTCGGCCACCACGGTGCAGTGCGCGCGCGACGAATCCGCCTTGCGCAGGTGGCGCTCCGGAATCCCATGGTAGCTGAACAGCAGGTGGTCATGCGGCCTGGCAAGGAAGGGCGCGGCGACCGCGTGCAGCATCTCGATGTAGTCCGGGTCGCCGAAGAACGGCTGGACACAGCGGACCCGGAGCGCGGGCGCCTGCCTTGCCGCCTCCCCGTAGACGCGCGCGACGACCGTTTCCCACGAGGCCATCGCGTAGTGGGGATACTGGGGGAAGAGCAGGACCTCGTCGCAGCCGTCCGCGATCAGGGCCGCCAGCGCCGAGGCGATTGAGGGATTCCCGTACCTCATTGCGACGTGGACCGGCACGCCGGGACCCAGCGCCTCGGCGAGCTTGCGCCGCACGCGCACCGACGTTGCAAGGAGCGGAGAGCCATCGCTGGTCCATATCCTTGAGTACGCGTGGGCCGTGCGCCTCGGCCGCATCGGCAGGATGACCCCCTCGAGCAGGAGCCACCTGAGCGGCGACGGAAGGTCGAGGACCCGCTCGTCGCCAAGGAACTCGCGCAGGTAGCGCCTCACGTCCCCGACCGACGTGGAATCCGGGGACCCCAGGTTGACGACGAGCACGGCGCGCTTTGGCATACGCCGATTTGACCCGGGTTGCCGAGCCCTCGTCAAGCCGCGCCTCGACAGAATCGGATGAGGCGGATCAGGCTGTGCACGTTCTCGGGGGCGATCCGGTCGGTCACCACGGTCCTGGGGTAGTTGTGCTCCACGTCGAGGTGGACCCCGTCCTCGGCCCCGGGACGCACGAAGTCCGCCACAAAGTCCATGCCGCCGCGCGACCGCATCCACCGGTAGTAGGGGTCCGGGTCGTCGGATTCGATGAGGACGTCATCCTCCAGGAAGACGTGGCAGTAGAGCGTCAGGTCGCGAAAGGACGAGAACCAAGTGGGCGGGTTCACCAGCTGGTCTCGGATTATGAGTGTCAATTCACGCCCCTCTCGAGTTCGTACTATCGTTACGTGTTGGTGGTTTTTGCCCGTTTTCGCGTCGCTGCGGTCGACATGCGCGCCCCCGTTGGTATTGTGAGGAAACCAACATGAGTTCATCGCGCAAGCCCGTACTCCTTGTGATCCGTGATGGGTGGGGGAAGAACCCGCATCCCGAGCAGGATTCGTTCAACGCCACCGTCCTGGCGAAGAAGCCGTGCGACGACATGCTGCACGCCCGCTGCCCCGTCACCCTCGTCAGGGCCTGCGGCCTCGACGTCGGGCTTCCCGACGGCGTCATGGGCAACAGCGAGGTCGGCCACGAGAACATCGGAGCCGGCCGGATCGTGAACCAGGAGCTGGTGCGGATCAACAAGCTCTTCTCCGACGGCCTGCTCGCCTCGAACGGGGTGTGGCGCGGCGCCGTCGATCGCCTGAGGGAGCGCTCGTCGAAGCTCCACCTCATGGGCATCGTCTCGGACGCCGGCGTCCACGGGATGCTTGAGCACCTCTACGGCATCCTTGCGCAGGCCAAGGCCGACGGGGTCGCCCCCGACCGCGTCTTCATCCACGCGTTCACGGACGGCCGCGACACGCCCCCGACCAGCGGGATCGGGTACGTGCGGCAGGTTGACGCGAAGTGCCGCGAGCTGGGCATCGGGCGGATCGCGTCGGTGTGCGGACGGTTCTGGGCGATGGACCGCGACAACCGCTGGGAGCGGGTCGAGAAGGCCTATTCGGTGCTGACGGGCAGGGGGGTGGAGGCGACCGCGGCGAGCGCGGAGGCCGCCGTCCAGGCCTACTACGACAGGCCCCTGAGCCCCACGCAGAAGGGGGATGAGTTCGTCGCCCCGACGGCGGTCGTCGGCGGGGATGGCAAGCCCCTTGCATTCGTCGCCGACGGCGACGTGGTCATTTTCTACAATTACCGCGGAGACCGGCCGCGGGAGATCACCAAGGCCTTCGTGACCGATGGGTTCAAGGGCTTCGACCGCGGCCCGAAGCTTGACCTCTACTATGCCACGATGACCGAGTACGAGACGGGCCTGCCGGTCCGGGTCATCCTTCCCAAGCCCGAGAAGCTCAAGAACATCCTCGGGGAGGTCGTCGCCAACGAGGGGCTGGCGCAGTTCCGCTGCGCCGAGACCGAGAAGAATCCCCATGTAACCTTCTTCTTCAACAACTACAGGAAGGATCCGTTCCCGGGCGAGGAGCGCGCATGCCCGCCCAGCCCCAAGGTGGCGACCTACGACCTCAAGCCGGAGATGTCCGCGCCCGAGGTCACGCGCGTCGCAAAGGAGGCAATCCTTTCCGGCAAGTACGCCCTTATCATCGTCAACTTCGCAAACCCGGACATGGTCGGGCACACCGGGTCGCTGCCGGCTGCCGTGAAGGCCGTGGAGGCGACGGACACGGCGGTGGGGGAGCTCCTTGAGGCCCTTGCAAGGGTGGGCGGCAGGGCCCTCATCGGGGCCGACCACGGCAACTGCGAGCAGATGTGGGACCCCGTCCACAACGCCCCGCACACCTCCCACACGCTCAACCTCGTGGAATTCTTCGTCGTCGGCGAAGGATACGTTGCGGGCAGGACCCGGATGCGAGAGGGCGGCAACCTCGCCGACATCGCTCCCACGGTCCTCCAGCTCATGGGGATCCCGAAGCCCGCCGAGATGACGGGCCAGTCCCTCATACTGGCCTGAGGGGGGCGGCGGCCCCAAAAATCGGGTTGCCCCCGCTCCCGCCCGGCGGCTTCATCTCACGTTTACACGCCAAAGAGACCCATGAAACGCACCCACCATTGCGCGCAGCTGACGGCGTCCGACCTCGGAAGGTCCGTCTCGCTGTCCGGATGGGTCGACTCGATACGCGACCACGGCGGGATCATCTTCATCGACCTGCGCGACCGCAAGGGCGTGACCCAGGTCATGTTCGACCCCAAGGACAGCCCCGGGGTGAGCGACCGCGCATCCCGCCTCAAGCCCGAGTCCGTCGTGAGCGTCGCCGGGAAGGTCGTCCCCCGGCCGGAGGGCACCGTCAACGCCTCCCTCCCCACGGGCGAGGTCGAGGTGGAGGCGTCGGAGCTCGAGGTGCTGAACGTCTCGGAAACCCCGCCGTTTCCCCTGGATGACGCCGGGGGCGACAAGGTGAACGAGGACCTGAGGCTGACCTACCGCTACCTGGACCTGCGCCGGCCGAAGATGCGCCACAACCTGGAGATCCGTCATCGGGCGACGAAGGCGATCCGCGACTACTTCGACTCGCAGGACTTCATCGAGGTGGAGACGCCCGCGCTCTTCAAGAGCACGCCCGAGGGGGCCCGCGAGTACCTCGTTCCGTCCCGCGTCCATGCCGGGCAGTTCTACGCGCTTTCCCAGTCGCCTCAGCAATTCAAGCAGATCCTGATGGTCGCCGGGGTCGAGCGGTATTTCCAGATCGCGCGCTGCTTCCGGGACGAGGACCTGCGCGCGGACCGCCAGATGGAGTTCACGCAGGTCGACGTCGAGGCCTCGTTCGTGGACCGGGAGGACATCTACGCGCTCTTTGAGGGCATGCTGAAGAAGGTCTGGAAGGACGTCCTCGGCACCGATATCGCGACCCCGTTTCCCAGGCTGCAGTTCACCGAGGCGATGAACCGGTACGGCGTGGACAAGCCCGACGTCCGGTTCGGCCTCGAGCTCAGGGACTTCTCCGAGACGTTCAGGGCGTCCTCGTTCAAGGTGTTCCAGGGGACGGTGGCCTCGGGCGGGGTCGTCAAGGCGCTCAACGCGAAGGGGCTCGCCGACCTCACCCAGGGGGAGCTCAAGGCCATGGAGGAGATCGCCAAAAGCCTCGGCGCAAGGGGGCTCGCGTTCATCAAGGTCGAGGGGGGCGAATGGAAGTCCCCGATCGTGAAGTTCTTTTCGGAGCCAGAGAAGGCGGCCCTCGCCAGCTCCCTCGGGATCGCCGACGGCGACATGGTCTTCTTCGCCGCCGCCCCGTGGGAGAAGGCCTGCGCGATACTGGGGAGGCTCCGGCTGGAGGCTGCAGCCCTCCTCCAGAAGCGCGGCAAGCTGACGCTTCGGCCCGACGACTGGAAGTTCCTATGGGTCGTCGAGTTCCCGCTGATGACCTACGACGAGGAGCAGAAGAGCTACGTCGCGACCCATCACCCGTTCACGGCCCCGGTGCCCGAGGACATCGGGCTCATCGACTCGGATCCGAAGGCCGTTCGCGGGCAGCATTACGACGTTGTCCTGAACGGAATGGAGCTTGGGGGCGGGTCGATCCGCATCCACCAGCCCTCGCTCCAGAAGAAGATATTCGAGGACGTCCTCAAGATCCCCGCGGACGTGGTGGAAAGCCGGTTCGGCTACATGCTCCGGGCGTTCACTTACGGGGCGCCGCCGCACGGGGGCATCGCCTTCGGCCTGGACAGGATTGCGGCCCTTCTCTGTGGAACGACCAGCATTCGCGACGTGATCGCCTTTCCCAAGACCCAGAAGGGCCAGGACCTCATGGCCGGGAGCCCGACGCCGGTCACCCCGAGGCAGCTCAAGGAGCTCCACATCAGCGTCGTGGCGCCCGAGCAGCCCTTGGCATAATGCCTGCTAAAACCCCTCATGTGCGTCCCAACGGCCCAAGCCGCGCCCAAAGTGATCCTACCTAGGAACCCGTGCTTGCGCGGTTCCGCGGGGGACCCTATGCTTCCCTTCCCGAATTGGTATCTCCCAATCCCCAATTGAATGAAACTCATCATCGCCATAATCAAACCGTTCAAACTCGAAGAGGTGAAAGAGGCCCTGGCCGAGGCCGGGATCGAGGGAATGACCGTGACTGAGGTCAAGGGGTTCGGCCGTCAAAAGGGCCACACGGAGATCTACCGTGGCAGCGAATACACGGTTGATTTCCTCCCGAAGGTCAAAATCGAGATCGCGGTCGCGGACGACATGGCCGGCAAGGCGGTCGACGCCATCGTGAAGTCCGCGAAGACGGGCAAAATCGGTGATGGCAAGGTCTTCATGGTTCCCCTGGAAGAGGTGATCCGCATCCGCACCGACGAGCGCGGCGAGGCGGCGGTCTAAACCCGGCCGGCTTCAGGCCGGCGCCTTCTTCTCGGACAGCGAGCGCAGGCGGATCTCCTCCTGGATCCTCGGGAGGAACTGGTCGAACGGCACGACGCCCTCGTCGCCCTTGGCGCGGCTGCGAACGCTGACCGACCGCGCCTCGGCCTCCTTGGCGCCGAGGACAAGCGTGTAGGGCACCTTCTCCATCTCGGCCCTGCGGATCTTCGCGCCGAGCTTGTCGCTGTGCTCGTCGACCGAGGCCCTGACGCCCGCGTCCTTGAGCCGCGCCAGCAGCTCGCGGCTGTATTCGAGCGTCTTCTCGCTGACGGGCACGATGCGCGCCTGCTCCGGCGAGAGCCAAACGGGGAAATCGCCGCCGAAGTGCTCGATCAGCACCCCGCAGAACCGCTCCATCGAGCCGAACGGCGCGCGGTGGATCATCACCGGCCTGTGGTCCTGGTTGTCGGCCCCGCTGTAGGTCAGGTCGAAGCGGATCGGCAGGTTGTAGTCCACCTGGACCGTGCCCAGCTGCCATTCGCGTCCAATGACATCCTTGACGACGAAATCGATCTTCGGGCCGTAGAAAGCGGCCTCGCCGGGCTCCTCGGCAAACGGGACGCCGAGGGTCATGGCGGCCTGGCGGCAGGCGGCCTCCGCCTTGTCCCAGTTCTCCGTCTGGCCGGTGTACTTCTTGGAATCGGGATCGCGGAGCCCGACCCGGACCCGGTAGTCACTCATCCCGAGGGTCGTGAGCACCGTCTTCACGAGGGCAAGGCATCCGAGGAGCTCCTGCGCCACCTGGTCCTCCGTGCAGAAGAGGTGGGCGTCGTCCTGGGTGAATCCGCGCACGCGGGTCATCCCGTTGAGCTCCCCGGACTGCTCCCAGCGGTAGACCGTGCCGAACTCGGCGAGTCGCACCGGGAGGTCGCGATAGGAGCGGGGCTGGGAGGAGTAGATCTTGATGTGATGGGGGCAGTTCATCGGCTTCAGCATGAAGCCCTCGAGGAGCTCCGCCTCCGGCTTCACGCGGTCCGGAGTGATGGTTTCCCGGCCGGTGCGCCCGTTGATCTGAGCCGCGAGGCGGGGTGAGACCGCGTCGAGCCTGGCCACCATCTCCGCGCACGAGCACCCCTCGCCCAGGATCTTGGCCAGCGACTCGTTCTCCACGACCGGGGTGAACTGCGACTCCTTGTAATAGGGGAAGTGGCCCGAGATCTTGTAGAGCTCGAGCTTTCCGATGTGGGGGGTGAACACCTGCGAGTAGCCCTGCTTGCGCAGCTCCTCACTGATGAAGGTCTGAAGCTCCTGGCGGATGATCGAGCCGTTGGGCGTCCACAGGATGAGCCCCTGGCCGACATCCTCGTCGATGACGAAGAGCTTGAGGTCCCTGCCGAGCTTGCGGTGGTCGCGGTGCTTCGCCTGCTCGATCTGCTCGATGTATTTCGCCAGCTCATCCCTCGTGGGGAAGGCCGTGCCGTAGATGCGCTGGAGCTGCTTGTTCTTCTCGTCCCCCCGGTGGTAGGCCCCCGCGATCGAGAGCAGCTTGAACGCCTTGAGCTTCGAGGTGTAGCGCACGTGCGTCCCGGCGCACAGGTCGATGAATTCGCCGTTCTGGTAGAACGATATCTTCTCGTCCTCGGGAATGTCGGCGAGCCGGCCCAGCTTGTAGCGCTCCTGGCCCCGGGCCCTTATGATCTCGGCGGCCTCCTCGCGGGAGACCTCCTTGCGCAGGAAGGGCTGGTTCTCGTCCGCGACCTTCTTCATCTCCGCCTCGATCCTCACCAGGTCCTCCGCCGTGAGCTTGTGCTCCAGGTCGATGTCGTAGTAGAAGCCCGTGTCGGTCGGAGGGCCGATGTCGAGCTTGGCGTCCGGATAGATGCGCAGGACCGCGGTCGCGAGGATGTGTGACGCCGAGTGGCGGAGTTCTTCGAGGGGAGTCATCACGGGAGAAGAGACGATGAAGGATGGCCAGCGAAAGCCAAGTCAGGCTTTCTTGAGCGGTTCCAGCCTGTAGCCGTCCTTGCCGTCGAGCATGGACCAGCCGGCGGCGGCCAGCTCCGCGCGAAGCGCGTCTGCGGCGGCATAGTCCCTGGACCTCTTGGCTTCCCATCGCCGCTTTGCGAGGGACTCCACCGCCGCGGGCAATGCCTCGGACGCGGCAGGCGAGCCTATGGCGCCAAGGTTGAAACCAAGGGCAAACATCACTCGCTCGAACGCGGCGCGGTCGGCCGGAGAGGCCCTTGCGGGCTCAAACCCGTTGATCGCCACGAAAAGGGCTCCCAAGGCGCCTGGAGTGTTGAGGTCGTCCGAAAGCGCCATGAACACGGCGTCAAAAAGCGCCGACGGTGGGGGCCCTTTTTCCAGGGGTACGGCTCCCAGGCCGTCGGAGAAGCGCCTCAGGGCTCTGAGCGCGCTCTCGGCGGCATGCAGCGAATCAAGGGTGAAGTTGAGCTGCTTGCGGGGGTGGCCCGAGAGGAGCGCGTAGCGCAGCGCCATCGGCGAATACCCCTTCGCGACCAGGTCCCCAAGGATGTAGTAGTTGCCTCTGCTCTTGCTCATTGTCGTGCCGTCGACCAGCAGGTGCTCGCTGTGGTACCAGTGGCGGGCGAACGTGGCGCCGTTGCAGCACTGGCTCTGGGCGATCTCGTTCTCGTGGTGGGGAAACAGCAGGTCGACGCCGCCCGTGTGGAGGTCGATCGTCTCGCCAAGGTGCTTTTTGATCATCGCGCTGCACTCGATGTGCCAACCGGGCCGCCCCTCGGCCGAGCCGGGCGGCCCCGGCCACCTCACGTCGCCGTCCTCCTCGGGCTTGTAGGCCTTCCATAGCGCGAAGTCCCCAAGGTCATCCTTGTGGTCCGCGTCGAAGACGCTGTTCGTGACCTTGAGTTCCCGCTCCTTGATCCGCGAGAGGGCGCCATAGGCCGGGAACGAGCTGATCCTGAAGTAGACCGAGCCGTCCGCGGCCCTGTAGGCGTTGCCCTTGCGCAGCAGCACGTCGATCATGTCGACCTGCTCCTTGATGTGGCCCGTCGCCGCCGGCTCGATGTGCGGCGCCAGGCAGTTGAGGGCGGCGCAGTCGGCGTGGAACAGCTCGGTCCATCTGCGGGTGATCTCGGCCAGGGGCCGCTTCTCGGCACGCGCCTGGCCGATGGTCCGGTCGTCGACGTCCGTGAGGTTGCGCACGTGCCTCACCTTCCCCGGAAACTCAAGCTCCAGGAGGCGGCGAAGGACGTCGTTCACGACGAAGGTCCGGAAGTTGCCGATGTGGGCCGGCGCATACACGGTCGGGCCGCAGTTGTAGAAGCGGAAGACGCCGTCGGGGCCTGCCGGTCGGAGTTCGCGCATCTCCCGCGAAAGCGAGTCGAAGAGCTTGATGGCCATGAAGGTGGGAGGTGGGGAACGTCTTATTAAAGGAAAACCCGCCGCGGCGGAATGCTGTTCTTGACCTGCAGCCTGGCATCGGGGCGCGGCAGCGCAAATTCTTGTGGCGACCAGGGGCCGGCCGTGCTCCAATGAAGAAGCCAACGAACACATGCATAACTCTTTCAAGCTCAATCTTGTTCAGCGTCCCAGAAGGTTGCGCAGGACCGCCGAGCTGCGCGCGCTTGTCGAGGACACGGTGCTGCGGCCGTCCAACCTCATCGCCCCGCTCTTTGTCATTGATGGGAAGGGTCGGCCGGAGCCGATTGCCTCGATGCCGGGCGTCTTCCGGCTCAACATTGCCGACCTGGCGAAGGAGTGCAGGTCGCTGCGGAAGCTGGGGGTCCTGGCCGTTGCGCTGTTTCCCAAGCTCGACTCCCGCCTGAAGGACGAGGACGGCACCGCGGCGCTGAGCGAGGACGCGCTCATCCTTCGCGCAGTCAGGGCGGTCAAGGATGCCGTCCCGGGCCTCGTCGTGATGACCGACATCGCGCTCGACCCCTACACCACCCATGGGCACGACGGGGTGCTGACGCCCGACGGGCGCGACGTGGACAATGACCGCACGGTTGCGATCCTGGCCAGGATGGCCGTCCTGCACGCCTCCGCCGGCGTCGACCTTGTCGCGCCAAGCGACATGATGGACGGGAGAGTGGGGGCGATCCGCAAGGCGCTTGACGCCGCGGATCACGAGGGCACCGCGATCATGGCCTACACCGCAAAGTACGCCTCGGCCTACTACGGTCCGTTCCGGGACGCCGTGGGAAGCGCGAAGGCCTCGGGCACCCGTAGCCTCGACAAGAGGGGCTACCAGCTCAATCCCGCGAACCGCCGCGAGGCGCTCATCGAGCTGAAGCTCGATGAGGCCGAGGGCGCGGACATTGTCATGGTGAAGCCCGCGGGCCTTTATCTCGACATCATCCGGGATCTGCGCCTCTCAACGAGGAAGCCCGTCGCCGCGTACCAGGTGTCGGGCGAGTATTCCCAGATCCACGCGGCCGCGAGGCTCGGCTGGCTCGATCTCCCGCAGTGCCGCAGGGAGTCGCTCCTCGCGATCAAGAGGGCCGGCGCCGACATGATCCTGACCTATTTCGCGAAGGAGATGGCCGCCGAATTGGGCGGCCGTCAGCCCCTCTAGAACGCCGAGCGCGAGACCTGGATCGAGTCGCCCGGCTCAAGCCTGGGATCCTGGGACGGGCTCTTCTGCGCGAGCTTGATGTCGACGTCGTAGAGGATCTGGTTGCGCACGACGCTCACCTTGTCCTCCTTGGCATAGAGCGTGAATCCCCCGGCCGCCTGGACGGCCTTGGCCGCCGTGAGGTCGGGCGTCCAGATGATCCGGCCCGGCTTCTCCACCTCGCCGCCCACGTAGACATAGCGCTCCGTGACGCTCACCGAGATGTCGACGGAGGTGTAGATCTTCTTGGTCACGTAGGCCTCGCGGATGAGCTGGGTGAGGCCCCCCGCCGTCTGGCCCGACGCCTTGATCGTGCCGATGTAGGGCAGGCTGATGATCCCCTGGTCGTCGATCTGGACGCTGTTGGTGGACGGGTCGGGGACCCCGATTATGGAGACCGTCAGGCTGTCGCCCTGGCGCAGCTGCGAGGCGCTGGCCGCCGACGGAATCACGGGATTCTTCCCGGTCGGCTCGGAGGTGGCGCATCCCGCGACGATCCCCAGCAGGGCCACCGACGCTGCGCGGAAGAGATGCATGGTGCGGGCCGGGCGGGACTCAGCGCTTGCCGCGCGACTTCCGCCGGGGCTTCTCCGCCTCGCCCTCCTCGGCTGCGTCCTCTGCGCCGTCTTCCTTCTTCTCGCCGTCCACCTTGTCGTCGTCCTTTTCCTCGTCGTCCCCGTCCTCGTCCCACTTGAGGGACTCGTCGTTCTTGAGCTTCTCCTCCTCCTCGGCGTCGAGGGTCGGCAGGTCGTCCTCCTCCTCCTCGGCGGCCTTCGAGGGCTGCTCCTCGTCCGAGTCGATCCCGTCGGGCATGAAGTCGAGGATGGCGCAGAGCTCCGTGAAGGTGTGCACGGCCTTCCCCTCGATGAAATGGGTGTTCTGCTCCTCGCGGATCTCGTCCTCGACCTCGTCCACGGTGAGCTTGCTCTCGAACGCGAAGAGATCGTTCAGCATCTTCACGCGGCACCGCGTGAGGTGGTCGAGCAGGTCTGCATACGGGCCGTTCTCCTCGTCGAGAATGTCCGGCAGGACGAACAGCTTCTCGTCCGACTCGAACAGGGACTCCTTCACCCGCTTCAGGCGCACCTTCCCGCTTCCCAGGTCCTTCTCAATCCTGAACGGGATGAAGGCCGCCTCGAACAGGTCCTGCTGGAACCCGTAGTCGCGGAGCGCGTCGACGAGCTCGATAAGGTGGGCCACCTGCCTCGGGTCGACGATGCTCAGGCCGTCCACGTCCCAGCGCACGGGGTCGCTCGTCTCGCTGACCCACCAGTTGTGGTCTTCGCCTAGTCGTACAATGCACCAGTCGAGGGTGGAAGTGGGCTTGGCCATGGATTCGGTATTAGCGGGAAATTTTAGCCGCAGCGTGCGAGCGCGGGGTTTAATAACAAGCACAAAAACACCCCATATGTATGTGGATTGGATGGGTGCGGAACGCATTGGCCTGAAGTGGCTTTCAGCTGCAGTACTTGCGTTTTGGCCGCTGGATTTCACGCTGGCGCCACATGGGCGCGATCTATGAAAAAGCAATGAGGCCCGTTTTGTTCCGCCTCGATCCGGAGCGCGCCCACGAATTGGCGGTCGATTCGCTGGCGGTCCTCGGGTGGTTCGCGCCCGTCTGCCGGATGCTCGAGGCGCTCGAGAGGCTGTCGCCGAGAAGCTTCCGGCCGGTCGAGGCGTTCGGACTTCGCTTCCCCAATGCGGTCGGCCTTGCCGCGGGCTTTGACAAGAACGCCCGCGCCTGGCCCGCGGCCGCCGCCCTAGGATTCGGGCACGTGGAAATCGGGACCGTGACCGCGCTGGCGCAGCCGGGCAACCCGAAACCGCGGGTTTTCCGCTACCCGAGGCAGGAGGCGGTGATCAACCGCCTCGGCTTCAACAACGAGGGGTCGGAGGCGGTCGCGGCGCGGCTGTCGGGCCAGCCCCTTCCCGGCACCCGGCGGATACCGATCGGGATTAACCTCGGGAAGTCCAGGGTCACCGAGATCGACCGGGCTCCGGAGGACTACCTCGCCAGCTTTTCGAGGCTCGCCGACTATGCCGACTACGTCGTGCTCAATGTCTCGAGCCCGAACACGCCGGACCTGCGCCGGCTCCAGGACGAGTCCCGGCTGAGGGACCTTCTCTCGGCGGTGACGCGCGCGAATTCGGAGCGCACCAAGGCGTCGGGCAGGCCGCGCGTGCCGATCCTCCTAAAAATCGCCCCGGATCTGGGCTATTCGCAGATCGACGCCGTGCTGGGTGTGGTCTGCGACTTCGGCCTGGACGGGATCGTCGCGACCAACACGACGCTGGCCAGGCCCGGGATGTTCTCAGGCATCGCCGAGTCGGGCGGCCTCAGCGGCAAGCCCCTGCGGCTCCGCGCCGCCGAGGTGATCCGGTATGTTTCACGCGCCACAAACGGCCGGCTTCCGATAATAGGCGTGGGCGGCGTCACGGATGTCGTGAGCGCCGCGGAGAAGCTGGACGCGGGGGCGACGCTCGTGCAGGTCTACACCGGGATGATCTACCGAGGGCCGTTCTTTGCGGCGGAGCTCGCACGGGGTCTCGCCGACTGGCAGCGCCGCTAGGGCAGCGGGGCCGGACAGGCCGGAGTCAAATCACCCAGTCCTCGACGTAGCCGACCAGGGCCTCCTTCTTCTGGCGGGGACGAATGACAAGATCGTCCGCCTTGAAGTAGGCGATGCTGTTCATGGGCACGGATTCCAGGAGCCAGACGTTTCCGCCCACGACGGAGTTCGCCCCAATCTGGGTGTCGCCGCCCAGGATCGTCGCATGGGCGTAGATCGTGACATTGTCGCCGATGTCCGGGTGGCGCTTGACCCCCTTGACGGGGTTTCCCTGGTTGTCGGTCTCAAAGGATTTCGCGCCGAGGGTCACCCCCTGATAGAGCTTCACGTGCGAGCCGATGGTCGCGGTCTCTCCGATGACGACCCCGGTGCCGTGGTCGATGAAGAAGTGCGTTCCTATCCTCGCGCCGGGATGAATGTCTATTCCGGTGCGCTCGTGGGCGAACTCGGTGATCATCCGGGGCAGGAGCGGAACCCTCAGGGTGTAGAGCACGTGCGCGAAGCGCTGGAGCGAGATCGCGAGCACGCACGGGTAGGCCACGATGATCTCCTCATAGCTGAGCGCGGCCGGATCGCCCTTGTAGGCCGCCTCCACGTCCGTCCGGATCGCCCTTCGCAGGTCGGGGAGCTGCTCCAGCGCCTCCGCGGCAATGATAGGCGCCCGCGTGGCGGGTTCCGGATCGCGGGCAAACCGAAGGCTCTTCTCAATCTCGATCACGAGCCTCTTCCCAATCCTGGTGAGCATGGTGTCGACAAGCTTGGGCACGTCCTTCTTCTCGAGCCTGGTCTCCTCGAAGTAGCCCGGGAAGAGCAGATGCATGCAGTCCCGGGCGATCTCGTTCACCGACTCCTGCGAGGGCAGGTTGACGCCGTCCAGGTGGTTGATCCCGCCGTCGGTTTCATAGGAGGCGAGCAAAGCCGCCTTGATAGCGTCGAGTTTCATGGGGGGATGGCCGCCCGGAAGGTTCTCCAGGTATGCGGATGGGTCAAAACCCAATTTCAGGGCTGGACAACCAAGGGCCGTTGCCACTCATTAGCCCTTCTCCCCGATCCAAATGCTCAGGTGGTGGAATTGGTAGACACACACGTTTGAGGGGCGTGTGCCGTAAGGCGTAAGGGTTCGAGTCCCTTCCTGAGCACCAATTCACAAGTGTATATTAATTAACGACTTG
>CAYVKH010000077.1:0-14339 GCA_964451965.1 uncultured Opitutaceae bacterium
TGGCCGAGATGGTCAAGGTCGGGGGCTCGCTCGGCGCCCGCAGGGAGACCTTCTATGGCCTGAGCGGCTTCGGGGACCTTGTCGCGACGTGCCACGGCGCGTGGAGCCGGAACCGGGAATTCGGCCAGCGGATAGGGGAGGGCCGGAACATCGCGGAGCTGCTCGCGGGGCGCAGGACGGTCGTCGAGGGCTACGAGACCACGCGCTCGTTCGCGGGGCTGTGCGCCGAGAGGGGCATCGACGCCCCGATCCTCGGCGAGACGAACACCATCCTCTTCAAGGGGCGCAGGCCGGCCGACGCGATTTCGGCCCTGATGATGCGCGAGCTCAAGCGCGAGACGGCCTCGGCGTTCGTGCCGGCCTGAGCGAATTGTTGCATTCCGGGGCTTGCGTCGGGGGGCTCCCCTTAGTTGCTTCTTGGGCCCCCGCAAGGTCACCCCAATCCCCCAATGGCCGACCCCGCCGCACTCGACCGGAAACATAAGCTCGTAATCATCGCGTCGTCACTCGGAACAGTTTTCGAGTGGTACGATTTCTACATCTACGGAACCCTCGCCGCGTTCTTCGGCAAGCTGTTCTTCCCCCCCGGCAACGAGAGCGCGTCCTATCTCTCGAGCCTCGCCCTCTTCGGCGTCGGCTTCTCGGTGCGCCCGTTCGGCGCCCTCTTCTTCGGCCGGCTGGGCGACCTCGTGGGCCGCAAGTACACGTTCCTCATCACGATCATCGTGATGGGGCTCTCGACGGCGCTCGTCGGGATGCTGCCGACGTATTCAGGGATTGGATTCATGGCCCCCGTGATCCTGGTCTTCCTGAGGCTCGCCCAGGGGCTCGCCCTGGGCGGCGAGTACGGCGGCGCCGCGATCTACGTGGCCGAGCACGCGCCGCACGGCAAGCGCGGCCTCTACACGGGCTGGATCCAGACGACGGCGACCCTGGGCCTGTTCCTCGCGCTCGTCGTGATCGGCGGCCTCCGCGCGGTCGTCACGCCCGACCAGTTCGCGGCGTGGGGCTGGCGCATCCCGTTCCTCCTCTCCTTCCTGCTGCTCGGCATCTCGGTCTACATCCGGCTCAAGCTCGAGGAGTCGCCGGTGTTCGCCGAGATGAAGGCCGAGGGCAAGCAGTCCAAGGCGCCCCTGACCGACAGCTTTATGCGCTGGCCGAACGCCAAGATCGTCCTGAAGGCCCTCTTCGGCGCCACGGCGGGCCAGGGCGTCGTCTGGTACGGGGGCCAGTTCTACGCGCTCTACTTCCTGACGACGACCCTCAAGGTGGACTACGTCAGGGCCTACTGGCTCATCGCCGCCTCGCTGGTCATCGGCGCGGGCCTCCTGATCGGGGCGGGCAAGCTGTCCGACCTGATCGGGCGCAAGAGGATCATCATGACCGGCCTCCTCCTGGCGGCCCTGACCTACCAGCCGATCTTCCGGGGGCTCACCCGGGCGGCCAACCCGGCGCTCGCCGACGCGATGGAGCGCACGCCGGTCGTGCTGGCGACGAGCGATTTCCACGGGCGCCTGGCTCTCGCGATGGACGCCCTGAAGGACGCGGCGAAGAAGATCGTCCTCCCGAGCACGCCCAAGACGGAGACGGACAAGGCGCGGAACTTCCTGAACAGCCGCGGCATCCCCTTCAGGCTGGCGCCCATGGGCGGCGCGGGGGCGCATGTCTCCCTCGCGGTCGGCGGCGTGACCGTGGCGGGCTTTGACGAGAAGGCCTACGATGCCGCGCTGGCCCCCGCCGGATACCCGAGGAAGGCCGACCTTGCGGCCATGAATTCCCCCATGGTCCTCGTTCTCCTCACGGTGCTGCTCGCGTACGTGGCGATGGTTTACGGACCCATTGCCGCGTTCCTCGTCGAGCTGTTCCCGACGCAGATCCGCTACACCTCCATGTCGCTGCCGTACCACATCGGCAACGGCTGGTTCGGCGGGTTCCTCCCCCTGATCGCCACCTCCATCGTCGTCTTCACGGGCGACATCTACGCGGGCCTGTGGTTTCCGATCGGCGTGGCGGCCATGTCGCTCGTGGTCGGCGTGGCCCTGCTGCCCGAGACGAAGGACCGGGACCTGCGGGGCCTGGCGGACATTCCCTTCCCCTAGATCGGGCGGCCGAGGCGCCTCGCCGTCGCCAGGACGAGCATGCTCCCGAGGTAGGCGGCGATCACGAGGATCGTCAGGCGGTGGCTGCCCACCGCCATGCCCAGGTACTCGCAGAATCCCCCCAGCATCGCGCCTATGAGGTTAGCGCCGAAAACCGCGGACGGCGACGCTGACTCGCGGAACGTCGTCGAGAATATGATCCCTGCGAAGAAGATAGGCAGCGGCACGACGAGCAGCGTCCACAGCATCCGGCCGGGGAACCCGAACCCGAGGATCGCCTCTCGCGGCACGACCAGGAGCAGCGCGAGGGACGCCAGCAGCGGGGCGTACATCCAGAGCGAGCAGGCCCTCAGGCGCTCCGCGACGAGGTTCGCCGCGATCACCATGAGGAGCACCCCCGCCACGACGACAAGCGTGACGAACCACGTGGCGCCGAAGAACAGGGTGCAGTCGCCGATGTTCTTCGTCTCAAGGAGGAGGAATCCCAGGCCGAGCAGGCCGAAGTGGATGTCGCCCCGGCCGAACGCGCGCCGCCTCAGGCAGGCGATCACCGCAACCGAGAATGCGAGGAGGCTCGCGATCGCGACGAGGTAGTCGGAGGGGATGGTCCGCCTCGCGAGGTAGAGGAAGGGCCAGTCGTCCGTCGGCAGGTCGACTTCGGACGGATTGACGAACGTGGCCCGGAAATACCTGAGGACCCTCGCGGGCAGCACGAGGGCTGGGTCCCTGGGAACGCAGAGGATGAGCAGCTGCCTGGACTCGTCCATGTACATGGCCGGGTCCCTCCCGGTGGCCTCCCGGACGAGGCCGTAGAGCTTCGGGCCCAGCCACGGCTTTCCCAGCGAGAAGGACAGCGCGAGCATCCCCTGGTCGTTCAGGAGGCGGAACGACGTGCGGATGCTCTCCACGGTGTAGACGTAGCCGTCCAGCCGGACGTTGTTCATCGAGCTGAAGAGCGCCTGCGAATCCAGGAATCCGAAGAGCACCATGTCGTACCCGGGCCTGGCCCGGGCCAGGTATGAGCGCGCGTCGTCGACGTGGACCGACACCCTCGGATCCGAGTAAGGGGCCCCCGCGTTGAACCGCCTGGAGATGTCGACGATCGCCGGGTCGATCTCGACGGCGTCGACGTGCCTCGCGCCCGAGGCCAGGGCCGCCTCGACGTCGCAGCCCCCGCCCGCCCCGACGATCAGAATCCGGTCGCGCCCGTCGCAGACGGCATAGGGCAGGTTGTACTGGAGGGCGAACCAGCGGGCGTCGTTCTCCGCCTTGGTGCCGGGCGTGTAGCGCGCAGGGTCGAGCGCCGCGTCGAAGTGGTAGCCGAACTGGTTGACCCTGACCGCGTACATCGGGGGGTCGCGCATAGTGCGCAGGCCCGGCGGGGGCTCGGACTCGGTGACGCGCGGCGTGTCGACCCGGCTGACCGTGATGCAGTAGTAGGGCGACCAGATCGCGTTGGGATCGCTGCTCCACGTGATCGCGGCGAGCACCGCGAGAAACACGGGGACGGCGACGGCCCTCGCGCGTCCCCTCGTCGCCAGGAGGTAGACCAGCATGACCCCGGCCATGCCGAGCACGGGCGAGAACAGCCTCAGGGAAAAGAGCCCGAAGCAGAGCGTTCCGCAGAGGCTGCCGGCCAGGTCCCACGCGTAGGCCGTCAGCCGCGGCATCGAGTTGAAGAGGACCCCCATCCGCTGGCCCAGCGGGACGAAGACGAGCGCGTTCATCGCGAAGATCCCGACCAGGACGAACGCGTGGGACATCGACGGCGGCAGCGCGTAGAAGTGGAGCTCGCTTGAGGACGTCCCCAGCACCGAGTTGCGGTCCATGAACAGCATCCCGATGTCGCAGGCGAGGAACACGGGGAACCACCCGAACAGGTCCCACCTCCTGCCCGCGGCCATCGCCCCGGCCCCGAGGCCGAGGAACGAGCTCAGCAGCATGAGGTTCGCGTAGTACGCGACCAGGTGGACGACCGACGGGACCCACCGGATCACCATCATCTCCAGGAAGAGGGCCGTGAACGAGAGCGCGAACATCTGCCATCCCGACCGGCTCTCGTTCCCGGGTTGCGTCATCCCTCGGGGAATACCCGGTCGGCGGGCGTTATCAACGCCAACTTCGGGGGCCGCAACAGGCCCAAGCCGGGGATTGCGGTGGAAGCCCCCAGCAGGCACATTGCGCCCCGATGAAGATAGCCGTCGGCTGCAAGCTGCGATACCAGGTTGTCGCGCCCAGCGCCTCATTCACCTTCAACGTCCTGGTCAACACCGATCCGCAGCAGCAGCTCGTCTCCGAAACCGTCCGGTGCGCGCCCGAGCTGCCCACCGAGATCGCGACGACCTCGAAGGGGGACCGGGTGCTCCGGACCGAGGCCCAGACGGGGCCCTTCGAGCTGGAGTATTCGGCGGTCGTCGACGTCAACCGGCCGGAGATGCCTCAGGTCGTCCCTGCGGACCGGCCCGGCCGCCTGCCGCTCAACATCCTGACCTACACGCTCCCGAGCCGGTACTGCGAGAGCGACCGCTTCGGACCCACCGCGTGGGAGCTTTTCGGCAAGGGGGAGGACCGGGCCGAGCAGGTGCGGGCGATCTGCCGCTGGGTGGGCGAGAACGTCGAGTACGCCCCGGGATCGACCGACGGGAGGACCTCGGCGTGGGACGTCTGGCAGACGCGCAAGGGCGTGTGCCGAGACTACACGCACCTTGCCATAGCGCTCTGCCGGGCGCTCTCGATCCCCACCCGGTACGTCGGGGGCTACGCGGTCGGCCTCTTGCCGATGAACTTCCACGCATGCTTCGAGGCCTACCTGGGGGGAGGGTGGAGGCTGTTCGACCCGACCGACGGGATCGCCCCGGGCCTGATCGTCGAGGCGACGCGCGGCCGGGACGCGTCAACCGCGGGGCTGACGACGATATTTGGACGGATCCTCGCGGGATCCGTCCAGGTGGAATGCTCCCTCGCTCCCGAGCCGGCCGCTCAGTCCGTCGGGATCCGCATCGAGTAGAAGCTGCGGTACACGAACACGAGCGCCACGACGAAGATCGCGGCGCCAAGCACGTGCTTTAGCCCGGGCTGCATGTTCACGGCGATCTCGACGGCCAGGAGGCCGAAGAGGGTCGTGAACTTGATGACGGGGTTCAGGGACACCGACGACGTGTCCTTGAACGGGTCGCCCACCGTGTCGCCGACGACCGTCGCCGCGTGGAGGGGCGTGCCCTTCTGCTTCAGGTCGACCTCGACGATCTTCTTGGCGTTGTCCCAGGCGCCTCCGGCGTTGGCCATGAAGATGGCCTGGAAGAGCCCGAAGAACGCGATGCCGATGAGGTAGCCGATGAAGAAGTACGGATCGAAGAACGCGAGCGACAGGGCGAAGCAGAACACCACGATGAAGATGTTGATCATCCCCTTCTGGGCGTACTGCGTGCAGATGCGCACGACCTCCTTCGACGCGGCCACGGAGGCCGTCGTCGCGTCCAGCTTCATGTTGTTCTTGATGTAGACGACCGCCCGGTAGGCGCCCGTCACGACCGCCTGCGTGCTGGCTCCCGTGAACCAGTAGATGACGGCGCCTCCCATGAGGAGGCCCATGATCGCCTCGGGGTGGACGAGCGAGAGCCGCTCGATCGTGTCCGGGTGCAGCCGCTTGAGCAGCATGATGATGCCGAAGACCATCGTCGTCGCGCCGACGACCGCGGTGCCGATCAGGACCGGCTTGGCCGTCGCCTTGAACGTGTTGCCGGCGCCGTCGCCCTTCTCAAGCTGGTGCTTGGCGTTCGCGAAGTCGGGCTTGAACCCGAAGTCCCTCTCGATCTCGGCGGAGATGTCCTTCTTCGACTCGATCTGGGAGAGCTCGAATACCGACTGGGCGTTGTCGGTCACGGGCCCGAAGCTGTCGACCGCGATCGTCACCGGGCCCATCCCGAGGAACCCGAAGGCCACGAGGCCGAACGCGAAGATCGGCGCGGCGAACCGGAACTCCTCGGGCATGATCGACTGGAGGGCGGGATGCCCCGCGGCCAGGTACGCGCCGAACATGAGGAGGATGATGACCAGGCCCATCCAAAAGGCGCAGAAGTTGCCCGCCACGAATCCGGAGAGGATGTTGAGCGAGGCCCCTCCCTGTTTCGAGGACGTCACGATCTCCTTGACGTGCCGGCTCTCGGTCGAGGTGAAGATCTTCGTGAATTCCGGGATCAGCGCGCCCGCGAGAGTGCCGAACGAGATGATCGTCGAGAGCAGCCACCAGAGCTCAGGGGGGCAGTCCGGCTGCTTGGAGAGAAGCACGTAGGTCGCCGCGTAGGTCACCGCGATCGACACCAGGGACGTGAGCCAGACGAGGTTCGTGAGCGGCTGCTCGAGGTTGAAGTCCTTCTTGCCACCGTAAAGGGCGGTGTTGAGGGCCGCGTTCACGAAGTAGCTGAGGAGGGACGTGATGACCATCAGGATGCGCATCGCGAAGAGCCAGACGATCAGGGTGCCGCAGAGCGAGGGGCTGGACACGAGGGCCAGGGCGAGGAAGGCGATCAGGGCCACGCCCGTGACGCCGTAGGTCTCAAAGCCGTCCGCCGTCGGCCCGACCGAGTCGCCGGCATTGTCGCCGGTGCAGTCCGCGATGACGCCCGGATTGCGCGGGTCGTCCTCGGGCATGTTGAAGATGATCTTCATCAGGTCGGCCCCGATGTCGGCGATCTTCGTGAAGATGCCGCCGCAGATCCTGAGGGCGGAGGCCCCGAGCGACTCGCCGATCGCGAATCCGATGAAGCAGGGGCCCGCAAGCTCGGCCGGGATGAACTTCAAAATGCAGATCATGAAGAAGAGCTCTATGGCGACGAGGAGCAGGCCGATGCTCATCCCCGACTTGAGCGGGATGAGGAGCGTGGCGAGCGCGTTTCCCTTCAGGGCGGAGAACGCCGTGCGCGAATTGGCGACCGTGTTGATCCTGATCCCGAACCAGGCGACGCCGTAGCTGCCGAGGATGCCGAGGATCGACGCCAGGAGGATCACGACGACGTGCCCTGCCGTCTGGCCGGAGAGCGCGCTGAAGTAGTAGGTCATGCAGACTGCGATGAGGACCCACAGCACCACCAGGAACTTCCCCTGCTGCGCCAGATACGTCTTGCACGTCTCCCAGATCACATTCGAGACGGACGCCATCGAGGAGTGAACCGGCAGGTTCCGCGTCTGGATGTACTGGATCCAGCCGAAGACCATCCCGACCACGCACACGACGAGTCCCGTCAGCAGGACGGCGGATCCGCTCAGGCTCCCCCCCATGAACGTCACGGCGTTCAGGTCGGGAATGTGGATGTCGGATTCGCTGGCGCGAAGGGACGGAGTGAAGGACGCGGCCATTGCGGCGGCGGCGGCCAATTGCCATGCTCTGTGTTTTTTCATGAGGCTGGATAAGGGGTTAATTTGGACAGAATTTGACCAACCCCTTCCAAGCGGGGCGAGCCTTTTGTGCCCTGAATCCGCCTAGTCAGACCAGTGGATTGCGTTTAGGATCTCCGCGAGGTGGTAGCCCGCCTTTGCGAGCCGCTCTGTGGCCAGAGGCACGCAGACCTCGTCATAATGGGAGGGAAAAGTGATGTTAATACTCTTAATCCCACCTTTTAAGTCGGGTATCAGGGCCCCGAAGCCGATGCCGGAATACGCGGTGCGGGCGGCCGCGAGGCTCTCCGTGGCCCAACCCTCGGCCCAGTGGTGGTAGTCGCCGGGGCTCTTCCAGCCTGAGGCCTCCTCCGAGACCTTCTTCTCGAGGACCGCGGCCAGCCCCGCCGGCTCCTTGCCGCCGGTGATCTTCTCGACGAGCGCCGTGTCCCAGTAGGCGTGCAGCTCGTCGAACTTTCCCGGACCGAAGAAGTCCGCGTTCCCCCCCTTGTCGTTCGGGACGCCCTTCGTGGCCGCCGGGTCCGTGACGAGCACCGCCCTCCCGTCCGCCCCTGCCGTGAAGAACCCGTTGCCGATGTGCATCGGCTGGTGCAAGTCGCCCACGAAGTGCACGAGCATGCAGAGGGCCTCGCGCTTCGTCATCCTCCTGTCGCCGCCCCCTTCCAGCACGCTCACGGCCTCCTCCGCCATGTGGACCACGTCATGGGGATTGGAGTAGGGCCCGTCGAGCTCGTAGGCCTTCGTCCCAATGGGCAGGTCGACATAGTGCCATTCGCCGTTCTTTGGGAACTCGGCGTTGAACCTGAGCGCCTCGGGATCGGTGGCGAGCGGGCCCTGGTGGAAATAGGCGCTTCGGACCTCGTCCATCCAGACGGCGATCGAGGAAAGATCGTCGCTCCCGAGCACCGCCGCCACATGGCTCCGCGCATTCGCGGACAGGTTCTGCTGCGCGACCGCCGCCAGCGCCCTGTGGCCCTCCGCGCCCCACGGGTACGCGGGGGCGGCAAGGGCCAGGGTCAGAAGTGAGGCCGCGAACACCTTTCGGAACTTATGGGTCATTATCCGCGGAAGTTCGTCCTTTCCCGGCGCAGTTGGAAAGCCTATTTTCCCGGGCCCTCGACGCTTTTCCCCATGCCGACCGCCAAGACTCCCGAGCCCCCGTACTACGCCGTCATCTTCACGTCGCAGCGGACCGACGGCGACAACGGATATGCGGAGATGGCCAGGCGGATGGAGGAGCTGGCCGCCGGCCAGCCGGGCTACCTCGGCATCGAGAGCACAAAGGGGCCGGACGGGTTCGGAATCACGGTCTCCTACTGGTCGGACGAGGGGGCGATCTCGCGGTGGAAGGCCAACATGGAGCACCGGGTCGCGCAGGACGGCGGCCGGCGCGCATGGTACGCGGGCTACACGATTAGGATCGCCAGGGTCGAGCGCGCCTACGGGTTCTCCCGGCCGCCTGCCGGGTGACGCTTCGAGGCTCGCCATCCGGGCCCGGATTCCCAGAGATTACGTGCGCCCCAGCCCGGGTGGCGGAATGGTAGACGCTTCGGACTTAAAATCCGATTTCCGCAAGGAAGTGTCGGTTCGAGTCCGGCCCCGGGCACCATCCGCCAATCGACGAGACGAACGAACCAAACAAGCGTGAAAGCCCGCGGTATTCAGCAAAGGCGGATGGCTTGAGGATGTACGCGCCCCGTTCGGCCCGCATGAGGCGCTGGTTCCTTGCCGCCGGCGCCGTGCTGCTGGCAGCCCCGTCGTCCGTCCGCGCTGCGGATGACATCGAGGGAATCACGGCCGTGTCGTCCAAGGTGAGCGACGACTATGTCCGCGCCAGGCTGCCCGATGGCTCGTTCCAGTCCGAGAATTATGCCTTTGGGGAGGGGGGAAGATGGGCCGGCGAGATAAGCGACACGACGGTCGACACCCTCCGCTTCATCGACGTGGCGCGGGTGATCGCCCCGGCGCTGACCGGCCAGAAGTTCCTTCCGGCAAGGGATCCGGCAGCGACGAAGCTCCTGATCATGGTCTACTGGGGAACCACCGCGGTTCCCGGCTCGGCCTCGAATGCCACGGCGGTCGAGCAGTTCAGGGTCGCGCAGGGAGCCCTCAGCAACGCCACGAGGGTCAACAACCGGGCAATAGGCTCCACCGGCACCAACGAGCAGCTGTCGGCAATGTCGGCTGCGACCGTGATGCTCAACATGGAGAACCACATAAACGACAAGATCGATTTTGCGAACGCCCTCATGCTGGGCTACGACTCCCCGGGGCTGATCGGAACCGAGAAGGGAAACTACGTCAGGGGAACCGCGTTCGGCGTGGACCGGAACGACCTGTACTCGGATATCGAGGAGAACCGGTATTTCGTGGTGCTCATGGCCTACGACTTCCAGATCCTCTGGAAGGAGAAGAAGCACAAGCTGCTTTGGGAGACGCGCTTCAGCATCAGCGAGCGCCGCAACGCCTTTGACAAGGCCCTGCCGGTCATGGCGCAGTACGCCTCGCGGTATTTCGGCCAGGCAAGCGACGGACTGCTAAGGGCGCGGGTCCCGGAGGGACGGGTCGACGTGGGTGAGGTGAAGTCCCTTGGCGAGGTCGAGGCGCCCCGGAAATGAGGCGCCGGGCGGCGTGACCGCACTCCTGCTCAACCTCGCGCTGCCGGGCGGGCAGGAGTCTCCCGTGGCTTTCGGATCTGAGTGGCGGCGCAGGAAGGCCTGCGGTTGCGCGGCCAAGGTCCAAGTCACCGTGGCGCTCGCGTGAAGGCGCGCCGGACGGCGGGCTGGACGATCTTCTCGAGCACCCAGGCCAGCCCGAGGGTCGTCCCGACCAGGAGAATGGCGCGCATGGAATAGGTCCATGCGTCGCCCATCGGGAGCCACCCGGTCTTGTAGACCCCCCACTGGATCGGGAAGCCGACCGCATAGATGCCGTATGAGATCGCCCCGAGGGGCGCGAGTCGCGCGAGCGCCGAAACCGCGGGCTCCCAGAGAGCGAGCGCCCAGGCGAGCCCGAGCAGCGCCGTGTAGCACACCATGGCGCCGGTTTCCCCTGCGTGGAAACCCCGGATGAGGGCGGCCGACGCCAGCGTGAGGCAGAGCAGGGCGAGCCTCTTCTGCCAGGCGGCGCCGCGGCCCGTTACCGCCAGGAGCAGCCACACGAGCGCCGGGAGCATGTCCAGCCTGTGGAGCGAGGGAAGGGGAAGCGGGGCCACGGAGTCGGGCACATGCAGCAGGAGCAGGAGGTTCCGGAGCGGCGCCACCGGCCACATGACGACGATGGCCAGCATGGCGCTCGGCCAGTTGCCCGTCCGCCCCTGCCTCGGCGCGAGCCACGCGACCGAAAGCCCGGCGATCCAGTACAGGGCCCCGAGGGCATAGCTCGAAGCGAGCACGTGCTCGCCGGGAAGCAGCGCCGTCGCGGCTATGATTCCCACCAGGAGCACGACCCAGCCGGCCCGCGGGGCCAGCCACCAGACCGCGAGGAACGCCAGGTAGTACAGCGCCTCGAAGTTGAGGGACCAGAGGTTCAGGTTGTCCGGCATCACGTCGACGTGGAGCCCGAGCGGGTACGCCTTGAAGCTCTCGAGGAACCCCAGGTTGCCCAGAACGGTTCCGAGGGCGACCTGCGGGAGGAGGAACCAGCTCAGGAGGACCGCCGCTGTGTTCACCGGAACGAGCCTTATGAGCCGCCGCCCGGCATAGGCCCGAGCCCCGGGCCCCGAGAACGGCGCCCTGACGGTGAGGCCGATCACGTAGCCGCTCAGGACGAAGAAGAAGAGGACCGCGACCGAGCCCAGGTTGAACCACCAGAACATGCGCGGGGGCACGAAGGCCGGGTCGAGCCTCAGCATGGGAATGGTCGTGTGCGCGTAGAGCACGAGGCAGGCGCAGATCCCGCGCAGGCCCTCGAGGGCCTGGTCGCGCGCAGCCTTCTCCGGGGGAGCGGGCGGGGCGAGCCTTCTGGCGAGCCATGCGGTCACGCGCTGCCCCCGCGGATCGATAGCATGGGTGGGGGAGGGGATTCCACGGCCTTTAGCGAGAACTCAACGGGTCGCGACACCCTGAATCAACGCCCAATTGGCTCCCGCGGGCCCCGCGCCGGTCAGCCCGCGATCCCGTTCAGGATCACGTCGAGCCATGCGCCGCGGTAGTCGGAATCGCAGTATTCCGGCCACCTCTTGAACGTGGAGCGGCGAAGGACCGAGGCCAGGATCGCGCCCGCGAACAGGTCCGCAACCACGGCCGGGTTCAGTCCCGGCCTGGCCTCGCCCTTCCTGCAGGCGACCGCGATCCGCTTCACGAGCGCGTCGCGCATCGGCCAGAAGATCCCCTTGAGGGCCTGCTGCTGGCAGACGGCGTGCCGGTGGATCTCGCCGATCATCGTGCGGATCAGAGGCAGGTTGGCGACGAGGAGGGCCTCGTACCGGCCGGCGAACGACTCAAGGTCGGCGCGCAGGCTGCGGCCGGCTCCGCCCGGTGTGTCGGCCACAGCCTGGCCCGGGGTGCCGAAGGCGGTTCCGACCACGGCCTCGATCAGGTGCTCCTTTGTCCCGAAGTGCCTGAAGAGCGTCACCTCGTTCACACCGGCCTCGCGGGATATCTCGCGGGTCGTGGCGCCCACAAGGCCGTCGCGCGCGAAGATGCGCGCGGCCGCGTTCAGCAGAAGCTGCCTGGCCGGGGGGCGCCGGCGGGCAGCACGGGTTGGGGTACTCATGCAAGTGGTTGCTTGCAATCCTTCGGAACATGTGAAATTTATTCAAGTCTCATTTATACCAACGCCAGACTCCGGATGAACCCGCCAAGCACAACCCGATCCGCGCCCGAGCAGGGCGGGGTCCGCCCATAATGGCCCCTGTCATCATCTTGGGCGCCATCATGGTGTTCGTTTTCTGGGACACTTCGGAGAGCCGCTAGCGGAGCCATTTGGCCTTGCCCGCAGGGGCGCCGCCCAGCAGCGTGGCCGCCCTACACGTGAAGATCGGATTTCTCGGCGGGAGCTTCGACCCAATTCATTTTGGCCACCTGCTCGCCGCGCAGGACGCCTACGAGCAGCACAAGCTTGACCGGCTGGTCATCGTGCCCGCGTCCCAGTCTCCCATGAAGCCGGGCGACATGCAGTCGACCGCGGCCGACAGGCTGGCGATGGTCAGGGCCGCCACCGAGTGGGACACCCGCATGGAGGTCTCGGATTTCGAGCTCCAGAGGGGCGGGGTCAGCTACACGATTGACTCGGCGCGCCACTTTAGGGCGCTCTACCCCCGGGACGAGCTCTACTGGGTGATAGGGGGCGACCAGCTGCCCCAGCTTCATCTCTGGAAGGACATCGGCGAGCTGGCTGCGCTCGTCGAATTCATCTTCCTCGAGCGCCCGGGCTTCCCCGTCAGGGCCGCCCCGAGCGTGCCGGGGCTCAGGCTGCACCGCTGCGACGGCCACCTCCTGGCGATAAGCTCGACGGAGCTTCGCGAGCGCACCCGGCGCCATCTTTCGCTCGATTACTTCGTTCCGCACAAGGCGATTGTTTACATCCGCGAGAAGGCCCTGTATCGGGACCAGCGTTGAAACTGAACCAAGCCGAATCCCTGGGTCTCGCGAGGCTGTGCTGCCGCGCGCTCGATGCGAAGAAGGCGGGGGACCTCCGGGTCATCGATGTCTCCGGGCTATCCTCGATCACGAACTTCCTGGTAATCGCCACGGCCACCTCCGAGCCCCATGTGCGGGCGCTGCGCGTGGAGCTGGAGAAGGCCCTCGACGCGTCAAAGACGCAAATCGTTGGTGTGGAGACGGCAAGTGAGAGCGGCTGGACGGTCATGGACGCGTTTGACGTCATGGTGCACATCTTCACGGCCGAAACCCGCGCCCGCTACCGTCTGGAGCACCTGTGGCGGGACGGCGACGATATCGCGGTAAAGAGCCTCATTTCGGACGGAAGACGGCCTGCGGCTCGCAAGGCGAAGGCAAGGAAGAAGGCGCCGGCGAAGCGCAAATCCACCCGCAAGTAGCCGCGCTATAAAGGCGTGTAAGTTGTTCAGGCCGAGCAACAAAACAGCCAATGGTCGCGGAATTCGGGATACTTATAACTACGTAGTCGTTTGGTGATTAGCAGCTTGAACGCATCCAGGCCGCTGGATAATGTTCTAACGCCCAAATTCTGGGCATTGTATATAATAAAACGATAACAAACATAAGTTAAGGTGTCACATGAAGAACAAAAACAAGGGTTTTACCCTCGTGGAAATCATGATTGTCGTGGTGATCATCGGCCTTTTGGCGTCGATGGCCATCCCGGCATTTCAGAAGGTTCGTTCCAACTCGCAGGACAAGGCGGTGCTCAATAACGCCCGTCAGCTGTCCGCCGCGAGCGACCAGTACTACCTGGAAAACGGTGTCTCGACAGTCGCACTCTCCGACTTGCTGGGGCCGACGTCGTACATCAAGTCGTTGAATTCGGTTGCAAAAGAGGCGTACCCGGCCGGTTTCTCGCAGGGCACGACCATCACGATCGGCAGCCTCGCAGGCGTGCGCACGATCACATACTCGCCGTAGGTTTCCGGAATCCGCCTTCATTTCCAGCGATGGAACCATATACTCCTGAAACTGTTAAGAGTTTCTGCAATCTAGGGGCAGTAAGTAGTTCCACGTATATGCAATTGTTTTAACTTGCTGGGAGAAAATGCGGGTTCATTAATGGACGCTAACGCAAAGAAAAGAAGGAAAGTAGCTCGTAAATCATATAATACATCATCCGATAGGCATAAAATGAAAATCAATAGCAATAGTTCCAAGGGTTTTACCCTTGTTGAAATCATGATTGTCGTCGTCATCATCGGCCTCCTGGCCGCCATGG
>CAYVKH010000078.1:0-14033 GCA_964451965.1 uncultured Opitutaceae bacterium
TCCAACAACCTGTCCCCAAACTTTGCGCTAGACCCCCTAGATGGCGCCCTCAAGGGGAATTGAACCCCTGTTTGGGCCTTGAGAGGGCCCCGTCCTAGCCGCTAGACGATGAGGGCATCTCGCGGAAGGGAGAAAGGTCTGAAATTGGGGGCCAGCGTCAAGCTGCGAGTGGGCGAATTTTTCGCTTTCAGGGGTTTTGGTCTTTCGATGGTATCCCTTCCGTGCGGGACAAATTCAGGACGATTCTCGGGGTGAGGTTCTACATCTCCGACCTAAAGGGCCTCCTCGAGCTTGTCCCCGGGGGCGGGCTGATCGTCGTCCCCTCCGCCCCGGTGATGGTCCGCCTCGCGGACGACCCTGCGCACCGCGAGGCGATGGAGGGGGCGGATTTCGCCATCACCGACAGCGGATACATGGTCCTTCTCTGGCTCATCCGGACGGGCGAGCGGATCCACAGGATATCCGGGCTGCGGCTTCTGCGGGGGCTGGTGGAAGGGACGGACTTCAGGGGCAGGGGGGACACGTTCTGGATCATGCCCTCGGCCGCCGACTCTGAGGCCAACCTGGCGTGGCTGCGCAGCCGGAGATTTGACGTCACTCAGGACGACGCGTACGTCGCTCCTCTCTACCCCAGGGAGGGCCCGGTCTCCGACAGCCGGCTCGTGGACTTGATCAACGCCCGCAGGCCCAGGCTTGTCTCAGTCGCTCTGAGCGGGGGAGTCCAGGAGAGGCTGGGCTGGGAGCTGCGCCGGCGGCTCACCTACAATCCGGCGATCATCTGCGTCGGCGGCGCCATCGCCTTCCTTTCGGGGCGGCAGGCCCGGATCCCCGTCTGGGCCGACCGGCTGGCGCTGGGCTGGATGCTTCGCTTTTTCCATTCCCCGCGGACTTTCGCGGCCAAGGTGAGGGGGGTAGGGCGGCTTGCGCCGCTCATTTGGAAATATGGTTCGCAGAGCGTGGGCGGCGGGTGAGGCGATGAACCCTTGCCGCGGGCGCCAGCGCCGGCCGGCCCTTCAGGGTCGGGCAACCCATTGTTGAACTAAGGGGCCGTTTCCGTATCAACGTAGACCCTTGACGATGATTCTTGGACTCACCGGAGGATTCGGATGCGGGAAATCGACGGCGGCGAAGCTTTTCGCCGAATGGGGCTTTCGCCACATCGACTCCGACATCATCGTCCGGGAACAGGTGCTTCCGTCGCCGGCCGTGACCGCGGCCATCAGGGCCCGCTACGGCGACGGGGTGTTCCTCGCTTCGGGTCAGGTGGACCGGCCAGCGCTCGCGCGGATCGTTTTTGCCGACGATTCGGAAAAGCTTTGGCTCGAGAGCGTTACGCACCCCGGATTCTTCGAGATCGCGCGGGGATTGCTCCGCGCAAACCCGGCCGGGGACTGGGTGTTGGAGGTGCCGCTTCTCTTCGAGATATCCCTCGAGAATTGGTTTGATTTCACGGTCTGCGTGGCGTGTGATGGCGCTTCTCAACTCGCTCGCTTGGAGCAGCGCGGTTTGGACCGCGCGCTCGCCGGGCAACGCATATCCAAGCAATTGCCGCTGGCTCGGAAGATCGAGCTGTCCGATTTCGTCCTTTGGAATGATGGTTCAACCGGATTTCTCAAGTCGCAGGTCGACCGCATCGTGGACTCCCTGAACCGAGCCAAGGCAGGAGCACCCCTTACAGAACACACTGATGTCCCTTCCCCCCAAGACCGACGACGAGGTTTCCGTGCCTGACGAAGGCGCCAAGCCGGCCAGGCCGCGCGGCCGGCCGCGCGGGCGCAAGCCGAGCGCAGAGCCGGAGGGTGTCCAGGAGGAGGCGAAGCCGGCCGTGTTTGTTCCCGAGAGGAGTCAGGAGCCCGAGGCGCCCGCCGCGCCCGCCGCGCAGGATTCCCCGCAGCCCGCGGGCGGCCCCGAGAGCCGCGACGTGGGGGGCGAGCCGGGCGGCGGTGGCGACGGCCGTTACGGACAAGGCGGCGGCCAGGGTGGTGGCCACGGCGAGTGGCAGGACCGAAACTCGTGGAAGCGCAACAAGAGGAAGCGCGGCCGGCACGGCGGCCAGTGGCAGCCCGGCCCCGGAGGGGGGCAGCAGCGCTATCCCCAGCAGCCCCCGCCGCCGGCGCCCGCGCCGGTCTACGGCGACCTGCCGGATGCGGCGCGCTTTTCCGACCTCGCCGCGCTCGACGCCCTCGCGAAGGAGATATCCTCCGGCAAGGGGGAGCCGCTCTATCTGGACCACCTCTACTCGCTCAACCTCGCGGACCTGACCGCGTTCGCGCGCGGGATGAAGGTCTCCTTTGAGGGCGCCCCCAACAGGCTGCAGCTGCTCCCGCAGATCTTCGCCAAGGCGACGGAGGAGCACCGGGCTCTCGCGGACCGAGGCTATGTCGACATGACCGACCGGGGAGCCTTCATCGTGCACGAGTTCGTCAACTACCGGCTCTACCCCGAGGACCCGTTCCTCCCCGAGAGCCTCATCAGGCGCTACGGGCTCAAGCGCGGCCACCAGGTCGAGGTTCTGATCCAGCCGCCCCGCGACGGCGAGCGGTGCCCGGCGGTCGTCCGGATCGAGAAGGTGATGGGGCACGATCCCGAGGACATCTCGAAGGTCACGCCCTTCGAGGAGCTGGTCCCGTACTATCCCCTCAAGAGGATCCTGCTCGAGGACCCCGACATCCAGAAGGACGTCTCGATGCGCGCGGTCGACATCCTCACCCCGATCGGGTTCGGCCAGCGCGGGCTCATCGTCGCGCCGCCCAGGACCGGAAAGACGATCCTCCTGCAGAACATCGCCAACTCGGTCTCCGAGAACAGCCCGTTTGCGAAGCTCATCCTGCTCCTCGTGGACGAGCGCCCGGAGGAGGTCACCGACTTCAGGCGCCACACGAAGGGCGAGGTGGTGTCCTCCACCTTCGACGAGGCCCCGGAAAGCCATGTCCACTGCGCCGAGATGGTCGGCGAGAAGGCCCGCCGCCTCGTGGAGCAGGGCGAGCACGTCGTCATCCTCCTCGACTCGATAACGAGGCTCGCCCGCGCGTACAACGCGCTCGCCTCGAGCTCCGGGAAGATCATGTCGGGCGGGCTCGAGTCGAACGCGCTGCAGAAGCCGAAGCGCTTCTTCGGGGCCGCGCGCAACATCGAGGGCGCGGGGAGCCTCACGATCATCGCGACCGCGCTGGTCGACACGGGCAGCAGGGCCGACGAGATCATCTTCGAGGAGTTCAAGGGGACGGGCAACATGGAGCTCCACCTCGACCGGGGCCTCGTCGAGCGCAGGATCTTCCCCGCGATCAACATCGACCGCTCCGGAACCCGCAAGGAGGAGCTGATCTACCACCCGGAGGAGCTCCAGCGCATCTACGGTCTGCGGCGCGCGATGCAGGGCCTCGGCCCGATCGAGTCGATGGAAATGTTGATTCAGCGCTTGAAGAAGACCAAATCAAACGCTGAATTCCTCCTCAGCCTAAGCCGGCAGTAGGCACTCACAAAGGGCCACCATGAGCTACGAGATGAACGAACTGCTCGAACTCGTCTTCGAGCAAAACGCTTCCGACCTCCATCTGCAGGTCGGGCAGCCTCCGACGCTTCGGCTGAGCGGCAGCATGACGCCGATCGACGGCCCGCCGCTCACGCCTCTCGACACGGAGAAGCTGATGCTCTCGATCACGCCGGACGTCCACATCCAGAGCACCAAGCTGAACGGCGGCGCGGACTTCGGGTTCGCGTACATGGACAAGGCCAGGTTCCGCGTGTCGGTCCTCAAGTCGAAGGGCAACTACGGGATGGTGCTTCGCCAGATCCCCAACCGCATGTTCGGCCTGCGCGACATCGGCATGCCGGACAAGATCCGTGAGCTGCTCTACAGGCCGCGCGGGCTTTTCCTTGTCACGGGGCCCACGGGCTCGGGCAAGTCGACGACCCTGGCCTCGATGATCAACTACGTTAACGAGAACCGGGACGGCCACATCATCACGATCGAGGACCCGATCGAGTACTACCACCCCCACAAGCGCTGCGTCGTGACGCAGCGCGAGGTGCACGTCGACGTGCCCAGCTTCTCCGAGGCGATCCGGCGCGCCCTGCGCCAGGACCCCGACATCATCCTCGTCGGCGAAATGCGCGACCTCGAGACGATCGAGGCGGCGATCAGCGCCGCCGAGACGGGCCACCTCGTCTTTGGCACGCTCCACACCAACAGCGCCGCCAAGACGGTCGACCGCATCGTGGATGCGTTCCCCGCGAACATGAAGGACATGATCCGCACGCAGCTCGCGTCGTCGCTGATCGCCGTCGTCTCCCAGGTCCTCTGCAAGAAGATCGGCGGGGGCCGCATCGCGGGCTACGAGATCATGGTGAACACGAGCTCCATCGCGTCCCTGATCCGCGAGAACAAGACCTTCCGGATCAACTCGGACATCCAGACGGGCGCGAACCTGGGGATGATCACGATGGACACCCACCTCATGAACCTGGTCAACCGGGAGCTTGTCTCGCCGGACGAGGCCCTCGAGAAGGCGCAGGACCCGGTGCTTATGAGGGAGAAGCTGGTCGCGATGGGCGCCCGCCTGAGGGATCTCTGATCACGCGCCCGGGCCCGGGATCCGCTTCAGGAGCAGGGGGGCCTCGAGCCCTAGTATCCTCTCGGTGAACTCCTCGCCGGGAGGCGCATTCCTTAAGGCCCGCTGGACCATCCCCATCTTGGCGTCCAGGTTGTCGACCATCGACACGAACACGGCCTCGGGCGTGGCGGCCATCGCGGCCGCCCCCCATTCGAGCTTACCCTGGTGGCTGAGGATGATGTGCTCGAGCCGCTCGGTCCTCTCGGGGTCCAGCTTCGCCTTGAGCGCCGCCTTGCGGACGATCTGGTAGCCGAGCACGACGTGGCCCTGGAGGATGCCCCGCCTGCCCCTTCTCGCGGCCAGGGGCCCCTCGTACTCGACCGTCTTGCCGCAGTCGTGGAGGAGGATCCCCGCCATGGCCAGATCCGGGTCGACGTCCCCGTACAGGGGCAGGAGCGCCCTCGCGGCCCGGGCCATGTGGACGGTGTGCTCAAGGAGCCCGTGCCTGTAGGCGTGGTGCATGAGGGTGGCCGCGGGCGCGGTCCGGAACGCCTCGCCCACCTCGTCCAGGGCGTTTCGCACCGTCGCCCGGAGCTCGGCGTGGGAGAGGGACTCGACGAACTGGCCGAACTCCCTCCAGAGCGCCTCGGCGTCCTCGGGGGCCGTCTCAACGAGGTTGGCGATCACCTCGGGCGACGTCAGCTCGTCCTGCGGGACCACGGTGGCGCGCAGGAGCCTCGGCGAGAGCCGGCCCTGGTAGGTCTCGGCCTTGCCCTCGAGGCGCAGGACCGCGCCCTCCGCCGCCGAGCGCACGGCCTCGAAGGTCGGGCTGTCCGAGAACACCGTGCAGTTGAACGATCCTGTCCGGTCGCCGAGCTCGACGCTCAGGTACGGGTTGCCATTCGCCGCCGTCTTGACCGAGAGCTTCCTCAGAACCAGTACGCTCGCGAAGGCTCTCCCGGAGGAGGCATCCGAGGCCTTCAGGTCGCGGACCGTTGATAGGGGAGGGGTTGCGTCAGCCATATTGTTTGACCAGTTCCGTGTAGCTCCGGAAGAACGGGTGCGCCGCCCCGCCGAGCATGGAATAGAAGAGCGTCTCCGACGGCAGTATGCGCGCGCCCGCGCGGGCCAGCGCCTCAAGGCACGCCCGTGCGTCGGCCTCCCGCCGCGCGCCGACGCAATCGGTGAGCACGGTCACGGCGAGGCCCGCCCCGAGCGCGTCGGCCGCGGTCTGGTAGACGCAGACGGGGGTCTCGATGCCGCACAGGATCAGGTGGCTGAGGTCCCTTCCCTCCGTCAGATCGCGGCGCACCTGGGTCGACGGGGCGAGGGCGGAGAAGGTGTCCTTCGGGTGCACGACCGGCGGGTCCGCGAGCCCGAGAAGCGTCGGTTCGGTCCCGCCGAGCCTACCCGGCACCTGCTCGGTGAACGCGACCGGTATCCCGAGCCCGCGTGCCGAGGAGACCGCGAACTTGCACCGGCGCAGGATCCGCTCGCCGTTGCCGACGACGCGCAGGAAGACCGGCTGCATGTCCAGGCAGAGGAGGAGGGCGCCCCTGGCGGGATCGGCTTCGCTCATTGGAAGTACCTCTGGCGCGCCTTCACCTGGACGATGCGCCGCTCGGGGAGGATGTAGGCCGTCAGGTAGCCCCCTAGGACGCAGCCCGTGTCGATTCCAATGGACCACTTGAGCTTGTAGATCTCGGGCCTCGGCGTGTGCCCGTAGACGACGAACGGCGGCCCGCCCCAGAGGTCCGCCCACGGCGGCGCGTCGGGCTCGTCCGCCCGCTTCCTCGGGCGGCCCTCCTTGTCGACCACCTGGATCCTCGTCACCACCTCCGCGGGCTGCTTCTGCCACGGCTCGCCCGGCAGGAACCCCCCGTGGACAAAGACGGTGTTGAGGTCGGCCTCCTCGTACGTGAGCGCCATCGACTCCAGGTAGGCCCAGTCGTCCGGCCTCAGGGCGTCGAATGTCTCAAGGTCGTGCTCCTTCATGTACTTCCTGTCGCCCGTCTTGCGGAACTTGAGAAGGCGCAGCTCGTGGTTGCCAAGCAGGCAGGCGCAGCCCGAGGCCCGCGCCAGGTCGATCACTTTCAGGGTGTCGGGGCCGCGGTTCACGATGTCACCGAGGAGCACGACCCTGTCGCCGGCCTTCAGGTCGAGCACTCCGAGCAGGTCCGAGAATTCGTGGTGGCAGCCGTGGATGTCGCCCACGGCGATGAGGCGTCCGGTCATCATGCGACGACGGGGAAACCCGGCCCTTTAGGGCCGCGATGAATCGCCGCACCTCTGTTTTTTGATTGCTTTGGACATGTCTTATTAAACGATATAGTACCGTGAAGGCACGGTACACATTCAGGCTCTACCTTAGCCCGCCGCAAATGCGCTCTCTCGGCAAGACCTTTGGGTGCGTGCGGCATGTCTATAATCGGGCGCTTCGCCTGAGGATGGACAGTTACGCCAGGGACAAGACCAAGGTGAGCTACGGCCAGACAAGCGCTGCCCTCACGAGGTGGAAGCAGGAGCCCGGCTGCAAATGGCTCAACGAACCCTCCTGTGTCCCGCTTCAGCAATGCCTCCGGCATCTGCAGACGGCCTACCGCAACTTCTTTGAGAAGCGGGCGGCCTATCCCCGCTTCAAGTCGAAGCGGGGCAGGCAGAGCGCGGAGTTCACCCGTTCCGCCTTCCGGTGGGACGGGAAGCAATTGAACCTCACCCTCGCCAAGGTCGGTCGCCTGCGCATCCGCTGGTCCCGGCAGTTCGCGAGCGCGCCCAGCACGGTTACGATAACCAAGGACTGTACCGGGCGTTGCTTTGCGAGCCTCTGCCTGGACGAAAAGGTGGAAGCCCATCCCCAGACCGGGGCGAGCGTGGGGATAGACCTCGGCATCAACCGTTTGGCCACTCTCTCCACTGGAGAGCGCCTGGCCAACCCCCGCCACTTGGCCAAGAGGCTTGGCAAGCTCGGCCGGTTGCAGCGCGTCCTGGCTGGTCGCATCCAAGGAAGCGGCCGCTGGCACCGCCAGCGCCAGAGGGTTGCCCGCCTGCACGCCAGGATCGCGGACAGTCGCAAGGACCATCTTGCGAAGCTGACCTCCGACCTTGTCAGGCGATTCGATGTGATCTGCATCGAGGACCTCGACGTGCGGGGCATGATGCGCCGCAGGCCCCTTGCCAGGAGCATGGGCGACGCGGGCATGTCCGCCGTCCGCCAGATGCTCAGCTACAAGTGCACCTGGCATGGCAGGCAGCTCAGGCTCGTGGACAGGTTCTTCCCGAGCAGCAAACGCTGCTCCGACTGCGGGCACGTGCTCGAAACCCTGCCTCTGTGCCTGCGCTCCTGGCGCTGCCCCAGTTGCGGGGTCGAGCACGACCGGGATGTAAACGCGGCTAAGAACATACTGTCGGCGGGACACGCCGGCACTGCACGTGGAGGGTGCGTAAGACCGAGGGTGACATGGGTCGCCCAAGGCAGCGCCCTGCGAAACGTGAACCAACCTGCTCTGCCATGATCTCTGCATTGTGGTATTCAGGAATCCCCGCCCCTCAGGGCCGGGAGGATGTCAATTATTTGGGTGCAAGTGGCGTTGCGGCGCAAATTTGCTAGCGTCCTCACGTGGTGGAAGTAAACAAGAAAGGCTCCAAACCATGGAATTGAATCTCCAGCCCAGGGCGTCCTCGTGTTCCGTGTCCGGAGTGCCCTTTCGCGAGGGCGACCGGGTGGCGAGCCTCCTGGCCATGGCGGAATCCGGCGCGGTGGTCCGGTACGACGCCCTCGAGGCCCATGCGGCCCAGCTCGCCCCGGAGGGGTTCGTGGCGTGCCGCTGGGTGCAGGTCTTCAAGCCGCAGCCGAAGGACGGCAGCGCCGACCGCGCGCTGAAGCTCACGGCCGAGAACCTCTTCCTGACGCTTGCCGACCCCTCCACCGAGGCGACGCCTGAGACGGACCGCCTCGTGCGGTTCCTGGCGCTCCTGCTCGAGAGGAAGAGGCTGCTCCGCCCCAGGGGCCGCGCCCCCGAGGGGAACATGGAACTCTTCGAGCACTCCCGCACCAAGCAGCTCTACCGCGTGCCCGCCATCGACCTCAGCCCGGAGTTCTTCGTGGCCGTGCGCGAGCAGCTCTCCGTCCTTGTCGGCGAGCCGAAGGCGCCGCAGGCGGCGCCCGCGGTGCCGACGGCCCCCTGACGGCGTTCAGGCGCGCTCCAGGGCCTGCTGCAGGTCCCAGATGAGGTCCTCCTGGTTCTCGATCCCGATGGAAAGACGAACCAGGTCGTCGCTGATCGCGCCCATCCTCTTGTCCTCCGGGCTCAGGCCGGAATGCGTCATCGTGGCGGGATGCTGCGCCAGCGACTCGGTCGAGCCGAGCGAGACCGCGAGGCGGAACACCTTCAGGCCGTCGAGAAACGCAAACGCCTCCTTCTCCCCGCCGCGGATGTAGAACGAGATCAGCGAGCCGGGCCCCGTGTGCTGCTTCTTGTAGATCGCGTATTCGGGGTCGTCCGGCTTCAGCAGCCCGATGTAGCGGACCATGCGCACCTTGGGGTGCGAGGCGAGGAACGCGGCCACGTGCTCCGCATTGCGCTGCTGCTGCTCGGCGCGGATCTTGAGGGTCTCGAGGGAGCGCGTGAGCAGCCAGGCCGTGTACGGATTGGGCATTCCGCCAAGCAGCGCGCGGTGCTGCGCGATGGCGGTGAGGAGGCCGTCGTCATTGGCGAGCGCCACGCCCCCGACCACGTCGGAGTGGCCCCCTATGAACTTGGTGGCGGAATACAGCACGATGTCCGCGCCGACCCTTGCCGGCTGGGCGAACACCGGGCCCGCCATCGTATTGTCGACAATCACGAGGATCCGGCCGCACGTCCTGCCGGGGGGCGCGGGGGCGTGGTGCAGCGCCAGCTCCTTCATGCGGCCGATGTCGGTCAGCCTGTTGTTGGGATTGGCCGGACTCTCGATGAAGATCGAGCGGGTGCGCCCTGTGACGAGCGGCTCGGCCAGCGCCGGGGCGTCGACGCCCGCCGGCACGAAATGCGCCGTGACGCCGAAGCGCTTCAGGAAATGGTGGATGAGCGAGTCGGTGCCGCCGTAGACCGGCGCGCAGACGATCATCTCGTCGCCCGGCTGGTGCGTGGCCAGGAGGGTCGTGGCGATGGCGGCCATCCCGCTCGCGAAGCTGCAGGCGTCCTTCATCCCCTCCCAGAGGGCGACGCGGTCCTCGAAGATCTCGAGGTTAGGGTTGTTGATCCGCGAATAGATGAGCCCCATCTCGCGCCGGGGCGGGGGGGTGCCCTCGCCGTGGGCCCACGCGAAGAACTTCTTGCCGTCGGCCGCGTGCTTGAAGGCGAACGTGGACGTGAGGAACACGGGCGGCTTCACGGCGCCCTCGCTCAGCCACGGGTCGAAGCCGTAGCTCAGGGCGAGCGTCTCGGGGTGCATCCGGGCGATTTCGGAGTCGGATAGTTTGCTCATGGGGTTGCGTTGTTTTCTGGAGACTAACGGACGAGGGGGCGCGTGTCTGCCTCGCATTTGCCGCCTCGGGCGCGGGGCAGGGCGGTCGCCCGTCCGGGGTTCCGGAGGCATTTAGCGTGATTGCCGGCCCGAATCTGCCATTAGTTCCCAATCCCATGGACCTTTTCCGAACGAAGCCGATCGCCGCGTTCCAGGCCGACATCGGCAGGGGCCAGGAGCTCAGCAGGAGCCTTTCCCCGGTGAACCTTGTGAGCCTTGGCATCGGCGCCGTCATCGGCGCCGGCATATTCGTCATCACCGGCAACGCCGCGGCGACCTACGCCGGTCCGGCGATCGTCCTCTCGTTCATCATCTCGGGCCTCGGGTGCCTGTTCGCCGGGCTCTGCTACGCGGAGTTCGCGGCCATGCTTCCCATAGCCGGGAGCGCCTACACCTATGCGTACGCGACGCTGGGGGAGCTCGTCGCGTGGATCATCGGCTGGGACCTGATCCTCGAGTATCTCTTCGCCTCGTCCACGGTGGCGGTCGGCTGGTCGGGGCATACGCAGGATTTCCTGTCCGAGTTCGGCCTGCGCCTGCCGGCCGCCCTGAGCCAGGCGCCGATCCGGTATGTCTCCGGTACGGGCTTCCAGGCCACGGGGGCGCTCTTCGACCTGCCGGCCGCGGCGATCGTCGTCTTCCTGACCTGCCTCCTGGTGATCGGGATAAGGCAGTCGGCCGCCTTCAACAACGTGATCGTGGCCATCAAGGTTTCGGTCCTGCTGGCGGTCATCGCCTTCGGGGCGTGGTTCCTGCTCGGCCATCCCGCGCTGGCGAGGGCCAACCTGACCCCGTTCATCCCGCCGAACACCGGACGCTTCGGCGAGTTCGGGTGGAGCGGAATATTGAAGGGGGCGGCGGTCATCTTCTTTGCCTACATCGGATTCGACGCCGTCTCCACTACGGCGCAGGAGTCGCGCAACCCCCAGCGCGACATGCCGATCGGGATCCTTGGCTCCCTGGGGATCTGCACGCTGATCTTCGTGGGCGTCTCGTTTGTCCTGTGCGGCATGGCCCGCTACACGGAATTGAACAACCCGGCGCCGGTCGTGTACGCCCTGCAGCACATCGGGGCCCCGCCCGCGCTGCGCGTCTGCGTCGAGATCGCCGCCATAGCGGGCCTGAGCTCCGTGGTGCTGGTCATGCTGATGGGCCAGCCGCGCATCTTCTTCTCCATGGCGAAGGACGGGCTGCTCCCGCCGTCGTTCGCCCGCGTGCATCCCCGGTTCCGCACGCCGCACATCACGACGATCGTGACCGGGGCTGTGGCGACCGTGGCCGCCGCCCTCCTGCCGCTGAGCGTCCTCGGCCAGCTCGTCTCGATTGGCACCCTGTTCGCGTTCGTCATCGTCTGCATCGGGATAGCGGTCCTGCGCAAGCTCCGGCCCGATGCGCCCCGGCCGTTCCGCACGCCGTTCGTTCCCCTGGTGCCGATCCTCGGAGCGGGGATATGCCTCGTGCAGATGGTCTCGCTGCCGGGCGACACCTGGCTGCGCCTGGTGGTATGGATGGCGATCGGCCTGGGGATCTATTTCGGCTACGGCCAGAGGCACAGCAGGCTGCGCAGGAAGGAGCCGGGGCCCCAGCAGCCGCCCTGATCCGCAGACACCGCAAATCCGCCCCCGATAGGATATGAACAAGATCGGCATCTACTACGCTTACTGGACGCACAGCTGGGACGCGGACTTCGTGCCCTTCGTTGCCAGGGTGAAGCGCCTGGGCTTCGACATTCTTGAGGTCAACTCCGGCACCGTCACCAACCTGCGCGACAGGGAGCGGGACCGCCTCAGGCGGGCCGCGGAGAAGGCCGGGATCGAGCTGACCTACTGCATCGGCCTCCCCGGCCGCTACGACATCGCCTCGCCCGACGCGGGCGTGCGCCGGGAGGGCATCGCTTTCCTGAGGCGCAGCGCCGAGATGCTGCGCTACATGGGGCACCGGCAGCTTGGCGGCATCATCTACGGCTCCTGGCCGGGCAAGCTGCCCTTCGGCGAGGAAAAGCGCCGCTACCTCGACCGCAGCGTCCGGAGCATGCGCGAGGTCATCAAGGCCGCCGAGGACTGCGGCGTCTTCTTCAACGTCGAGGTCGTCAACCGCTTCGAGCAGTTCATGCTCAACACCGCCGCAGAGGCAGTGGCCTACGTGCGCCGCGTCGGCAGCGCGCACTGCCGCGTCCTGCTCGACACGTTTCACCTCAACATCGAGGAGGACAGCATCCGGGACGCCATCGTCGCCACCGGAGCGAATCTCGGCCACTTTCACCTCGGCGAGACCAACCGAAGGCCCCCGGGCCGGGGGCGGATGCCCTGGGACGAGGTCTTCGGCGCGCTGCGCCAGATCGGCTACGCCGGCGCGATGACCATGGAGCCGTTCCTCATGCCCGGCGGCGAGGTCGGCCGCGACATCAGCGTGTATCGCGACATGCGCGGCGGCCTGGACCTCGACCGCGAGGCCGGCCGGGCGCTTCGGTTCGTCCGCCGCAGGCTCGCCCGCTGACCCGCGGCCGAAATTTGCTTTCCAGCTGCGTCGCGGAGGCCTTGCATGAGATCATGCAAAGACCAATCACCGTCCAAGAGGCCCTCTCCAGCGCGGCTCCAAGGGACAGCGCGCTCGTCCAGGGCTGGGTGCGGACACGTCGGGACGCCAAGGGCTTCTCGTTTCTGGAGGTCAATGACGGCTCCTGCCTGCGCAACCTGCAGGTGATTGCCCCCGCTTCCCTCGGCAACTACGCCGAGGTGGCGCACCTCATCACGGGGGCCTCCGTCGCGGTGCGCGGGCGGCTGGTGGCCTCCCAGGGGCAGGGGCAGAAGTGGGAGCTCAGCGCCGAGGAGGTGACGGTTGTCGGCGCATCGGATGCGGGCTACCCCCTGCAGAAGAAGGGGCACACGCCGGAGTTCCTGCGCGAGATCGCGCACCTGCGCCCGCGCTCGAACCTCTTCGGGGCCGTCTTCCGGATGCGCAGCCGCCTCGCGTTCGCCGTCCACAGGTTCTTCAACGAGAGGGGGTTTGTCTACCTGCACGCGCCGATCATCACCGGCAGCGACTGCGAGGGGGCGGGGGAGATGTTCCGGGTGACGACGGTCAACCCCGCGTCCCCGCCCAAGGGGCCCGACGGCTCGGTCGATTTTTCCCAGGACTTCTTCGGCCGCCCCACGTACCTGACCGTGAGCGGCCAGCTGGAGGCCGAGGCGTTCGCGTGCGCGCTGTCCAAGGTCTACACCTTCGGGCCCACGTTCCGCGCGGAGAACTCGAACACGTCGCGCCACGCGAGCGAGTTCTGGATGATCGAGCCGGAGATGGCGTTCTGCGACCTGGCGGGCGACATGGACCTGGCCGAGGAGTTCGTCAAGGCGCTCATCCGCGAGGCCCGGACGAACGGCGCCGACGACCTGGAGCTCTTCGCAAAGTTCGTGGACAAGGAGCTGATCGCGCGGCTCGACTTCGTCCTCGAGCGGCCGTTCCAGCGGGTGACCTACACGGAGGCCGTCAAGCTGCTCGCCGAGAGCGGCAGGAGCTTCGAGCACCCGGTCGCCTACGGGACCAACCTCCAGTCGGAGCACGAGCGCTACCTGACCGAGACCGTGTTCAAGTGCCCGGTGACCGTCTACAACTACCCTAAGGAGATCAAGCCCTTCTACATGAGGCTCAATGACGACGGGAAGACGGTGACGGCGATGGACGTCCTGGTGCCCGGGATCGGGGAGATCGTGGGAGGCAGCCAGCGCGAGGAGCGAGCGGACGTCCTTGAGGCCAGCATAAGGCGGCACGGACTGGATCCCAAGGACTACGGCTGGTACATGGACCTGCGCCGGTGGGGCACGGTGCCGCACGCGGGCTTCGGCCTCGGGTTCGAGCGGATGCTGATGTTCGCGACCGGCGTGTCCAACATCCGCGACGTGATTCCCTTCGCCCGGACCCCGGGCAATGCCGCCTTCTGAGCGCCTCGCGCCCGCTAGACCCTCACCGGCACGTTCT
>CAYVKH010000079.1:0-13643 GCA_964451965.1 uncultured Opitutaceae bacterium
CGCAGGCGGTGTTTGATGTCGACAGCTACGACAACTTCATCCGGATCCAGAGCGAGTCGTGCGTCCGGCACATCGCGAGCACCTACTTCTACGACGACGGCGAGGCGGGCGAGCTCACGCTTCGCGGCGGCGGGGTCGAGGTCGCGACCGCCCTCGCCAAGGAGCTTCAGGAACGGCTGGAGCGGGCCGGGATAGGGATCGAGGAGGCGCGCCTCACCCATCTCGCCTATTCCCCGGAGATCGCACAGACGATGCTCCGGCGCCAGCAGGCCGAGGCGGTGATCGCCGCGCGCCAGAAGATAGTCTCCGGGGCCGTGGGCATGGTGGAAATGGCCCTGCGGGAACTTTCGGAGAAGGGCGTCGTGAAGCTCGACGAGGAGCGCAAGGCCGCGATGGTCTCGAACCTGCTGGTCGTGCTCTGCAGCGAGTCCCAGGCGCAGCCCGTGCTCAATGCGGGCACGCTCTACGGCTAACCGACAGCTGCGAGACCGCACCTCTGGACATGGCCATCGTGAATCAGGCGTTCCCGTCCGCCCCGATGGGGCGGCGGGTCATCGCCCCCATGGTCTTCGCGGTTGCGGTGATCCTTGGCAGCGTGGCCTTCAGCTATGTGAAGGTCTCCCGGACGATGCCTGGCGGAGTGGCCCCCTTCGCAAAGCTTGTCGCGTCCCTATCACCGCTCGTGGGGCTCGTGTTCGTGGTCCCGTTCTTCCTGATCGAGCGCTCCAGGACGGCGCAGTTCAGCATCGAGGCGAACTGCCTCGTCCTCGGGCGCAAGCGCTTTCCCCTCGAGGGCCTTATTGAGGTCAATCGCGACCCCGAGATCATGCGCCGGGCCAAGAAGGTGTTGGGAAGCGGCGGCCTGGGGTCCATCCGGGGGCACTTTCGGAGCAAGCGGGTCGGCAAGTTCTACGCGTTCATGACGGGCACCGAGAATGCGGTCGTGCTCCGGTGGCCGGACAAGGTCGTCGCCGTCTCGCCCGCGGACACGGAATTCTTCATCTACTCCGCCAAGTCGGCGGGCGGCTTGAAATGAGCCCCGGCCCCTCCAGGCACCCCCCGAATGGCTGACGAAAGGAAGGCATTCCTGCTGCGGGCCGATCCCCTTCTCTGGAGGGACATCGAGAAGTGGGCGGCCGATGAGCTGCGCAGCGTGAATGGCCAGATCGAGTTCCTGCTCCGGGAGGCTGTGCGGCGCCGGAACAGGTCCCGCGGCGACGAGGCCGCAGGCCCGGCCCCGCCCGGCAGCCCGGGCGCCCCCCCGGAAGGCGGCTAGGGCGTCGGCGTCCATTTAGGTCATTGCGTCGGATGCCACTTCGGGGAATTTTCGGGGGCGCACATGACCGTGCCCACCCGCCGCCGTTCCCGATGACCCCGTCCGAAGCACAGCACCGAATCGCCGCCCTTCGCTCGGAGGTCGCCTACCACGACGTGCGGTACTACCGCCAGGCGCGCCCCGAGATCGGCGATGTCGAGTACGACAGGCTGAAGCGCGAGCTCGCGGACCTCGAGGCCAGGTTTCCTGAGGCGGCGAGGGAGGCGGGCCAGGAGACACCGACCAAGCGGATAGGCGACGACCGCGCCGAGGGCTTCACCACGGTGCGCCATCGCCAGCCGATGCAGAGCCTCGACAACACCTATTCCGAGGCCGAGCTCCGCGAGTTCCACGCGCGCCTTGTCCGTCTTCTCGGGCGGGAGGACCTCTCGTACGTGGTCGAGCCGAAGATCGACGGCCTCGCCGTCAGCCTGACCTACGAGAAGGGAAGGTTCGTGAGGGCCGTCACGCGGGGCAATGGGGCCGAGGGCGACGACGTGACCGCGAACGCCCTCACCCTCCGGACCCTTCCCAGGGTGCTGAAGGCGGCCGCGCAGGCGCCGGTGCCCCAGCTGATCGAGATCCGCGGCGAGATCTACATGACGCTCGCGGAATTCCAGCGGATCAACGCGCAGAGGGAGGAGGAGGGCGAGGAGCGCTACGCCAACCCGCGCAACCTGGCCGCAGGCACGATCAAGCTCCTTGACCCGCGGGAGGTGGCGGAGCGGCGCCTCGAGATGGTCCTCTACGGGATCGGCGCGTGCGAGCCGGCGCAGGCGGGCGGCGACACCCAGTCCGGCTACCATTCCCGGGTGCGCGCATGGGGCCTGCCAACGGTCGAGAAGTTCTGGACGGCGCGCGGGATAGACGAGGTGTGGGCGGCCATAGGCGAGCTCGACCGGATGCGCCAGAAGTTCGCCTACGCGACCGACGGGGCCGTGGTGAAGCTCGATTCGCTGGCGCTCCAGCGGGAGGCGGGAAGCACGAGCAAGGCCCCGCGGTGGGCGATGGCCTACAAGTTCGCCGCCGAGCGCGCCGAGACAAGACTGCTCTCCATCTCGGTCCAGGTGGGCCGCACGGGCGTCCTGACCCCCGTCGCCGAGCTCGAGCCCGTGCTCCTGGCGGGCTCGACCGTCTCGCGCGCGACCCTTCACAACCGCGACGAGATCGCCCGCAAGGACATAAGGGTGGGGGACTTCGTGTTCGTCGAGAAGGCGGGCGAGGTGATTCCGGCCGTGGTCGGGGTCGACACGGCGCGGCGGACCCCGGAATGCGTCGAGTTCAGGTTTCCGACCAAATGCCCGTCGTGCGGGACCAAGGTCGTCCAGGCCGAGGGCGAGGTGGCCCTGCGCTGCCCGAACTACGACTGCCCTGTGCAGGTGAGGAGGAGGGTGCGCCATTTTGCCTCCAAGGCGTGCGTCGACATAGACGGGCTGGGCGAGGCCATGGTCGACGTCCTGGTGGAGAAGGGCTGGGTGCAAAGCGTCGCCGACGTCTACAGGCTGAAGCGCGCCGACCTGCTGGGCCTTGGAAAGAGCGTCGAGAAATCGACGGACAACCTCCTTGCAGCCATCGAGGCCAGCAAGGGGGCGGAGCTGTGGCGCTTCATCCACGGGCTTGGGATTCCGCACGTCGGCGCCGCGGCCGCAAAGGACCTCGCGTCAAGGTTCGCGAGCCTCGAGGCCCTTTCCGAGTCCAGGTTCGAGGACTACATCGGCGCGGGGAAGGAGAGCCTGATCGCGGGGATCGGCAAGACGATGGCGGACGCGATCGTCGACCATTTCAACCAGCCGGTGAACCGCACCCTCGTGAGGGATCTGGTCAGGGCCGGGGTCTCGCCCAAGGCTCCGGCCGTGGCGGCGCGCGCCTCGGGCATCTTCCTCGGCAAGACCTTTGTCCTGACCGGCACGCTTCCCTCCATGACGCGGGACGACGCGACGGCCATGATTGAGGCCGCCGGCGGGAAGGTGGCCTCCAGCGTGAGCAAGAAGACGAGCTATGTCCTGGCCGGCTCGGATGCGGGCTCGAAGCTGGACAAGGCAAAGTCCCTCGGCGTGGCCGTGATCGGCGAGGCCGAGCTCGTCTCGCTGCTCAAGGGAGTCTAGGCGTCCTCAGGGGCCTGCGGCCTGGGGGCTCACATGTGCTGCAGCGCGAGCGAAAGCTCCTGCATGAACGCCTGGGCGTCCGCGGGCGACGGACGGTAGCCCGGCTTGCTCACGCTGACGATGCCGGGCCGGCCCTGGAGGTCCACGATCCACCTGCCCGTGACGCCGTCGGGGAAGGCGACCGTGCCGCTGGCCATGGCGTTCGGATTCACGCTGACCTTGTCCACGGACACCGTGACACCGGACGGGAGCGCCGCGTCCTCCTCGCCCGGGGCCTCGTCGCCCGCCAGGCCGAGCTTCTCCTTCGCCTTGTCCAGGAATCCCTTCTTCTCGGGGGGCTGTTTCGCCGCGGCGCCCTTGGCGACGTCGCTTGCGTCCGCTTTGGGCTCGGGGTCCTTCAGCTGGAGATTCAGGTCGTCCACCATGAACCTGACGTCCATGTAGGTCATCGATACCTTGAACTGGTCGGTCAGCTTCTTCTGGACGGCATAGAGGTTGTCGCCGGCGGCGACCCACTCGGCCACGGTCTTCTTCTGCTCGGGTGTGAGATTCATAAATAGACCCGTTACCCAAGTCCAATTCCACCAACAACTCAAGCCGGACGCACCGGTTTCCGGTCAGCGCGAGAGCTGGTTCTTCAGGAACTCAATGCTGCCGCGCATCGACGCATCCTGCTCCATCATGTTGTCCATGGCCTTGCAGGCGTGGATGACCGTGCCGTGGTCGCGGCCCCCGAACGCGTCGCCGATCTCCTGAAGGGAGTGCTTGGTCAGCGTGCGCGCGAGGTACATGGCCGCCTGGCGGGGTATGGCGATGTTGTTCGGCCGCCTCTTGCTCGTCATGTCGCTGTGGCGGATCTGGAAGTGGTCCGCGACGCGCTTCTGGATCGTCTCAATGGTGAGGATGCTCTGCGCCTGCTCGACCAGCATGTCGTGGAGCAGCCGCTCCGTGGTGGCGAGGTCCAGCGGCTTGTTGCTCAGGGCGCTGTAGCTCGCAACCTTGATCAGGGCCCCCTCGAGCCGGCGAATGTTCTTCGTGATGTTCTGCGCGATGAAGGTGACGACCGGCTCCGGCAGCCCGCACTTCAGGGTGGCCGCCTTGGTCCGCAGGATCGCGACGCGCGTCTCGAGGTCCGGCGCCTGGATGTCCGCGGGCAGGCCCCACTCAAACCGCGAGACGAGCCGCGCCTCGAGCTTCTGTATCTCGCTCGCCCTGCGGTCGCTCGAAAGGACGATCTGCTTTCCCGACTCGAACAGGTCGTTGAAGGTGTGGAAGAACTCCTCCTGGATGCGCTCCTTGCCGGCGAGGAACTGCACGTCGTCCAGGAGCATGACGTCCGCGTTCCTGTAGCGCTGGCGGAACTTGACCATCCCGTTCTCCTGCAGGGCCTGGATGAAGTCGTTCGTGAACTTCTCGGTGGAAAGGTAGGCGACGCGCGCGTCCGGGTTGTTGCGCAGGATGGCGTGCCCGATGGCGTGCATCAGGTGGGTCTTCCCGAGGCCCGTGTCCCCGTAAATGAAGAGCGGGTTGTAGGCCTGGGCTGGCGCCTGGGCGACGGCGAGGGCGGCGGCGTGGGCCATCTGGTTGTTCGCGCCGACGACGAAGGTCTCGAACGTGTTGCGGATGTTGAGCGTCCCGGGCGCGGGCCCGCGGTCGTCGCCCCGGGCCGAGCGGCGCACGCCGGCCGTCCGCGGGCGCGCCGCCGGCGCGGCGGGCTCCGAGGTGCGGTGGCTGCCGGTGCCCCTGGCGGGCCCGTCAGTCTTCTGAAGGTTGACGCTGACTGTCCTGCCCGCCGTGAGCCTCAGCCGTTGCGAAATCAGGTCCAGGTAGTTGTCGTGGATCCATATGGCGGCGAAATCGTTGGGCACGCCGAGCGTGATGGAGTCCTCGGTCGTCTCGAGGCAGACCACGGGCTCAAACCACATCTGGAAGACATCCTCCGGGAACAGGGATTTGAAGTCGCACTTAACCGTTTCCCACAGGTTAAGGGGCAGGGACAAAGGGGGCATGGCAGGCAGAATGTCAGGTCTTATTCACATTGGCCCGCCGGGGGTGCTTCGGCACGTCATTTCGGCTGCCCCAGGGTCCGTCCGCTGCGACAAAATTTGAATCCTGGCCAACAGTTGTGCTCGTTGTGTGGCAAAATCTCGTAAAAAGTTGATGACCAGTTGATAATATCGTGTGTCGCTGCGCGGCCCGCATGGGGCTGCATCTGTGGCGTGGCAAAGAACATCCGGCGGGCAAAATCGCTTGGACAAGGGCTGAGTAACTGTGAACGGGAAAACCATTACAAGGTCAACTTTCTGACAAGTTGTTCACATGGGGGGTGGGCATAACTTTTTTCACTTTTTTCGTTGCATCCGCCACACAAATTTAGGCGTCAAAAAAGGACCCGCATTGCCGCGTAATCCCCGAAATGTTACATCGCCCTGAATCAGGCTATCAAAGCCTGAAAGCAGGTTACAGGCATGTTACGCGACGGTGACGGTGCGTGAACTTTGCTGATACACTTCGCGGCCGCCGATCACGCGCGCGCGGGTTCGGGTTCGGCCCATTTCTTGTGCTGTTTGATGAGCGCGATCAAACGCGCGTCGGCCTCTGATTGCGGGATGTTGTACTGCACGCACTGCTTTCCGACGTAGAGGTTGATCTTTCCGGGCGCGCCTCCCACGTAGCCGAAATCGGCGTCGGCCATTTCCCCGGGCCCGTTCACGATGCACCCCATGATCGCGATCTTCACGCCCTTCAGGTGCGCCGTCTGGGAGCGGATGCGCTGCGTCGTCGTCTGAAGGTCGAAGAGGGTCCGGCCACAGCTGGGGCACGCGACGAACTCGGCCTTCGATATCCTGGCGCCCGCTCCCTGGAGCACGTTGTACGAGAGGCGCGCCGCCCGGGAGGGGTCGGTCTCTGTCTCAATGCTCACAAGGTCGCCCACGCCGTCGCAGAGGAGGCTGCCCGTGAGGAAACTCGCCTCTATGAGGCGCGAGAGGAAGCTGTTGTCCCCGCTGACGGAGGTCCCGGCGGTGTTCCGGATCCAGATTGGAGCGCGGCTTCTCGCGGACCTTAGGGTCTCTACTATCCTGCGGTACGCCCCCACCGGGTGGTCACCCGAGGGCGCCGAGGTTCCTGAGAATGTGACGATCACGGGGCCGTCGCCGACGGCACCCGCGAGAGTGGAAAGATCGGAGGGCTGTGCATCCACCGCCACAAAATGGCCCGTTCTCCGGGCAAGGTCGGCCCAGCCCGCAAGTTCCGCCGCGTCACCCGCGCCGAAGCGCCTGAGAAGGACAGCCCTGCCCGTGGCCGCGGCGAGGAACGCTTCCAGATCCGCGGGGCGCAGCCCCGGAGCCAGTTCCAGGACGAGGAAGCCGGGCGTTCCGGCCCCGCCGTCGAGGCAGCCGCGCAGCGCCTCCACGTCGGCCGCCGAGCGAACCGGGACAAGCAGCCCCTCCGCCGGCGTGTCCTTCAGGCGTGGGGACGCGAGCTCCCTCATGGCGGCCGCGGCCTGGTCGGCGCCTGCGACCCGGACCACGACCCGCGGCGGGTGCTCCGGGCCGACGGGGGCGGAGCCAAGCTCCAGGGGCGCCGAATCGCGGCGCTCGAAGTGATAGGGATCGATCGAATCGGAGGCGGCCCCGCCGGGAGCCCCGCCGCGCCACAGGCTCATCGCCTTGTCGGCGATCGCCCTGGCGACCGGGATCTCGTAGACGCTGTCCTCCGTCAGCGAGACGCGGATCGTGTCGCCAAGGCCGTCCAGGAGCAGCGAGCCGATCCCGATCGCCCCCTTGATCCTGCCGTCCTCCCCGTCGCCCGCCTCGGTCACGCCGAGATGGAGCGGATAGTGCATGTCCTCGGCGTCCATGCGCTCGACCAGGAGCCTGTAGGCCTCGATCATGACCTTTGGGTTCGAGGACTTCATCGAGAGGATGATGTCCCGGAAGCCGTGCGACTCGGCGATCCTGAGGAATTCGAGCGCGCTCTCCACCATGCCAAGGGGGGTGTCCCCGTACCGGTTCATGATCCGGTCGCTCAGGGATCCGTGGTTGGTGCCGATCCTCATCGAGCGGCCGAGCTCCCTGCTTCGCTTCACGAGCGGCGAGAACGCCTCGTGAAGCCTCTGGAGCTCGCGGTCGTAGTCCGCGTCGCTGTAGTCGCGCACCGCAAACCGCTTCTTGTCCGCATAGTTGCCCGGGTTGACGCGGACCTTCTCCACGTGCTCGACGGCCTCCATCGCGGCCTGGGGCAGGAAGTGGATGTCGGCGACGAGCGGCACGGCGCCCCATCCCGCGGCGCTCAGCCCCGCCCGGATCTCCCGCAGGCAGCGGGCGGCCTGGACGTTCGGCGCGGTGACGCGGACGATTTCGCAGCCGACCTCCGCAAGGGCGACGGACTGTCGGACGGTGGCGGCGACATCCTGCGTGTCGCTGGTCGTCATCGACTGGATCCTGATCGGACTGGAGCCGCCGACCCCGACGCGCCCCACCAGGACCTCGCGGGTCTGCCGGCGTACGGTCTGAAACCGCGAAGCGCAGTAGGCCATGCCGGGACCTCAGGGTTTGGCGGGCGCGGGCGCGGCCTGCACCTGCGGGCGGCTGTCCCTCACGTCCCTGCTCCAGCGGCGCACGTCAAAGATGCTGATGTAGAGCACCATCGAAAGCAGCAGCACCATGAAGACGCCCTGGGTGGCGGCGATGAAGTTGACCGGCAGCGCGCGGCCGCGCAGCCGGCCGATGGTCGCGAACACCATCTGGCCGCCGTCGAGCACGGGTATGGGAAGGAGATTGAGCACCGCGAAGCTCACGTTGATGAGGATGGTGAACCTGAGGACGGCCCTGATCCCCACCTCGGCGGCCGCGTGGAAGATGTGGACGATGCCGACCGGGCCCTGGATCTTTGACAGGCCGATGTCGGAATGCGGATTGAAGAGCCCCCATATGGTGCGCAGCGACATCATGAAGGGCTGGGCGATCTGGGCGACGGGCGAAGGGTGCGTCATGTGGTAGCCTGCCGAGAACTCGACGTCGCCGATCTGGAGGCCGCCGGTCCTCGGCGGCACGACAAGGCTGATCGTGCGCCCTCCACGAACCACTCCCATCTGGGCGGCCTTCGCCGGCTCCAGTTCGAGTTCCTCCGCCCATCCGTTCAGGTTCATGACCAGGGACCCGTTGACCGAGACGATGCGGTCGCCGTGGACCAGCCCGGCCTTCTCCATCGCCGAGTCTTTCGGAACGGTGTCCACGTTCAGCTCGTAACCCGGCATGATCCCGACGCGGCGCCAGCGGTCGTCGCCGGACAGCCGGGGGTGGACGGTCACGTCCATGCGCCGTCCGTTCCGCTCCAGGGTGAAGACCGTGCTGGGGTTGCCGCCGGCATCGCGGCCGGAGCCCATCACCAGGGTTTCGTTGAGCTCGCCCCAGTCCGAGACCGGGACCCCGTCGATCGCCTTGACCACGTCGCCCACGCGAAGGCCCGCCGCGAGGGCCGGGCTGGTGACCTTGGTCCCGTCGGACAGGTCGATCGTCCGTGTCACATAGCCGATCTGCGTGCTTGTCGACTCGTTGGTCTCCGGCTGGCCGATCCAGGTGATCACGCAGGCGAGGGCGAACGCGAACAGGACGTTGAACGCGGCGCCCGCCGCGAAGACGAGCATCTTCGTGCCGTAGGAAACGGGCGGCAGCTTGTCCGGGTCCGCCTCGCTTTCGCCCTCCAGGGGCCCGAGGTCTGCGATCTGCGGCAGCAGGACGAAGCCCCCGAGCGGGAACCAGGCGACCTGATAGCGCGTTCCGTCGGAGCCCTTCCAGGAGAAGATAGGCGGTCCAAAACCGATCGAGAACACCTCAACGTGCACGCCCCTCGCCCGCGCCGCCAGATAGTGTCCCAGCTCGTGCACGAAGACCGACCCCCCGAAGAACAGCACGACCAGGAAGATCGGCCAGATGTTGGCGATGAACGAGTGGAGCATGTCGGCGGATACGTGAATTGTAATCTGTTGGCCTGAAATCAACTATGGCTGTCGATGCCCATTTCCGCGGCCTGTCGGGCCTCGAAGTCCGCCTGCAGGACGGCCTTGAGGTCCGAGGGCTCGAAATTGGGTGTTCGATCGAGAACTTGGCCGACGATCCTTGGAATCGCAAGAAATGGAATCCGCCCCCTGAGAAAGGCGTCCACGGCCACCTCGTTGGCGGCGTTGAAGACGGCCGGGGCTGCGCCCCCCGCCCTCATGCACTCCATCGCATAACGGATCATCGGGTAGCGCTTCTCGTCGACGGGCTCGAAGTCGAGCCGCATGGGGCGGCTCAGGTCTATCGGCGGCTCAACGCCCTCGATGCGGTCGGGATAGAGCAGCGCGTGCTGGATCGGGAACGTCATCGATGACGGCGAGAGCTGCGCGAGCATCGCGCCGTCGTTGAACTCGACAAGGCAGTGGACCAGGCTCTGGGGGTGCATCACCGCGGTGCACTGGTCGGGCCTGAGCCCGAAGAGCCACTTTGCCTCCATGAGCTCCAGGCCCTTGTTGGCGAGGGTGGCGCTGTCCACGGTTATCTTCGGCCCCATGGCCCAGTTGGGGTGCTTCAGGGCGTCGGTCGGGGTCGCGTGCTCCAGCTTCTCGGCCGTCCAGTTGCGGAACGCGCCCCCGCTCGCCGTGAGCACGACGCGCCGGACGCCGGCGGTCGGATGGCCCTCGATGCACTGGAAGACCGCGCTGTGCTCGCTGTCGACGGGCAGGATGCGCGTCCCCGCGCGCCCCGCCGCCTCCATCACGAACCTTCCCGCCAGGACGAGGATCTCCTTCGACGCGAGGGCGAGGGTCTTGCCTGCGGCGATCGCGGCAAGCGAGGGCTCGAGCCCCGCGGTCCCGGACGCGGCCACCAGGACGACGTCGGCCGAGGGAAGGGCCGCGATCTCCCGGAGGCCCTCGGGGCCCCGCAGCAGGCGGGTTCCCATCTGGAAGGACCCGGATAGGTTGGCCTCGGCGAACGCGGCCGGGTCGGAAATGGCCGCCTCGCGGACCGAGAATTCCCGGGCGATCTCGGCGAGCCGGCGCCAGTTCGAGTTGGAGGCGACGCCGACAAGGTCGAGCCGGTCCCTGTGGGAGGCTATGACGCGCAGCGCGCTGGCGCCGATCGAGCCGGTCGCGCCCAGGAGGACGACGCGCCTGCGGACGGGGAACCTTGTGCTGGAGGCGGGTGGGGCGGCCACGGTCGGATGGTTCGAGCGCCCCTATGGCAGCCTCTGGAGCAGGAAGTAGCCCACCGGCGCCGCCAGGATGAGGCTGTCGCAAAGGTCGAACATGCCGCCTATGCCGGGGACGCCGCCCCCGGAATCCTTCAGGGCCGCCCTGCGCTTGATCACGGACTCCACCAGGTCGGACACGATGGCGACGCAGGCCAGGGGGGCCGCAAGGAGCGCCGAGCGCAGGGGCGTCATCGCGGCCGGCAGCACGCCGCGCCCAAGCCACGCCACCAGCCAGCCGACCCCCATCGCGACGATCACGCCGCCGGCGGCGCCCTCCCAGGTCTTCTTCGGGCTCGTCAGGGGCGCCATCGGGTGCCGCCCGACCGCGAGGCCGGCGAGCAGGGCCCCGACGTCGCAGAACTTGGCGACGGCCACGACCCAGAGGCAGAGGACGATGCGCCCCGCGGCCTGCGTCGTGTCGCCGGCGGGCGGGGTGGCGATGCGCACGAGGTACTGAAGCATGAGCGAGACGTAGACGAGGCCGAACAGCGTCGACGAGAGCGTCTCGACCCGCTTGTCGGGTTCGCGCTCCGCCAGGATCCGGATGGAGAAGACGAGGGTCGCAAGCGCGAGGAGAGGATGGGACGGGATCCCCAGGCGGGCCTCGGACCAGGGCGCGAGGGTTATGAGCCCGCCAAAGAGCATGCCCAGCCCGCTGAACGGCGCATGTCCCGCCGCGTCCATGAGCCTGTAGAACTCGCGCAGCGTCAGCACCGAGACAACGGTGACCGCCGCCACGGCGCCGTTCGTCCCGAACCTCCACAGCACGCCGAGCAGGAGCAGCCAGAGTACGACGGTGCTTGTGATTCGCTTGGCCACAGGTTTTGCGCAGGGGCCCTATTTCGAGGCCACCGGCTTCAGCTGCTCGCTGGTCATCCCGAAGCGCCTCTCGCGCCGGGCGAAGTCCGCGATCGCGGCGGCGAGGTCGGCCTTCGAGAAGTCGGGCCAGAGGACCGGGGAGAAGTAGAACTCGGCGTAGGCGGCCTGCATGAGCAGGAAGTTGCTCATCCGGGTCTCCCCGGAGGTGCGGATCACGAGGTCGGGGTCGGGCATGCCGGCCGTGTAGAGGTACCTGGCGAAGGATTCCCACGAGGCGTCGTTGAGCTTCTCGCGGCCGGCGCCGACCGCCGACGCGTAGGCGCGGGCCGCGTCCACGACCTCGGTGCGCGAGCCGTAGTTGAGGGCGAGGACCAGCGTGTAGTCCGTGAAGCCCTTCGTCTTCTCGACCGTCGCCGCGAGGTGCCGCTGCACGCCCGCCGGGAGGCCCTCGATGCGGCCGATCGTCATCAGCCGCACGCGGTCGCGCACGAAGGTCTCCAACTCCTTCTTCAGGTAGAGCTCAAGGAGCCCCATGAGCGCCCCGACCTCGTCCTTCGGCCTGTTCCAGTTCTCCGCCGAGAACGCGTAGAGCGTGAGCATCCGGACCCCGAGGTCGCGGGCGGCGTAGGTCACGGTCCTCACGGTCTCGACCCCCCGCCTGTGGCCCTCGATCCGCGGGAGGCCGCGGCTCTTCGCCCAGCGCCCGTTTCCGTCCATGATGATCGCGACGTGCCGCGGGATGATCGACGGGTCGGCGGGCGCTTGGCTGGCGGAGGACATGCGTATCGCGCTAGCGTAGGTACCTGCCGCCGGATTTGACAAGGGGGAAGGGCGGGCGAGAATTAGGCCCCTTCAATGAAAGTCGCGTTCATAAGCGGCACGAGCATCGTCAATTCCACGCTCTTTTCGCCCTGGGAGGTGCGCACGGTCGACACCGCCTACGGCAAGGTCACGTACAAGGCGCGCGGGGACCATGCCCTGATCAACCGCCACGGCTACGGATTCCCGCTCCCGCCCCATTCGATCAACTACCGGGCCAACATCCGGGCGCTGGCCGACCTCGGGTTCAGGGACATCGTGTCCCTGAACTCAGTGGGCTCGCTGAAGCCGGAGATCCCGCCCGGCTCGCTGGTCTCGTGCTCCGACTACGTCTGCCTGCAGCAGGGCCCCGCAACCTTCTTCGACTCCGAACTGAAGGGTGGGGCCCCGGCGATAGCGAACAACCTCATCCCGATGCTCGTCTCGAGCCTCGCCCCCGAGTTCACGATCCCCACGGGAAAGGTCTATGTCCAGATGCGGGGCCCGCGCTTCGAGACGAAGGCCGAGATCAGGGTCGTGCGGGCCTGGGGCGACGTCGTCGGGATGACGGCCGCCCACGAGGCGGACCTCTGCAGCGAGGCCGGGCTCAACTACAACAGCCTCGCGCTCGCCGACAACTACGCGAACGGGCTCGAGGGAACCGAGATCGACTTCGCCAAGTTCAAGGACCTAGTGAGGTCCAACCAGGAGAAGGTGAACCGGCTCTTCACCCGCATGCTGGAGATCTTGAAATAGGGCCCCACCACCCATGAGCGAATTCCTGCAGTCGGAGAGGGTTGCGAGCGCGAAGGCCACGCTGGACCGCCTGAGGGCCAACATGCGCCATGCGATCCTCGGCAAGGACGACGTGATCGAGCAGCTCCTCATCTGCCTGGCGGCGGGCGGGCACCTGCTGATCGAGGACCTTCCCGGAGTCGGCAAGACCACGCTGGCCTACGCGCTCGCACGCTCCACGGACTGCGTGTTCTCCAGGATACAGTTCACGAGCGACCTGCTCCCGTCCGACGTCACGGGGGTCGCGATCTACGACGAGTCGACGAAGGAGTTCGTCTTCAAGCCGGGACCCGTTTTCGCGAACATCGTCCTGGCCGACGAGATCAACCGCGCCCCGCCGAAGACCCAGTCGGCGCTGCTCGAGGTGATGGACAGGGCCAAGGTCACGATCGACGGCGAGGCCCACGGCGTGGGCTCCCCGTTCATGGTCTTCGCGACCCAGAATCCCGTCGACTACGAGGGGACGTTCCCGCTGCCCGAGAGCCAGATGGACCGCTTCCTGATGCGCATGCGGATGGGCTACCCCCAGCACGCCGACGAGATCGAGATCCTGCGGACCGCCAGGAGCGGCTATG
>CAYVKH010000080.1:0-13461 GCA_964451965.1 uncultured Opitutaceae bacterium
CGCGAGTTCCCCTCGTTCGTCACCACGACAAGCCTGCCGCTCTCCGCCACCACGAAGTTGGCTCCGGTCAGGCCCGCGTCGGCCTCAAGGTACTTGTGGCGCAGGAACTGCCGGGCCCTCCGGGTGATCACCCCGGGCTCGTCATTGTAGGCGCCGAGGCCGTTCCTCTCGAAGAGCTCCGCGATCTGCCTGCGGTTCTTGTGGATGATCGGCTTGATGATGTGCGACGGGCGGTCGTGGTCCAGCTGCACGATGAATTCCCCGAGGTCCGTCTCGAGCGGCTCGATGCCGCGCGCCCGCAGGTAGTCCTCGAGCTCGATCTCCTCGCTCACCATCGTTTTGGCCTTGACGAGCCTGGTGGCGCCGCGCGCCCGCAGGATTGAGTACACGGCCTCGCAGGCCGCCTCGGCGGTCGAGGCCCAGTGGACCCGGGCGCCGTTCGCGACGAGCCGCGCCTCCACGGCCGGAAGGTACGTGTCGAGGTTCTCGACCACGTGCTGCTTGATCTCCCCGGCGAGCGCCCGCAGGCGGTCCGGGTCGGCATAGTGGTCGAAGAGGACCTTGGTGCGCTTCTCGTGCCCCGTTTTCGAGCCGTCGTAAACGGCGGCCCGCGTCTCGGCGCCCAGGCAGGCCGCGGCGCGGTCGATCGGCTGGGCGTTCACGCGGGCCTCCCCATCGCCTCGCGCAGCACCTGCGCAAAGTGCATCATCCGGACCGGCGCGCCCCCGCGCGATGCCAGGCCGCCCAGGTGCATGAGGCAGCCCATGTCGCCCGACACGAGGACGTCGGGGCTCGCGGCCCGCACGTGGTCCAGCTTCAGGCCTCCCATGGCCGCCGAGATGTGGGGGAAGGCCACGGAGAAGGTCCCGCCGAAGCCGCAGCACTGCTCCCCCTCGCCCAGTTCGACGAGGCGCAGCCCGGCGATCGAGCCGAGAAGGAGCGCCACCGCGTCGCTGCTGGCGGTCCCGCGGGTGTGGCAGGACCTGTGGAGGGCGACGACCGAGTCGAACCGCCCGGGCCACGAGCGCACGCCCAGGCCGTTCACGATGAAGTCCCCGAGCTCCCACGTGCGCCGTCCGAGCGCCTCGACCTCGCCAAGATCGGCCTCCTTCTCGAATTCAAGCAGGGCCCCGTGGAAGATCATCGCCGCGCACGACCCGGACGGCACGACGACCGGGTCCGCCGCCGAGAAAGTCCGCACCGCGTGCCGGACGACCCTGCGCGACGCGCCCCAGTCGCCGGCGTTGAACGCCGGCTGCCCGCAGCAGGTCTGGCCCTCGGGAAACCCCACGTCGCATCCGAGGTGCTCGAGCACCTCGACGGTCGCCGCCGCCACGTCGTCGTGGAACGCGTCGCAGAGGCACGTCGCCATCAGCTGCACGCGTCTTCCCGTGACCGGCTTGCGGTTCGAGGTGAGCATCAGCCTGATGCGGCCGGCCCCTGCGCCCGGCCGCGCTCGGGCGGGCTATCCGGGGCATCGCACCCCTCCCTTGGGGCCGTTGGCGGGGGCTTCGGCATGGGGCACGATGATCCTGCCGGGGCCGATGATCGCAAGCGAGATGATGGCCGGCCCGCGCCGCGCCCGGAGGGCCCTGCTAGCGGACGGGCGCCCGGCGCGAGCGGGGGCAGAGCGCGACGAGCCGCGAGTAAAGGCTCTCGAGCCGCGGCACCGGCACGCCGGCCGACCTCGCGCGCCGGAGCGGCTCCCCCCAGATCGACTCGACCTCGACCTCGCGGCCGGCCAGGAAATCCACGAGGCTCGAGGGCTGGTAGGCACCCATCGGGGGCGTCGCATCATACTGCTTCGCGAGGAAGTCGTCGGGGATCGCGAATCCGTGGCCCGCCGCCGCACGCTGCACCTCGCCCATGAGCGCCCGCACCTCGCCGACAAGGCGCGGGTCGGAGCATATCCGGTCGGTCGTGATGCCTCCCTCGGCCACCGAGAGCCCGTTGAAAGGGATGTTCCAGACCAGCTTCCTCCACCGGGCCTCTTGAAGGTTCTCCACTACATGGGTCTTCACGCCGCCCGCCTTGAGAAGCGCCGCCAGGGCGTGGGTCCTGCCCTCGGGCGGCCGGCCGAACTCGCCGAGGGTGACCGAGCCCGGATGGAAGCACCTCACCTCGCCGGGCCCGACGCGGTTGACCGCGACGAAGGCAAGGCCCCCGATGATGCGCCGGGCGCCGAAGAGCCCCGCGAGGGACTCGTCGGCGCCGAGCCCGTTCTGGAGCGTGAGGATGGCGGTAGCGGGCCCAAGGAGCGGCCCGACAAGCCCCCTGACTCCCTCCGACGTGGTCTTGAGGGCCACCACCGCGAGGTCGACCTGCCCGATCTCGGCGGCGGCGCCGAACACGGCGACAGGCCTGACCTCCGTCGTGCCGGCCGGGTCGCGGACGAGGACCGAGCCCCGCGCGCGGACCGCCTCGAGGTCGGCGCGCATCAGGAAGCGGACGTCCGCGCCCGCGAGCGCCAGCCGGGCGCCGTAGTACGTGCCGACGGCGCCCGAGCCGACAATTCCTATCGTGGAGAGCGGTGCTGCCATTCCGACGCCGCGCCAGATCAGAGCAATGCGTTGTCGGTGAGCCTGATCTCGTCCAACCACGCGGCAATGCAAATGAGGGTCTTCCCCGGCACGACCTCCCGCATCGCCTCCATCGTCACGGGGTCGACGATCGACGCGTAGATGACGCGCAGCCTGTAATGCTTCCCGAGGATGTGGGTCACCTCCGCGACCAGGCGGTCCGTGCTTCGGACGCCGGAATCCACCATCTCCTTGGCCCTCCTGAGCGCGACGCTGATCGCAAGCGCCTCCTGCCTGAGGGTGGACGTGAGCTCGCGGTTGCGGACCGTCACCGCGAGGCCGTCGGCATCGCGCACAATCGGGATGACGACCAGGTCCACGCAGAAATTCAGGTCGGCCACCATCTTGCGCAGCACCGCCACGTGCTGGGCGTCCTTCTGCCCGAGGAAGATGTGGGTCGGCCCGACGATGTTGAGCAGCTTCGCGACGAGCGAGGTGACCCCCCGGAAATGCGTGGGCCGCGAGACGCCGCACAGGGGCTTGCTGACGGCCTCCTCCGTCACATAGGTCGAGTAGCCGCGGGGGTAGATCTCCTCCGTGGGGGGCGTGAAGACGGCGTCGACCCCCAGCCTCGCGCAGAGCTCGATGTCGTCCTGCAGCGACCGGGGGTACCCCGCGAAGTTCTCGTTCGAGCCGAACGAGAGGGGGTTCACAAAGATCGAGACGACGACCGGGCGCCCCGCCGCGAGCGCCGCGCCGATGAGCGCCTCGTGCCCGGCGTGGAGCGCCCCCATCGTCGGGACGAGCGTCAGTCCGCCCCTCTCCGCCCTCAGCCTGGCGGCGAGGGCTCGCATGTCGGACACCGAGCCAATAGTCTGCATGGGGTTAACGAGGGCTTGAACAAAGCGCCCGCTGCCGGTTTGTTCAAGGTTTTCGGCCGGCAAAGGTCCTCTTCACGCTCTATTTACGTCCCCGACAATGATCCGAATAAACGAGAACTACACGAAGCTCAAGGCCTCGTATCTGTTCGCCGACATCGCCCGCCGCGTGGGCGCCTACACGGCGGCCCATCCCGACAGGCCCGTGATCCGCCTGGGGATCGGGGACGTCACCGAGCCCCTGCCCCCGGCGTGCGTCGAGGCGCTCCACGCGGCCACCGACGAGATGTCGAAGCGGGAGACCTTCAGGGGATACGGGCCCGAACAGGGATACCCCTTCCTGCGGGAGCTCGTCTCCGCGCGCGACTACGCCGCTCGCGGCTGCCGGATCGACCCCGACGAGGTCTTCATCTCGGACGGGTCAAAGTGCGACTGCGGCAACATCCAGGAGATCTTCGCGGTCGACGCGCGCCTCGCCATTCCCGATCCCGTCTACCCGGTCTACGTCGACACCAACGTCATGGCCGGGCGCACCGGCCCGGGCGTCGACGGCCGCTACGAGGGGATAATGTACCTCGAATCGACCCCAGCCAACGGCTACGTTCCCCCCGTCCCGACCGCCCCGGCCGACCTGGTCTACCTCTGCTTTCCGAACAACCCCACGGGCGCCGTCGCGACAAGGGCCCAGCTCTCGGCCTGGGTGGACTATGCGAGGAGGAGCAGGGCCGTCATCCTCTTCGACTCCGCCTACGAGGCCTACATCCGCGACCCCCAGATCCCGCACTCGATCTATGAGATCGAGGGCGCCCGCGAGGTGGCCATAGAGTTCCGGAGCTTCTCAAAGACGGCCGGGTTCACGGGCATGCGCTGCGCGTACACGGTGGTGCCGAAGACGCTCACGGCGTGGGACGCCGCCGGCCGGCCCCACGCGCTCCACGGCCTGTGGAACCGCCGGCACACGACGAAGTTCAACGGGGTCTCCTACCCCGTCCAGAGGGCCGCCGCCGCCGTCTACACCGACGCCGGCAGGCGCGAGACGCGCGCGCTGACGGACTTCTACCTCGAGAACGCCAAGCTGATCCGGGCCGCGATGGCCCGCCTCGGCTTCGCGTGCGCCGGGGGCGAGAACGCGCCGTACATCTGGGTCAACGTCGGCCGCGACTCGTGGGAGTTCTTCGACCTCCTGCTCGACAAGGCCCAGGTCGTCTGCACCCCGGGCGCCGGCTTCGGCAGGTGCGGCGAGGGGCATGTCAGGATCAGCGCCTTCAACAGCCGCGAGAACGTGGAGCGGGCGCTCGACCGGATCGCGGCCGCGCTCAGGTAGGCTCAGTTCCTGGGAGGAAGGTCCGCCAGGACCTCCTGGCCGAGCGCCGAGACGTCCGCCGATAGGAGGCTCGCGAGCCGGTCAAAGTCCCTGCCGTCCCAGGAGGCGTCCGGGGCGACGAAGACCTTGCGCGCGACGGGGCGCGGGTTCGCGCCGGCCGTCGAGACCTCTATCGTCGCCGAAAGGCTCGCCGCATACCTCCCCGAGGGGGCCAGGGAACCCTCGCACTTGCGCAGCTCGATCGACACGTCGAAGTCGCGCTCCTGGCCCGCCGCGAACGGCTCGCCATAGACCTGCGCCACGTCGGGCGACGCCAGCAGCCGGGTGCGCAGGACGCGGGCCACGCCGGCGTCGAGGGGCTCGGCCCAGCGCCGGTAGTCCCTGAACTGCACCTCGTTCTCCCCGGTCCGCACAACCATCTCCCTCCTCCTCAGGTAGCTCTCAAGCCTGACCGCCTTCAGGCCGATCCGGACCCCGGCCGCTGCGGACGGGGCCTGGCCCGGATGGACCGCGGGGTCCGACAGGACAAAGTACCGCGTAGGGTCATCCTGGGCCGGCTGCACGACGTTGCAGGCTGCCAGCGCGCAAAGGAGGCCGGCCAGCGCGAGGGGGATCAGGGGTCCGGTGCAGGGGATGTTCCGAGTTGTCATGACAGCCTCAGTTGTTCTCGGGCAGCTTGCGCCCCGAGACGATCGCATTTGGGTTTCGCTCCAGGAAATCGGCGAGCCGCTGGACCGACTCCGCGGCGTCGGCCACCCTCTCCAGGGCGCGGGTCGCGTCCGAGCCGAAGCTCTGCTGGGCGTTGATGAATCCCTTGGCCGACTGCGCCGCCGCATTGAAGGATTCGAGGGCCGCCCTGGCCTGGACAAGCGTCGCCTGCAGCTCCTTCCCGTTCGAGTCGACCTGGGTGTCCAGCCGCCCGAGCGAGGCGCGCAGGACCTCCAGCGTCTTGTTCAGGTTCTCGAGAGAGTGAAGCATGTCGGGCGAGCGGGCGAGCGTGTCGATCGACTCCCCCGTCTTCCTCCACTGGCTCGCCAGCCCCTTGAAGTCGACGCCGTCGAGCCTGAGCCTCGCCTCAGCCACGAGCCCCTTGAGCTCGGTGGAGAGGCCCTTGAAGTCGATCTCCTGCATCCTCGCCAGGAGCGTCGTGGCGTTGGCCATGAGCGCCGCTGCGCTGGCCCGGAATTCCGAGATCTCGGACGGAACCGAGGGGATCACCACGTACTTGACGTCGGTCGCCAGGCTCAGGTCCGGATGCTTGTGCGGGTCCATGAAGTTGAGCTCCACGAAGAGGAGCCCCGTCGCCAGGCCGCTGATCTCCAGCTGGGCCCGCAGGCCCCGGTCGACGAGCGCCTGCAGCGCCCCGCGGTCGGAGACGTCGAAGTTGGCCCCGTGCTCGTCGGAGATCGACCCCTGGTTCAGCTCGCACACGACCACGGCGAGGGACTTGCCGGTCGCGCGGTCGTAGCGGATCGAGATGTCGACGACGTGGCCCACCCGCACGCCGCGGAGCTTGACCGGCGATCCCTGGTCGAGGCCGCTGATCCCCTCGTCAAAGTAGACCATGAAGCGCTCCGGCTTCGAGAAGAGGCTCAGGCTGCCGAGCGCGAGGAGCGTGATGATGCCGATCGCGAACGCCCCCAGGACGAACGCTCCTACGACTGCGGGGCTGATCTTGGTCTTCATTTTTTGGGGCGGCCTGGAACCTACTCTGACCGGACGGACCGCCGTGTCAAAAATTCTAGGACCTTGGGGTCCGAGGGTCCGGCGACCAGCTTCCTCGGGGACCCCTCGGCGATGATTCCGCGGGTGTCGCGGTCCAGCATGATAAGGCGGTCGGCAATCCCCATGATCGAGTCCACGTCATGGGAGACGATGACGATCGTCGTGCCAAAGGTGTCCCTGATGTCGAGGATGAGGCTGTCCAGGTTGCGGGCGGTGACCGGGTCCAGGCCGGCCGAGGGCTCGTCAAAGAAGACGATCGTCGGGTCGAGCGCCAGCGCGCGGGCGAGCCCCGCCCTCTTCTTCATGCCCCCGCTGATCTCCGACGGATAGTAGTCCTCGAAGCCCTTGAGGCCCACCTGGGCCAGCCTGAAGGCGGCGATGCGGATGATCTCGTCCCGCGGCAGCCGCGTGTACTCCTCGAGCGGCAGCGCTATGTTCTCGCTCAGGGTGAGCGAGCTCCAGAGGGCCCCGCCCTGGAAGGACAGCCCGAAGGTCTTCAGCATCTCGCGGCGCTCGGCCGCGTCCGCGCCCGTGAACGAGCGCCCGTTGAAGCGGACGTCCCCGTGCACCGGCGTCGCAAGCCCCACGAGGTTGCGAAGGAGCGTCGTCTTGCCGACACCCGTGCCCCCGACGATGAAGAAGATCTCGGCAGGCTCAACGTTGAAGGAGACGCCCTCCAGGACCTTGAAGTCCTGGTAGGAGCAGGCGAGCCCGTCCACCTCGATAGCCGGCAGGGTGGCGGGGGTCATAGGCCGATGACCTGGAAGAGGACCGCGAAGATCGCGTCCGCCACGATGATGTACAGGATCCCCGTCACGACCGCGGAGGTCGCCGACTGGCCGACGCCGGCGGCATTGTTCTCGGACTGCAGCCCGCGCAGGCAGCCGGACAGTCCCACGATCAGCCCGTACACGACGGACTTGATCACGCCCACCGCGACGTCCGGCAGGTCCACGATCGTGAGCATCTCGACCCAGTAGGCGGCGGGCGGGATGCCCAGGTTGACGTACGCCACCATCATCCCCCCGAGGATGCCGAGGCAGTTGGCGTAGAGCGCGAGGAGCGGCATCATGAGCCCGACTGCAAGGACCCTCGGCAGGACGAGGAACCTCACCGGGGAAATCCCGAGGACCGTGAGGGCGTCGATCTCCTCGTTCGACTTCATGCTGCCGATCTCCGCCGCGTAGGCGGCCCCGGTGCGGCCGGCGAGCACGATGCCCGCCATCATGGCGCCCATCTCCCGGGTCATCGCCACGCCGATCAGGTCCGCCACCCATATGTCGCCGCCGAAGCGCCGGAGCACGATGGCCCCGGAATACGCAAGGGTGATCCCCACCAGGAAGCTGATCAGGCTGACGATCGGCAGCGCCATCGCGCCGCATTTCTGCATCTCCGAGAGGCAGTCGTTCCAGCGGAACCCGGCCTGTCCGCTCACCAGCCGCTTCGCGGCGAGCCAGCACTCGCCGATGAAGCCGAGGAAGTCGCGCGCCTGGTGCATCGCTCCCCGGGTCGCGAGCCCCACCTCGACAAACAGGCTCCGCGAATGGTCGTTGCGGTCCCCCGAGACCAGGGACTTGGCGAACTGCCCGCCCAGCAGGCGCATCCTCTCGGGCAGCGGGGCGAGGTCGCAGACGATCCCGGCGTCGGCGCACCAGCTCGAGGCCTCGCCCACGAACACGACGAGGGACGTGTCCCAGTGGGACACCCCGTCGGCGCGCAGGCGCACGCCCCCTGGCTTGGCCGCGCCGACCGTCGGGCCCCACCGCGGGGTCGCGCCCCCGAGCCTCCAGGATCCCTCGAGCACGACCTCGAGAACGTCGCCGTCGGCCCGCGCCGTGGCGCGGGCGCTCGTTGGCTCTTGGCTCGCTGGCATCGGTGGTAATCTCTTCCGTGGGCCCCACGCGCGCCAGACCAATCTAGCGCGCGGCCACCCGCGTCCACTGGACCCAGACGATGGCCCATCGGCCGTCGCGGCGGACGACGATGCAGGAATACCGGGTCCGCACGCCCGACCCGTCCGCCCTCCTGTACGTGACAAAGGCGCCCACCAGGGCGGTCTCCCCGTACTCGCGTATCACCACGTCGTGAAGCCTCAGCTCCCGCGCGTCGGGGCGCTCCTTGGCCTGCCGCAGGAACTCGGCCTTGTCGATGAGGCGCCCGTCGGCGAGGACCCCGGTGAAGTCGTCTGCCAGGATGGAGCGGAAGCGGGCGACATCGCAGGCCAGGAACGCGCGCACGTAGTCGTCGTTGAGCTGCCTGATGGCAGGCTCGTCGGAGCCCGCGGGCTCCGCCGCCGGCACCGAGGCGGCGGCCAGGAGGAGGATCGAGGCGAGGGCGCACGCTTTGCGGACCATGGCCCGGAGGATTGACCCGATCCGCGCCCTGATCAACGCCGGAGAACATGCGCCATTGATTTTCCGCGGGTTATAGACCATCGCTCGGGGGTCACACCGACGCACGTGCCCGAATCACCCGAACCATCCGCGCTCACCGGAGTCGTCGAGCGGATCATATTCCTGAACGAGGAGAACCACTACACCATAGCCGAGTTCCGGCCCGATGGTGCGGAAGGGGCCGCGAAGCCGGAGCCGGTCACGATCGTCGGGGCCCTGCCGGGCGTGGAATGCGGCGAGACCCTCCACCTGACCGGCGAGTGGACGCGCCATTCCCAGCACGGGGCCCAGTTCAAGATCTCGTCCTTCAGGAGCGAGCTCCCGGCGAGCGTGTACGGGATCCGCAAGTACCTCGGCAGCGGGCTCGTCCCCGGAATAGGCCGCGTGTATGCGAACAAGATCGTCGACGTCTTCGGCACGGACACCTTCCGGGTCCTCAGCGAGGAGTCCGGGCGCCTCCGGGAGGTGCCCGGCATCGGGCGCAAGCGCGCCGCTGCGATAAAGCAGGCGTGGGACGGCAAGCGCACCGAGCGCGAGCTCTACATCTTCCTCCAGACCTACGGCGTGAGCCCGGGCCAGTGCGTCAAGCTGGTCCGGCAGTACGGATCGCAGGCGAAGGCGGTCCTCACGACCGAGCCCTACCGCGTGGCGCGCGAGATCGAGGGGATCGGGTTCAAGACCGCCGACAGGATCGCCATCAACCTCGGGTTTGCCAACGACGCGGCACCGAGGCTCGAGGCGGGGGTCCTTTTCGCCATGGAGACCCTCCAGGAGGAGGGCCACACCGCCTTCGGGGAGGTGGCCCTGCGGGACCTCGCCGCCGGGCTCCTGGACACGTCGGCGAGTCTCGTCACGGCCCGCATCGAGGCGCTCGTCGCCTCCCGGCAGCTCGCACGGCACTTCCCGGCGTCCGAGGAGGCGCCGCTGCCCGGCTCGGGCCTCGTCCAGCTGCCCATCCTCGACCGCGCCGAGGCGAAGATAGCGGAGGCGGTCTCGAGGCTCATGCGCGTCCAAAGCGGACTGCCCCCGATCAAGGTGGAGGCCGCTCTCGGGTGGGCCGAGTCCAAGGCGGGCTTCCATTTCCACGAGCTGCAGAGCCACGCGGTCCGGAACGCGCTCGGCAACAAGGTGTCGATCCTGACCGGGGGCCCGGGCACGGGAAAGACGTCCACCCTGCGCTCGCTGGTGAACATCCTCAAGGCGAAGGGCGTGCGCGTCCACCTCGCCGCCCCCACGGGACGGGCCGCCCAGCGCCTGGCCGAGACCACCGGGGGCTTTGCCTCGACGATACACCGGCTCCTCAAGTACGACCCCGCGGCCGGCTTCAGCTCAAACGAGTCTCATCCGCTCGCCACGGACTTCCTCGTCGTGGACGAGGTCTCGATGCTCGACACCCGGCTTGCGTCGGCGCTCCTCCAGGCGGTGCCCGCCCGCGCCCACCTCCTGCTGGTCGGCGACACCGACCAGCTGCCGAGCGTCGGGCCCGGGAACGTGCTCCAGGACCTGATCACGTCGTCGCGCGCGCCGGTCACGCGCCTCTCGGTCATCTTCCGCCAGAAGGGCCAGAGCGGGATCGTGGTGACCGCCCATGCGGTCAACTCGGGCGACACGGCGCCGCCCCCGGTCGCCCCGACGATCGAGGCCGTCGACGTCGCCGGCGACCTCGCGTTCCTCGCGGCGGACTCGGCGGAGGACTGCGTCCGCAAGGTGATCCGGCTCTGCACCGAGTTCATCCCGAGGAACTACCGCGGGATTGACCCGGTCGGGGACGTGCAGGTGATGGCCCCGATGCACAAGGGCGTCGCCGGGGTGGCCAACCTGAACCTGCAGCTGCAGGAGGCCCTCAACGGCCGGGGGCGCGGCATCCGCACCCAGGCCGGCGAGTTCCGGCCGGGAGACAAGGTGATCCAGCTGCGCAACAACTACGACAAGAACCTGTTCAACGGCGACATCGGCTCGATCGCGTCGGTCGATGCCGAGGCCGGCGTGGTCGAGGCCGACTTCGACGGCGACAGGCACTCGTTCACCCGCGGCGAGATGGGCGACCTGGCCCTCGCCTATGCGATCAGCATCCACAAGTCCCAGGGCAGCGAGTACCCGGTCGTCATCGTGCCGCTGCTCAAGGCGCACTTCATGATGCTGCAGCGCAACCTGCTCTACACGGCGATCACCCGGGGAAGGAAGAAGGTGTTCATCGTGGGCGAGCCCGCGGCCTACGCGATGGCCGTGCGCAACGGCGAGTCGAAGCTCCGCGTCACGCACCTGCGGGAGAAGCTTGCGGCGGCCGCGGCCGCCTGACGCCGGGGCATGCGCGGGGACGCCGGACCGGGCGCCGCCCCGCTACTTGCCGAGCTTCCTGAGCGCCTGGTTGACCTTGTCGAGGTCGCAGGCGCCGGGATCGTACTCGGGCCCGAGCCAGCCCAGCCACTCGCGGCCGAGGTCCGACTCGGGCTCCTTCAGGCATGCGAGCATGTCGTGGAACGCCTCCAGGCCGCCGCAGTCCTCGGGGGGCCCCGCCCGCTCGCCCGCCACGCAGACCGGGTAGTAGACGCCCTTGCCCGGCACCGAGGTCTTCTCCACGCGCACGTCGACGTTCCATCCCTCGCCGATCTGGTACTCGTAGGTCATCCTGTCGCGGTGGGCCAGGTTGAGGTCGGCGAGCGTCACGTCCCGGTCGTCCTCCACGATGAGGTCGTCGCGCTTCACGGGGTTGCCGAACCTGAGGTCGTCCAGCGCGAACGCGTGCGTCTGGTAGTCAAACCAGTCAAACGCGATCTGGATCGAGTCGTGGAGGCGCGAAAGCCACATCGTCTCGCGCACGAGGAGCCGCCTCCAGACCTTGGGCTGGGTCCCGACGATGACCAGGCGCAGGCAGAGGACACGCGCCACGGGCTTCTTGGTCCCGGACCCCCTGCCCTCTTGTAGCGAAATCATCGGCCAGGATCCTGCGGACGCGCGCGGCGACGCGCAAAACGAATTGCGGCGCGGCCCGGAAGCCCGCGGCCGCCGGGGCCGTCAGCGGTCCGACACGCGCTGGTCACCGCTGGGGAGCGTGATGATCTTCAGTCCGGCCTGCGGCACGGCGGCCGCCGGCGACGCCGCGCCCACCTCCACATGGGAGAACACGGCTGTCTCGAAGGCCTTGTCGTCGTGCGCGGACACCGCCAGTCCGACATAGAACGGGTCGGAAAGGCGCAGCCTGAAGAAGGCCCCGGAGGGATGCGGCTCCTCGCCCTCCCGCGCCACCGACAGGTAGACCGTGTCGCCGATCTTGTCCAAGCGCACGCGCTTCGGCGCGGCCAGGTTGCTCTGGATCTCCTTCGTCACCCCCTCCTGCGCCTCCCTGAACTGAAGCGAGGTGAGTCCGTCCCCGTGCTTCGCCACGTCGACGTAGGGCGAGCCGGGCTCCAGGCTCTGTCGGATGACAAGGCAGGCCTTGCGGTGCGGCTGGGCGCTCGTCCCCGCGAACTCGACGTCGGCAGCAATCGAGATGTCGCCGGAGGCCTTCTTCCACACGTAGTGCATGGCGTCCTCCTTGAACCACATGTTCGCGCCGCTGGCGCCGACCGTGTACGTGCCGCGGGCCGGGTCGAGGACGCCGGTGCCGGGCCTGCTCACGGTTCCCACGTCGCCCTGGCCGGTGAAGAGGCCGAGGTCGCCCTGCGCCTTTGCGGCGGCTGCGCCCGAAAGAAACACGCTTGCGCAGAGAATCCTGAATGGAGTTGAGTTCATCTTGGAGTGAGGGAGCACAACACGCCGCCGCCTTCGAAGGAAGCCGATTTGCACGCCGGCTCCTTCCGGTCCGACATGCGAAGGGAACCGCTTTGTCCGGCATGGTCCGGACCCGGCGCCCAAGCCCCCGTTCCCGGCGCCTGACCCAGGGGTGCGCCAATGGCCGAGCAGACGTACGATGCGATCGTGGTGGGCTCCGGAATCAGCGGCGGCTGGGCTGCAAAGGAGCTGACCGAAAAGGGCCTCAAGGTGCTGCTCCTCGAGCGCGGGGAGAACATCGAACACATCACGGGCTACGTGAACGCGCTCAAGGCTCCCTGGGAACTCCCGCACCGCGGCCGAATGACAAACCAGATACGCGAGGAGCACGCGGTCCTGACCCGGGATTTCTTCATGAACGAGGCCAATGCCGGCTACTGGGTGAAGGACAGGGAGTCGCCCTACGTCGAGAACAGGCCCTTCAGCTGGTTCAGGGGGTACCACGTCGGGGGCCGGTCCCTGATGTGGGGACGGCAGAGCTACCGCTGGAACCCGTTTGACTTCGAGGCCAATGCGAAGGACGGCGTCGGCGTCGACTGGCCCCTGCGCTACGGGGATCTGGCGCCATGGTATGACCACGTCGAGTCGTTCGCCGGCATAAGCGGATCCATCGAGGGGCTTGCGCAGCTTCCCGACGGGAAGTTCCTGCCCCCCATGGAGCTGAACTGCGCCGAGAGGCAGGTCGCGGCGGGAATCAAGGCGCACTATGCGGACTCGCGGCGCATGATCATCGGGCGCGTCGCGAACCTGACCGTGCCCCACGGCGGCCGGAACAACTGCCAGTACAGGAACAAGTGCGACCTGGGCTGCCCGTTCGGCGCGTATTTCAGCACGCAGTCCTCCACCCTGCC
>CAYVKH010000081.1:0-13049 GCA_964451965.1 uncultured Opitutaceae bacterium
AACCCCTCATTGAGAGGCACGGCGCGCCGCAGGGCCTTGAACCAGCGGATCCGCTTCCCGTACCAATCTTGTTCGTCCAGCGTGAGCTTCCGAAGGTCGCCCAAAAAGAGCGGCCCGGCGCCCATGGCCGTGGCCAGCCGTTCCTCAATGGGCGCCCTATCGGCCTGAAGATTGCCGATCAGCATCGTCTCGGTAGGAATCGCCAGCGAGCGCAGGTAAAGCAGCGTGCGCGCGGCTCTTGGGCCGGCGTCGCCCGGCAAGGCGTCGTTGACGTTGCTCAGCCAATCCAGGTCCCCGGCCGCGAGCAATCCATAGTCTATTACGTGCTTCTGACCCCAAAGCTCGAACGTCAGGTCAAGAACCACATCGGGATGTTCACGGTAGGCGGCGTCGGTCACGTACTTGATGCCCTCATAAATGCCATCGAGCGACTCCGCCCACGTCCTGTGGTCGTGGCCCTCAGCATAACAGCCCGGTGACTCGCCATAGGCGTTGAAGACGGTGGTCAGGTCCAGCTTCACGTACTTCAAGTTGTAGCGGGAGATGAGGTCGTTGAGGCGCCTCGCCGCGACTTTCTTGTAGGGCGATGCCAAACACATCACCGCCTGCGACCCCGCCATGGTGCCGGTGAATTTGGCCCGGCCGTCGCGTTCCCTGCAGAGCCATTCCGGGTGCTTCTTGTAGACCTCGGTGTTCGGACTAACCGCAGCCAGCGGAAACCACAGCCCGAGCCGCATGCCGTGCTTCTCCACGGCGGCCTGGATCTCATCCAGGCCGTTATTAAAGAGTCTCGTGTTGACCGAATTGTCGCCGTAGTCGGCTTGCCAGCCATCGTCGATGGTGAAGACGTCCATTCCCATGCGGCCGGCCGCAGCGATCAAATCCGTCGTGATTGCCTTGGTGATGCCGCGTTCGAACGGCTCCCAGGTGTTGTAGATCCAGAGCGGCTGATAGTTTGAGCCCTTCTTCATGAGCACCTCGGAGGTGTATGCGGGCGCCACCCAGCGCGGGTCTGCGAAGCGCTGTCCCTCCACAAAGAACGCAACCGAACTCCTCGCCGTCTCGAATGTCTCCCCCGGTGCGAGCCGGCGCTCGAACGGAAACTGGTCCGTATCGTACATCACCTGCACGCCGTCGTTCCAATTGGGGACCACCTCGATGCGCTTCAGGTATCCCGGCGCCCCGTTCATCACCAAGAACCCTTCGTGCGATTTCGCGCTTTTCACCGAGATCGCGGGGTCGTCCACGCGGCCCGTATAAAAAAGCTCCCGCGGCTCAATGCCGTAGAACGCCGAGACTTGGGCGTCGCTCGGTGCCGTTGGAGCGAGGTTCACTGCCTCGAAGACAAGATGGGTCAGGGTGATGGGCGCGTCGCCCCGATTGCGGATCGCCAGCCATTTCTGCACCACGGGATGATCCGCATATACCGCATAGAAAACTGTGACGTCGAGTGGCTTGGATCGGGCGCGCAGGCGGATGGCGAGCAGCCTTCCGTTGGGGGCGATGTCGCTCACCCTTGCTTCTTGGAAAACAAACCCACCAGGGGCCATTGCCTTTCCCTCCTGCAATATTTCCCACTTACTCTCAGCCATCAAACCGGCCAGCCTCGCTTGATCGGCGCGAAAGGAGAACTCGTCCCCCAGGCGATTCTGGGCGCTCGCACGTGCCATGAAATCCGTTCCCGTCACCTTGTGGCGCCAGGAGGTGGTGCACAGTCCTCGGCTTGGATCATAACTTATACCGCGTTCGACCAGATCATTGCCAATCAACCAACTCCTCCCATCCGCAGAAGCCTGCACATAGACGCCGTCTGACCCTTGGCCAATTGCGCACTGCGCAAGGAAGGCAAACAAGATGCCGTTTAACATCGCTTTCATGGGCGAGGAGATGGTGCGGTCGCCGAGAATCGAACTCGGGATACCTGCTTGGAAGGCAGGAGTTTTACCCCTAAACTACGACCGCGTCCCTGCGGACGGGAATGCTTCCGCCCGCCGCAGGAACCGTCAAGCCTCCGCTGGCCCTACCGGACCAGGTAGGCCTCCACCAGAGCGATGCCGCTTGGGCCCACGCCGTCGAGGATGGGCGCATCGACCACGACCACGGCCGTATAGGCCCCTGGCTGGAGAGTCAGGAGCATGGCGCAATCGGCGCTTCCGGACGGAAGCTCAAATGCGCCTACGGCCGCGGTGGCCGATGCGATTTGCGAGGCATTCGGACTGCTCGACCAGCTGGGCCCGGAATTGACCGCTATCGTATTGCCGGCCGAGTCGACGACATAGAGCCCGGGCTGGGCAAGCGCCCCGCTCAAGCCGAACTGCGCCAGCGCCGGCCCGACGGCACGGATCAGCACCGTCGCGGGCTCGTTCCCGCTGACAACGATGCCGGCGATTGCGTCCCCGAATGCCCCGCCGACTTCCGCCCTCGTGGAGATGTTGACGAGCTGGGTGGCTGCGCCTCCCGCCCCGTTCACGGCTGCCTGGGCGTCCTCCACCTCGTACACCTCGGCCAGGGCCACTCCCGTCGAGCCCGCCTGGCCTGAAACCTGGGCTGTGTAGGGGCCCGGCGGCAGGCTCACAAGCACGGCGGAATCCGCGCTGGAGGGGCTGAGCGCGAAGGCGCCGACCTCCGCGGCCGCGGAGGCGATCTGGGCGGCGTTCGCGCCGGTCCCCCAGACGGTGTTGGACGCGACCGCCACCCCGCTGGCGTTGTAGACGGTGAGGACCGGGTGGGCCAGGACGCCGCTCACACCGAACTGCGCGAGCGACGGCCCGACGGCGCGCACGAGGACCTGCTCGGTCCCCGCCGGCGGTCCGGTCACCACGAAGCCCGCAATCTCGATGTTGTCTCCTGCCCCGACATACACGCGGCTCGAGATGTTGGCCAGCCGGGTCTGGGGGACGGCGGGGCCCGGGGTGATTCCGGGGCTTGCCAGCGTCGCGGCGTTCGAGGCGACTGTGCCCCCGCTGTTCGAGACCGACACCGAATAGGCACCCAGGTTCGCAGCCTGCACGCTTGGGAACGAAAGGGTCGGGTTGGTCGCGCCGGCAATGGGCGCCCCGTCAAAAGCCCACTGGTAGCTCGGCGCGGGCACGCCCGCCACCGAGACGGAGAACGTGGCCGGCCCCCCAATGGCCACCGAAAGGCTCGCCGGCTGGGCCGTGATCGTCGGCGCCGAGAGGGACGCGGCATACCGCTCCCGGACCGTGAAGTTCGCCGAATCAGTGACGAACACGTCCCCGGCGCCGTCCACGCCTATTCCCGCGGGTCGGTTGAACTGGGCCTGGGGGCCGGTGCCGTCCGCCGATCCCGTCGCGCCCGGCGTCCCCGCCAGGGTCGTGACAACGCCGGCGCCCGTGACCATGCGGATGGTGTTGTTCGCCACGGAGACGTAGAGGTTCCCGCCCGAATCGATCGCGATCCCGGTCGGCGCGTAGAAGAGCGCGGCAGCCCCTGTTCCGTCCGCAGAGCCCACGTTTCCATGCGAGCCCGCCAGGGTCGAAACGACTCCGGCGCTCGTGATCTTGCGGATCGTGAAGTTGCCCATGTCCGCGACATACAGGTTGCCGTCGGCGTCGATGGCCAAGCCGGTCGGGTTGTTGAACAGCGCCACGGTTCCGGCTCCGTCGGTGAAGCCGTATATCCTGGGGGTGCCTGCAAACGTGGATACCGTGTTGTAGGTCGCCGACACCTTGCGGATGGTGTGATAGGTTGCATCGGTGACGTAGATGTCTCCTCCGGCGTCGACGGCGATGCCCTTCAGGCCCGAGAATTGCGCGGTGCTGGTGGGGCCGTCGGCTGAACCGTACCCGCCGGCTCCGGCGACCATCGTGACGGCACCCGCGCCCGTGATCTTGAAGATGTAGTGGATTCCCACAGCATAGAGGTTCCCGGACGCGTCGAGGGCCAGGCCCGTTGCGCTGAACCCCTGCGAGGGGGTGATCGATCCGCCCGACGCATTTGCGAACGCATTCCTGTCGGCAATCGTGGTGACCACTCCGGCGGTCGTGATCTTCCGGACCGTCTCGCTCGCCGTGTCCCCAACGTAGACGGTTCCGTTCGCGTCCACCGCGACGGCCTCCGGGTCCATGAACCGCGCGCCGGAGCCTGTCCCGTTAGACTGCTCGCTGAAGCCGGCGAGTCCCGCAAGGGTCGTGAACGTGTACGGCGTGGCATAATTGCTCTGGGCGCGAAGCGCGCCAACCATGCCTGGGGATGCCATCAGCAGGGCGACCGCTAGGGCTCGCGCCAATCTCGGCGCAAGGCGGACCGGAAGCGGAGCGGGACCATGCAGGGGGGATGCGATCGTCCCCGGCGAATTATCAAGACGAGACTGGGGTTGCGGGTATGCATTCATCTTCGAGAAAAGTGGGGTTCCCGCAGAGGCCGGTTCGCGGGCTGATGCCAAGACTTGCTCTGCATTCACCGTGCCATTCGCCAGATTCAATTCCTAAGATGTTAGAGCATAGCATGTAACGACGCGGACGGCCCTTTGAGCACTCTGAGCAGCCCCTCGCGGATGGTTGCGCACAACCGCGTCTGGGGTCACCGCAAGCACCCGTTGGATGAGGCCAACCATAGCCAGATTGGCCGCCAAGCGCGACATGCCCAGGCGCGCGGACGGCCCGCATTCCGCCCGGCCCGTACGCTTCCAGAATGGGTTTGCCGCCTCGGGTGCAGGGACCCATCACAACCTGATACCCGCATATGAGCCATCTCCCGTCCCCCGACCGCTACTCCAATCCCGCGCTCTACCGGCGCTGCGGCCGGAGCGGCGTCAAGCTTCCCCTCCTCTCGCTCGGGCTCTGGCACAATTTCGGCGGCGTGGACGACTTCCAGAACAGCCGCGCGCTGGTCCTGAGGGCGTTCGACAAGGGGATAACCCACTTTGACCTCGCCAACAACTATGGCCCGCCCCCGGGCTCGGCCGAGACGACATTCGGGTCCGTCTTGCGGCAGGACCTCGCCGGCCACCGCGACGAGCTCCTCATCTCGACGAAGGCGGGCTACGACATGTGGGAGGGACCCTACGGCGAGTGGGGCTCCCGCAAATACCTCCTCTCGAGCCTGGACCAGAGCCTGAGGCGCCTCGGGCTCGACTACGTGGACATCTTCTACAGCCACAGGCCGGATCCCGAGACGCCGCTGGAGGAGACGATGGGCGCGCTCGCCCATGCCGTCCGAGCTGGCAAGGCCCTCTATGTGGGCCTCTCGAACTACGACGCGGCGCTCACCGAGCGCGCCTCGAAGGTGCTCAGGGACATGGGCACGCCGTGCCTCATCCACCAGCCGAGGTACAACATGCTCGACCGGGCGCCCGAGAGGGGGCTGTTCGACGCGCTCGTGCGCGAGGGAGTCGGGGGAATCGCGTTCTGCCCGCTGGCGCAGGGGATGCTCACGGGGCGCTACCTGAACGGGATTCCGGCGGATTCCCGCGCGGGCCATGACCCCCGGTTCCTGAGGCCCGAGAGCATCACCGCGGAGAAGCTGGCCAGGATCCGCAAGCTGGACGCCATCGCGAGGGGCCGCGGCCAGTCGCTCGCCCAGATGGCGCTCGCCTGGGTCCTGCGGCAGCCCGCCATCACCTCCGCCCTCATCGGCGCGAGCAAGACTTCGCAGATCGAGGAGAACCTCGGGGCGCTCAGGAACCTCGCGTTCAGCGCGGAGGAGCTGAGGACGATAGAGGGCGCCCTGACCTGACCCGCCGCGCGCGGGAGAAGGTGAACATCGTACTATTCGAGCCCGGCGAGATCGGCGCTGCCCTCTCGCGCGCGGATCCACGCGCGGTCCACGTCCTCGAGATCCTCAGGCGGAAGGAGGGCGACCTCTTCGACGCCGGGATCGTGAACGGCCCGCTCGGAAAGGGAACGGTCGCGCAGGTAGGCCCCGGGGCCGTCAGCTTCCGCTTTGAGGCCGTTTCGGAGCCGACGCCGGCGGACCCGCTGCACGTGGTGGTCGCGCTCCCCAGGCCGCAGACCGCCCGCAAGATCCTGAATGAGGCGGCGTCGCTCGGGGTGGCGTCGATCCGGTTCTTCGGGTCCGAGAAGGGCGAGCCGGGCTACGGCGCCAGCACGCTATGGAGGACCCTGGAGTGGCGCAGGCACCTGGTCGACGGCGCCTCGCAGGCGTTCGACACAAGGCTGCCCGACGTCATGCATCATCCGGGCCTTGGCGCCGCCATCGCGGCCCTGCCCGCCGGCTGCACGAGGATCGCCCTCGACAACTACGAGGCCACCCGCCGCATGACCCCGGCGGGCGCCGCATTCCCGCTGGCGATCGCGTTCGGCCCGGAGCGCGGGTGGTCCGCCGCGGAGCGCGCGCTGCTGCGGAGCGGCGGATTCGAGCTCGAGCACCTGGGAGCGCGCGTCCTCAGGACCGAGACGGCCGTCGTCGCCGCGATCTCGATCGCGAAGGCGGGCGCCTAGGGTCAGGCCGGGCGCGCGAAGAAGCAGACGCTCGGCTGGCGCACCCCGCGACCCAGCCGCTTGACGCACGACCAGCCCCCTGGCTTGAGCGTCACCTCGCCCGGCGTCTCGAAGACGACAAGGCCGCCCCAGCCCGGCGCAAGCGCCGCAGCCAGCTTCCCGAACAGGGCCGGCGCTATCTCCCCGATCCTATCGTAGGGAGGGTCCACAAAAATGAGGTCCGGCGGGGCGCCGACCCCGGTCGGGAGGGAAAGCGCATCCGCTTCCACCGCGAGAAGCTCGCCGCCTCCCTTCCCTAGGCTGCGGCAGACCGCGGCTATGTTCCTCCTGAGGCAGGCCGAGGCCCTGGCGTTGCGCTCGACGAACGTGCCGCCGGACGCGCCGCGGCTGAAGGCCTCGAGGCCGTAGGCCCCGCTCCCCGCAAAAAGGTCGACGAAGCGCGCGCCCACGGTCCGCGCGCCCAGGCTCGAGAAGACCGCCTGCCTCATGCCGTCCGTCGCCGGACGCACGGCGCTGCCCCTCGGCACCGCAAGTTCTATCCCGCGGGCGATCCCGCCGCTTATGCGCACGCTTCCCTCCCCCCGGCGCGGCAGGGCGGCGGGCATTTGGTCGACATCGCGGGTGGTCTGATCACAAAGGCATGCTCATGACATTGGCGCGGTCGGACCACTTCAACGGAAAAACATTCTTCAATCCGGGAGAGACCTCCGAGCGCGGCTTCCGGGACCTGCTCAAATGGAAGATGACCAGCCGGGCGGCGCCGTGGCCGGGGCGCGTCGAGGTGATCCGCCGGCCGCTGCCGCCGGCTCCCGCGGCGGACGGGGTTGTCGCGACCTGGGTGGGGCAGTCGACGTTTGTTCTCCGCAGCGCCTCCGCCACCATCCTCACGGACCCGATCTATTCCGAGCGGGCCGGCCCGGCGCGCTGGCTCGGCCCCCGCAGGGTCGCGCCGCCGGGCGTGGAATTCGACGCTGTGCCGAGGGTGGACGTGATCCTCCTCTCCCACGACCACTACGACCACTGCGACGTTCCCACCCTTCGGCGCCTGGCCCGGCGAGACGACCCCCTGGTCGTCTCGCCGCTCGGGCACCGCCCGCTCCTTGCCGGCGCGGGCCTTCGACGGATCGTCGAGCTCGACTGGTGGGAGTCCCACGCCTGCGGCCCGGGCACCGCGGTCATGCTCGTGCCGGCGCTCCACTGGAGCCGCCGGCGGCCGTTCGGGACGAACCGGCGGCTCTGGGGCGGCTTCATGCTGAGGACGGGAGGGCGCCTCGTCTATTTCGCGGGAGACTCGGGCTACCAGGGCGGGCTCTTCTCAGAGATCGGCCGCAGGTGCGGCGCGCCCGACCTTGCGCTTATCCCCATCGGCGCCTACGAGCCCCGGTGGTTCATGGGGGCGGCGCACATGGATCCCGAGGAGGCCGTCCGCGTTCACCGCGACGTCGGGGCCCGGCGGAGCATTGCGATGCACTGGGGCACCTTCCAGCTGACAGACGAGGCCCGCGAGGAGCCCGTGCGCAGGCTCGAGGCCTCCCGAGGCGAGGGTGCCGACTTTGCCGCGCTGCAAATCGGCGGCAGCGCCTTCGTTTGACCGGCAACGCCTTATAAACCGCAGTCCGGGGAACATCGGACCCGTGTGGGTTGTCGAAGGTCAATCTATTCCACTGTAAATGGTTGCAGATTTTATAATCCTGACCAACGTAGGCTGGAGTCCTATTGACCAGAGGACCAAGCAAACATGACTCTTGCCAGGCTCACCGCCCTTGCCGGCCTTGCGGCCGTTCTGACGGCTTTGAGGGCGGAGGCGTACGAGCTTAACGCCTGGCCGATGTTCGTGCTCCAGAAGGACCCCTCGGGCCAGACGCAGTCGTGGACGGGCGCGGGCCCGCTGCTCTTTTCCGGCCCGGCCCCCGCTCCGGACGCGGGAACCGCCCGCGGATTCAGGCCGCTGTACGTCAGGGTGACCGGGGATGGCAGCGTGAAGACCGACATCCTTTATCCCCTGTTCTTCTTCAGGAAATACCCCGATTCCTACAAGTGGTCGATATTCCAGCTCATCAACGGAGAGGGAGTGGACGCCGGATCGACCGTGGACGGGGGACCCACGGACCGGCATTTTGACATCTGGCCGTTCTATTTCTCGCACGAGACCGGGGATGCGGCCGATTCCTACCATGCGCTGCTTCCGATCTACGGGACGATCAAATACCGCCTGGGCTATGACCGCCTCTCGTGGGTGCTGTTTCCCCTCTATGTCGAATCCTTCAAGAAGGGCACGAACACGACCTACACGCCGTGGCCCTTCGTCCGGGTCATGAGCGGGGCGCAGAATGGGCTCGCGGTCTGGCCGCTCTTCGGCGCCACGAGCGGGCCCGGCCCGGTCCGCCATTTCTACTGCCTCTGGCCGCTGATCTGGAACAACGTGGTCGAGCCGAAGCCGGACGCTCCGGAAACCGACGCCCCCGGCACCGAGTTCGGCTTCCTGCCCTTCTACACCCGCGAGAAGTCCCCGGGAGTGATCAGCGAGAACTACCTCTGGCCCTTCTTCGGCTACACCGAGCGGACGATCCCCTACCGCTACAGCGAGAGGCGGTACTTCTGGCCGTTCCTGCTCCAGGGAAGGGGCGACGACCGCGTGCTCAACCGCTGGGGCCCGTTCTACACGTACTCCAACACAAAGGGCACCGATTCCAGGTGGATTGTCTGGCCGCTCTGGCACCGGAGAACCTGGGTCGACGCCGACATCGCGCAGTCAAAGACCCAGTTCTTCTATTTCGTCTACTGGTCCCTTGACCAGACGAGCGTCTCCCGGCCCTCGCTGGCTCCGGCCTACAAGCGGCACTTCTGGCCCCTGGTCAGCATCTGGGACAACGGGGCCGGCAGCCGCCAGCTCCAGTTCCCGAGCCCCCTGGAGGTCTTCTTCACGGACAATCCCGACATCCGTGAGACCTGGACGCCCCTTTTCTCCATCTACCGCTACGACCGCCAGCCCTCCGGCGAAACGCGGCACTCCCTGCTCTGGAGCGCGGTCACCTGGCGGCGAGGCGCCGCCGAGGGCCTCGAGGAATTCCACATCGGGCCGCTCCTGGGCATGCGCCGCGAGCCCTCGGGCACCGCCTGGACCATCTTAGGATTCGATTTGGGGCCAAAAGTGGATAAGGGTAAGCAGCCAAGCCATTGAAATGAAGCAACTCACCTCAATCTTGGAAGGCGTTGGGAGCGTGGTCCAACTCTTCTTCAGATCCCTGTCCTACACCAGCTCCCTGCCCCGCCAATGGGCGCGCTTCATCGAGCAATGCTACCTGATCGGCTACACGACCCTCCCGATCGTCGCCATCCTGAGCTTCTTCATCGGCACCGTCCTGGCGCTGGAGGCGGGGTATTCGATGTCGGATTTCGGGGCCAAGGAGTACATCGGCAGCCTGGTCGGCCTCTCGATGGCGCGCGAGCTGGGCCCCATGATGACCTCGGTCCTGCTCGCCGGGCGCGTGGGCTCGGCGATCACGGCGGAGCTCGCGTCCATGAAGGTGTACCAGGAGATCGACGCGCTCACGATCATGAACATCCCGGCCGCGAAGATCCTCGTTCTGCCGAGGCTGGCGGCGGTGCTCGTCATGATGCCCGTCCTGACCGTGATCTCCAACATCGTCGGCTGGTTCGGAGGATCCGTCGTGGCCCGCTACGTGAGCAGCCTGGGGATCAGCCCTGAGGCGTATTTCGCGGCGCTCCGGCATTTCACGAAGTTCAAGGACGTAGTGAACGGCGTGGAGAAGGCCGAGGTGTTCGGCTTCGTCGTCGTTCTCGTGTGCTGCGACATCGGGCTGAACACGCGAGGCGGCCCGCGGGAGATCGGGGCGGCCGTCACCCGGGCGGTCGTCACCTCGCTCATCCTGATCCTCGTCCTGGACTACTTCGTCACGAAGATCCTCACCTGAGCAACGGCGCATCCCAAATCGATGGACTCCTCCTGCAGCAAGACCCGCAATCCCTTCACAGGCGCCGAGGCCAATGCCGTCGGCGTCAAGGTCGAGGCCGTGTCCAAGAGCTACGCGGGCGTCGCCGTGCTCACGGACATCACCTTCGAGGTGCAGCCCAGCGAGATCTTCGTCCTCATGGGGCCCAGCGGCTCGGGCAAGAGCGTGCTCCTGCGGCACATAGCCGGCCTGGAGACACCGACGTCCGGCAACATCACGATCGACGGCCTGGATCCCTCGCTGGAGGTGACGCGGGACCGCGACCGCATCGCCCTCGTGTTCCAGGACGGCGCCCTTTTCAACTCGCTCAACGTCTACGACAACCTGGCGCTCTACCCGCGCGAGCACCGCTCGGGCGACGAGAAGGCCATCCGCGAGAGGGTGCTCCACTCGCTGAAGATCCTCTCGGTGGAGGACGCCGTGAACAAGTTCCCGTCCGAGCTCTCGGGCGGGATGAAGAAGCGCGTCTCGATCGCGCGGGCGCTCGTCATGGAGCCGCAGCTCCTCCTTTACGACGAGCCCACGAGCGAGCTCGATCCGGTCATGAGCGCCACGATCAGCGAGATCATCGCGACGCTCAAGAACGAGTACAGCGTGACAAGCCTCGTGGTGACCCACGACCGGGCCCTCGCGCTGACGATTTCCAACCGCGTCGGCATCCTCATGGACGGCGAGCTCGTCACGCTGGGGACACCGGACGATCTCTCCAAGTCCAAGGACCCGAGGATCGTCGATTTCCTGAATCCGAAAATAGACATCCAGCACCCCCGCTTTAAGAAGCTCGAAACCCAGGCACAAACATGAACACGACGCAACAGACGGCCCGCGTTGGGCTATTCTTCCTCCTCGGGGTCGCCCTGGTATGGGTGACGTTCGAGACGCTCAGCGACGGCAAGATCTTCGAGGAGCGCAGCCACACGCTGATCGCCAGCTTCGACGACCTGAAGCAGCTGAAGAACGGCGACGACGTCCGCCTGGCCGGGGTCAAGGTCGGCTCCGTGCAGAAGACGCGGCTGGCCGGCCGCCGCGCGGAGGCCGTCCTCCAGATCGACCCGAAGGTCCCGATCGCGAGCGACGCGGTGGCGAGCGTCGAGATGGCCGGGCTGATCGGCGGCAACTATGTCGCGATCGACATGGGGACGCCCGGGGCGCAGCCGCTCCCCGACGGCGCCGAGATCAAGACGGCCGTGACGCCCGACCTGAACTCGATCATGTCGGACCTTGGCGGCCTCGGCAAACAGCTGCAGAACTCCCTCGGCGCGTTCAGCACCGCGCTGAACGGCGACGGCAAGAACGGCGGCGGGATCATACAGAAGCTCGACAAGCTGGTGACCGAGAACACGGCCCGCGTGGACGCGACCATGAAGAATCTCCAGGAAATCACGGGCAAGATAAACAGCGGCGAGGGCACCCTGGGAAAGCTGGTCAACGACCCGAAGCTGCATGACGAGCTTCTCGCGACCGTGGCCGACATCAGGGCGACCGCCGCGCAGGCCAAGGAATTCGTCGCGAACGCGGAGACCATGATGGACCAGGTCAAGTCCGGCCAGGGGACCATTGGCGCCCTCGTCTACGACCAGAAGTCGGCCGACAACATCAAGGCCTCGATCGCCGACATCCGCTCCGTCTCCGACAAGCTCGCCAAGGGCGAGGGCACGCTCGGCAAGCTGATCAACGACGACGGCCTCTACAACAGCGCCCAGATCACCATCAAGAAGGTGGACCGCACCCTGGACGGCCTCAACGACTCGGGGCCCATCACGGCGGTCGGCATCGTCGCAAACGCGCTGTTCTAGGGCGCGCAGGGAATATAACACCGTCCAGCCCCTCCCACCAAAACACCCATGAAGAACCTGACCCGCATTCTTGCCGCCTGCATCGCAGGCCTTTTCATCGCGGCGGCGGCGCACGCGAACGAATGGACAGAGGACTACGCGTCCGCGCTCGCCAAGGCGAAGAAGGAGCACAAGCTCCTGCTCCTCAACTTCACCGGCTCGGATTGGTGCCCCTGGTGCAAGCGGATCGACAAGGAGGTCTTCGACACGAAGAAGTTCGAGGATTTCGCCAGCGAGAAGCTCGTCCTGGTGACGCTCGACTATCCGAGGCAGCGCGAGCTCAGCAAGGAGATCGTGGGCCAGAACGCGGCCCTCCAGAAGAAATACGGGGTCGAGGGCTTCCCGACCATCATCGTGCTGAATGCGAACGAGAAGGTCGTCTTCAAGCAGGAGGGCTACAAGGAAGGCGGCCCCGAGGTGTTCCTGGAGCAGTTCCCGAAGCCCGCGAGCTGAAGCGGCGCCCCCGCGGCGCCGCCCCCCCGGTCAGACCTTTGGCCCGCGCTGCGCCAGGTTGCGCGCGCGCAGCCGCAGCCCGTTCAGCCGGATGAACCCGGTGGCGTCGCTCTGGTTGTACCAGCTCTTCACGCCCTCCATCGACGCCACCTTCATATCGTAGAGCGAATACCTCGACTTGCGCCCGCACGTGATGACGTTGCCCTTGTAGAGCTTGAGGCGCACGGTCCCCGTCACGTACCGCTGGCTCTCGTCGACCAGGGCCTGCAGGGCCTCGCGCTCCGGGGCGAACCAGAAGCCGTTGTAGACGAGCTCGGCGTACTTCGGGATCAGGGAGTCGCGCAGGTGCATCACCTCGCGGTCCA
>CAYVKH010000082.1:0-12940 GCA_964451965.1 uncultured Opitutaceae bacterium
GCGTTCGGCGAGTGATGGCTTGGTTCAGGTTCTTGACGTCGTTCTTCAGCGTTTCTTGTCGCTTAGCGCTCAGGGCATCGGCGGCTTTCCGCGCTTCGTCGAGGAGCCGCCCACGTTCAGCGTTCGCTTCGTCCGTTGCCTTGCTTAAGAGGGCAGCACGCTGCTGGTCGAATTCCTCATTCTTGTGCTTGAACTCGTCGCGGTCCTTTTGGGCCTCGGCTTTTTTTGCCGCAGCGTCCGCGAGCTCTGCGGCGATCAACTTGTCCCGCGCGTCGATGGCGTTAAGGATAGGTTTGTAGAGAAAATGCCTCATCAACCACACCAAGATGAGGAAGTTGAGCGCTTGCGCGGCGACGGTGAACCAGTCGATGAGCATGGCTTACTTGGCTACCGCTTGGGTCGCTCCTGCGATGACATGATTCCAGAACGGGTTGGCGAAGATTAGAATCATCGAGACCACAAAGCAGTAGATGGCTGTGGACTCGATCATCGCCAGGCCGACAAACAGGGTCCGCGTGATCGTGGCGGAGGCGTCAGGCTGCTGAGCGAGGGAAGTGAGTGCTGTGGCGACGGCCCGGCCTTCGCCGAGGGCCGGACACATGGTGCCAATGCCGGTGGTCAAACCGGCGGTGGCGATCGAGGCTACGGCGATGATTGTAGTGCTGTCCATGGGGAGTCCTTTGTTTGCTGAGTTTGTGAATTCAATGCTGGGGTGCGGGCTGGCCTTGGGGTGAGGGTTGCGGCTTGCGCACACGTGTGGCGGCCGCGATGTAAACCGCGGCCAGAATGCTGAAGATATAGGCCTGGACCATGCCGGTGAGCAGACCAAGCACGGTCATGACGAGCGGAAAGATATAGGGCGTAATGGTCAGCAGGATCGCGATTATCATCGCCCCGCTCATCATATTGCCAAACAGACGGACGGCTAATGCCAGGGTGCGCGAAAGCTCGCTGATGAGGTTGAACGGCAGCATGATCACCGTCGGCTGCACATAGGTCTTGAGGTAGCCGCCCAAGCCCTGCTCTTCGATGCCGAACAAAGGCACCGCCACAAAGACGCATAACGCGAGCGCTGCCGTGGTGGAGAGCGAGCCGGTGGGCGGCTCGTATCCGGGAATGATGGTGCATAGGGCGGCTAGCGCCACGAACAGGAAAAGCGTTCCCAGAAAACCGATGTATTTTTCCGGATGCGGAAGACCGACCTCCTCGATTTGCTTCTCGATGGCTGTGACGACGATTTCCAGCAAGTTCTGCCAGCGGGAACGTCTCAGCCCCATCGAGAGATTGCGCGTGATCAATTTGGAACCAACTGCCAGCACGAGCATGAGTCCCCACGTGAACACAATCGTGCCGTTGAGTTTGATAGACCCATGCTGCCAAAGAATCATCTGATCGGGGCTAAGGCGCACGGCTTGCCTCCCGTTTTGGACGGTTTGATTCGTCACCCGATGTCCGAGTCAGCCGCATGACGATGAACCGCCCCATGACAAAGCCGATGAGACATAGCAGGAGCCGTTGCCACTGGCCGCGACCGACAAAGTAAAATCCCGCCAATACAATGCTCGTACGCAGCACCAGGCTGCCTAGAAACCAAAGCTGCGGCCTGGGCGATAAAATCCCCCGTCGCACCGTCCACCAAAGGCCACCGAAGAATATCGCGCCAAGTCCGCCGCCTGCCAGCGACGCCAGCGCCAGTATCAGTGCCTCATTCATCGCCGCCCTTCAGTTCGTCCCGCATCGCGGCGTCTTGCTGGGCAACCCAATACCACGCGTTCAAACAGCCGATGGTGAGGCCGACAACCATCAGCGCAAGGGTCCAGGCATGCTTGCCCGGATGATGTTGATCCAGCCATATGCCGAGCGCGGCGCCGAGCAGCGTCGGAACAACCACCGACCATCCGATCAGCCCCATCATGCCCAAGCCGAACCAGACCCCCTGTGTGGATTTGCGCGCCTTGATCTTGCGATCCGCCTTTGCGCCGACCTGCTCGGCAAGGGTCGGGCCGCTCGTCTCGGACCTCTTTTGATCGTCATTCATGTTGAAAGGTCGCAAAGCGACGTAGAAACCCCGATTCCAATTTCGCCATGACTGTGCGCACGCTTTGCTCATGCTCGTCCAGAGTCAGAAACTCCTTCTGAACTGCATCGCGCAATTGACTGAGGTCTGTTCCGCCCAGTGCGCGCCGCACCGACACGAGGACGTCGGGACCGGTCTTGACCAACACGCCTTCATCGACGGCCACGAAGACTTCGCCGTCCGAGGCAGTCTGGTACGTCAGGATGCCCGGTACGAGCGCCGCGACACAATCCAGCCGGTGAGGGAGGAGTCCAAACGACCCTTCCCGCGTCTCCGCGACAATGCGCGACACGCCGGTCTTTTCGGCGAAGACTTGGAAGGGCAGAAGTACCTTAAGATTCATGGGTGGTTGCGGCCGTAGGCTCAGGCTGCGGTTGAGATTCCGCCGCTGGCTTCGCCGGTGCCGGCGAGGGTGCGGCTTTGGGCGGGGCGGCGGCGGCCGGCTTCGAGCTACCTTTGGCGACGGGCCTTGAGTCCGGCTTTGGCGGGACGGCAGGCTTTTCGACGGAATCGGTCTTGGCTGCTGGCTTGTCGGGAGGCGTTGCTTTCTTTGCCTCGCTGATCGCACCGATCATGTAGAATGCGCTCTCGGGGTAGTCCTTGAACTCGTCGTGCAGGATCCGCTCGCATCCGTCTAGCGCGTCCTTGAGGCTTACGAGTTTCCCTTTGAGTCCGGTGAACTGCTCGGTGGTAAAGAATGGCTGCGTGAGGAAACGCTCCAGCCGGCGGGCCCGTCCGACCACATTGCGGTCCTCGGGTGAAAGTTGCTCCAGGCCCAGCATGGCGATGATGTCCTTGAGTTCTGCGTATTGTGCGAGTGTCTTCCGGATTTCCTGGGCCAGGGTATAATGCCGCTCACCGACGATGCCAGGCGTGGCCATTTTGGAACTGGACTGCAGCGGATCGATGGCCGGGAAAAGGCCCTCACTCGCCCGTTTCCGCGAAAGAACGATGGAGGCGGAAAGATGGGAGAATGCATGGACAGCTGCCGGATCGGTGAAATCGTCCGCCGGCACATACACCGCCTGAATCGAGGTAATCGCGCCAGTGTCGGTGTTGGCGATGCGTTCCTCCAATCCCGACAGTTCGGTGCCCATTGTAGGCTGATAGCCCAGGCGCGAGGGCATCTGGCCCATTAGGCCGGATACCTCCATGCCTGCCTGGATGAAGCGGAAGATGTTGTCGATGAGGAGCAGCACATCGCGGTGCTCGTCGTCCCTGAAATATTCGGCCATCGTCAAGGCTGCGTGGCCCACGCGGAACCGGCTGCCCGGAGGCTCGTTCATCTGGCCGAAGACCATCACCATGTTCGGCAGCACGCCTGCTTCCTTCATGTCGCTGTAGAGTTCCTCGCCTTCACGGCAACGTTCGCCGATGCCACAAAAAATGCTGATCCCATTCTGATGCCCAATCATGTTGTGGATCATCTCCGTTAGGAGCACGGTTTTACCCACGCCAGCCCCCCCGAAGAGGCCTGCCTTGCCGCCGCGCTCAAGCGGCACAAGCACGTCGATGACTTTGATGCCGGTCTCAAAGATCTCGGACTTGGTGGAACGTCTAGCAAGTGGTGGCGGAGCCCGATGCACCGACCGCCATTGAATGTCGGTTAACGCCGCCTCCCGGTCGATGGTGTGGCCGAACACGTCGAACATCCGCGAGAGAATCCCTTTGCCTACGGGTGCCTTGAGCGGACCGCCCGTGTCCGTCACCACCATGCCGCGGGCGAGTCCCTGCGTAGGCGTCAACGCGATGCCTCGCACGTGACGCGCATCGCTTTGCGCCAGCACTTCGATGACAACACGCTCTCCGTCACCAGCGCGCAGCACTGAACAGATCACCGGCAGATGTCCATCAAACCTCACATCCACGACGCTGCCGCGCACCGCGACGACCTTGCCAACGTTCGGAGGCGCGGATCTGTTTTCCATGGTGGTTCTGCTGGTTCGCGATCAGGTCAGCGCCGGATCCAACTTCACTGTCGCCGGCCGTTTCCCTTCCAGGGTTTCGCGCATTCCCCACTTCCAGTTTCGAATCTCCGGCAGGTCCTGGCCATGCTCGTCGATGTAGTGCTTATGCTCGATGAGCTTGTCCTGAACCATCTGCTTAAGATAGGCCCCTTGGGATCCCAGGTGTGGCAGGCGGTCGACCACGTCTTGCACCAGATGAAAGCGGTCCAAGTCGTTCTGCACCCTCATGTCGAAGGCCGTCGTTATCGTGCCCTCCTCCTTGTAACCCCGGACGTGGAGATTGCGGTTTGAACGGCAGTACGTCAGCCGGTGAACGAGCCATGGGTAGCCATGAAAGCCAAAGATAATGTGCTTATCTTTGGTGAAGAGCGCATCATAGTCGGCCTCGCTCATCCCATGAGGGTGCTCGCTCGCAGACTGGAGCTTCATTAGGTCGACCACGTTGATCACCCGGATCTTCAACGCGGGCAGGTGTTCACGAAGGATGGAGACGGCGGCCAAGATCTCCAACGTTGGCGTATCGCCGCAGCAGGCCATGACGACGTCCGGCTCAGTGCCCTGGTCGTTGCTGGCCCATTGCCAGATGCCGATGCCTTCTGTGCAATGGATGACCGCCGCGTCCATCGTCAACCATTGGGGCAGGGCGTGCTTTCCCGCCACTACCACGTTGACGTAGTGCCGGCTACGCAGGCAATGGTCGAATACCGACAGCAGGCAATTGGCATCGGGCGGGAGGTAGACACGCACAATGTCGGCCTTTTTGTTGATGACGTGGTCGAGAAACCCCGGATCCTGGTGGGTGAAACCGTTGTGGTCCTGCTGCCAGACATGGGAGGCTAGTAAGTAATTTAATGACGCGATCTTACGTCGCCAAGGCAGCTCCAATGTCACCTTGAGCCACTTGGCGTGCTGGCTAAACATCGAGTCGACGATGCGAATGAAGGCTTCATAGCTGTTGAAGAGCCCGTGCCGCCCGGTCAGCAGGTAACCTTCCAGCCAGCCTTCGCATTGGTGCTCACTGAGCATCGAGTCTAGGACACGACCGGCAGGCGCCAGGAATTCATCATCGGTTTTTTCGCGGGCATTCCACTGCCGATTGGTGACTTCAAATACCGCGCCCAGGAGATTTGAGAGCGTCTCATCGGGACCGAAGACGCGGAAATTTCGCTGATCCTGGTTCAACTTGGCCACGTCGCGCAGAAACTTGCCTAGCACGAGCGTATCCTGGCCATCCACTGCGCCCGGCGAAGGGACATGCACAGCGTGGTCATGGAAGTCCGGCATGCGCAAGTCGCGCAGCAGGCTTCCGCCATTGGTATGCGGATTCGAACCCATGCGTCGGTCGCCTTTCGGCGCGAGGTCGGCCAATTCCGGCCGAAGCCGGCCATTTTTGTCGAACAGCTCCTCGGGCTTGTAGCTATTCATCCAGCTTTCGAGTTGCTGGACATGGTCGGGATGGTCCCCATCCACCAAGATCGGCACTTGGTGCGCTCGGAAAGTGCCCTCGACTTGCAAGCCGTCGACGACTTTCGGTCCCGTCCATCCTTTGGGGGATCTAAGAACGATCATCGGCCACCGCGGGCGGGTGGTATCGTCATTGTTGCGGGCATTCGTCTGGATCCGGCGGATCTCCTCTATTGCGGTTTCCAATGCCCCAGCCATCAGCTGATGCATCTTTTCCGGCTCATCACCTTCCACAAAGTAAGGCGTCCACCCGCAGCCACGGATGAACTGCTCCAATTCCTCATGCTCAATACGGGCCAGGACGGTCGGGTTGCTTATTTTGTAGCCGTTGAGATGAAGGATCGGCAACACGGCTCCGTCGGTGATCGGGTCGAGCAGCTTGTTGGACTGCCAGGCGGTCGCCAATGGGCCCGTCTCGGCTTCTCCGTCGCCTACAACACAGGCTACGATCAGGTCGGGATTGTCAAATGCGGCGCCGAACGCATGGCTCAGTGAATATCCTAGTTCGCCACCCTCGTGAATTGAACCCGGCGTCGTGGGCGCCACATGGCTCGATATTCCTCCGGGAAACGAGAACTGCTTGAAGAGTTTCTTCAGTCCTGCCTCGTCCTGGGTGATATTGGGATAAACCTCACTCCATGTGCCTTCGAGGTACACGTTCCCTACAATGGCCGGGCCGCCATGACCGGGACCGGCGATGTAAAACATGTCCAGATCATATTTTTTGATGATCCGGTTCAGGTGGACGTAGATGAAGTTCTGGCCTGGCGTGGTGCCCCAGTGGCCAACTACCAACGGCTTTACATGCGCCAATTTCAGCGGCTGTTTTAGGAGCGGATTGTCATAGAGATAGATCTGGCCGACCGAGAGGTAGTTTGCGGCGCGCCAGTAGGCATCCATCTTGTGCAGCAAGCCCAGCTCAAGTGTGTCAGTTTTCATGATTCTGATTCTGAATTGGGTCTTCTCTCGGTGGAGGCCGAGCCCGTCTGCTGTAGGCCGGCTGGTGGACGTGATGGAGGGACAAGGAGGAAGCTTAACAGCGAGCACCGACCGCGATTGTGGCGCTCGGATCAAGCCCTGTTTGGGGGGATTATACGCCGCTGCCGGAGAGGGCGACAGGGGGTATTACCCTCATAGGCATCCGATTCTCTCGGGTGCCGAATTGCATTTAGGCGCGCAGGCGGTTTTCAACGGTTGGGCGGCGATCACTTTCATTGTCATCTGGCATTCTGGACCCGCGAACTTCTAAGAAGTCCGGCCAATTTAACCCGGGTTCGTCCCTGCCGAGATGCGCCTCGAAGGTGACTCCGGCTAAGGCATGTTCGAGTGGGGTTACACCCCATTTTTCGGGCGACATCTAGAGCGCATATTGGACCCCAGCAAAATGTTGAATGCACAAGATGCCAAACCGGCCATCGGCCCTCAGGCTTATTGCACCAAGAAACTTAAGAAGGTCCTCATACTTTGTCGGTTCGGTTGAAATGGATAAGTTCCATCCGCCTGAGGTTCGACTCCAGCGAATGCCCGAGGGCACTGCGATAGTGCCCAGATGAGGCACACTTGAGGAGGCGTCGATGATGGACACGCTCGCAATGAAATCGACGGTCGCCTCCCTATTGGCTCCCGGCAAGGGTCTTCTGGCCGCGGACGAAAGCATAGCGACCATCAGCAAGCGATTTGAGGCTCTAGGTATTGTGTCCACAGAGGACAGCCGCAGTTCATATCGAAGACTGCTGTTCACAACTCCCGCATTGAGCGACCACATCAGCGGAGCGATCCTCTTCGACGAGACGATTCGCCAGAAAGTTCGCGATGCATTGATACCTAATGCCCTGGCCCAGAGCGGCATAGTTCCGGGTATTAAGGTGGACAAAGGCACGGTGTCACTCGCTCGTTTTCCGGGCGAGAGAGTCACTCAGGGACTCGACAGTCTCGGTGGCCGCCTTGCTGAATATTGCCAACTCGGCGCTCGCTTTACCAAATGGCGCGCGGTGATTGCCGTTGGCGATGGATTGCCCACGCCGGCCTGCATCGAGGCAAATGCGCACGCCTTGTCGATGTTTGCCGCTCTAAGCCAGGAAGCCGGTTTGGTGCCGATCGTCGAACCTGAAGTCCTTATGGACGGGAACCACACACTCGAACGCTGCGAGGAGGTCATGAGCGCTGTTTTGAATACCGTGTTTGCTAGGCTTTTTGAATATCGGGTTGAGCTGGAGACAATGCTGCTGAAGACGGGCATGGCGCTGCCTGGCAAAGAATGTCCCCAGCAATCCGACATAGGCGAGATGGCTCGAGCCACAATCCGCTGTCTACGGCGCGCGGTGCCTGCCGCGGTTCCCGGAATTGTATTTCTCTCAGGCGGACAATCCTGTGTGGCGGCGACGAAGAGATTGAACGAAATCTGCAGTGTCGGCGGTGTCCCATGGACATTGAGTTTTTCATTCGGTCGCGGGTTGCAGGACACTGCGTTGGATGTCTGGAAAGGCTCTCCGGCAAACGTGACGGCGGCCCAGGATGCCCTTCGCCATCGCGCCGCGTGCAACGGCCTTGCTGTAAGAGGGATGTATTCGGACAGGGCGGAACTCAACGGCGACGAGTTGAAGGGGTTGTCTTGAAGACGAGCCCCTTGGCGGGAAAGCCGGCGCCGGCGCAAATCCTAATCGACGTGCCGCGGCTCATTACAGCCTACTATACCTATACGCCTGATGTAGCGGTGCCTGCACAGCGAGTCGCCTTTGGCACGTCCGGACATCGGGGATCTTCGTTCAATCGCGCCTTCAACGAGTGGCACATACTGGCGATCACGCAGGCCATCTGCCTGTATCGCGCACGTCAAAACGTCTCTGGTCCCCTGTTTCTTGGCATAGACACGCACGCGCTATCGGTTCCTGCCTTCGCCACAGCCCTCGAAGTGCTTGCAGCAAACAAGGTCGAGACAGTGATCGCCGAAGGCAATGAATTCACACCGACTCCGGTGATTTCCCATGCGATCTTGGCTCACAACCGCGGGCGAAAAAGTGGGCTTGCTGACGGAATTGTAATCACGCCCTCGCACAATCCGCCTCACGATGGCGGGTTCAAATACAATCCGCCCAGCGGCGGGCCGGCGGATGCCGCCGTCACCGACTGGATCGAGGCAAAGGCGAATGCGCTAATCAAGGCCAGGTTAAAGGGCGTGAAACGCATTCCCTTTGAGCGAGCGCTACACGCTTCCACAACACACCGGTACGACTACCTCAACGCTTATATCAACGATCTTGGCAACGTAGTGGACATGAAAGTGATCCGCGGCGCTAGGCTCCGTCTCGGCGTCGATCCTTTGGGCGGTGCCGGCGTCCATTACTGGGCGAAAATTGCCGAACGACATAAGCTCGACCTGACCGTCGTCAACGAGGTGGTCGATCCAACCTTCAGATTCATGACGGTGGATTGGGATGGGCAGATCCGAATGGATCCCTCGTCGCCGTATGCGATGGCGAGCCTGATCGGGATGAAAGACCGCTTCGATCTCTCGTTCGCATGCGATACAGACCACGACCGGCACGGAATTGTCACGAAGAGTACCGGGCTTCTCCCGCCAAATCACTTCCTGGCGGTGGCCGTTTCTGAGCTCTTTCAACACCGTCCCAAATGGAATTCCAATGCCGCAGTTGGGAAAACGGTAGTTAGCAGTGCGCTGATCGATCGCATAACGGCGAAGTTGAAACGGAAACTCTACGAGGTGCCGGTCGGCTTCAAATGGTTCGTCGCTGGCCTACTCGATGGTGCTCTGGGTTTTGGCGGCGAGGAAAGTGCTGGTGCGTCCTTTGTACGTTTGGACGGAAGTGTGTGGACGACGGATAAGGATGGCTTCATCCCCTGTCTGCTAGCCGCGGAAATCACGGCTCGTACCGGCCACGACCCTGGAACGCTTTACCGTGCGCTTACGAAAGGATTCGGCGAGCCGTTCTATGATCGGGTGGAAGCCTCGGCAACGCCGGCAGAAAAAGCCGTATTGGCCAAGCTTGCACCCGAACATATCAAACTCACGGAACTTGCGGGGGAAAAAGTCGACAGGATGCTTATCCGCGCTCCCGGCAACTCTGCTCCACTCGGCGGGCTAAAGGTTGTGACTGCCAATGGCTGGTTTGCGGCCCGACCCTCCGGGACCGAGGACATTTACAAGATTTACGCCGAGAGTTTTCGCAGCGAGACCCACTTGCGTAGGATTCTAAAGGAAGCCCAGACGTTCATCAGCGTGACGTTGGCAAACTCGGCGTCGAGCAAAGCACGGAAGACACTCGGATCCCGTAGGCCGGATTAGAATTGCCCATGAACCCTGATTCTCCCGCGATGCCTTCTCCTTCCGAGCCACCAAGGGGCAGGGATGCCTTGACTGAACTGGCCATGGATCTGCGCTGGACGTGGAATCACAGTTCGGACGAGCTATGGCAGCAGCTCGATCCAGGGCTTTGGAAGGCCACCCGTCACCCGAGCGTAATGCTCCAGACGGTCGCGCGTGATAAATTGGCGACTGCTCTGGCCAATCCCGGCTTCTGCACGTTGCTTGAGCGCCTTGTGCTGGCCAAGCGGCAGGCAGAAACGTCGCCCGCTTGGTTTCAGCAGAAGTATCCCCAGGCGCAACTCACATGCGTTGCATATTTTTGCATGGAATTTATGCTCAGCGAGGCCCTTCCGATCTATTCGGGGGGGCTGGGCAATGTGGCTGGCGACCAGCTCAAGGCTGCCAGCGACCTCGGCGTGCCGGTGATCGGGATAGGACTGCTTTATCAGCACGGGTACTTTCGCCAAGTGATCGATCGAAACGGCGCGCAACAAGCGCTTTACCCATATAACGATCCCGGACAGTTGCCTGTCACACCGGTGCGGAAACTAAATGGCGAGTTGCTGCGGCTGGAAATCGAGCTACCAGGTACCTCGGTTTGGCTGCGCGCGTGGGTTGTTCAGGTGGGCCGACAGAAACTCTACCTGCTCGACAGCAATGACGCGGCCAACCCGCCCGCGCACCGCGGGATAACAAGCGAACTCTATGGCGGCGATTCGGAGTTGCGCCTCAAACAGGAAATTGTGCTTGGAATCGGTGGCTGGCGATTACTTGGCGAGCTTGGGGTCAAACCGGATGTCTGCCACCTAAACGAGGGACATGCGGCATTTGCACTTCTGGAGCGGGCGCGCAGCTTCATGCAGGAGGTCAATCAGCCGTTCGCCGTTGCGCTTGCGGCTACACGGGCAGGTAATCTTTTCACGACCCATACGGCCGTCGCCGCTGGATTCGACGTCTTTTCCCCGGGTTTAATGGAACAGTATCTCGGGAGATATGCACAGGAGGGCCTAGGCATTCCCATGCGCGACTTGCTGGCGTTGGGTCGCCGAAATTCCAATGACGCGACCGAGGCCTTCAATATGGCCTATCTCGCGGCTCGCGGCAGCGGGGCGGTCAACGGTGTCAGCAGGTTGCATGGCCGAGTTAGCCGGCACATCTTTGCACCGCTGTTTCCCCGTTGGCCGGAGGACGATGTGCCGGTTGGCCATGTGACCAATGGCGTACACATGCCCACCTGGGATTCGGCTGCTGCAGACCTGCTGTGGACGGAAGCCTGCGGCAAGGGAAGATGGCTAGGAACGTCGGCTACACTGGAGGCGGACCTCCGCCGGGTTTCCGACGAGAAGCTTTGGGCAATGCGGACCGCGACCTGCAAGTCCCTCGTGGATTATGCCAGGGAGGCCGTCGGCCGCCAAATGGCGGCCGCCGGGGCGGATGAGGCCACGATTGCACGAACCCAAGCGCGATTAAATCCCGAAGTATTGACGCTCGGGTTTGCGCGCCGCTTCGCTACGTACAAACGGCCGAACCTTCTGCTGCACGATCCCGACCGGCTGATCCGAATCCTGAAGAATCCCCAGAGACCGGTGCAGCTTATCCTCGCTGGCAAGGCCCATCCGGCTGATCAGGCCGGGCAGGCCCTGATTCAGGAGTGGACCCGTTTTATCCGGCACAGTAAGGCAAGCCCCCCGGTCATATTCTTGGCCGACTACGACATGCTCTTGGCGGAGCGCATGGTGCAGGGGGTAGACGTCTGGATCAACACCCCCCGTCGGCCGTGGGAAGCCAGCGGCACAAGCGGCATGAAGGTGCTAGTCAACGGTGGCCTAAACCTTTCCGAACTGGACGGCTGGTGGGCCGAAGCCTATGCGTCGGAAGTTGGATGGGCCTTGGGTGATGGTCAGGAACATGGCGACGATCCCTCTTGGGATGCTGCCGAGGCTGAAGCGCTTTACGAGCGCCTCGAGCAGGAGGTGATCCCCGAGTTCTACACACGCAACAAGGCGGCCATACCGACTGCCTGGGTGGCACGAATGCGCGAAAGCATGGCGCGGTTGACGCCCACGTTCTCGGCTAGCCGCGCAGTGATCGAATACACCGAGCAGCACTATCTGCCTTCAGGCGCTGCATATCGGGCACGCGCCGCAAACCAGTGCGCCGCGGCTCGCAATTTGGTCGAATGGCGAAGCGCCCTGGAGTCAAAATGGGCTTCCATCAGTTTCGGCGCGGTCAGCGTGGAAGCCAAAGGAGAACACAATATCATCGTAGTGGAGGTCTTTCTGAAGGAAACCAACCCAAACTCGGTCCGAGTTGAGCTCTATGCCGACGGTTTGCAGGGAGGTGATGCCATGCGCCTGGAGATGGCACGCGTGTTACCACTCGCGCACGAAGCCGGCAGCTTTGCCTACTCCGCCACTGTCAGTTCCACGCGTCCTGCGGCGGACTATACCGCGCGGATCATGCCGCATTTCGACGATCTCAACGTGCCCCTGGAGGCAGGCTTGATCAAGTGGCAGAAATAGATTCAAAACGATTCAAGCCACTGTCGGGCAATACAAGGAACGATGTAGGCGCTTCATCTGTAACGCTTTCCAAGTCGTTGAATCCGCTTGAGGTACAGTTGCTGCCCGGCTGAGGACCAGAGGCGCGAGCTCACCGATCCGCTGAGGGCGGCGGCACGCCTAGTGACTTGTCCTCAGCCAACTTCGGTGGAGAATGAACCGAGTAGTTGAATTTGGTGCCCTTTGGCGGCCAACTCTTCTCGCACGTCCTTGCTGAAGCGCCATTCGAGTTCGACATCATTGCCGCCAAACGTGCGCCTTGTAAACCGCTGGGCCTCGATTGCTGCCTGAATGTTCATCCCGGAATCTGCAATATCGGAGATAAATTGAGCATGAGCCTGAGACTGGTTCCACCCCCCATAATGCCGAAGGCGATGATCGAGCAATTGCAGCCGTGCAGCCGCCAACCGTCAACAGATGGACTTCACAACATATGCTGCGTCGTTCGAACGAAGGAATCTAACCTGTTAACCCAAAACGCCTCCCAGTTATGGGAGGCGTTTCAAATTGGGTGCAGGGGCTGGATTTGAACCAGCGACCTTCAGGT
>CAYVKH010000083.1:0-12852 GCA_964451965.1 uncultured Opitutaceae bacterium
CGATGGCGTCCGCGAAGTCCAGGTAGACCCCGAGCCCGCTCTCGCCCACCCCGCGGCCCTCGTCGCAGACGCGCTTTGCCGCTCGCGACGCCACGTCGCGGGGGCACAGGTTCCCGAAGCTCGGGTAGATCCTCTCCAGGTAGTAGTCGCGGTCGGCCTCGGCGATCGAGGCCGGCGCCTTCAGCCTGTCCTCCTTCCTCTTCGGCACCCAGATGCGCCCGTCGTTGCGCAGCGACTCCGACATGAGCGTGAGCTTCGACTGGTACTCGCCCGAGACCGGGATGCACGTCGGGTGTATCTGGGTGAAGCACGGGTTGGCGAAGCAGGCCCCGCGCTTGTAGGCGCGCCAGATGGCCGTCGCGTTCGAGCCGCGCGCGTAGGTCGAGAGGTCGAAGACGTTGCCGTACCCGCCCGTCGCGAGGATGACGGCGTCGGCGGCGTGGCGCGAGACCTTGCCGGTCACCAGGTCGCGGACCACGATGCCCTTCGCGTGGCCGCCGACGACCACCAGGTCGAGCATCTCCGACTGGGTGTGGAGCTTGACCCCGCCGGAGGCCACCTCCCTGGAGAGCGCGGAATACGCCCCAAGGAGCAGCTGCTGGCCGGTCTGCCCCCGGGCGTAGAAGGTGCGCGACACCTGCGCGCCCCCGAACGAGCGGTTGGCGAGCAGCCCGCCGTACTCGCGGGCGAAGGGGACTCCCTGGGCCACGCACTGGTCGATGATGTTGACCGACACCTCTGCCAGGCGGTGCACGTTCGCCTCGCGGGAGCGGAAGTCGCCGCCCTTGATCGTGTCGTAGAAGAGCCGGTGGACGCTGTCCCCGTCGTTCTGGTAGTTCTTGGCCGCGTTGATGCCCCCCTGGGCGGCGATCGAGTGGGCCCGCCGCGGGCTGTCGTGGAACACGAAGCAGCTCACCCCGTAGCCGAGCTCGCTCAGCGAGGCCGAGGCCGAGGCGCCCGCAAGCCCCGCGCCGACGACGATCACCTCGTACTTGCGCTTGTTCGACGGGTTGACGAGGCGGATGTCCGCCTTGTGCCGCTGCCATTTTCCGGCGAGCTCTCCCTTGGGGATCCTGGGGTCAAGTTGGGCCATGGTGCGACGTTCCTATTTGAGCATCCCGAGGAGCACGCCGCCGGGAATCGAGAGGTTGCCGAGGAAATACGCCGCGCAGAGCAGCGTGACGACGGCCCGCAGCCCGCGCTCCCAGCGGCGGCTTCGCCAGCCGAGCGTCTGGAAGAGGCTGTCGGCCCCGTGGAGCAGGTGCAGCGAGAGCAGCCCCACCGCGACGATGTAGAACAGGGCGACGACCGGGTTCGCGAACCCGCGTATCACCATGGAGCGGACGTCGAGGACCTCGGTGCCCGCCCTGACCACCGTCAGGCCCATGACGTGGTAGTCCCCCGCCATCGTGTAGTGCGCGAGGTTCTCCTTGAACGAGGCCGGCTGGGCGACGCCGACCGTGAACTGGGCGAGGTGGTAGAGGATGAAAGCGAGGACGACGTAGCCCGTGCCGCGCATGTAGCGGGATGAGACCGTCGCCTGGATCCAGCGGTTCACCTCGTAGGGCTCGTCGCCGCGGGCGCGGCGGCTCTCGAGCGTCAGGACGGTGGCGGACCAAACGTGGAGCGCGACGCAGGCCAGGAGGAACGCCCGGACCGCCCAGAGCACGGGCCCGAGCGACTGCAGGAAGTGCGCGTACCCGTTGATCCTGTCGGGGTTCTCGTACACCTGCAGGTTGCCGACCAGGTGCCCTGCGACGAACAGGATCAGCACCACGCCGGTCGCGGCCATGATCAGTTTCCTGCCTATCGTGCTGCCGAAGAGGTTGCGGACGAGGTCCATTGCAGAGTCGTTGGCATTTAGTCCAACTGCCCCCGGCCCGCGAGTAAAGATAGACCGTCAGGCGCGCGCCCATGACATAAGCGCCCCTAATCCGGACTATTAGTCACTCGCTCCTTGCGAGCGGTCTGAGGAGCGCGAACTTCCCGCTCGCGGCCGGAGCTATCGACTTGCGGCGGAAGGCGTTCACGCGGACCCCGGCGCCGAGGACCCCGGACAGGGCGGCCTCCAACTCCCCGCCATGGGCGGCCCTGTCGGCGACATAGTGGAAGTCCCAGCGGTTCTCGGCCGTCTGGCTGAGGCAGGAGTGCCAGCACGCGAAGCCGGCCGGCAGGGCCGCGTCGATGTCGGAGGCGCAGACGAGCGATCCGTCGGGCCTGAAGTGGAGGTCGCGCTCGCGGCCGAGGATCCTGAATCCGCCCGGCATGGACATCACGATGTCCCCGGTGTGGTAGCGCAGGAGGGGCATCGCCTCGCGCCCCCGGGTCGTGACGTGGATCTGGTGGACCCCGGGCGCGCCGGGCCTCCACGGGACGAGCTCGATGAACGCGTTCTCGTCGATGGCCTTGGAATTGTCCCGGAACGCCTCCCCCACGAAGAGATAGCCGGCCTCGGTGGAGCCGTAGAGGTCGACCTGGGGAGCGGGAAACGCATGCGCGATCCGCCTCCCGTGCTGCGCGCTCGCCTTGCCGTACGTGAGGATGACGGCCCGGATGCTCGGGACCCTGACCCCGCGCTTCCCAGCGGCGCGGGCCAGGAGCGAGAGGTAGACGGGCTCCCCCTCGAGGATCTGCGGCTGCGTCGCCTGGAGCTCCACGACGATGCGGTCCCACTCGGCCTCGGAGAAGGCGAACGGGTCGCTCGAGAGGTTCAGGTAGACGGTCCCGTCGAAGTAGCGGTTCGGGAACGGGTGGTCCTCGTAGGGGCAGAGGTTGCTGGAGCAGCCCACCGGGGCCAGCACGCACTTGCGGTGGGGCCGGTCCGCGAACTCGCGCAGGATCGGCGAGGCGCGGTACGCCCGGAGCGTCTGGGCCGACCACCAGCCGTCCTCCATGATGACCGTCATCGGGGCGGAGGTCGTGCCGGACGTGTTCTCGTATTCGAACCGGCGGTCGGCGAGGCCGCGCTCAATCTCCCCGTAGTCCTCGAAGAAGGACTGGTGGCCCGTCTCGACGATCTCCCGCTTGGACAGCGCCGGGATCTCCCGGTAGCAGGACCACCTCAGCGCCTCCCGGTGCAGGGGGAACCGCCGTCCGTAGATAGGGCTTCTCGAGTAGATGCGGCGGATCTCCCGCTCGAGAGGCTCGGGAAGGGTGTCCTGGGCGCCGGGCGTGCCCAGCGCGGCGGGGCTGTTTGCAAATTGGGAGGCGGTCATGCCGGTGTGGAGGCGGCTATGTAATGCCGGGCCCGGGTTTAGTCAAACGCCCCGGATTCCCTCGAAAAGCATGAGCGCCGCAACCGTCAGGCTGTGCGTTATGGCTCCGCTGCGGGCCAGGGCCAGCACCTCCCGGACGCCCTCGGTCGAGACCTGGATCTCCTCGTCGTGGTCCCAGTTCATAGCGCTCGTGGGCACCGCGCCGTCCACAAGCACGAAGTGGCAGCGGTTGTCCTGGATCGCGGGGTTCGGGTGGACGCTTCCCATGAGGCTCACCTTCCCCCCGCCGTAGCCGGTCTCCTCGGACAATTCCCGGACGCCGGCGGCGATCGGGTCCTCTCCCTTCTCCATCACGCCGCCCGGGACCTCGAGGGAAAGCGAGTTCGAGCCGAAGCGGAACTGCCTCACGAGGACGATCTTCCCGTCCGGCGTGACCGCCACGACGTTCACCCAGTCGGGCGCGTGCGCCACGAAGAAGTCCTTCTCCGTGCCCCTGACGGGGTGGCGGTACCGGACGCTCCAGAGATCCAACACGCGCGTCGAGAGGAGCACACGCTCACCCTCGCGCACCCACCGGGAAGGCTCCCCGGCAATCACTTCTTCTCTGGCAGCTTCAGCTTCTCCCCGACCTTCAGATGGGTCCAGCTGACTCCGGCGTTGACCGACGTCAGGTCGCCCAGGGAAACGCCATTGGCGCGGGCGATCTTCGCGCCCGTGTCGCCCGGCTTAACGATGTACTCGCCGGGTCCGGCCACGGCGGGCTCGCCCTTGGGGCCCTTGGCGGCCCTCGCGACGTGGGACTCCTCGATGTGCTTGACCTTCTCGTCGATCGTCGCGAGCTCCGTGCCGAGCTGGTTCACCGCGGCCTGGGTCGAATTCTGGAGGGTCGTTATGTCGCGCGCGGCCTTGTCGCTTGCCGCCGAGGCGGATGCGACCTGGGACGCGATGTCGTCTATTTTCGCGACCTTGTCGGCCTGCTGGGCCAGGACGCGGTTCACCTTCGAGAGGCTGATGGCCGCATAGCCGCCAATGATGAGCGCGACAGCTCCAATGATGACGCCGCCCATCGGGAGCAGGCTGTTGTTTTCGCGGGAAATAGTGTCCATGGATAGTATTTGTAGGAGGTATCAGGAGAGACGGAAAAACCATGGTACGCAAGCAGATTGCGCTCTTTTGGACATCGCGTCTTGACTCCCCTTGGAAAGGGTCCTGCGTTGGCCCTTCACCCCGGGGTGTAGCTTAGCCTGGTAGAGCGCCTGGTTTGGGACCAGGAGGTCGTTGGTTCGAATCCAATCGCCCCGACCATCTTCCGGCCGCCGGAGCGGCGGCCCTTTCGCGAACCGGTTGCACGCCGGCGGCGCCCGCGGCTCTTTCTTGCATCCTCCGCAATCGTAACCTTCATAAGCTTTCGTTTCGCAGCATATTCGTCCTTACCTATTGGCCTAACATCACCCGAGTAACATGATCGAATTCAGCAGAAAGATACTGTTTGTGGGCTACGGCGCGGTCGCCGAGTGCACGCTCCCAATCCTTTTCAACCTGATCAAGGTGGACCCCAAGAACGTCACCGTGATCGACTTCGAGAGCAAGGAGGAGAAGCTCAGCCAGTGGACCTCGAGGGGCGTCCGCTACATCAGGGACCGGGTGACCGAGGAGAACATGGGCCCGATGCTCGGCAGTCACCTGTCCGCGGGCGACATCCTGATCGACCTGGCCTGGAACATAGACGCATGCGAGATCCTGACATGGTGCCACGACCACGGCGTCCTGTACGTGAACACGTCCGTCGAGGTCTGGGACCCGTACGCGGGCGGCAGGAAGCACCCGACCGAGCGAACGCTCTACTGGCGCCACATGAACGTCCGAAGCATGCTCGCGAAGTGGAAGGAGAAGGGCGCCACCGCGGTCGTGGAGCACGGCGCGAACCCCGGCCTCATCTCCCACTTCACCAAGCAGGGCCTGATCGACATCGCGAACGCGATGATCTCCGAGAAGAAGGCGAAGGGCCGGAAGGCCGAGGCGCTCGCGGGCCTCGCCGCCGCCGGGAAGTTCAACCACCTGGCAAGGGAGCTCGGCGTGAAGGTGATCCACTGCAGCGAGCGCGACACGCAGATCACCGACGTGCCGAAGCAGATCGACGAGTTCGTCAACACCTGGAGCATCGAGGGCTTCCGCGAGGAGGGCACGACCACGTCCGAGCTCGGATGGGGCACCCACGAGAAGAGGCTCCCCGCGTTCGCCCACAGGCACAAGAGCGGCCCGAAGAACCAGATCTGCCTGGCCCGGATGGGCATCAACACCTGGGTGCGCTCGTGGGTCCCCAACTACAGCATCGTCGGCATGGTGGTGCGCCACGGCGAGGCCTTCACGATCTCGGACAAGCTCACGGTCTGGGAGGGCAAGAGGCCCGTCTACCGCCCGACGGTGCACTACGCCTACTGCCCGTGCGACGAGGCGGTGGTGTCGCTCAACGAGCTGCGCGGCTACAACTACCAGCTGCAGCCCAAGCTGAGGATCATGAACGACGAGATCACCAAGGGCGCGGACATCCTGGGCGCGCTCATCATGGGCCACGCCTACAAGTCCTGGTGGGTGGGAAGCGACCTCACGATCGAGGAGTCGCGCCGGCTCGTCCCGCACCAGAACGCGACGACGATGCAGGTGGCGATCTCCGTCGTGGCCGCGACGATGTGGATGATCGAGAACCCCGCCGAGGGCATCAAGGTGCCCGACGAGCTCCCGCACGACTACATCCTCGGGATATCCAAGCCCTACCTGGGCAACTTCATCTCGACCCGCTCGGACTGGACCCCCCTGCGCGACTACAAGAATGCGTTCAGCGGCTTCAACAGGCCGGACTTCGACGCCAAGGACCCGTGGCAATTCAAGAACTTCCTCGTCACGGACGGCGATTGAGGCTGGGGTTGGGCCGCATCGGGGAAGGACCCCGGGGGCGATGACCGCACCCGCGGCCCGGACCGCACCTGAAACGCAGACATGATCACCAAGGCGCAGCTCCAGAGGCTCGGCCGCGAGCACGGGACGCCCCTGTTCGTCGTCGACCACGACCTCCTGCGGAGGAACTACCGCGAGTTCAAGAGGTACCTGCCGAGCGTCCAGGCCTACTTCGCCGTCAAGGCGAACCCGCTGCCCGAGATCGTGCGCACCTTCTACCGGGAGGGCGCGAGCTTCGACGTGGCCTCGATGCCCGAGTTCAACATCGTCTACGCCAACATCAGGGACATGGCGCCGAAGAAGCGCCAGGACTGGATCTGGGACAAGATCATCTACGCCAACCCGAACAAGCCCGTTGAGACGCTCGAGGAGCTGAACCAGTACAAGCCGCTGGTGACGTTCGACAACGCGGAGGAGCTCCTGAAGATAAGGAGGCATGCGCCCCAGGCGGGCGTGGCGCTCCGTATCAAGGTTGCGAATACAGGGGCGATGGTCGAGCTGTCGTCCAAGTTCGGCGCAGCCCCGGGCGAGGCGGTCGACCTGATCCTCCTGGCCGAAAAGCTCGGCCTCACGTGCGAGGGCCTGAGCTTTCACGTGGGCAGCCAGACGACCAACTTCGACAACTACGTGCAGGCGCTCGCGCTCTGCTCGAGCATCTACAGGGAGGCGAACGACCGCGGCTACCACAAGATGAACCTTGTCGACATCGGCGGCGGCTTCCCCGCCCGCTACGACGACTCGGTGAAGCCCTTCCGCGAGCTCGCAAGGGTCATCAACCACGAGCTCGGGCGCCTCTTTCCCAAGAACATACAGATCCTGGCGGAGCCGGGGCGGTTCCTCGTCGCCAACGCGGGGTACTCCGTCTCGAAGGTGATCGGCAAGGCCGTCCGCGAGGGCAAGCCGAGCTACTACATCGACGACGGCGTCTACCACACGTACTCCGGTGTCATCTTCGACCACTGCAAATACCCGGTGAAGGCCTTCAGGAGGGGCCCGACGAAGCTGAGCGCCGTCTACGGGCCCACGTGCGACGCGCTGGACGTGGTCTCGATGGCCGAGAACCTCCCCGAGCTCGAGCGCAACGACCTGGTCTACAGCGAGAAGATCGGCGCCTACAGCCACGCGTCCTCGACATTCTTCAACGGGTTCCCCCCCGCGAAGGTCGTGCACGTCAACATGGAAAAGGGCTGACCCACATGGCGGAATTCCCCCAGTTCCTTGGGTGCATGCGGGCCGGGTTCGCCGCCCTGCCCCTCCTTGCGGCCCTCCAGGCCGCGGAGCCGGCGGCCCCGGCCCAGGACGCCCGCCGCAGGCAGGAGATCCTTTTCGCCGAGCTGCCCGCGCGGAACGCCGGCGACGCCCCCTTCGACATCGCGGCAAAGGCGACGTCCCGCCTTCCGGTCGCCCTCGAGGTCCTGTCGGGGCCGGCCGCGCTGGACGGCAGGACGCTCACTCTCACGGGCAGGCCGGGCCTCGTCGTCATCAGGGCCACCCAGGACGGAGACGCCTCTTTCCTTCCCGCGCCCGCGGCCGAGCGCGCCTTCACCGTCAACCCGGTGCCCTTCGCCCCCAGCATCGTCTCGCAGCCCGCAGGGAGGCGGGCGGCGATCGGCGACACGGTCGTCCTTTCCGTGGAGGCCAGCGGCGAGCCGCGGCCCGCGCTGCAGTGGCGAAAGGATCTCATACCGGTCGCCGGCGCCACCGGCCGCGACCTGGCGCTGGCGCCGGCCGCCCTGTCCGACGCGGGCGACTATGACGTGGTGGCGACCAACTCCCTTGGCTCCGCGACGAGCGGGCGGGCCCGGGTCGCCGTTGACAAGCGCCACCAGGTGATCGCGTTCCAGATCCCCACGAACATCACGGCCGGGACCACGGTCGCCCTGAGCGCCAGCGCCACATCCGGCCTGCCCGTTCGCTTCGACGTGGTCGCCGGCTCCGCCGTCCTGAACGGCGCAACGCTGACCGCGCAGTCGGCGGGAACCGTATCGGTCCAGGCAAGCCAGCCCGGGGACGCCACCTTCGAGGCGGCAGAACCCGTCACGCAGACGTTCATGGTCGGCGCCGGCGCCAGCGGCCAGCGTGTCCCCTAGCTCAGGGCTTGGCCGGGACTGCGGGCGCCGGGGCCGCGGGCACCGTCACCGGTTCGGGAACGGCCGGACGCAGGGAGAACGCGCGCTCGGCAAAAGGGCTCGCGGGATCGATCCGCAGCAGCTGCTCGGCAATGCCCTGCACGTCGGCGCCGCGCCCGGTGTCGAGCGCAAGCACGGCCAGGTGGTAGCCCGCCTCGCAGCGAAGCGTCTTCAGGAGGCCCGTGTCGGTCATGAGCTTGCGCAGGTTGGCCTCGGCATCGGACGCCTTGCCCGTCAAGGCCTGTGACATCGCCTGCCCCAGCAAGGCGCGGGCCTGGATCGGGCCCTTCGGCAGGTCGGCGGCCGCCGAGGTGTAGGCGCCGAGGGCCTCGGCGTACTTGCCCGCGGCATAGGAATAGTCGGCGACGGTCAGCTCGGCCGCCCCGGCCAGCGGGTGCCCGGGGTGGTTCGCCGCAAAGCTTCGGAAGGAATCGGTCGACACGCACTGCGCATACTCCTTCTGGATCCCAAGCTCCTTCTGCTCATTGAGATATCTCCAACCACCGTTGGCAAGGATGCCGGCGGCAACGACGCCGCAGACGATGTAGATGAAGGTGCCATAGCGCTCCCAGGCCTTCGTCAGGTGCTCCTCGCGCAGGGTCGGTATCTCGGTCTTGTTGGAGTCGGACGGGGTGGCTGGCGTTGTCATTGGCAATGGGTTCTTCCTTTGGGAAACGGCGACTCAAGCAAAACCCCGGGCCCCTGTAAACCCGGAAACGCCCCTCAAACCACGTCGACGTTCCCCTTGTAGTCCTGGATGGGCCTCACGTCGAGTGGCCTCGTCTTGAGCGCCCGGATTCCGTCGACTGCCGCGCGGGCCGCCATGATCGTCGTCATGATGCACACGTTGTGCGCATAGACCGCGCCGCGGATCGTGTTCTCGTCGCGCCTGGGGATGAGGCCGCTCGGGGTGTTGATCACGAGCTGGATCTGGCCGTTCTTGATCATGTCGACCGCGTTGGGGCGCCCCTCGCTTATCTTCGCGATGCGCCTGACGGCGATCCCGCTGTCCGCCAGGGTCTTCGCGGTCCCGCTCGTCGAGATGATGGTGAAGCCCATGGCCTCGAGTGCGCGGCCGATCACGATGGCGTGCGGCTTGTCGGAATCCTTGACGCTCAGGAAGACGTTGCCCTCCGTCGGCAGCCCGGGCTTCGCGGCGGCCTGCGCCTTGGCGAAGGCTATCCCCTGGTCCGCGTCCAGCCCCATCACCTCGCCGGTCGAGCGCATCTCGGGCCCGAGCGCGATCGTCGCGCCCGGAAAGCGGACAAACGGGAAGACCGCCTCCTTCACGCACCAGTGCCTCGGCACCAGCTCGCGCGTGAAGCCAAGCTCGGACAGCTTCATGCCGGCCATCACCTTCGCCGCGATCTTCGCTATCGGGACGCCGATGGCCTTCGCGACGAACGGCACCGTGCGGGAGGCGCGCGGGTTGACCTCGAGCACGTAGAGCTGGTGGTCCTTGATCGCGAACTGGACATTCATGAGCCCGACGACCCCCAGCTCCCGGGCGAGGGCGTGCGTCGCCTTGCGCACCGAGTCCAGCATCTCCCTGCCGAGCGTGTGCGGGGGCATCACCATCGCCGCGTCGCCGGAGTGGACGCCCGCGAACTCGATGTGCTCGAGCATCCCGCCGATCACGCTCGTCCCGCCGTCGGAGAGGCAGTCGACATCCAGCTCGATCGCGTCCTCGAGGAACTTGTCGATCAGCACCGGCTTGCCCGGCATGACCTCGAAGACCTGCCTCACCACGGCCTTCAGGGCCTCCTCGCTGTAGACGATGAACATCCCGCGCCCGCCCAGCACGAAGGACGGCCGCAGCAGCACAGGGTAGCCGACCTGCTCCGCGAAGACCGCGGCCTCGCCCTCGCTCAGGGCGGTGCGGTTGGCCGGCTGGCGCAGCCCGAGCTTGTCGAGCACCGCGGCGAAGAGCTTCCGGTCCTCGGCGACCTCGATCGACTCGGGCGACGTGCCGATGATGTTGACGCCGTTCGCCTTGAGCGCCGCAGCCAGGTTGAGCGGCGTCTGGCCGCCGAACTGGACGATCGCCCCCTCGCAGCGCTCCTGCTGGTAGACCTCGAGCACGTCCTCGAGCGTGAGCGGCTCGAAGTAGAGCCTGTCGCTCGTGTCGTAGTCGGTCGAGACCGTCTCGGGGTTCGAGTTCACCATCACCGTCTCGAAACCGATCTCGCGCAGCGCGAAGCTCGCATGGACGCAGCAGTAGTCGAACTCGATGCCCTGCCCTATCCGGTTGGGGCCGCCGCCGAGGATCATTATCTTGCGCTTGTCGGACGGCATCACCTCGTTCTCGTCGCCGTAGCTCGAATAGTAGTACGGGGTGAACGCCTCGAACTCCGCGGCGCAGGTGTCCACCAGGCGAAACGTCGTGTTTATGCCGCGCCTCTTCCGGTCCGCGCGCACGGCGGCCAGGTCGCTCCCGAGCAGGTGCGCGAGCTGCGCGTCCGAGAACCCGAACTCCTTCGCCCGGCGCACGAGCCCCGTGTCGATCGTCGCGAGCGACATCGCGGCGAGGGCCGCCTCCATCTCCTGGATCTCGCGCAGCTGGTGCAGGAACCAGGGGTCGATCTTCGTCAGGTCGAAGATCTGCTCGACCGTGTATCCCGCCCGCAGGGCGTACCGGATGTAGAAGATCCGCTCCGCGTTGGGGGTCCCGAGCTTCGTCTTGATCGTGGCGTCGTCGGGCCTCTCGTCGCCCCCGAGCTTCCCGCCGCCGCCGAAGCCCCTCGCCCCGATCTCAAGGGACCGGAGCGCCTTCTGGATCGACTCCTTGAACGTGCGCCCGATCGCCATCGCCTCCCCGACCGACTTCATCGAGGAGGTGAGCGTCGGGTCGGCGTCCGGGAACTTCTCGAACGTGAAGCGCGGAACCTTCGTCACAACGTAGTCGATCGTCGGCTCGAAGCTGGCCGGCGTGAGCCGGGTGATGTCGTTCCGGAGCTCGTCGAGCGAGTAGCCGACCGCGAGCTTCGCCGCGATCTTGGCGATCGGGAAGCCCGTGGCCTTCGAGGCGAGGGCGGACGAGCGCGACACCCGGGGGTTCATCTCGATCACGATCATCCTCCCGGTGTCGGGGTCCACGGCGAACTGGATGTTGGAGCCGCCGGTCTCGACGCCGATCGCCCGGATGACGGCGAACGAGGCGTCGCGCATCGCCTGGTACTCCTTGTCCGTGAGCGTCATCGCGGGCGCGACCGTGACCGAGTCGCCCGTGTGGACGCCCATGGGGTCGAAGTTCTCGATCGAGCAGATCACGACGCACTGGTCCTTGTGGTCCCGCATCACCTCCATCTCGAACTCCTTCCATCCGAGGAGGCACTCCTCGACCAGGACCTCGTGGACGGGCGAGATGTCGAGCCCGTTGGAGACGATCCGGTCGAACTCCTCGCGGTTGTAGGCGATCCCGCCGCCCTGCCCCCCAAGCGTAAAGCTCGGCCGGATGATGAGGGGAAAGGCGCCGATCTCGTCCACGGCCGACCTCGCCTCGTCGGGCGTCCGGACCGTCCTCGACCTGGCGACGTCAAGGCCGATCGTGACCATGGCCTGCTTGAAGAGCTCGCGGTCCTCGCCCTTGGCGATCGCGTCCGGCTTGGCGCCGATCATCTCCACCCGGTACTTCGTGAGGATTCCCTGCTTGTGGAGGTCCATCGACAGGTTGAGCGCGGTCTGCCCGCCCAGGGTCGGCAGGAGCGCCGACGGCCTCTCCCGGGCGATGATCTTCTCCAGGATGGGGACCGTCAGGGGCTCGATGTAGGTGACGTCGGCAAACTCCGGGTCGGTCATGATCGTCGCCGGGTTGGAGTTCACCAGGATGACGCGGAACCCCTCCTCCCTTAGGGCCTTGCAAGCCTGGGTCCCGGAATAGTCGAACTCGCAGGCCTGGCCGATGACGATGGGGCCTGCGCCGATTATCAGGATGGACTCGAGGTCGGTGCGTTTGGGCATTTGCTGGGTGCGCGGACTCCTGCGACAGTTGCGGCCGCCCAAATCCGCCGCAAGGGAAATTGGGCTACCCGAGCTTCGAGGGGTCTATCCCGAGCACCTTGGCCGCGGCCGCCTTGTCGCCCCGGCACGCGTGGAGCACGCGGTCCATGTAGAGCCTCTCCTGGCCCGCGATGAATTCGGCAAGCGTCGGCCAATGCTTGAGTTCGCGAAGGCGCAGCGGCAGCTGCTCGGACGTCACGACCCGGGTCTCGGTGGTCGAGGCTATCTTGGAGACGAGCTGGAACATCTCGGACAGGTTCCCCGGCCAGTGATAGGCGGTCAGGACCGACATCGCGTCATCCGTGAACTCTATCATGTTCGTGTCGACCTGGGGATTGGACGCCCCAAGGGTGAAGTGCTTAACCAGCAAGGGAATATCCTCCTTGCGGTCGCGCACGGGGGGCATCTGCAGCGGAAGCGACGCCACCCGGTAGAACAGCTCGTCGTTGAAACGGCCCTCGTCGACCATCTTCTCCAGGTCCTCGGTCGTCGTGCAGATGAGCCGGAACCCGTGCGCCGTGTTCCGAAGGACGCTCACGAGCTCCTTCTGCACG
>CAYVKH010000084.1:0-12487 GCA_964451965.1 uncultured Opitutaceae bacterium
TGCAGAAGATGATCCGGTCGCCCTCCGCGAATATCCCCTCCTCCGCCGCCCAGCCGAGCGCCATGGAGACGCTGGCGCCGCTGGTGTTGCCGTACTTGGCAATCGTCACCACGAACTTCTCGTAGGGGATCCCGACCCTCTTGCTGACCGCCTTGAGGATGCGGGCGTTGGCCTGGTGTGGCACGACCCATGCGATGTCGGCGGCCTGCAGGCGCTCCCGCCTGAGCGTCTGCTCTATCTGCTCCGCGAAGCCCACGACGGCGTGCTTGAAGACGGCCACGCCGTCCATCTGGATGTAGAAGTGGTGGAGGTCGCCCTTGGCGTCCGGCCAAGGTATCCGCGCCCCGCCGCCCGTCCGCTGGATGGCGGCGAACTGCTCGGCGTCGCCGGAGATCCCCATCCGGTGGAGCCTGTGGCCGCCCGCAGACCTCGTGAGTATGGCCGCGCCCGCGCCGTCCCCGAAGAGGAACGCCGTCTCGTGGTCCTGGGGGTTCGTGATCCGAGAGAGGAGCTCGGCCGTGACGACGATCACGTTGCGCGCGGACCCGCCGAGGATGAGCGACCGCCCGACCTCGAGCGCGTACAGCCAGCCCGAGCACGCGGCGTTCAGGTCGAAGGCCGCGACCCTGGGTATCCCGAGGAGGGCGGCGAGCGCGGCCGCCATGGACGGGACCGGCTGGTCCGGGATGATCGTCGCCATGATGATCGTGTCGATCTCGCCCACCGGCAGGGAGGCCTGGGCGAGCGCGTGCTCCACGGCGACCGCCGCGAGCGAGGTCGCGCTCTCGTCATCGTCCGCGTAGCGCCGCTCCTTGATCCCCGTGAGGCGGACGATCTCCTCCTCCGTCCTGTTGGGAAACGCCTTCAGGATCTCGCTGTTCGCGCGGATGTTCTTCGGTACGGCGAAGCCCACGCCGGCTATGCAGACGGTTTCGGCCGCGGACGTCTGGTGCATTGTCATTTCCGGTGCTTCTGGAGGTAGCGCTCGACGTCGTCGCCTGAGACGCGCCCCCCGGGGCCGGTCGCCTCGATGTCGGTGAGTGTCGCGGGATCAAGCCCGGCCTCCTTTGCGAGCTTCGTCGCCCTCGGCGTCCAGACGGCCGGCGCCCCACCGGCGGCGGGCGCCGCGGGGGCGGCCGAGAGGCCCGCCGTGCTTTTCAGATGGAGCAGGCTCTCGTCGGACGTCTCGATCTGCAGGAAGACGGCCCCTGACGCCATGGCGTCGCCGGGCTGGGCGTGGATCGCCCGCACCGTGCCGTCGCAGGGGGACTCGAACTCGAAGATCGACTTGTCGCTCTCGAGCTCCCCTATCCTCTGGCCCTTGGCCATGCGGTCCCCGGGCTTGATTGCCAGATTGACGACGGTCAGCTCGTTCACCGTCGCGCCCATGGAAGGCATGGGCACGTCGATCAGAAAGGTATCCATCAGGGTTATATTGGGTCCAATCGTGGGAGGCGCATGGAGCGCGGTCAACCCCGCAGCCTGCCCGGAAGCCCAAGCGCCAGCCGCCCGGCCATTACCGCACGGTCCTCCATACCGCGATGCAGCCCTCGACGAGCCCGGCGAGCCCGTCCAGCGGCATCATGTTCGGCCCGTCGCTGGGCGCGTTATCCGGATCCGGGTGCGTCTCTATGAAGAGGCCGTCAGCACCCGCGGCGAGCGCGGCCCTGGCGAGCGGCGCCACGAACTCCCGCTGCCCGCCGCTCTTGCCCCCGGCCGCCCCGGGCAGCTGGACGCTGTGCGTCGCGTCAAAGACCGTGGGGTATCCGTGCCCCTTCATGATGGCGAAGGAGCGCATGTCGACGACAAGGTTCTGGTATCCGAAGGTCGTCCCGCGCTCGGTCTGCCAGATCTCGGCGGCCCCGCCCTGCCTCAGCTTGCCGGTCACGTGCTCCATCTCCTGCGGCGAGAGGAACTGCCCCTTCTTCACGTTGACCGCTCGGCCGGTCCCCGCCGCGGCCAGGAGGAGGTCCGTCTGCCTGCTGAGGAACGCCGGGATCTGCAGGACGTCGCACACCTCGGCGACCGGGAGCGCCTGCGCGCGCTCGTGGATGTCGGTCAGGACGGGGAGACCGTACTCCCTCTTCACGAGTGCGAGCAGCGCGAGGCCCTCCTTCATCCCCGTGCCCCTGGGCCCGGCGCCCGAGGTCCTGTTCGCCTTGTCGAAGGATCCCTTGAAAACGATGTTGAGCTCGGGGCGCGCCCTGCCGAGCGCGACCAGGCTGAGTGCCACCGCGCGGCACACCGCCTCGCTCTCAAGCGAGCAGGGCCCGGCGATGAGGAGGAGCCTCTTGGGGTCGAAGATCTTCACACGCGCCCCTTCCGCGCTCTGGCCCCGCGGCCGCCGCGGCTGTGCCGGATCGCGGCCGCTATGAACGCGGCGAAGAGCGGATGGGCCTGGTTCGGCTTCGACTGGAATTCCGGATGGAACTGGACCGCCAGGAACCAGGGGTGCCCCTTGAGCTCGATGATCTCGACAAGGTTCCGCGTCGGGTTGATCCCGCTCACGGTGAGCGTCCCCCTCAGGCGGTCGAGGTAGGCGTTGTTCACCTCGAAGCGGTGGCGGTGGCGCTCGCGCACCATCGCCCTGCCGTAGGCCTTCGCGGCGAGCGTTCCGGGAGCGACGGCGCAGTCGTAGCTCCCGAGCCGCATCGTCGCGCCCTTGTCCGTGATGGCCTTCTGCTCCTCCATCATGTTGATGACCGGGTCCGCGCACCTGGGATCGAATTCGGTGCTGTTCGCCCCCTTCAGCATGAGGACGTTTCGCGCGATCTCGATCACCGCGATCTGGAGCCCGAGGCACAGCCCGAAATACGGGATGCCCCGCTCCCTTGCGTATCGGGCCGCCGCGATCTTGCCCTCGGTGCCGCGGTCGCCGAAGCCGCCCGGCACCAGGATCCCGTCGAGCCCCCTGAGAAGCGCCATCCCGCCCCTCTTCTCGAGGTCCTCGGCGTCGATCCTGCGCACGTTGACCCTGCAGGTGTTCGCGATGCCCGCGTGCGTCACCGACTCGTAGACCGACTTGTACGCGTCCTGGAGCTCGATGTACTTGCCCACGACGCCGATCGTCACCTCGTGCTTCGGGTTGAGGATCCGCCTCACGATCTCAATCCATATGTTCCTCTTCGGCTCCGGCATCGAGTACCCGAGGAGGTCGAGGACCAGCCCGTCCATCCCCTCCTTGTGGAGCGCGAGCGGAAGCTGGTAGATCGAGCTGTCCACGTCGCGGCACTCGATGACCGCCTTCACCGGGACGTTGCAGAACATGCTCAGCTTGTCCCTGAGGTCCAGGTCGAGCGGGTGGTCGCAGCGGCACACGAGGACGTGGGGCTGGATGCCGATCTCGCGGAGCTTGGCGACCGACTGCTGGGTGGGCTTCGTCTTGAGCTCTCCCGCCGCGGCGAGGAAGGGGACGAGCGTCACGTGGATGAAGACCACGTCCTTCGGCTTCATCTCGACGGCGAACTGCCTCATGGCCTCAAGGAACGGAAGGCCCTCGATGTCGCCCGTCGTGCCGCCGATCTCGGTGATCAGGACGTCGACGTTCTTTCCGCCCGCGTAGATCCGCTCCTTGATCTCGTTCGTGACATGGGGGATCACCTGCACGGTCTTCCCGAGGTAGACCCCGCGCCGCTCCTTCTGGATCACGCTCTCGTAGATCTGGCCCGAGCTCAGGCTGTTCAGCCGGGAAAGCTTGCCGCTCGTGAACCTCTCGTAGTGGCCCAGGTCCAGGTCGGTCTCGGCCCCGTCCTCGAGCACGTACACCTCCCCGTGCTGGTACGGGCTCATGGTCCCGGGGTCGACGTTGAGGTACGGGTCGAACTTCTGTATCCGGACGGTCAGGCCCCTCAGCTCGAGCAGCGCCCCGAGCGCGGCCGCGGTGAGGCCCTTCCCAAGCGAAGAAACAACTCCGCCCGTCACGAAGATGTATTTCATCCGAGAGGGTTTAAAGCCCCGCCCGAAACGCGCAAGATTCTTCAAACGCCGCGGGCCCCTACCTGAACAGGAACCACAGCGCGGCGAGGCCCGCCGCGACGACGACCCCGAAGAGGAGCATCCGGAGCGCCGCCTTGAGCAGCTTGAGCACAAACCAGAGCGCCACGGCAGCCGCAACCGCCGCACAGGCAACGACGAACCAATGGGGATACGCGGAGAGGGACTCGAACATGCCAGAGGTTGGCATTGGTAGGCGGCGCACGCAAAATGATTTGCCCAGCGCCGCCCGCGACCTCCAACTCGGCCCATGGAAAGGATGAACGTGAAGTCCAAGCCGCAGCTCCTCGCGTGGCTGCTGTGCGACGGCGTGCACATCGACCCGAGCTCCGGGAAGCACACGATCCTCGGCGTCTTCTCCAACATCATGGCGAAGCGCTTCCCCGTCGTTCATCCCCAAATGGTCTGGTTCATGACGCTGACGGACGTCGCGGCCGGCAACCACAAGATGAGGATATCCATGAGCCTGGACCCGACCGACCCCAAGTTGCTGATCGAGCGCCCCTTCGAGTCCCAGGGCCCCCTTGTCCGGATCAACCTGATAAACGAGATCCGGAACCTCAGCTTCCAGCAGCCCGGCGAGTACTCGATCCTTATCGAGATCGACGACGAGCCGCTCCTGGCCACGAGCCTGACGGTCGCGGAGTGACGCCCCGCAGATGAACAAGGCCGCGCCCGAATTCGAGCTCGCCGGGGTCGGCTCCCCCATCATGGACCTCGTCGCCCGGGTCCCCGACTCCTTCCTCTCGAACCTCTCGGGCGAGAAGGGGGGGATGGTCCTCGTGGACGACGCCGAGATGGCCAGGATCCTCTCGCTCCTGGAGGCCCAGCCGGCGTCGGCGACCGGGGGCTCCGCCGCAAACGCCACCTTCAACGCCGCCCGCCTCGGGATAAGGACGACGTTCGTCGGGAAGCTCGGCAACGACAGCGTGGCCCAGGCCTACATGGAGCGGTTCCGGTCCGCGGGGGTCGACGTTTCGCGCTTCAAGCACGGGTCGGTTGCCAACGCGCGCTGCCTCGCGCTCGTGACCCCGGACGCCCAGCGGACCATGAGGACGAACCTGGGCGCGGCGATGACCCTGGCGCCCTCGGAGATCTCGATTGGGGACTTCCGCGGGGTGCGCCACGCGCACATCGAGGGCTACCTTGTGTTCAACCACGAGCTCTGCGAGGCCGTCCTCGGGGCGGCCCGCGCCGCGGGCTGCACGATCAGCCTCGACCTGTCGTCGTTCGAGGTGGTCAACGCGGCGAGGGACTGGATGTTCCGGCAATTCGGCCACGGGATAGACGTGGTGTTCGCCAACGAGGACGAGATCCGCGCGCTGTATCCCGGGCGCGAGGCCGACTACGAGGCGCTGGCAAGGTCGCTCGCGGGCCACGGGGTGATCGCTGCCGTGAAGATGGGGCGCGACGGCGCGTGGGTCGCCAGGGGCGGCGAGATCCACAGGATCGCGCCGGTCCGCGCGCCCGAGGTGGTCGACACCAACGGCGCCGGCGACGCTTGGGCTGCCGGCTTTCTCTACGGCTTCCTGCGGAACCTTCCATTGGACAAATGCGGGGCGATTGCGTCGGTCCTGGGCTCCGAGACGGTCCGGCACCTGGGCCCCGTGATACCCGACTCGGCATGGGCCGAGGCCAGCATGCGTGCCATGAAGGCCTACGCCTCCGAGGCGTAGCCGCTGCGAATAAATTCGAAAGCCGTTAATTATTAATAGTATGCAAATTCATTGGGAATTAGTGTCGACAGATTACTCCATATTACAGAGTACTCTGCAATGATTGTTTCGGTCGAGGAGGCAGCAAGGGCGTTGCAGGAGATTGCGGCGTCTCGCGCCGCGATGCGCAGCGCAGTTAGGTCCCACCGGGGGCACCTCTATCTCTGGCTATGGGGATGCGCATGGATCGCGATGTCGGCGCTGAACTGGATCTACGAAAGGAGGGCCATGGACGCCATGATCTGGATCTCAGGGGCCGGGATCGTGGCGACGTTCGCCATCGCGTTCGTCCAGGGCCGCCAGATACGCACGCGGATCGACAGGCGCTTTGTGGGGGTGTGCCTCACCCTGCTCGCGTTCGGCTATCTCGTATGGCCCGCGATCTTCGGCGGGTTCCAGCACTACAAGGCGGCCTTCGCCTACTTCAGCGTTCTCTGGATGCAGCTCTACATGGTCGCCGGCATCTGGTTCGACAACTACTTCCTCTGGATCGGGATCGCCGTCACCACCCTCGTGCTCGGGGGGCTTCTGCTGGCTCCGGCGCTGTTCTGGGCCCTGACCCTCCTGTGCGGCGCCGTGCTCCTGGGCAGCGGCTTCTACGTCCGCTACTTTTGGCGGTAACGTTTCATGGATCAGCTCGATTATACCATTCATCAGCCGGCCCGGCTCCAGATCATGTCGGCGCTCTGCCAGTTGAGGGAGAGCGAACGCGTGGATTTCACCTACCTAAAGGACCGGCTCCGTCTCACCGACGGGAACCTGGGAGCGCATCTCGCGACCCTCGAGGCCGCGGGCTACATAGCGGTCGAGAAGGAGTTCGTCGCGCGCAGGCCGAAGACGTTCGTCGCCGTCACGCCGGCCGGCCGCCAGGCCTTCGCGGGACACGTCGCGGCGCTCCAGCAGCTCCTGACGCCCAAATGACCGCTCAAGCCCAGCTTCTCTCGGCGAAAGGCGTCATCAAGCGCTTCGGCGCGATCACCGCCCTGGACGGCGTCTCCCTGGAGATCGCCCCCGGGGAATTCTTCGGCCTCCTGGGCCCCAACGGGGCCGGCAAGTCGACCTTCATGTCGCTCGTCTGCGGCCTTCGCTCCCTCGACGCCGGGAGCCTGACCGTCGACGGCGGGGGCGTCGCGGCGGGATCCGCGCAGGCCCGCCGGTCCCTCGGCCTCGTCCCGCAGCACATCGCGCTCTACAAGGACTTGAGCGCGGAGCAGAACCTGCGGATCTTCGGCGGGCTCTACGGGCTCAGGGGCGCCGCGCTCAGGGAGCGCGTGGACCATGCGCTCGGGGCCGTGCAGCTCTCCGACCGCAGGAGGGACAGGGTCGGCGAGTTCTCCGGGGGAATGCAGCGCCGGCTGAACCTGGCCGCGGCCCTTCTCCACCGGCCGAAGCTCCTCCTCTGCGACGAGCCCACCGTCGGCGTCGACCCCCAGTCGCGAAACGCCATATTCGACTACCTCACGGAGCTCAACCGGGGGGGCCTCACCGTCATCTACTCCACGCACTACATGGAGGAGGCGACCCGGCTCTGCTCGCGGATAGGGATCATCGACCACGGGAGGATACTGGCGCTCGGCACGATCGAAGAGCTCCTCGCCCGGCTGCCGTTCGAGGAGGAGGTCCGGTTCCCGTCGACGCCGGAGACCAGGGCGCTTTCCGCGCGGCTCGCGGCGAACGGCGAGCTCTCGACCGTGGACGGCGTCCACCGCTTCAGGCCGAGGCCCGGATACGCGATGAGCGCCTTCTATGCGCTCACCGAGGAGCATTCCCTGCCGCCCCGGCTCTTCACGAGCCAGCGGCCGACCCTCGAGGCTCTCTTCCTCCAGCTCACCGGCCGCGTCCTGCGCGAATAGCGAATCGCATGCACCCCATCCTCGTTCTCCTCAGGAAGGACTTCGCCCTGTTCTTTGGCGACAGGACCTCGATCGCGCTCACATTCATCGTCCCGTTCGCCATGATCTACCTGTTCGGGCAGATCTTCCATGTGAACTCGTCGGACCCGGGCCCCTCCGGGATTCCCGTCGCCGTGGTCAACCAGAGCGACAATCCGGCGGCCGGGAGGCTCGTCGACGCGCTCAAGGCCGAGAAGTCCTTCCGGATCCTCACGAAATACGTGAACGGCGACAAGACCGAGCGGCCCCTCGCGGAGGAGGACCTGCGTCCGCTCATGCGCGCCGACCGCTTCAGGTTCGCGCTGGTCATCCCGAGGGACCTTGTCCGGACGGACGACATCGGCATCCACCTGAAGATCTACTCCAACCCGAGGAACGAGATCGAGTCCGAGACGGTGAACGGCCTCCTCCAGAAGAACATCTTCTCCAATGTCCCCGAGCTCCTGGGGCAGTCGCTCCAGGCGCGGGCGAAGGCCTACCTGGGGGACAAGCGCCTCGACCAGTTCAACACCTCGGTCGCGTCCGCCGTCTCGGACGCGTTCGGCGGCGACCGCAGCCGCATCAAGTCCAGCATGGAGAGCGGCAACTTCGGCCTGCGCCGCCTGGACTCGGACGACGGGGCGCCGGGCACGCCGACCAAGGGCATGAGCGACGTGCTCTCGAAGATCGTGAAGGTGGACGCCATCCAGGTGGTCGGCAAGGACGTCAAGTCGCCCGCGGCGACCCAGCTCGTCGGCGGATGGGCGATCCAGTTCCTGCTGTTCGCTCTGACGGCCTCGGCCACCGCGCTCTTCAGGGAGAAGGAGCACGGCATTTTCGACCGGGTGCTTTCGGCGCCCGTCACCCGGGGCGACATCCTGTGGAGCAAGTTCCTGTACGGGATCAGCCTCGGCCTGCTCCAGCTCCTGGTCCTGTTCTTCGCGGGCGAGCTCCTCTACGGGATAGACATCGGCGGCCAGATTGTGAACCTTGTCATCGTCTGCGTGTTCGCGGCCGCGGCCTGCACGGCGTTCGGGATGCTGATCGCGGCGATCTCCCCCACCCCCGAGTCGGCCCGGGGCTTCTCCACCTTCTTCATCCTCCTCATGTCGGCCATCGGCGGGGCCTGGTTCCCGGTCAGCTTCATGCCGGAGATCATCCAGAGGTTCAGCAAGCTCACCCTTGTCTACTGGTCGATCGAGGGGTTCAGCCAGGTGCTCTGGGCCCACGCCACGCTGGCCGAGCTTCTCCCGATCCTGGGATACCTGGCCCTCATAACGGCGCTGGTGATGGGTTTCTCCGTGTGGCGCTTCAGCAGGGGGAAGATCTTCGAGTGATCTCCCCGGGCAAGGGGGGTCCAAAATTCCTTTGCCGAACGCCGCCGCGTAGGCGAGGGTGACCGCCTCCATGCCCGAGGACCTGGCAAAGCTCGTCACCGCAATCGCCGTGCGCGCCCGCGCGGCCTCGCTCGCGCTTGCCGTCTCGCCGGCAGGCGCGCGGAACGCGGCTCTCCTGGATCTCGCGGAGCGGATCGACCGGTCGCGCGACGCCCTGGTGGCGGCCAACCGGCGGGACCTCGCCTCGGCCGCGGCCAACGGCCTCACGCCGGCCCAGGTCGACCGGCTCACCCTCACGGGAGAGCGGCTTGCCCACCTTGCCGAGTCGGTGAGGCAAGTTGCCGCGCTTCCCGACCCGCTGGGCGAGGTGCTTGAGGAGGCCACGCGCCCGAACGGGCTCAGGCTGCGCAAGGTGCGGGTCCCGATCGGCGTCATCGGCGTCATCTTCGAGGCGCGGCCCAACGTCACCGTGGACTGCGCGGTCCTGTGCCTGAAGAGCGGCAGCGCGTCCATCCTGCGGGGCGGAAGCGAGATATTCGAGACGAACAAGGCGCTGGCCTCCCTCATCACCGAGTCGCTCGGGTCCGCGGGGCTTCCCCGCGATTGCGTCCAGCTCGTCCCGACGACCGACCGGGCGGCGCTGGACGTGCTCCTCAAACTCGACACCCTCGTCCACTGCATCATCCCGAGGGGCGGCGAGGGTCTCATCAGGTTCGTCTCTGAGAACAGCACGATCCCCGTGATCAAGCACTACACCGGGGTATGCTTCGTGTACTTGGACAGGGCCGCGGATCCGGCCATGGCGGAGTCGATCGTCGTCAACGCGAAGACCCAGAGGCCCGGGGTCTGCAACGCGGCCGAGCAGCTCCTCGTCCACGGGGACGCCGCGAGGGCGCTCCTGCCCAGGGTCGGCTCGGCCCTCGCCGCCAGGGGCGTGGCCCTTCGGTGCGACCGCGCCGCCGCCTCGATCCTGGCGGAGGCGGGAGTCGCCACCGAGCCCGCCTCGGCGGCCGACTTCAAGGCGGAATTCCTCGACCTCATCGTCGCGGTGCGGGTGGTGGCGTCGCTGGAGGAGGCCATCGCGACCATCAACCGGGACGGATCCGCGCACAGCGACGCCATCGTCACGGCCGACGCCGGCGCCGCGCAGAGGTTCCTGGCCGGCGTCGACAGCGCCGCCGTGTTCTGGAACGCGAGCACGAGGTTCAACGACGGCTTTGAGTTCGGGTTCGGCGCCGAGATCGGGATCAGCACGGACCGCCTCCACGCCCGCGGGCCGATGGGCCTCCGGGAGCTCTGCAGCTACAAGTGGCTCGTGACGGGGACCGGGCAGGTCAGGGAATAGGCACAGCCCCGCCGCGGGCCGCGCCAAGGATAGGGTTTGCGTGGAACCATTGCCCGCATTAGGTTTCCCTTGAGAGTAATGACGAACCGCGCACCCAAGATATTCCTCGCTCTCATGGTCGCCGCAGGGGGCGCATCCGCCCAGAATCCGACGCCGGGCCCCTCGGCCGCGGCCCTCCCGAGCGCGGCGACCTCGCCGGCCTCCGGGTCCCCGACCACCGACGCTTCGAGCATCGTCCTCGCCCAGAGGCCGAGGGAGTTCGCGATGGAGGCGCCCGCCGACTCGGACGGCGTCGCACGGTCCGTTTCGCCCGGCATCGCGGCCGCGCTGACCGCCGGCGCGGGGAAGTACAGCCCCCCCACGCCCACGCCGACACCGGTCGCCGAGCCGGCGGACCTCCGGGACATCGACAGGCCCAGGAACGAGATCAAGCGACTGCCGAAGTACATCGTGCGCGAGTCACGCCCCCCGATATTCCGGGAGCGGGACCTCAACACGACCGTGGGGCTGGTCAGCCTCTCGTTCAAGAGCCACCCGGGCCTGCTGTTCGGCAACTTCCTAGGCCTGAACTCCGGCCCCGCGTACGAGATGTACCTCGAAGAGCAGCGGCTCGAGAACATAGGCGAGCTCACCGACATCGCCCACGCGATGTCGCGCGGCGGGGACCGGGCGGAGGGTGCCTATATCCTACAGGAGACGCAGAGCACGTACATGCGCACCGATGACGCCAACATCTACTGGGGCGGCCCCATCACGGGTGGAGGCACAATGGGGGGCGTGGGTAAGTGACCGAGACGCTGATCCTGCGCGAACTGCTTGCGGCCGAACCGGGCTGGGTGTCCGGCGGTGCGATAGCGGCCAAGCTCGGCGTCAGCCGCGTGTCCGTCTGGCACCAGATGGAGAAGCTGCGCGCCCAGGGATTCGAGTTCGAGGCCCTGCCCGCGCGCGGCTACCGGCTGTCCGGGCGCCCGAGGATGCTGCACGCGGGGCTCGTGGAGGCCCAGCTCAAGGTCCGCAGGAAGGTGTTCACGCTGACGATCCTCGACGACGTCGACAGCACGAACGACGAGTGCGCCCGCCAGCTCGCGACGGGGCGGCCCACCCCTTTCGCCGTGCTCGCGCGCAGGCAGACACGGGGCCGCGGGCGGTTCGGCAGGGTGTGGCACAGCGAGGCGAACGGCAACCTGTACGCCAGCTTCGCGTTCCGGCCGCGGATCGCGCCCGAGCGGATGCAGACGTTCACGCTCTGGATGGGGGTGACGATCTGCGAGCTTGTGTCCAGGTTCCTGCCGGTCTCGCCCCGCATCAAGTGGCCGAACGACATCGTCTTCGACGGGAGGAAGGCCGGCGGGATGCTGACCGAGGCGCGCGTCGACTCCGACCAGATGCAGGACCTCGTCTTCGGGCTCGGCCTCAACGTGAACAGCCCCCCCTCCGACTGGCCGACGGACCTTGGCCGAAGGGCGGTCTCCCTGTCGGAGATCGCGGGGACGCAGGTCGACCTGAACCGCCTCACCGCCGCCCTCGTGGGGCGCGTCCTCCTGGCCTACGAGCGCTTCGTGGAGGGAGAGCACGTCGACACGTTCGCGGAGCTCTGGAACAAGTACGACGTCCTGAGGGGCCGCGAGGTGACGCTCGTGCAGGGCGGCCGCAAGCGGCGCGGCCGGGTGCTCGGAGTCGACGACGTGGGCTCGCTGCTCCTGCGCGACGACCACGGCCGGACACGGGGGTTCCGGGCCGGCGAGGTCACGGTTGAGAAGGGCGGCTGAGGCCGCGCCGGTGCATTCCCAAAGGCATGTCGCAAAACCCCCCACAGCCGGCAATCGAGGTGTCCCATCTCGTGAAGAACTACGCGGGCGTGATGGCGGTCAACGACATCAGCTTCACGGTGCCGCAAGGGGAGATCCTCGGGTTCCTGGGCCCCAACGGCGCGGGGAAGTCGACCACGATGCGCATCCTGACCGGCTACCTTCCGGCAACCTCGGGACAGGTCTCGATCTGCGGTTTCCCGGTCGCCTCGGAGGCCGACGCCGTCAAGCGCCGCGTGGGCTACATGCCGGAGAACAACCCGCTCCCCGACGAGATGCGCGTGAGCGAATACCTGTACTTCAGGGGGAGGCTCAAGGAGGTCCCCCGCCGCAAGCTCGGGTCCAGGATCGACGAGGTCCTGGAGCTCTGCGACCTGAAGCGCGTCCGCCACAAGATCATCGGCAAGCTCTCGAAGGG
>CAYVKH010000085.1:0-12425 GCA_964451965.1 uncultured Opitutaceae bacterium
GCGAGCGCGGTTAAGATGGGGCGGCCAACGGGACTCGAACCCGCGACCCCAAGATCCACAATCTTGTGCTCTAACCAACTGAGCTATGACCGCCGTAAATCTGAGGAACGTGGACTTTCCCGTCCGCGGAAACGGCTGTCAACCCGTTTCCCGGTTGAGTCCAATCTGAGTGTGCGTAGGCTGCTGCGGTGCCCTCGCAGCGCCTTCGCCTATTAACGTTCAACATCGCACACGGGCGGGGGCTGACCCCGATACAGGGGCTCACGTCGTCCCGCAAGCTGCGCGTGAACCTGAGGCGGATCGCGGGTCTCCTCGGCGAGCTTCGCGCCGACCTGGTGGCGCTGCAGGAGGTCGACGAATGCTCCGTCTGGGCCGGAAGCTTCGACCACCTGGACTATCTCCGGGCGCACGCGGGGTTTCCACATGCCGCCTACGGCATAAACAACAGGCGGTCGGGCCTGGTCAGCCTGAGCTACGGAAACGCGATCCTCTCGCGCTTCCCGATCGTGGAGACGGAGACGATCGTGTTCGGGAAGCGACGGCTGGGGGAAAAGGGATTCCTGTTCGCCGAGATCGACGTCGGGGGCAGGGTGGTCCCGATCGTGAACCTGCACCTGCACTTCGGCTCGAGGCGGAAAAGGCTCCTGCAGCTCGACCAGCTCGTCCACTGGATCAGGCGGAAGGAGAGGGAGAGGGGCGGCGCGTGGGCCGTGCCTCCGATCGTCTGCGGCGACTTCAACGTGCCCGACACGGACGACGACGCGACCGCGGCGCTCCTCAGCCACCTGAACGACTATGGGGACTACAGCCTGCACCCCCGCATGGGCCGAACATTCCCGTCGCCGCTCCCGCGCCGCGCCCTCGACTTCGTCTTCGTCCCGCCGGGGTGCAGGGCCGTCCGAAGCGAGGTCGTGCGCTCCTTCCTGTCGGACCACCGGCCCGTGCTGGTGGAGTTTTCAGTGGCGTGACCGGACGAAATCCTTTTGAAACAACCTTCCATGTCGCGGATCAAAGATGCCTTCGCCCGAGCCGGCTCGCAGAACCGGGCGGCCTTCGTCTCGTACCTTTGTGCGGGCGATCCCGACTTTGACACGTCGCTGGCCGCGTGCCGGGCCGTGGCGGCCGCGGGAAGCGACATCCTCGAGCTCGGGGTTCCGTTCTCGGACCCGCTGGCCGACGGGCTGACGAACCAGCTCGCCGCGCAGCGGGCGCTCGAGTCGGGGATGACCGCGGCGCGCGTGTTCGAGCTCGTCCGGAGGATCCGGGAGTCGAGCGACGTGCCGATCGTCTTCTACACCTACTACAACCTCGTGTTCTCGAACGGCGTCGAGAACTACGTCAGGCAGGCGCGCGCCGCGGGCGTCGACGGCCTGCTGATCCTCGACCTTCCCCCGGAGGAGGCCCAGGAGGCGGCCTCCGCGTGCGGCAGGAGCGGCGTCGACACGGTCTGCATCGTTGCCCCGACAACCCCGGACTCGAGGCTCCCGAGGATAGCTGCGGCCGCGACGGGCTTCATCTACTACGTGTCCCGCGAGGGCGTCACGGGGGTCCGCGACCAGCTGGCGGGCGGCATTGCCGAGGCGGTTGCGCGGATCCGGGCCCATTCGAGGCTCCCCGTGGCGGTGGGCTTCGGGATCTCGACCCGGGCGCAGGTGGCCCAGGTGGCGGCGATCGCGGACGGGGTCGTCGTCGGGAGCGCCCTTGTCAACGTTGTGCGGGACGGCCTCGCGGCCCGCAAGGGGATCGGGCCCGCACTGGCCGCGAGGGTGTCGGACCTCGCCGCGGGGACAAGGCGATCATGACCCGCGTCCTTGTCATCGACGACGACCGGCTCCAGTACCGGCTGCTCCAGGAGCATTTCAAGAACTTCCGACGGGGCTCGTACGAGCTCGACTGGTCCGAGACCTACGAGGACGGCCTGGCGCGGCTGCTGACGGGGGCCTACGCGGTGTGCCTCCTCGACTACCGCCTTGGCGAAAGGGACGGGCTCCAGCTGATCCAGGAGGCCGCGGGGAGCGGGTGCCGCACGCCGATCGTCTTCCTCACCGCCGAGTCGTCGGAGAACATCGACATCCAGGCGATGGAGGCGGGCGCACTCGACTACCTTGTGAAGGGCGAGATCTCGCCGCATGCCCTGGAGCGGTCGCTCCGCTACGCCCTGAAGCTCGGCGACACGCTGGAGGCGCTCCGCCGCCTCGCCACGAGGGACGAATTGACGGGCCTGCTCAACCGCAGGGAGTACGAGAGGATCCTCGCCGAGGAGGAGGAGCGCTCCGTGCGCTTCGGCAACCCGCTTGCGCTCGTGATCGTCGACCTCGACCGCTTCAAGTCGATCAACGACCTGCACGGCCACCCTGCGGGGGACGCGGTCCTCAAGGAGGCCGCGCACCGGATCGCCGGCGCCATCCGCACGGTCGACCGCGCCGCGCGCATCGGCGGCGAGGAGTTCGCGCTGATACTCGTGCAGACTGACCGGGCCGCGGCGCTCGAGGTCGCGCGCCGGGCGATCGCCGCGGTGGCCACGGAGCCGATCGCGGCGGGCGGGGGGCTCATGCTGACCGTCACGGCGAGCGCCGGCGTGGCCGAGCTTCCCTCGGACGCCCGCACCGCCGGCGAACTGTTCGCCTCGGCCGACAGGGCGCTCTATGCCGCGAAGGAGGGCGGGCGCAACAGGACGAGTCCGGCGTGGGAGATGCGAGGGGCGTCGTGAGCGCGCGGGGAGGGCTTCCCCGGGAGCTGCACGTTCTCACGGGGTGCACCGCGGTCGGCAAGACCGAGTGGGCGCTGCGCTGGGCGGAGGCCAACTCGGCCGAGATCATCTCCTGCGATTCGCTCCTCTTCTACAGGGGCATGGACATAGGGACGGCCAAGCCGACGCCTTCCGAGCGCGCCCGGGTGCGCCACCACCTGATCGACATCCGGGAGGTTTCGGAGCCCATGAGCGCGGCGGCCTACGCGCCGATGGCCCGGGCGGCCGCAGAGGAGATCCTCTCGAGGGGCCGCGCGGTCCTCGTGGTCGGCGGGAGCGGGTTCTACCTCAGGTCGTTCTTCGCCCCGGTGGCGGACGGCCTCGAGGTCCCGAAGGAGGTCCGCGCGAGGGTCGCCGCGGCGCTGGAGTCGGAGGGGCTGCCCGCCCTGGTCTCGGAGCTGGCGCGCCTCAACCCCGGCGGGCTCGGGGCGCTCGACACCGCGAACCCCCGCCGCGTCGCGAGCGCCCTCGGCCGCTGCCTCGCTTCGGGCCGGACCCTAGCGGAGCTCGCGGCCGACTTCGTCCGCGCCGTCCCCGCGTTCGAGGGCTGGCGGGTCCGGCTTGCGCGCCTGGAGCGGGCCGATCCCGACCTTCAGGCGCGGATCGCCAGCCGGATCGGCTCCATGATCGGCCGGGGCCTGGTGGACGAGGTCGCGCGCCTTCTGGAGGCGGGCCTGCGCTCGAACCCGAGCGCGTCGCGGGCCATAGGCTACCGCGAGACGATTGACGTGCTGGAGGGCCGTGCGCCCGCCGCGGGCCTCGCCGCCGCGGTCGCGAAGGACACGCGGGCGCTCGTGAAGAAGCAGCGGACTTGGTTCCGCACCCAGCTGCCGCCCCACGCCGTGCACGACGCGGCCCTGCTGCGCGACGAAGCGGGCCTGTTCCTAGGGTGAGGGCCGGCGCCTCTGGTAGACGTCCCTGTAGTAGACCAGCGTGTCGCCGACCAGGTCGACGACGCCGCTTTCAGCCGTCGTGATGCAGAGCAGCCCGTCGTGGCGGCCGATCCGGTAGGTGTCCTTCGAGTCGTTGATCGGCCCCTTCGCGCCGACCTCGTAGAAGCGCACCTGCCCGGAGGAATCGAGCTCGATCACCCGGTCGCCCGTCTTCGCGCCGGTCGCATAGGTCCCGGCGAGGGTCGCCTCCTTGGCCTTGATCTCGTCGGCGTCCGTGAGGAGCTTGACCTCCACCTTCTTGTTCACGCTCTCAACGTAGAAGACGGAGTAGAGGATGTAGCCGTTCAGGATGAGGCCGAGCGTCAGCATCGCGAAGGCGATGCCGCGGTGGGGCGCGGTCGGGGCCGGCAGCTCGGCAACCTGCGCGAACGGCGGAACCGTCTCGACGCGGTCGAGCCTCTGGAGGATCCCGGCCACGGTCATCTCGACGGCGGGGGCCGCGTGGTCCCAGACGTCGTAGACCTGGAGCCGGCCGCGGCTCGTGCGGACGATGAGCTTCGCGCCGCGGCCCGCCACGATCACGTGGGGGTCGAACTCCTCATTGTCGGCGGGGTCTATCTCCACGAACGCGTCCAAAAGCGCCGTGAGCTCGGCCGACGTGAGGTCGCCGCGGTCCTTGGCCTCCGTGGCCGTGCTTGTCCTCCGCGCGTCCGGTCCGAGATGGGATGTCGTGACTAGGTACATTTAGTGCTCCAACACAAACACCGGGTAGTTGCGGTATCCGAGGAAAAAATTGCCCGTGGCGAGGTTGTTGTCGTCCAGCTTCTGGTCGATGTCGGAGAGCTGGTTGAAGTCGGACGACACCGGGTTGTCCGTGGTCGAGGCTATGATGATGACCGCCGAGTAGCGGCCGCCCCCCTGCGGGCTCTGCGTGGCAAACTGGTAGTTGCCCCCGATGGGCGTCTTGCGGGACCAGTTCGTCGAGCTCAGGTAGCCCTCCATGCCCGCGGGGAACACGCCGGGGGGCGAGCCGCCCGGCGGCCAGTCGCCGTGCTCCTGGGCGTAGGACTGGAAGGCGCCGGAGTACACCCGCAGGTCGTTCATCACGGCGCTCGAGCGCGCGTTCAGCGCGTTCTTCTTGAGCGCCGGCACCGAGGCCGCGGCCAGGATCCCGATGATCAGAACGACGACCGACAGCTCAACCAGGCTGAATCCGGCCCGGCGGCCTGGTCCGTCATTCAGGAAGGTTGATTCGGTAAAGCTGCAGCGAACCGCCCTCGAGGAAGCGCAGGTTCGCGATCGCCAAGAGCAGATTGACCTTCGCCTGCAACTCACTGACGCGGGCGGTTTCAAGAGTGTTCTGAGATTGCAGCACCAAGTAGCTCGTGGCAAGACCGGCGTCAAACTGGGCCTTCGTGAGCTCGTACGCCTTGGCCGCGAACCGGGTGTTCTCCGCGGACGAGCGCACGCTCTCCACGCTCGCCTGCACCCCCCGCACGGCGGCGCGCACGTTCACCATCAGGTTCTGGTCGGCCTGGTCGTAGGCGACCTCATGGCTGCGGACCTGCGAGAGCGCCTGGTGGTAGAGCGCCCGGTTGGCGTGCATTCCCCACGGGACGCTCAGCGTCACGCCCGCGGTCCAGTTGTACCCGTTCCATGCGCCGGTGACCGACTGGTTGGCCGTCGCCGCGTAGGAGCTGTATCCCGCTCCCCCGTTGACGTCCAGCTGGGGCAGCGTGTTGCGCTTGGCCTTGAGCGCGCTCAGCTTGAACTGGTCGATCGTCGCCTGGGCCACGGCGAGGTCCGGCCCGTTCTCCCGGGCGACCTTGTAGGAGCGGTCAAACGAGACGTCCGGCTCGCCGATGTCCGGGAACTCGATCGCACCGACCGCCGACTTGAACTCGCGGTCGCCCAGAAGCTTCAGGAGGCTGTCCTCGCTGTTCTGGACGGCCTGCTTGTCGAGGATCAGGAGGTTCTGGGCGGAGGCGACCCCCGACTTTGCGTTCATGACGTCGAGGTCGGTCTGCGTCCCGGTCTGGCGCCGGATCGTGTTCTCGTCGAGGAGCTGCTGGGCCTGCTTCAGCTGCTCCTCCTGGACCTTGTACTGCTCGCGCTGGTAGAGCAGGTTGTAGTAGGTCGTCTCGACGTTCAGGATCATCGTCAGGACCGTGCTCTTGAAGGTCAGGTTGGATATCTTCACCCCGAGCCTGGCGCTCTCCAGCGCGGCCCGGTTGTAGTCGGTCCCCGCCCCCTGCAGGAGCGGCTGCGCCACCGAGATCGACACGGAGCTCGCGTACGAGGGGTTGAGCGACCCATAGCTCGGGTTGATGTCGGTCTTGAAGAGGCTGTAGTCCGCCGAGAGCGTGCCGCCCGTGACCAGCGTGTCGTTCACCGACAGCGTGGACGAGTCGTAGGCGCTGTAGGGGACCGTGAAGACGGTCTGGGTCGTCGCGTTTTGCGCCACCTGCCTGCTGGCCTTGAACCCCAAGACGGGCTCAAACGCCGCCTTCTGCACCTCGACCGAGTCGACGGCCTCGTAGACGTTGAAGTGCTGGATCCGGACCGTGAAGTTGCGGCCCAGGGCCAGGCCGACGCAGTTCTGCAGCGTCACCGGCCCCGACAGGTCGATGGGCGGCTCCGTCTGCCCAAAGGCCGCCTGCGGGGCGGGGCTCTCCTCGGCCAGGCCGGGCAAAGCGGGTAGGATGCAAAGCAGGGCGAGGCCCGCGCGAACGATGGGTCTGGGCATGGGTGAGGGGGGATGCGGCGTCTGCATATGATTGAACACGGCTATGCGCCACAAAGTTACTCTTTTTCGACATGCGGCGCGCCGGAACGCCGGGACGGTCGAAAGCCGCGGTTGAGCGGCGGCCGCCGCGAGCGCCTATTTCGCGTTCCTGTCGGTGCGCTTGAGCTCGGCGTCGACGACCTCGCGCATGATCGACGTCGCATCGGTCCGGGCGAAGTTCTCAGCGATCTGCGCCTTGACCTGTGAATAGAGGGGATTGGACTCGCCCGTGACGGGCTCCTTCTTGTCCGCGGCGTACACGAGGACTCCCTTGTCGGCCGTGGCCTCCATGTCGGAGACCGCGCCCTTCCCCAGCCGATCGATGATGCCGTACACGGTCTGGTCCAGGTCCTTCGGCTGGTCGCGGAGCTTGAACGGGGGATACGCCTTTACGGTCACCTTGGTGGAACCCGCGGCCTCCGCCGCGGCCTTGTCGAACGGCTCGCCGGCCTTGAGGCGGCGCTCAATCCCGGTCTTCAGGGTCCTCCCGAATTCGACGAAGCGGATGCGCTTCTGGTTGTCGGTCGCGTCCGCGACGACCCGGTCCCGAATCTCGGCCAGGGTGGGCTGGTGCGAGGGGAGAAGGTCCTTCCAGATGAGGACCACCGCCCCCGCGGGGCTTGGGATCCCCTCGGAGTAGAAGCGGTCGGAATTCAGCTCGAAGGCGGCGGTCGCGATCTCGCGGGACCCGCCAAACTCGGCCGGGCCGGCCTCGCTCGTGAAGGGCGCCAGGCCCTCCGCCTTGAGGTTGCGCCCCGCAAGGAAGGGCTGGAGGGAGGCGCGGGTGACCTTGCCCTCGTACAGGGCGTACGCGAGGTCCGAGGCCGCCTTGACCGCCTTGCCCCTGGCGGTCTCCGCGACAAGGGCCTGGCGCACCTGGGGCTGCGCCGCGGCGAAGTCGGCCGAGGGGTCAGATTTCACGGCGGGGGCCTTCGCGCCGGCGCCCTTCGGGAACTTCGAGGGATTGGCGTCGTAGTACGCGCGCACCTCGGCGTCGGTGGGGGCGATCCCGACCAGGAAGTTGTCCTCCGGGAACCGGACGCAGTCCACCACGGCGCGCGGGGCGACCGTGTACCGGAATGAATTGTCCGCCAAGAATTTGGTGATCTCGGCCTCCGTCAGGGTAATGTCCGGGGCGTAGGCCGCGTAGTCGGTCGTGGCCGTTGAGATGGTCCAGGTCGTGTCGCCCTTGACGAGGAGGTCCTTGACGTCTCCCGGCATGACGTAGCCCGGGCCGGCCAGCAGGTGCTGGAGCTTGATCATGCGCACGTCGTCCGCGATCACCCGCGCGATGTCGGCCTCGGTGACCGAGGCGCTCGCCTTCAGCGAGTTCCTGAAGGCGTTGTAGTGGCTCACGTCAAACTGGCCGTCGGGCCCGGCGAAGATGCGCAGGGTCTTTATGAAGCCCGTGATGTCCTCCGCGGAGGGGCTCGGCATGTGCAGCTCGTCCGCCATGTGCCGGGCGGCGACCCGCTGGAACATGTAGTACTGAAGCTGCTCGGCGCTCACGTCCGACCCGTACTGGAGCTCGGCGCTCAGGCGGGTGTCGCCCATCAGGGCCCGGGACTCGTCCTGCGAGAGGAGGTTGTGGCCGAAGAAGTCCCGGCCGGTCGCGGAGCGCTCGGCGCGCCCGATGCCCGGGGTCGATCCAATGGTGAAGACGAACGGTATCACCATGCCGATCAACAGGACGGCGAATATGAGGCGGAAGTGGTGCTGGAAGGTGCGCTGGATCCAGGAAATCATTTGGGTAAAAGGGCCCCAAGGCTAGGCCGGCGCCCTGGCCTGGCAACGCTTTATTTGGACGGAGGCTCCAGCCTGAGGAGCTCCTCCACGCTCTTCGCGAAGAACGCCTCGCGGCCCACGCGCCTCATCTCGGCGCCGAACTCCGCGACGACCGGGTCGGCGCCCTCGACGGCGTCCCCGGCCGGGTCGACCCCGAGGCTGTCCGCCGCCGCCTTGAACTCGAACAGGTTTATCCGGTCGAGCGGCCGGGTGGGCTGGTAGAGGACCTCCGTGGAACGGGATCCGGGCGCCGGCGGCACGGCCATGACGTAGCCCGAGCCGACGATGCGGTTCAGGCACTCGTTCACGACCTGGGCGGGAAGCCGGACGGCGCTCGACAGCTCCGACACCGAGATGGGCGGCTGGCGCGCGTAAAAGCGGCGGCAGACGGTCATCAGCACGCGCAGGGAGAGGCGCTCGCGGTTCGCCGCGCTCAGGCTGCCCCAGGCGAGGCGGGCGTTGCGCAGGTGGACGTTCTGGACCGCATAGCTGATCTGGCCCCCCACCAGCACGAAGAGCCAGAAGACGAAGAGCCCGAACATCAGCACGGGGATGATCCCGAGCGGCCCGAACAGGCTGCGGGTCAGGAGCACGCGCTTCAGGTACAGGAACTGGAGGAAATTATTGGCCGTCAGGAGCACGGCGACCGCGAGGGCCCCCCACAGGGCCGCCCGCCAGCGCACCCTCGTGTTGGGGATCGCGCGGTAGAACACCGCCAGGACCCCCACCAGGATGACGAACGAGATCGACGGCAGCGACCAGCGCAGCAGGCGCTCGATCTCGGCGCCGAAGGGCAGCCTGCCGCCGAAGACGTTCGCGAAGGCCCCCGCCCCGAGGAGCGCGGTCGCCGCGAACAGGAGCACGCCGCCGAGGGTCAGCACGGTCCAGTAGAGGACGACCCGCATGAAGAGCGTGCGGCCGCGGCGCACGCCCCAGATCTCGTTGAACGAGTCCTCGATGGACTTGAAAAGGAGCAGGACGATCAGGACGAGGAGCACGGCCCCCACGATTCCGGCCGTCTCGGAGTGGGCCCCCCTGATGAACCCGTTGATCATATCGACAAGCTCGGGGTTGACGGGGACCTTTCCACCGTTCTCCAGGCCCTCGTACTGGTCGAGCTGCGGGGCGACGAAGGTGATGAGCCGGTTGAGCGCGTCGACGGCCAGGTTCGGGTTGCGCCCGCCGAAGAGCGAGGACGCCACCAGCATCGCGATGGCGATCAGGGGCCCGAGGCCCAGCATGGAGCTGAAGCTCAGGTCCGCGGCCCGGCTGAGCGTCTTGGTCTCGCTGAAGGTGGTCGCCGTCGTCGAGACGACCCGCAGGAGCGCGTAGAACCGGCCCTTAAGGGAATGGTCGTTCAGGTGGGACGACTGCCAGATGTCCTTTTTCCAAAGGAGGGCCAGCCTTGCCCCGGTGCCCGTGAAAGGCATTCGCGTGGTCAGACCGACAGCATGAAGTACGCGACTCCCGCCGACCCCAGGACGCCGAGGGCCGAGACGACGAGGACGGGAAGCATGTCCACGAATATCGTGGTGAAATAGAGGCCCACCGACGCCCCGGCCACGGCGAGAACCGGCATGGGCGTTCCCTGCGCGAAGTACACGAAGCCGAAGAGCCCGAGCCCGACGGCGGCCCTGAACCGTATGATGGGATAGAGCGACACGACGCCGAGGCCGAGCATCACGGCCATGAACAGGTCGGCCCCCCCTAGGAACACGAGCGGCTGGTCCAGAATCTTGTTCATGTCCATCGCGGCGATCGAGTCCGCGACGGGAAGGACCTCGCCGGCCGCCAGCAGCACGAGGCACGCGACCGCCGACCACATCCCGATCCGCGCCGCGTGGGCCTGCAGGATCTGCGGGTCGGCCTTGTCCTTGGTCTCGGCGGTCTTGCCCTCGGCGCCCGCGAGCATGTCCTCGACCGTGATGGGCGCCAGCGAGTCCCCCTGCTTCTGCGTCGGGATGGCCTCCCGCACCTTCATGCGGAGCTTCCTCTTCTCGGGGAACAGCGCCTCCTTCAGGTTTTCATTGGTGCCGATCACGGCCCAGCTCTCGACCGTCGGGTCGTACCAGAGCGTCTCGGCTGTCACCTGGCCGGTATCCGCCAGGGACACGAGCTGCTCCATGTTGAACGGGCCCCGGGCCTCGTTCTCGGACGCCTCGCGAATGTAGAACTCCTGCGTCGTGGCCATGTCTGGGGCAGGGTGGTTGCGGGGGGCCGCGCCGGCAAGCGCGTTCTGACTACATTCTTTCCAGCGTGCGCAGCCCGAGGAGCCCGAGCCCGGTCTCGAGGACCAGGAGCGTCCGCGCGCAGAGGAGGAGCCGGCGCGCCCGCACGGCCGCCTCGGCCACGATCACCTTGTCGGCGTTGTAGAACGTGCTGAACTCCCCGGCGAGCTCGTAGAGGTAGAGGCACAGGAAGTGGGGGCAGAGGGTCTCCACCGCCAGCCGGAGCGCGTCCGAGAACTTGACCAGCTTGCGCGCGAGCGCGGCCTCGTCGGCGGTCTCGAACACCCCGGCGCCCGACTCGGCGGCGGGGTCGCCGCATTCCAGGCCCTGGCGCCTGAAGATCGAGCGTATCCGGGCGACCGCGTAGAGGAGGTAGGCCGCGGTGTTGCCCTCGAGCGAGATCATCCTGTCCCAGGAGAAGACGTAGTCGCTCGCCCGGTTCTGGGAGAGGTCGGCGTACTGCACCGAGCCGACGCCCACGATCTCGGCGATCCTCCTGCGCTCGTCCTCGGGGAAGTCCGGGCTCTTCTCGCTCACGAGCGCGAAGGCCCGCTCGGCGGCCTCGTCGAGGAGCTCCCTGAGCTTGATGTTGTCGCCCGTGCGCGTCTTGAGCGGCTTGCCGTCCTCACCGAGGACCGTCCCGAAGTCGACGTGCTCGAGCCTGGGCAGCCTGCGCCCGCGCTTCCCGAACCATTTGCGGGCGGTCAGGAAGAGCTGCTCGAAATGGTCCCCCTGGCGCTTGTCGACGACGTAGAGGATGCCGTCCGCGTGGAGATGCTCCGAGCGGTAGAGGATCGTGGCCAGGTCGGTCGTCGCGTAGTTGGCGGCGCCGTCCGACTTGCGCACGATCATCGGCTGGGTCCTGAACCTGGGATGCTCCGGGTGGAACACGACCTGGGCCCCGTCGCTCATGCTGGAGATCGAGTCGGCCGACAGCTCGGCGTACACCCGCTCGACCTTGTCGTTGTAGAAGCTCTCGCCGAGCGTCTGGTCAAAGCGGATGCCGAGCCTGTCGTAGATCCGCTGGAAGGCCGACAGGCTCGCCTCGTTGATCCGCCTCCAGAGGGCCAGGTTCTCAGGGTCGCCGGCCTGCAGCCTGACGAGCTCGGCCCGGGCCTCGTCCATGACCGCCGGGTCGGACTCGGCCGCCGAGCTTCCCAGCTTGTAGAGGCGCTCGAACTCCTCGATCGGGTCCCGCGCGAGCGCGGCCTCGTCCATGTGGCGCTTGCAGGCCCATATCAGCTTGCCGTACTGGGTGCCCCAGTCGCCGATGTGGTTGTCGCGCACCACCCGCGCCCCGGTGAACGCTAGGAGGCGCGAGATGGCCTCCCCGATGACCGCCGAGCGCAGGTGGCCCACGTGCATCTGCTTGGCCGTGTTCGGGGAGCTGAAGTCGACGACCCAGGTCTCGCCCCGGTGGGCGGCGGAGGCCCCCTTGGCAAGGTCCCCCGCGCAGCGGTGGCCCTGGAGCCACGCCAGGAGGGTCTGCGGCCTGGTCCTGAAGTTGATGAAGCCTGGACCCGCAACGGACACCTCGAAAGCTCCGCGGATGTCGTCCCCCAGGGCGGCCACGAGGGCCTCGGCGATCGGGCGGGGCGGCTTTCCCGCCCTCTTGGCGGCCGCCAGGACCCCGTTGGCCTGGAAATCCCCGTGCCGCGGGTCGGAGGTGCGCACCCCGGGCTCGAAGGACCCGGCCTCGACCCCGGCCGCCGCCGCAGCGGCCTTCAGGGCCCTTTCCAGCTCGCCGATCAAATCGAATGCCAGGTGCATCCGGCCACTCCACCACCCAGCGGGCGGCTTGCGCAAGCGCTTAGTCCATGGGTCGTTTTGGCTCGACATTTCCAGGGATGCTGGTTTGCTCGTACGCTTTCCCCGCCCCGGGGCATGTCCTCTCCCGCCCTTCACATCCATGACGAGCAAACGCACCATTCCAGCACGACGCTTCATCAAGCCGACGTTTAACTTCTTGATTGAGAAGAAGAGAG